>DASYRM010000155.1:0-14324 GCA_036004405.1 Vicinamibacterales bacterium
GCGGGACCCCGGGGTCCAACTCAAACACGGGCTCTCAGCACCAACAAGACGCCGACCTCGGTGCCGATGCGCCGCCATTCTCCCGCGTTTCGTCCGGGATGGTCAGCTCCGCTGGTGGCGACTCAAACCCCGCTGGTCCCCAATGCCTTCTCGCCGGTTCGTGATCGTGATCGGCGCGGCTCGAACGCGTCTCGCAAAAACGACCACGCCTCCCTTGGTCTACCCGTGGCGTGGAGGTTGCGCTCGTTCTCGTGGCGCCGCCAGGTCCCGCGGCGTGGGGAAGCGCTTTCCTTTCTTTGCCCTCTCCGCCCTCTCTGCCTTCTCCGCCCATTCTGCCTAATTCCCCCGCCCGCCTCTTCCTCGGCCGCGCGCTGCGGTGGACGGCGGCACGATGTTCTGCGCCCGGTGGTAGACCGTGGCGATACCGTACATCTCGTTGCCGTGCGTCAACACGCCGATCAGGCCGACGGCGCGCGCGGCCTGACCGCCGCGGCCGTTGGGAAGCATCTCGGCGGCGTTGGCATCGGTCAGCCCGGCAAACGCCTTGTCGCACAAGGTGAACGAGTCGGCCAGCCCCTTGATCAGGTCGGCGCGCGACTTGGTGCCGTCCTCGAGGTTGATGCCCTGGTTCGGGTTGGGCACGCCGAGCGCGCCGGAGCACTGGCCGAACTGGGCGTTGGCCACGTGGCCGATGACCTGTCCATAGGTCCGCACCTCGCCCATGGTGCCGACCTTCTGACCGTAGCCGGCCTCGGGCACCACCTCCGCTGCCTGCGTGAGGTTGGTCTTGAGGAAGTTGTACTGCTGCTGCATCCCGGCGGCGATGCCCACCGGCCCACCCGGCCCGGGGCCCTGCGCCGACGCCACGCCGGCGAGCAGACACGCTCCGCCGGCAAGAATTCCCGCCCGTATGGCTCGATTCATCATCCGAATGCGCTCCTTGGCCAATGCGATCCGCACAGAACACAGATCGCGTGACTGCATCTGGCAAACCGGCTTGACGCCGGTTCGCGATTCACGGCGGCTCTGAACGCTAACACGCCTGAAAGGAGGTGGGTGTTTACTCTGCCCACTCTGCCCACTCCGCCCTTTAGTGGCCGCGCATGCGCTCCAGGCGGCGGGTGGCGACGCGGGCGAGGAGCGAGCAGAAAAACACGATGGCGACGAGCACCAGGGCGCCGGCCCAGGCCTGCCGGTGCCAGTCCTCGTAGGGCGAGATGGCGTAGGTGAAGACCGTGACGGTGAGCGACGCCATCGGCTGCGTGAGCGTCGTGTTGAAGAAGCGGTTGTTGAACGAGGTGAAGAGGAGCGGCGCCGTCTCGCCGGCGATGCGCGCCAGCGCCAGCACCACGCCGGTGAGGATGCCGGGGAGCGCTGCCGGCAGCACGACGGTGAAGGTGGCCTGCGCGCGCGTGGCGCCGAGCGCCAGCGACCCCTCGCGCATCGAGCCGGGCACCAGGAGCAGCAGCTCCTCGGTGGTGCGCGCGATGATCGGAATCATCATCACGCCGAGCGCCAGGCCGCCGGCGAGCGCGCTGAACTGCTTCACCGGCAGCACGGCGATGGTGTAAACGAACACGCCGATGACGATCGACGGCACGCCGTTGAGCGTGTCGGCGGCGAAGCGCACCGTCGATGCCAGTCTCGTCCCGGCGTACTCCGACAGGTAGACCCCGCTCATGATCCCGGTCGGGATGGCGAACAGCGCGCCCAGCCCGACGATGATCAGCGTGCCGACGATGGCGTTGCCCATGCCGCCGCCGACCTCGCCGACCGGCTTCGGCATCTGCGTGAAGAAATCGACGTTGAGCGCGCGGATGCCTTCGCTCACCACGAAGAAGAAGATGAAGGCGAGCGGGACGAGCGCGACGGCGATCGACAGCCCGCAGAAGCCGACGAAGACGGCCGACTTCGCTTTGCGCCAGGCGGCCCAGGTCATGCGGCCGCCTCGGGCCCGGCCGGCATGAGCGCCGGCGTGGACGCCTTCTTGAAAGAGCGCGTCATGCTCCAGATCAGCGCGCGCGACAGGACGTTGACCAGCAGCGTGATGGCGAAGAGCACGAGCCCGATCTCGACCAGCGCGTCGAGGTAGAGCTCGGTGTCGGCCTCGGTGAACTCGTTGGCGATCACCGCCGCCATCGAATACTGCGGCGCGAACAGCGACGCCGACACCTGCGGGGCGTTGCCGATGACCATCGTCACGGCCATGGTTTCGCCGAGCGCGCGGCCGAACCCGAGCATCACCGCGCCGACGATGCCGGTGCGGGCGTAGAAGAGCGCCGCTTTGATGGCTTCGAATCGCGTCGCACCGAGCGCATAGGCGCCCTCGCGCTGTTCGATCGGCACCGACTTCAGCACCTCGCGCGCCACCGACGAGGTGAACGGCGTGATCATGATCGCCAGGATCAGGCCTGCCGACAGCATGCCCACGCCGAGCGGTGGCCCGCTGAAGAGCGGCACGGCCTTGAGGAACTGCGGCGTGGCGATTTCGAGCTGCCGGACGGCGGGGACCAGCACGAAAATGCCCCACAGGCCGTAGACGATCGACGGGATCGCGGCCAGGAGCTCGGTGAGGAACACGAGCGGCATGCGCAGCGGCGCCGGGCACAGCTCGGCGATGAAGATGGCGATGCCGAGCGCGACCGGCGTGGCGATCAGGAGCGCCAGGATCGACGAGTAGAGCGTGCCCCAGATGAACGGCAGCGCGCCGAAGTCGCCGGCCACCGGGTCCCAGATCGTGGTCTGCCAGAAGCCGAGACCGAACTTCTGGATCGACAACCACGACTCGCTGATCAGCACCGCGCCAATGCCGGCGACGATGGCGACGACGAGGACGGCGAACGCGCCCGTGCCCAGGCGGAAGCCGAGGTCGCCCTGGCTTCCGCGCTTCACGCGTGCCTTGGCTGCGTCAGGAGACACGAACTTTGGCCAGCGCCGCGAGCTCCATTTTCACGACCTCGGCCGGCAGCGGCGCATAGCCCAGTTCCGCGGCAAACTTCTGCCCGTCGCTGAGCGCCCACTTCACGAACTCGACCATGGCTTTGCTCTGCGCCTTGTCCTTTGGGTTTTCGTAGAGCAGCAGCCAGGTGAACGAGGAGATGGGATAGACGCCCTTGCCCTCGGCGTTGGTAATCGACACCCGGAAGTCCGCCGGCATCTTCGCCGCGGCGCCAGCGGCCGCCGCCGTCACCGACTGCACCGTGGCGCGCACGAACTCGCCGGCCAGGTTCTGCACCGACCCGTAGGCGATCTTGTTCTGCAGCGCGTAAATCAGCTCGACGTAGCCGATCGAGCCGGGCACCTGCTGCACCAACCCCGCCACGCCCTCGTTGCCCTTGCCGCCGACGCCGGTCGGCCACATTACCGACGTGGCCACGCCGACGCGCTTCTTCCACTCGGGCGATGCCTTCGCGAGGAAGTCCACGAAGATGTAGGTGGTGCCGGACCCGTCAGAGCGGTGCACCACGGTGACGTCGGTGGCGGGCAGCTTGGCCGTCGGATTGAGCTTCACCAGCGCCGGATCGTTCCACTTCGTGATCTTGCCGAGGTAGATGTCGGCGAGCACCGCGCCGGTGAACTTGATTTCACCGCTCACGCCCGGGAGGTTGTAGACCGGCACGTCCGCACCGAGCACGGTGGGCAGGTGCAGGATCTTGCCGGGTGCCGCGAGGATCTGCTCTTCGGTCATCGGGCCGTCGGTGGCGCCGAAGAACACCGTCTGCGCGGTCACCTGCCGGATGCCGCCGCCCGAGCCGATCGGCTGATAGTTGATCCGGACGTTCGGGTTCTTCTTGCCGTACTCGTCGAACCACTTCGAGTAGATCGGATTCGGGAACGTCGCGCCGGCGCCGTTGATCTGGATGGACTGCGCCGCGACGCCGACGCCAAGGGCCAGCGTGCAGGCGATGGCGGCGAGCGTAGAAGGGCGTTTCATGAGATGGCCTCCTGAAGAACCTAGAATTGGATGAGCCCGTGGACGCCGACCACCTTCGTAGGTGCGGCCGTCATGTGCTTGAAGATCTGGCCGTCGTAGTCGACCAGGAGCGCGGAGGACACGTTGCCCTGATGCGGGAACCAGTAGGCGACGCCGGCGATGATGCGATTCTGCTTCTGCGAGTCGAGCGGCGTCGTCGCATCGCCGGCGGTGGCTAGCGGCGCGAACGCGCTGGACGTGTTCGGCGTGTGGTGGTCGTAGCGGATCAGCCCCTCCCACCCGTGCTTGTCGCGGGGAATCACCCAGACCGAGTAGCCGTCGCCCTTGACGTTCGGTGTCCCGGGCAGGGCCGAGCGCTGGTCGCGAACGTCGAGGTATTCGAATCCGGCCGTCACCCACGGGTGCTCGTACGTCGCCGTCGCAACCGTGCGCTTCCGTTCGCCGTCCTTCACGTAATTGTCGCCCGAGAAGAAGATCGCCGCGCGCAGGCCGCGCAGGACCGGCGCTTTGCGGGAGAACGGACGGACGGCCGCGCGAATCATGATGGCCTTCTGATCGTTGACCTCGGCGCGGTTGTAGTTCTCGCCGTTGAAGAGGCCGACGTGCACGTCGCCGTAGTTCGACTTGAACTGGTAATGGAACGACGCGCCTGCGTCGGCCGACGACATGTAGCCTGCGCGCTCGAGGAACATCGTTCCCTGGAAGCGGTAACGGTAGATGCCTTCCGCGTAGTCGAGGTAGGGCGTCTGCTGGATCCCGAAACGGGCATACGAGCCGCGGGTCATCCAGTCGTCGAAGTTGGTTTGCAGGTACGCGTATTTGACCCGGAAGACCAGGCTCCCCGCGAGCGAGCTGGCCGTATTGGTCTCACGTGTGATGTCGGGGGTCACCCGGAACGCCACAATGTGCGAGATGTTGCCGGTGATGTTGAGATAGGCGCGAGACACATCGAAGGCGCTGCGTTTGACCAGGTTCCCATCGCTGTCGGTGATCTTCGGTTCGGTCTGGTAGGTGAAGTTCGGGAAGATGGTGGTGCCGACGCGGATCGACGGCGTGTCGTCCGGCGGCGTGGACCCGGCGGCCGGTGTCACCTGCGCAAGAACGGCGTTCGACGCGCCGGCAGCGATCAACATGCCGATGGTCAACGTGAGCCGCATGGCACCCATACGGCGATTCAAGCAGTCACCCATGTCATCGTAATAGCCCTCTCGTAACGACCTTATGTGTCGTTGGTTTCCGATAGGGGTCCGGTGCGTTTCGAGTGTGTTAAATGCGACGTCCGACTAGCGGATGTAAAGCGCGAGTCGCGGAAACGCGAAGCGGCCGGCCACGTCGTCGATGATGTTGACCTGACAGGTGTAGAGGCCGGGCTGGAGGCCCGACGCGGGGACTTCGAACTGGAAGATGGCGGCGCGGCGATCGGCCGCGTCGAGCCCGCTGCGTTCGACGAGCGGGGTTTCGAACACCTTCACGGTGCCGCGGTAGAAGGCCAGGCTGGTCTTGAGGGACGACGTGCCGCCGGCAGCCGACTCCGGCTCGTACACCTCGTAGTAGAAGTACATCTTCTGCGCGCGATCGACCACGTGCGTCAGGCTCGGCAGGATCTCCACCCCCTCGCGCACGAGCGGGCTCTCGCTGCGCTGGCGCCCCTCGACCGGCCGCAGCTGCGTGCTCAGCGTGACCGAGCTCACCTTGACGGGCGCGCGCCGCAGGTCCGGCACGAAGACGCCGGTTTCGAACGAGCCCACGGCGCCGCTGGCGTTGTCGCGCACCACGACCTTTGCCGAGAAGCGTCCGGGCGGCAGCGACAGCCCCGACTGATAAAGCACCTGCTTCGTGCCGCCTTCCGGAGCCAGCTTGAGGGTCTGGCGGATGCGGCCCACCGGACGGCCCTGCTCATCGCGCACGGCGCCCAGCACGTCCACTTCACCGGCGGCGGTGCTGCGGGCGGCGTCGCCGGGAATGGCGACCGAAAGCGGCACGTAGTAGCGGTCGGCGGCAAGGCGGAACCAGCCCGCCGACACGAACACCGGGATGTCGGTGGACGAGACCGGCGACGCCAGCTGTTCCTGCAGCTCGCGTTCGCGATCCTGCCGGCCGGTGTGCGCGAAGTCCCGCTCGGCGTAGTAGCCGTTGCGGTGCTCGACCCGAAGGTCGGCCCGCTTCACTTTGACCGTGATGCGCCGGAACCGGCCGTCCCTCACGTCGTTGGTGCTGCTGTAGCCGAGCAGGTAGTAGGCCGAGGTGTCGCGAATGACCTGCGTGAAGGCCTCGCCGAAGGCGTTGTTGTCGGTGAACGCCTTGCCGCCGGTGTCGGAGGCGAGCGTCTGGAGCGTTTCCTGCGACGCCTGCAGCTGATCGAACTGTCCCCGCACGCTGCGGCCCGAGAACGCCCCGGAGCCAAACGAGCTGGCGCGCGTTGCGTCGCCGCCGGGCACCACCGCCTGCAGGCCGCGCGTGTCCACGGGATAGAGCGAGACGTTGGCGCGCACGGCGGCGCTGATGGCGGTGCGCAGCTCCACCTGATTGTCGCTGCCGCTGCGCGCCATGCCGCTGCTGAAGTAGAGGATCGCCTTCTTCTGCTCGACGGGTGCCAGCGCGTCGGCGAGCGTCTTGATGGCGCGAAGCCGGGCGTCGTTGTTGAAGACGTCGTATTCGGCGCTCCCGCCAGCGGCGCCGCCGGCCTCGTCGGTGGCGGCGGTCTCGGCGGCGGGGGTCTCGAAGGCCACGCCGTCCACGGCGGTGAAATGGGCGAGCGCCTGCTTCACGGCCTGGTGGTCCGCCGTGAAGTCGGTCAGCACGTCGAGCGTCGTGTCGATGGTGGCCACGGCCACCAGATCCGAACCGGTCATCTGGTGGTCCACGTAGTCCACCGCGGCCTGGCCGGCGCGCTCGAGCTCGTCGGGCTGCACCGAGCTCAGATCGAAGAGGAGCACGACCAGTCGCCGGCCGGCCACGTCCTCGCGGCGCAGCGGTGGCGCCGGCGTTGCCGCGGCAGCGGTTGCCGGCGCCGCCAGCGCCGCGTCGGTGAGCAGCGCGGGCGGCGGCGCGGCCGCCCGCGCCGTCGTGGTCACTTCCTCGAAGTCGAAGGAGCGGATCTGTTGCGGCCGGTTGTCCTCGCGCACCTCGAACTCGTCGGCGGTGAGGCCCCGCACGATGGCGCCGCTGCGATCGCGAACCACGACGTCCACGACGACGACGCTGACGTTCGAGCGGAACGCCGGCGTCGGGGCTGGCGCTGCCGCCTGCTGGGCCGACACGGGCACGGACAGCACGTAGGCGGAGAAGGCAGAGAGGGCGGAGAGGGCAGAGAGGATGGCGGCGAGACGGCGCATCAGAACCGGTACCTCGCGTTGAACTGCAGCGTCCGCATCGGCCGGATCAAGATCACCTGGCCGAAGGTGGGCGAGTTGACCGCGGTGTCGATGGCGCCGAACCGCACGCTGTTGAACAGGTTGGTGGCTTCGACGCGCAGGGACAAGACCTGCGTGCCGGTGAGGCGGACGTCGCGGCCCAGCGACGCGTTGAGCTGTGTCTCGCCGGGACCGATGATGGTGTTGCGCCCCGCGTTGCCAAACGTCCCGGGCGCGGGAACGACGAATGCGCTCGTGTTGAAGAATCGCAGCAGCGTCGGCGAGTCCAGGGCGACGGGGGCGCCGACGTAGTCGGCCCGCAGCGTGCCGTTGGTGCCGCGGGCGACGTCCGACGCCGCCGCCAGGACGCGGGCGGTGAAGGGCGTGCCCGATTGCGCCGTGAACGACGTCGAAAGCGACCAGCCGGAGAGGAGGGCGGCCCACGGCCCGCCGTCGTGCAGCCACTGGCGGTTGGCGCCGAACGGCAGCTCGAAGGAGAGATTCGAGTCGAACTGGTGTCGGCGATCGAAGCTCGAGAGCCCGCGCTCGGCCTCGAGATCCTGGTCGTTCTGCGCGACGACCTGGCCGCCGCCGCCAATCGACGAGGCGTTGTCGATCGATTTGGCGAGGGTATAGCTGGCCGTGCCCGCCAGCCCGCGCGTCTGGTTCTTCCGGACGCGCACGGTCATGGCGTGAAGCGTCGACTCACCTTCGGAGCTCTGCCACAGGAACGGCTGCACGCCTGGAATGCGCAGCCCGTCGGGGCCGCGATTGGGGGCGCGCACGATGTCGAGGTGACTGCCTTTGGTGCCGGTGTAGCCGCCGCCCACCTGCCAACCGCGCCCGAGCGTGCGGTTGAGGTCGACGTTCCACGTCTGCAGCGCGCCGAGCTGGTAGTCCTTGTCCACGCCGTAGTTGTTGGTCGTCGCGGACGTCGTGGCCGTGAGCGCCGACTCGATGTCCAGCGGCCCGGCCGCGGTTCCCAGAATCGTGTTGGCGGTCGCAAACGGCGGCTGCGCGACGAGCTGTCGCGCAATCGAGGCGTAGGAGCCGTTGTTGAAGCTGATGCTGTATCCGGTGCGAACGATCGTGCGGGGGTTGACGCGCCAGGCGAGGCCCACGCGCGGCGCCACGTTGTTGACGTCTGCGTTGACGAGCGCGTCGGGGAAGCCGCCGGTGTACAGACCAGCGGCGCCGGAGACGACGGCTGCCGCCGCGGTGAACCCCGGCGCCACGTCGAGGTTGGCCATGTGGCCGCTCGCCTCGGTGTAGGGGCGCTGCACTTCGTATCGCACGCCGAGGTTGAACGTCAGGTTCGATCGGGCCCGCCAGTCGTCCTGCGCGAAGAGGTTGAAGCCGAGACCGCGCAGCGTGACGTCGCCGGGGCCGAACCCGACCGATGCCTGCTGCGGCATGCCGAGCAGGAAGTCCGCGAAGTCGAGGCCGCTGCCGCGTGCGACCACACCGCCGGCGCCGGTGTAGAGCCCGGTGAAGACGAACGCGCCGCGCGCGTCGGACACTGTGCGCCCATCCGAGATGTCGCGGCGGGCGCCGCCGCCAAGCCGCAGCGTGTGGCGCTGCCACGGGTGGGTGAACGTGTAGTCGGCGCCGAGGCGGGTGTCGGCGCGGCGCGTCGGGGTCAGGTCGCGCAGCCCCGAAAGGCCGGCGAACGACAGCGACGGCAGCCCCCAGTCGAACGGATCCTGCGAGATGCCGGTGATGCCGGCCGCGCCGGCCGCGTTCAGCAGCCCGGAGAACTGCGTGCGCGACGTGGAGTGCGAGTGCGTGGCCGTGACGCGCACGTTGTGGATGGTTCGCCCGCGCAGCACGTTGAGCTGAATGGGCGCCGAGAACGAAGCGGTCTCATTGGCGCCGCCGAGCAGCGGGAAGACGTTGACGGCATCGGAGTCGCTGCGCTGGTACTGCACCTGCGCGTTCAGCACCACGGCGTTGCCGCGGCCGAAGCCGCCGCGGCCTCCGCGCCCACCGCCGCCCCCGAATCCGCTACGGGCGCCCTGGCCGCCCTGGCCGCGCTGCGGCGTTGCGGTGAAGTTGTGCGTGATCCGCAGGCTGATGCCGTCGGTCGTGGTGGCCGACGTCGCTGTGCGGCGGAAGTTCTGCGACGCCCCCGGCAGGTTGGGCAGCGGAATGTAGGCGAGCAGCGCGCGCGCCGCCGGATCGATCCGCTCGGCCGGAATGACGGCGTTGGCGAACGGCTGGCCCGTGGCCGGGTCGATCGGCGTCGAGAGGCCCGAAAAGTCGCCGGCCCGCATCGCCGCGGTGGGCACGGTGGCGTACTGATCGACGAACGAGTCGGAGCGCCCGCCGTTGTAGTTCACGAAGTAGGTGGTGCGGGCGCCGTCGTACACGCCCGGAATCCGCAGCGGTCCGCCGACGCTGCCGCCGAACTGCTGGCGCATGTAGTCGGGCGTCGTCTGCGGTCCCCGCAGCGCGTAGGGTGCGGCGTCGAGCGCCGAGCCGCCGAAGGTATACGTCGTCGATCCCTGCACGCGGTTGCCGCGGCCGCGCCCCAGGAATCCGCCGCCGCCGCGGCCACCGGGTCCGCCGAACCCACCCTGGCCGCCGCCGAACGCGAAGCCGCCGCCAGGACCGCCGGGGCCCGCGCCGCCGCCACCGGGTCCACCCGGCGCGAAGCCGGCGCCGCCAGCCACGCCCACCGGCGCCTCGCCGCCCGGCAGCCCGAAGTCGCCGCGGCCGAGGGCGTCGAGGCGATCGCGCAGCTGCCCGCGATCGAGATTGACCGCCGAGCCGCTGACAGCGACCACGTCCGTTGCGGCGTTGGTCGAGAATCCGGGAGGCAGCAGGCGGGTCGCCGGATCGCCTTCCTCGATGTCGCCCGATCCCGGGGCCGCGCCTGCGGACTCGGCCTGCAGCACCTGCAGCGCCGCGAAGCGCTGCTCGGCGTCGCCCTGCGCGCCAGCCTGTCCGCGTCCACCCAGACGGGGCGGCCGTCGTGTGAGCCCGGGCGCCTCGATGATCGGTCCGGCCGGTGCCGTTGCGGCGCTGCGCGAGGCCAGCGTGAGACGGATGTCGAGCGTGGCGCCGCATGCGCCGGAGCCGGCGTCGATCGTCACGCTACCCTGATGCGGGGCAAAGGCGGCCATCTGCGCCGACACGCCGTACTCTCCCGGCGACACCCGTACGCGGTACATACCGTTCTCGTCAGTGGACGACGCGGCCGCCACCGCCCCCGATTGCGACAGCACGATCGACACCCCGGGCAGCGGCGTGGTGCCGCTCGTGACGGTGCCGGTGAGAGTACAGGGCGGCGCCGCTGGCCGTTGCTGCGCCGCCACGAACGTCCCCGCCCCCACGAGGGCGAGGAGCACCGTGCCTCCTGCCTGTCTCACCAGTCTCACGCGTTCTGCCTGACCCATCCGTCCTTCAAGAATCGCACCGATTCAATGGACGAGATGAGAAACCTGCCGGTTGATTGTTAAAGCCGTGTTGGGGTTGTTAAGGCGATGATGACCAGGTGCCGAAAACCATCGTCGCAAAACGGTTCCGGGCCAAGCAGGGCCGCAAAATCGACCTCGCCGACTGGCCGACCCGGGTCGCATCTTTTTACAAATCGAAAGACGACTACCGGCGCCTGCTCGACGCGCATGTCCGGCGGCTGAGCGAGCGCCAGACGCTGCTCTACGCGCACGACCGCTACTCGCTCCTGCTCATCTTTCAGGCGATGGACGCCGCGGGCAAGGATGGCGTGATCAAACACGTGATGTCGGGCGTCAACCCGCAGGGTTGCCAGGTGTACAGCTTCAAGCACCCGAGCAGCGAGGATCTCGATCACGACTTCCTGTGGCGGACGACCCGCAGCCTGCCCGAACGCGGCCGCATCGGCATCTTCAACCGCTCCTACTACGAAGAAGTGCTGATCGTCCGCGTGCACGACGAGATCCTGCGCGCGCAGCGCCTGCCCGAAGAGGCCTTCGACGACGGCGGCATCTGGAAGGGCCGCTACCGCTCGATCGTGGATTCCGAAGATCACCTGTTTCGCAACGGGACCCGGGTGCTGAAGTTCTTCCTGCACATCTCGAAGGGAGAGCAGCGCGATCGCTTGCTGGCCCGGCTGGACGACCCCGAGAAGACCTGGAAGTTCAGCGCCGCCGACCTCAACGAGCGTGACCGGTGGGACGCGTATATGAAGGCCTACGGAGAGTGCCTCGAAGTGACGTCGACGAAGCGGTCACCGTGGTATGTCGTGCCGGCCGACGACAAGCCGAACGCGCGCCTCATCGTCTCGCAGGTGATTGTCGAGACCCTTGACGCCCTGGAGATGAAATTCCCGCCGATCGGCGCCTCGGAACTGCGAGAGCTGGCGGCCGCGCGCCGCAGGCTGGCTCGCGAGAAAGGCGCGCCCCGTGGCTGAGTCACGCTCTCAGCACGCATAATCTCGATCAGGGAGAGTTCAGCTGATGTCGGACGACGGCGTGCGGGACGAGCTCATCGCAAACCATCCGGATACGGACGGGGACATCCTCGACGAAGAGCTCGAGATGGAGGTGGACGACGAGCGCATGGCGGATGGGCCCGCGGGGCGCGCCGCCGAAGTGTCGACCGACGTCGACCGGCGTCGCTACTTCGAAGAGCTGTTCCGTCTCCAAGGCGAGCTGGTCAAGCTGCAGGACTGGGTGGTCGACCACAAGCTGAAGGTGGTCGTCATCTTCGAGGGGCGCGACGCGGCCGGCAAGGGCGGCGCCATCAAGCGCATCACCCAGCGGCTCAACCCCCGCGTCTGCCGGGTGGCGGCGTTGCAGGCGCCGGACGTGCGCGAGCGCACCCAGTGGTACTTCCAGCGCTACGTCTCACACCTGCCGGCCGGCGGCGAAATCGTGCTGTTCGACCGCAGCTGGTACAACCGCGCCGGCGTCGAGAAGGTGATGGGCTTCTGCACGGACGAGGAATATGAGGAGTTCTTCCGCTCGGTGCCCGAGTTCGAGAAGATGCTGGTGCGCTCCGGCATCATGCTGGTCAAGTACTGGTTCTCGATCAGCGATGAGGAGCAGCACCGGCGGTTCCAGATGCGCATCCGCGACCCGCTGAAGCAGTGGAAGTTGAGTCCGATGGATCTCGAGTCGCGCCGCCGCTGGGAGCTCTACACCAAGGCGAAGGAAGTGATGATCGCGCGCACGAACATTCCCGAGGCGCGCTGGTGGATCGTCGAGGCCGACGACAAGAAGCGGGCCCGGCTGAATTGCATTCACCATTTCTTGAGCCAGATTCCGTACGGCGAGATCGACGCCGAGCCGGTGTCGCTGCCGAAGCGCATTCACCACCCGGACTACCAGCGCCGCGAGCTGCCGGACGAGATGTTCGTGCCCGATGTGTACTGAGCGGGTTACGAATTGAACGGAAAGACGGCGAAGAACTGCAGGAAGAAGATCAGCGCGATCAGATAGGTGAACGCCGGCAGGCCGCGGACGCGTCCGGTTCCGAGCGCCAGCACGACGGTCGCCATGAGACCAAGGCCGATCCCCTCCGCAATGCTGAAGGTGAGCGGGATGGCGAGCAGCGTCAGCACGGCCGGCGCCGCCGTCGCGAAGTCCTTCATGTCGATCTCCACCGCCGACTGCACCATGAACACGCCGACCACCACGAGCGCCGGGGCCGTCGCGGCGGCCGGCACCGCCAGGAAGAGCGGCGTGAGCACGAGCGCCAGCATGAAGCAGGCCGCGGTCGTGAGCGTCGTCAGCCCCGTGCGTCCGCCGGCTTCGACGCCCGACGCCGATTCGATGTAGCTCACGACCGTCGAGGTGCCGAGAAGCGCGCTCAGGATGGCGGCGATCGAATCGGCCATCAGCACCCGGCCGGCGCGCGCCAGCGTCCCGTCCGCCTCGAGCAGTCCGGCTCGCTTGGCCACGCCGATGAGCGTGCCGATGTTGTCGAACATGTCCACCAGCAGCAGCGTCAGGATGAGCGGCAGCGCCTTGAAGAAGGCGGGCGCGCTGGTCAGAAAGCCGAGGTCGAGCTGCAGGAACACGGGCGCCGGCGAGGCGGGTGCCGACACGATCGACGCCGGCCATGCGGTGACGGTGCTGCCCGCGCCGTTTGGGACCGCCAGCCCGATGAGCGTCGTGACCGCGATGCCGAGCACGATGGCACCGGGCACCCGTCGCGCCACCAGCACGGTGGTGATCGCCAGGCCCGCGAGGCACAGGGCCGCGGGGCCCGACGTGAAGTCGCCGTGCGTGACGAAGGTGGCCTGGCTGGCGACGATGACGCCGCCGTTCCTGAGCCCCACGAACGCGATGAACAGACCGATCCCGCAGGTGATGGCGAGCTTGAGCGAGTACGGGATGGCGCCGATGATGCGCTCGCGAACGCCGGTGACCGAGAGCAGCAGGAAGATGCAGCCGTTCACGAACACCATGCCGAGCGCCTGCTGCCACGGCACGCCCGCGCCGAGGCAGATGGTGTAGGTGAAGAACGAGTTGATGCCCATGCCCGGCGCGAGCGCCAGCGGGTAGTTGGTGAGGAGCGCCATGAGCGCCGTGGCCGTGGCGGCGCTGAGCGCGGTCACCGTCACCAGCGCCGCGCGATCCATGCCGGTCTCGGCGAGGATGCCCGGGTTGACCGCCAGGATGTAGGCCATGGCGGCAAAGGTCGTGAAGCCCGCCTGGATTTCCCGGGCCGGCGTGGTCCTGTGCGAGGACAAGGCGAAGAGGCGCTCGAGCATGAAGCGGGAGTATAAGGGCCTTGCGCCTGCGGTCGTCCGTACGTATGGGCACATCTTTTAGATGTGCCCGACCAGTCTTCGAGCCACGGCATGGTGGGGGAGGCATGTGGGTCTCCGCGAGCCGCTTCTCGACGGCGCCGGATCGCGCTCGAGGACCACCCACCGCTGGACGCGAGAATCGCGCCGCTCTCGCGTCGCTGAGACGAAACTCCATCCCCTAGGCGACGGCGTCCTGTAGCTGGACGCGGTAGCCAAGCGTTTCGAGACGCGTGACGAGTCGTCGTGTCGCATGAGCGCGGTCGAGCCGTTCGAAGTGCTGGCTCCCGAGGTCGCGGTA
>DASYRM010000156.1:0-7442 GCA_036004405.1 Vicinamibacterales bacterium
GCGCATCATGCCGCCGCGAAACCGTTCGTCTGGACCAAGAGCGCCGACGACATCCTCGCCAGCATTGCGCGCTTCGCCCAGAGAACCCTCGATCTGCAGGCCGCGCCACTTATTGCGCGAACCACGCGGACAGGACACTAGATGTGCCGCGAATTCTCTAACCGCTAGGCAAGGACGATGCCCTGTCCTCTTTGAACTTGTCGACAGCCAGGTCGAATCTAATTCGGTGTGATCGCAGGCAGCCGACCACGACGAATCGCGGCGATGGTTGCGGGAGCATCTGTGAACGCGAGCTGCTGAATCCCCTCCAGTTCGAATGGCAATTCTGATTGCTCGCAGAGAATCGGATATATCGGCTTGTCGTTCTTGATGAAATACCGATATTCCTTTCTTACATACTTCGACTTAACGGCGTCCGGAGTCACACAGAGAACCATCCGCTGGCATGTTTTCAGCGCTAAGTCGATGGCATCCATCCAATCGTCCCCCCCGTCGATATACTGCTGATCGACCCAAACCGTGAGCTGTGCGGCTCGTAGTCGCTCGACCATGATCTTTGCGTAGCGATCCCAGTCGTTGCGGCCATACGATAGGAAGATCGTTTGAGGGCCAAGCGTATCCGGCGTGTCCGGAGAGGTTGCAACCGCTGTCGGCGTGACCACCAGCTGCCGCGAATAGCCCATATTCTTAAGTGCCAGAGCCGCAGCAATTACACCCGACAGAAAACCGACCGCAACACCGAGAGGCAGGAGGTTGAAGGCCGTCGAGGCAACAAGTGCCGAGCCCGTCAGAACGGCGACGACCGTGACCCCGATAACACGTTGCCGGATGGCTCGGTCGCTACGCTTTACGTACTCAAGAATAACGGACGCCAGCGGTACGTGTGCCCTTGAGGCTAACTCCTTCGCCTCTTTGAGCTCTACGCTCGACAGGAGGAGACTAGGATGATGATTGTGGCGCTCCCAGTCCAGGGACCGTGCCAGGAGCCGGGTCTCATGGCTGAGAGCATCGACATCCAGTTCGAGCGCCTGCCTAATCGCTTCGACGGCGGAACCAAACTCCCGATCGTCGAGGGCGAGTATCCACTGAGCCTGCGCGACGGCACTAGGCAACAACTCGGTCGGGACGTTCTCTCTTAAGACAGGGATTACGCGCTTGCCAAGATCAGCTCCGTATTTCAGTTCTTGAAGACATGTGGCAGATGTGACCGATGCTGGGCTGATTACGAAAAGGAACGCCGAAGATGATTCGATAGCGGGAAAGATACGGCCCCAGTCGGACGCCGGCAGATTCTCTTGCCAGTCCCAAATCTTGTATTCGGGTGAGTCGAGTGCAGCACACAAACGCGCGGCAAAGTCGCGATCAGCGTTTGCGTAGGCGATGAACAGTTGTTGCACAAGAACCGGATTCTACCGCATCGAGAAATCACTCTGGGCGCTGTCCTGATATGGCTGTATCACTCCCTGGTAGTCGCCTTGTGTTGACCTATCTGGTCGGCGTCGGTTTAGGCTGCTAGCCGTTTATGAGATGGCCTCTAGTTTTCGGCGGGACGCTCCACGCGATCGACGACCAGAAACTCGGTATCCACCTGCTCACTCCGGAGCCGGAGGCCCAGCTGCTCCTGGAGGGCGGTGAAGACCGAGACACTGTCGTCGGGTGCGACCGGTGCCTGGGTGAGCGGCGCGCTCGACCGCGCATCGGCGGTCCACGCCACGTTGGCGTCGAACAGACCGGTGAGGCCGGTGCGATCCACGACGGGACGCGCCACGCGCCGCGACAGGATCGTGGCCAGGTCGGCCAGCGGTCGCGCGTTCATGCGAATGAGCCGATCGGTTCCCGACATCCGCCCGCATGGCGGCCTCGCGTCCACCACCGGCGGCGGTGCGGCGGGGTCCGGGGCCGGCGGGCACGGCTCCGGGTGACGGCGCAGCTCCGGCCCGAGCGACCCGTTCGGCCGCACGCGCACGAGCGCAAAGCCCGCAACCGGCCGCGTCTCGCTGTGCAATGCGAGCTTGAAGCGGTCTGCGAGCAGCGCCCGCATCATCGCGTGGAGCTGCGCTTCGGGCACGGCGTCGGCGGCCTTTGCCTGGATGTCGTAGCGCTCGCTGTCGATCCAGCCGGGGCCGCCCGTCACGCGGAAGGCCGGCACCTCGTGGACGACTTGAATGATGAACCGGAGCGGGACGTTGCGGACCACGAAGCGGCCGTTGGGTTGGGCGCCGATCGAGCCGTCGTCGTCGGTCGCGAGGCTGCGCCTGACGGACGCGACTTCGAATTGCGGAAAGGCGGGGGACTGTGCCCCCGGAGTAGAGCCGGTGGCGGCGAAGCAGAAGGCGAGCACGAGACCCGTGCGCCGCATGACGCTCTAGGCTATCCTGTTTTCGATGCCTCCCAATTGATCTCTCCGCCGTAACCTTCAGCTCTACCTGCCGTATCACGTCGCCTCGCTCGAGGGCGTGATGCACGGCGTCTACCTCGTCTGGCTCGTACATGAGCGCGGCTTTTCGCCGGCGCTGGTGGCCACGGTGCTGGCCGCGGGCGATCTCTGCGTGTTCGCGCTCGAAGTCCCCACCGGCTGGGTGGCCGATCGTCTGGGCCATCGTGTCAGCCTCATCATCGGTTCGTTCGTTCAGGTGTGCGCGATGCTCGTGTTCTGGCTCGCGGCCACGCCGCCAGCGCTGCTCGCGGCCTCGCTCCTCGTGGCGGTTGGCGACGCCTCTCGCTCCGGCGCCGACGAGGCCTTGCTTTATCGGAGCTGCGCGGCGCTGGGGCGCGAACACGACTTTCAGGCCATCGAGGCGCGGACGCGGTCGGTCGGCTTGATCGCGCTCGTGCTGCTGCTGGTGGGCGGGGCGGTCTCGTTGCCGTCGCCGGCTACGCGGCGGCCTGGGTCACGGAGATCGCGCTGTGCGCGACGGGTCTGGCCATGGCCTGGTTCATGGTCGAGCCGCCCGCGAGTCTGGCGATCGCCGGCCATGCCGACGACGATGGCCAGCCGGCGTCGCGACAGGCGCGCAGGTGGTCGATCTTCCTGTCGCTGATCGTGCCAGGCGCCGTCCTCGATGGCCTGGCTTCGGTCGCCGCGTTTCTCGCGCAGACCAGGGCGGACGCCGAAGTGGCGCGCGTGACAGCGCTCGTCGCCGCGATGACCCTGAGCGAAGCGGCGGGGGCGTGGATCGCCGCACGCGTCTGGCGCAACGACGGGCGCCTGCACCTGCTGCTCCTGGCATGCGGCACCGCCGTGCTTGCGGCGGCGCTGGTGAGTTCAGCGGGAGTAGCAGCGGCGGCCGTGGCCCTGGCCCTTTTCCCGGGCCTGATTCACCCGCTGCGCGCCGCCGCCCTCCAACGCGTGGCGGCCGACGGCGTGCGCGCGCGAATCGCGTCGTTCGCCAGCGCGTGCGATATGGCGTGCACGACGCTCGGGTTGCTCGCGGCCGGCGCGCTGAGCGCCCGCCGCAGGCCCCGCTAGCGTCGTGCACGGGATCTAGTGCTTCGCGTGCGCGAGTTCCGACACGTCGGGCACTTCCTCTCCAAGCGCGTTCGCGAGGTCCATCTGATGCTCCTGCTCCTGCCGCAGGATCTCGCGGATGTCCTCGGCGATGCCGTATTCCTGCATCGCCTCGCACTGCTTGACCCGCTCGCGGTAGTTCCTGACCGTCTCGTTTTCGTTATCGAGGTCGAACCGCAGCAGGTCGCGCGGCTTCTCCGACATCTTGACCTCGAGCGCCTTGGTCGTGGGCGTGCCGCCAAGATAGTCGATGTGTTTGGAGATCTTGAGCGCGTGCGCCAGTTCCTGCGTCGCGTGCTTCTCGAGCTCCTTCGCAATCGCCATGTACTCGGCGCCCTTCAGCACCTGCGAGTACACGACGTAGGCGATCACCGCCTGATATTCGCGCGCGAGGTCACCGTTGAGCGCGGTGATGAGGTCCTTGCGCGTCATCGTTGCTGTGGCCATACGTTCCCCCACCCTAATTGGTGCCGCCCGTGATCTGTACTTCGGTGGCCACGCGCTTGACGCCGGGCACCGCACGCGCCACCTGCACGGCTTCGAGGTGGGCCTCCAGCGAGCTGGTCTTGCCGGCCAGCAGCACCACGCCCTTGTTCACCGACTGCAGTTTGATGCCGCTCGCGTTCACCTGCTTGTTGGCCTTGAAGGCCGCGGCAACGCTCTCCTGGATTTGTGCGTCGCTGCGCTCCACCGCCTTCTTCGCCGTCTCGGGGACCACCTGGAGCAGGTTCTTGACGTCCTTCACGCCGTCCACGCCGCGTGCCGTCATTTCGGCCTTGGCTCTTTCGCTCTCGGTCGGCACCTTGCCGTGCAGCGTGACGACGCCCATCACCGTATCCACGTTGAGATCGGACGCGCTGAGGCCTTCGGCGGTCATCAATGAGATCTTGGTTTTCATCGTCAGCCAGGCGTCGGGCGCGTCGGCCGCGTGGGCCCATGCGGCGGCGGCGGCCACGAAGAGCGGCGCGGCGATAGCGACGCGAACGGCACGCATGAGTGTGCGTTTCATCGTCGTTCCCTCCAACAGTTGTAGAACCTGCACCGACTGAGCGGGCGCCACGGGGTGTAGGCGTTGCGCTGGGTCCGCGCTCGCCCGCTCCCGTGCCGTGCAAGAGCAAGAGGCGGGCCGAAAAAAAAGAACGGCCGGGCTTTTGGCCCGGCCGTTATGTCGCACGTAGAGGCGGACCTTCAGGTCCGCCTGATCCACTAGATCCGCCTGACCCTCACGCGCGGACGTACATGTTGAACCACTCGATCGTCCGCTTCCATGCTGCATCGGCCGCCGCCTTGTTGTAGCGCGCGGGCGTCGCGTCGTTGTTGAAGCCGTGCACGGCGCCGGCATAGACGTGCCCCTCGTACTTCACGCCCGCGGCCTTCAGCGCCTTCTCGTACTCCGGCCATGCGGCCACCAGGCGTGCGTCCTCGCCGCCGTGGTGCACCAGCACGGCGGCCTTGATCTTCGGCACGTCCGCCGTCATCGGCGCGCCGCCATAGAAGGGGACCGCCGCTGCGAGGTCTGCCCCCATGCGCACGGCCAGCGCGTTGGCAATGCCGCCGCCGAAGCAGAAGCCCGTCACGCCCAGCTTGCCGGTGCTGTCGGGCCGCGACTTCAGCCACACGGCGGACGCGTAGAGGTCTTCGGCCATCTTCGTGCGATCGACCTTGGCGAACAGCGCGCCGCCCTCGTCGTCGTTGCCCGGATAGCCGCCCACCGACGTGAGACCGTCCGGCGCGAACGCCATGAAGTTGTCCACGGCCAGCCGCCGGGCGATGTCTTCGATGTGCGGGTTGAGGCCGCGGTTCTCGTGCACCACCAGAATGCTCGGCAGCTTGTTGGTGCCGGCGCTCGCCGGCCGCGCCAGCAGTCCCTTGATGCTGCCGTTGCCGTTTGGCGACGCCACCGTGATCCGCTCGGCCTTGATGCGCGGATCGGTGGGCGACACCTGCTGTGCCGCCGCGTAGTTGGGCGTCAGCGCTTCGATCATCGCCGTGACCGCGACGCTCGTGGCGGCAATCGCGTTGACGCGCGTCATGAAGGCGCGGCGGTCGATGTGGCCGTGAATGTACTGGTTGTAGGCCTCGATGGCCTCGGCCGGCACGGTCTGGGTGGTCGGCTCCATGGCGGGTCCTCCTGCTGAACCTCGAAAGGCGTAGGGGGCGAAAGCAGGCGGAATGTATCACGCCGCTTGCTTGGTGAGCGAGCCGCGATACTCGGTGGCGCCTTCGGTGGCCGTGAGCCCGGTCTTGTCGCCGAACGACGAGGTGCCGGCCTCGGAATACGTCACCTCGAGCTGCGTGCCGCGCAGCCGCCCCGCCAGCGTGATGCGCTGGTAGCGCTGCGTGAGATAGCCGTTGGACGCTCGTTCGAACGAGGAGTCCACGACGTAGCCGGTCTCGCTCGGCGAGCCGGTGACCGACTGCACGATCACTCGCATGACGCCGCGGTCGGGCGGCACGTACTCGATTTTCTGACCTTCGTGCGTGAGCTCCGTCTGCTGGAAGCCGTTGCTGTCGTAGTAGGTCCACACCGGGCGACCGCTGGGAGCGACGTGCAGATTGCAGCCGAGCGTGTCGGTGGTGCCGGCGCGCCGCAGCGTGCCAACCCAGTGGCCGGTGATCGTCGTGGAGGCACCCGTACTCGCGCCGGTCGCGCGTGCGTCGCCCGGTTCCGGCGGCGGCGCGGCGCTGGGCGCGGTGTGAGGCGGCGCGGTGCCGGTTGGCGCGGTGGCTCCGCCGGGCATGTTGACCTTGAGCAGCTCGTTGATGGCGCCCTTTACCGCGGCTTCCACCGCGGGAGCGTGCTTCTCGATACCCTTGCGCGCCGATTCGAACATCTCCTCGGCCTTTGGGCGCGCACGCTCGGCGACGTCGGCCAGTGAGTGCGCGACGCGCGCCGCGCCGGCGGTGACCGTAGCCTCGGTGGACGCGCTGGCGCCCGCGGCGGCCGGCGTCGCTCGCGCCGCCTGGTCGATGGCGGCGTGCAGGGCTTTGAGCCGCTCCGCGCGCTGCGCCGCCTCGGCGCTCGCCGACGCGGCCTGATGCGACAGCGTCACGCCCGCGAGCGTCATCTTCAGAGCGGCGCGCGCGCGATCGTCGAGCGTGGGCCACAGCTGCGCCACTTCGAGCTGCGCGGCTACGGGGTCCAGAGTGAGCAGCCGCTCCACGAGCGCGTGATGCTGCTTGTATTCGCCGCCGATCTCCTGGAGGCGCTTGGCGCCTTTCTCGATCCAGTCCCAGGCCATGCGGTCATTCTACCTAGGGGCAAAGGTTGTGTCCGCCCCGGAATGCTCGTTGCGTTGGCCGTCCTGGTGCTAGGATCCGGCCTTCGGCCGGCGTGCACGGACAGGAGCGCGTGCGGGCCGAGGTTGATTTCCGAGATGGAAGCCGTACTCAAAAGCCTCGATCAGCGGGTTGGCCGAATCGAGCAGATTCTGCCAACGCTCGCGACGAAGTCTGACCTCGATCGATACGCCACGAAGGAGGACCTTCGCAGCGAGATCCGTGGTGTGAAGGTCCTGGTCGAGGACTCCAGGAGCGAGACGCGTGTGCTGGCCGAGCACATGTCCACGCTGATGAATCAGATGAACGAGGTGCTGCGACGTCTCGAGCGGATCGAGCGGCGCTGACCCTCAGTCGCTCACGGTCGGAATCAGCAACACCACCGGACGGTGGTCCGACCCGAACTGCTGCGGGATCGTCTGGCACACCCTCGCCACACCCGGCGGCAGACTGCTGAATAGATAGTCGAGGCGCCCGCGCCACCCGCCGAAACGACTTCATCCGCCACGGCCGGAATGCCAGTTGCGTTGGCCGTCCTGGTGCTACGATCCGGTCTTCGGCCGGCGTGCACGGACAGGAGCGCGTGCGGGCCGATGTTGATTTCCGAGATGGAAGCCGTACTCAAAAGCCTCGATCAACGGGTTGGGCGAATCGA
>DASYRM010000157.1:0-14987 GCA_036004405.1 Vicinamibacterales bacterium
AGGGCGAGCGCGACGAGGTGTCGAATCTTCATGTCGTTGTCCTTGCGGGAACTGGGAGTTATTGGTGTTCGTCCAGGCGGACCGCCTGCGACAGCGTCAGGCCGACGAAGACGGTGCGCCGCGTGCGTGGCCGTAGCGGTCCCGGCGATACCGTATCGGCCAGGGTCAGCGTCCGGTCCTGGTGGCGGTACTGATACGAGGCGTCCAGCCGCAGCAATCGCGTCAGCTTCACCCCCGCGGCGACGTCGGCGCGGTAGGCGCGCGCCTCCACGTCGGCGAGCGTGTTCCGATACACCGCCGGGCGCGTCGACAGCTGGAGCCGTGGGCCGATCAGCGTGGCGGCCCGCAGTTCCACCGATTCGGTATCGACGAACCCCGCGGCGCCGTAGCCGATGAACTGGCTGCGGGTGTAAGCCCCGGCCAGCCGGCTCCCCCGGTGCCGGAAAGTGAGCGACGCCAGAACTTCGGGTGCCAGCTTGGTCTCGAGTGGCGCCGGCCCTTCCCGCGGAATCAGGTCCGGCGGCCCCTGTGAATAGCGGGGCCCCGCCAGCACCACCGCCGTGAGCGACGGCGTCAGCGTCCGCGTGAGGCGCGCCGCGACGATGTGCGCGACGAACTCGCCGTGGGCAGTGGCTTTCACGCGGATGTCGTCGCCCTGCAGCAGCCGGCCGGTGTAAACGGCGGCGAGCATCGTGCGCGGCGCGACGCGGAAGCCGACGTCGGTGGACACCGAGTGCAATCTGTTCCGCGCGCTCGGGCGGGTTTCGAGCGGCTTGCCGAAGTCCTCGGCGCTGAGCGCGTAGCCGGCGTGCCACCGCAGGCGTGTGGTCAGGTCGCGGTCGAAGCCGATGTCGCCGGCATAGGCGGTGGTGCGCCGGCGTTCGGAGACGAGGCCGGTCTCGTCCACCGCTTCCTCGGGGCGCACCGTCGAGATGTAGCGCCCCCTCCCGGCGAGGAGCAGGCGCGGCGTGAGCCGCGATTCGAACGCGCCGCCGCCTGCTTGACGGGCCAACGCGTTGTTGAACATGGCGTGGTTGTCGGGATGGCGCTCCGAGTCGAAGCCGTAGGTGAGATCGACCGCCGAACGCTCGTTGCGGAAGGTGACATCGACCGTCGGCGTCACGCGCAGAAACGTCGCTTCGGTGCGCTTGTCGTCCGTGAACACGATGTTGTCTTCGCGCACGGCGGACGTGCGCACCGCGGGCGTGACCCAGAATCCGGGCTGGGCGTCACCGACCGACTGCGCGTCCGCGGGCCCCGCCGTCGCGGCCAGCAGGATGAGCAGCGGGACGGCTCTCGACAGGTTCCGGGCAGGCACCATGGCCGGAGCGGCATCGGTGGCGGGCACGCGCACGGCGTGCCGCAGCGCCGCGAAGGCGGCAAAGGCCACCGCATACAGGCCGACGGCCACCAGAATCGTGGCCTGGAAGCCGATGGCGATTCCGAGCAGCACGCTGGCCAGGCTGCCGATCACGGTGAAGAGCCCGTTCAGCCCCCAGCCCCACGCCACCGCCTCGGTCGACTCCTGCTGCACGAGCAGGATGCCGAGCGGGAACGGCATGCCGAGCGCGAACCCGAGCGGCGCGATGAGCGCCGCCGACACCATCATGCGCGTGGCGTCGGGTGCCGACAGATAGCGTTCGAACACGGCGGGATAGCCGGCCGTGAGCAGGGCGCCGTAGAGGATCACCGCGACGAACGGCCACGACCAGCGCGCGCGCGGCGAGATGCCGAGCGCTTCCGAGGCGGCGCTGCCGAGCCCGGCGCCCAGGAGCAGCGTGGCGATCACGAGCACATAGGTGTAGACGGGATAGCCGACCAGCTTCATGAACACCTGGATGAACACCAGCTCGATCAGGATGAAGCCCGCGCCCAGGCACGCGAAGTAGAGGACCGAGAGCGATTTCACCGCCGCCCGGGACTGGCGCATGCGCGAGCGGACGAGTGGCAGCACCAGGAAGACGCCGGCAAAGAGCAGCGACACCGCGCCGGTGACGATCAGGTGGATGACGTCCATCGGCACGATGTTCTTCCGCAGCTGCGAGTTGAGCGCATAGGCCGTCGCGGGATCGGTGAACGTCTCCCGGCTCGCGGGGACGACACCCGGCCGTTTGCGCAGGAAGTTGAAGAACGGACGATCGTCGGTCGTCGGCCGCACCTGGCTTCCCGACTGCTCGAGCACCGCGTCGGGAAGCGAGCCGGCGAAAAACACCGGCGGCAGGAAGCTTCGCTCCGGGTGCAGCGGATTCTGCAGCAGGTTGAACGCGAACTCGTTGCCGGTGCGCGTCGCAAAGAGCGTCATCAGGTCGGTGACTTCCGCCTCGGTCCAGGGGCGCATCCGGATGAGGAGGGTCGGCAGCGAGTCGCGCTCGGTGGCCATTCCGAGCACCACGACGTGGCGCTGGAAGTCGGTGCGCCCCATCTGGCGCCACGCCAGTGCCGCCGTCGTGACCATTCGCGGAAAGATGTGGTGGTTGATGTGCAGGACGCCATCGTCGGTCAGGTGCGAGAAGTAGTCGCGGTAGGCGTCGGCGGTCTGCAGGTAGTTGGGCGACATCGCGCCGGTGCCGGCGGCGACGCTCGAGCTCGTGTGATTGCTGTGGATCTGGATGATGTCGTAGCGCGACGGCGTGCCCCGCAGGAAGCTGCGCCCCTCCATCGCGAAGGGATGCACGCGCGGGTCGAGGAAAATCCGCCCGCCATAGTCGGCGTAGGGGCCCCGCACCAGATCGACCACGGTGCGAACCATCTCGACGGCGTCCACCGACGACGCGCCGTACATCAGCGCGGCCTTCGTCTCCTGGCCGCCGGCGCTGCCGATCACCAGCACCTTCTGCCCGCTGTCACGTTTGGCGAAGTGCGATGCCAGCACGCCGCGATGCCAGAAGTGCCCTTCGAGCGGCTCGCTGCCCAGCTCGATGACGCGGCGGAGACGGGCGTAGTCGCCGTCGAACGGGAAGACGTGGCTGCTCTGCGTGCCGCCGTCGTAGGCGATGTGCTTGCGCACCGTGAACGGCTTGGGCTGCCCCGTGGCCGGGTCCAGCTCCCGCTGCTCGACCACGTCGATTTTCGAAATCGGATCCCAGCGGCTGAACTCGATGCGCCCTTCGAGGCGCGCCTCCTTCACGCCGCGCTTGGCGAGGTGTTCGACGAACTCGAAGTAGCGCGGCGAGCGCGCCGCCGGAATCGCGACCAGCGCCGCGGCCGCGACGGCGGCCGCCATCAGCCAGCGGCGATCGCGCGCGAGCAGCCCGCCGGCGAGCAGGCCGCAGGCGCCGACGGCGAAGAGGATGCCGCCGGGGCCGATCGGGCCGAGCAGCGGGACCATCACCGCGCAGCCGGCCGCCGCGCCCGCGAGGTCCCAGCAGTACAGCGACTGGATGGCGCGGGCATTGGCCGAGAACAGGAGCGTGAAGACCAGGCCCGAGAGGAAGAACGGCACCACCAGCGCGAGGTACATCGCCGCGAACGACAGCAGCTGCACGAGCGGCTGGTCGCCGAACCGCTCGTAGTCGAACGGCAGCGCGTTCAGCACCGGCAGGAGCGCCAGCGCCGCCGCGCCGAAGAGCGCGCACAGCAGCGGCAGGTGCCGGGTGTCGCGCGGCGGCCGCAGCGTGACGTAGACGCCGGCGAGCCCGAACGAGAAGAGCGCGCAGGCGATGACCATGTAGGCCAGATTGGGCGTCAGGATGACGTCGAACACCCGCGTGAGCAGGAGCTCGAGCATCAGCGTCGCCGCTGCAATGCAGAACAGGGCCGGCCGGGTCATGCGGTGACCGGCTGCCGCAGCCGGCGGCGCACCAGATCGCTGACGGAACGAATGTCGATCGTCTTCAAGCAGAGGTTGTCGTTGCAGATCGAGAGGCGCTGGTTGTAGGGGCTCACGCACGGACTGCACGTGTAGCCGGTGTAGACGACGTCCGAGCTTCGCGCCAGCGGCCGGTAGCGATCCGGCAGCTCGGGTCCGAAGAACACGATCACGTGGATGCCGGTGAGACAGGCAAAGTGCGCCGGCCCGGAGTCGTTGGTGACGAGCACCTGGGCCAGGTTGAAGAGGTGGAGGAGCTCCATCATCGTCGTCTGCCCGGTGAGATCCACGACGCGCGGCGAGCCGACGTGCGAGCAGATGTGCACCGCGTCGGGCTTCTCGTCGGCGACGCCGGTGATGATCACGAAGACGTCGGGCTCCTCGAGCAGCTGGCGCGCCAGCTCCGCGTAGGACTCGAGCGGCAGCCGGCGCATCGGGAAGCGCTTGCTCGCGTTCGGGTTGAGCACGATGAGCTTCTTCGACGGATCGATCAGCGGGTTGATGGCCGCCAGCTTGGCCCAGATGGCGGCGGCAGTGCTGGCGTCGGTCGTCAGGCGCGGAATCCCGAGGTCGTCGCCCGCCTTCGGGCGCTTGACGATCGGGATACCGCCCGGCGGCGCCACCAGCGCGTGCACCAGATCCAGAAAGGTATGCCCGGTGTGAATCTGCGCGTTGTACATCACCTTGTGGGTGAGGAAGTCGCCGGTATACAAGCCCTCCTGGTTGAAGCGGTGGAAGCCCACGCGCCGCGCGGCGCCCGTCAGCCAGCTGAGCAAACTGCTGTAGCGCACGAACGTCTCGAGGTTGACCACCGTATCGATGCCGGCCCGCCGCGCCACGCTCCACGTGCGCAGCGTGTCGCGCAGCAGTCCGGTGATCGACTTGCTGTCGATGGTGTGGATGTTGGCCGGGTCGATCACGTTGAGCATCTCGAGGCTCGAACGCACCTGGCCGAAACAGAGGAAGTGCAGCGTGGCGTCGGGAAACAGCTCACGCGTCTTCCGCAGCGCCGGGTAGGCGACCACCATCGTGCCCATCTCGGCGAGCTGGATGAAGAGAATCTGCTTCGGCCGTCGATCGTGGCCGCGCCCTCGGTAGCCGACCGCCCGCAGCACGCGGTTGGCCGCCGTCACCAGGAAGCAGAGCGGGATGCCGGCCCAGAAATCGATCCGGCGCATCGTGTTCGGTTCCACTTTCTTGAGCCCCCTGCCGCCCTGCTACTGGACGCTGAACGAGGTGATCAGCGTCCTCGCGCCCCTGGTGTCCTCGTACGTGCCGACCGACCGTTCGTAGATCGCCGGTAACAGCGCACCGAAGTCGCCCAGCTTCGGCTGCGTGTCCGGGTTGTAACCGGCCGGGTGGTCGACGTGTGGCGTCAAGCGCTTCTGCGCCGGGTCTTCTTTCGGCCAGATCACGTTGATGCCGATCGCCGCGAACGGGTCGTTGTAGGTCTCAATCAGTGCCCGTCCGCCCTCCGCCTCGGAGAAATGCTCGTCTTGCGTGAACGTTCCGCCCTTGACCGTGACGTCCCAGTTCGCCCCCGTGTAACGCCCGACGCCGGGCCGGTCGTCCTGGTCGCGCGTGCCGTAGGTCATCCGGCCCTCGAAGGACCCTCCATCCGCGAGCGTGCCCCGGAAGGTGATCGTAATTGGTGGCGGCAACGGCGCGCCGGTCGGCCCCGTGGGCGTGACGGCGAAACCGCCGCTGCACCCCCAGCTCAGCGCGGTGAGCATGCCCGTCGCCCACAAGAGCGCCGCCCGAGGCGCCATAGGGACCACCTTCAGATGGCCCATGGCGCTCGTAGGGCCACCTTCAGATGGCCCATGGCGCTCGTAGGGGCCACCTTCAGGTGGCCCATGGCGCTCTTAGTACGCGTCATCGCTCCGCCACACGCGCAGCAGGGTGAAGAGCAGGATCTTGAGGTCGAGCGGCACCGACCAGTTCCGGATGTACCACAGGTCGTATTCGACCCGCGCGCGCATCTTCTCGAGCGTGTCGGTCTCGCCGCGCCAGCCGTTGGCCTGCGCCCAGCCGCTGATGCCGGGCCGCACCTTGTGGCGCACCATGTAGTGCGGGATGACGCGACGGTAGAACTCGTTGTGGGCGGTGGCGTGCGGGCGCGGACCGACGATCGACATCGATCCACCGAGTACGTTGAGCAGCTGCGGCAGCTCGTCGAGCGACGTGCGCCGCAGGAATCCGCCAATGCGCGTCAGCCGTGCATCGCCGCGCTGGGCCTGAGGCACGTCCTC
Source organism: Vicinamibacterales bacterium (assembly GCA_036004405.1). Classification (GTDB taxonomy): domain Bacteria; phylum Acidobacteriota; class Vicinamibacteria; order Vicinamibacterales; family UBA2999; genus DASYRM01. The sequence continues at coordinate 6,061 of DASYRM010000157.1, forward strand.
GCCGTCCTGTGCCGTGGTCATCGTGCGGAACTTCCAGATGCGGAACTCCTCGCCGTCGAGCCCGTAGCGGCGCTGCTTGAAGATGATCGGGCCGGACGACTCGAGACGGACCGCCAGGGCGATGCACAGCATCGGCACCGCCGCAATCGCGGTGAAGATGCCGCCCAGCACCAGGTCCTCTGTGCGCTTGATCCAGCCGCCGACGCCGAAGAACGGCGTCTCGAAGACGCTCACGGCCGGCAGATCGCCGACGTGCACCCACCGGCCATGGAACATGCTCACCAGGAAGTTGTCGGGCACGAAGTAGAGCGACACCGTCGTGTCCGACAGCATGTTCAGGATGCGGACGATGCGCTCCTGATTGCTGATCGGCAGCGCCACGTAGACGATGTCGATGTGCATCTCGGCAATGGCCACCAGCAGGTCGTCGGTGCGGCCGAGGAGCTCGCACGGCAGGTCGTGGTGCACGCGCCCGTGGGCGGGTGTCCGATCGTCGAAGAGGCCGACCAGCTCCAGCCCCATCCACGGGGCGTCGAGGACGACGCGCGCAATCTGCCGCCCCTGCTCGCCGGCGCCGACGATGGCGACGCGCCGGGTGTTGTAGCCGAGCGAGCGGACGCGCGTCAGCCCCGCGCGCGTGATGCCGCGCCAGGTGACCAGCGCCAGCGGCGCCAGCCCCATCCAGATCGTCACGGCCAGGCGCGAGTAGAGGTGGCTGACCTGGAGCACATAGGCGAGGAAGAGCACGCCCACGATGGTGACGGACCAGGCCGCGGCGAGGTTGCGGAAGTCGAAGCGCAGCGGCGCGCTCCGCCGGTTGTTGTAGACGTTGGCCGCCTCGGCCGCCAGCAGGAACAGCGCGCAGGAGGCGGCCGCAAGGATCGTGTAGCGCTCGTCCCAGCCCCAGCCGGCGAGCCGCAGGCTCAGGTAGAGCGCGACCACGATCCACGTCAGGTCGAGGGCACGGCTCAGGACGCCGAGCTGGTGCTCGAACGGCCGGATGAAACCGCGGACCGAATGCTCGGCGATGGCGGATGCGACGGGAGGGGCGGGGGGCATGGGAAGCGGGGCGAGGCGGAGATCGGTTCGGTCAGTCCCGGTGGAGGTCGGCCACGACGCGGCGCATCCATGCCGTGACGAGATGGTTCACGACCAGGTGCGCGTCTTCCACGTGGCCGTAGTCGCGCGAGTCGATGACCACCGCGAGGTCGGCCAGCTCGCGCGCCCGGCCGCCGTCGAAGCCGAGCAGGGCGGCCGTGCGGGCCCCGGCGGCGCGCGCGGCGACGAGCGCCTCGAGAACGTTGGGCGAGTTGCCGGACGCCGAGATGGCAATCACCAGGTCGCCGGGGCGGACGTAATAGGAGAGCTGCTCCGCGAACACGCGGTCGTAGCCGCAGTCGTTGGCCAGCGCAGTGATGAGCCCGACGTTGTCCGTGAGCGACAGCACGCGGAAGCGCCGGATACCGGCCAGCGCCCTGGCGGGGTAGATGTTCTTGGCCAGGTCGCACGCCATGTGCGACGCGGTCGTCGCGCTGCCGCCGTTGCCGATTACGAACACCTGGCGGTCGTCGCGATAGGCCCGCTCGACCGTTTCGGCAAAAGCGGCGATCTGCGCCAGCGGCAGCCTGGCGACGCTGCTGGAGACCTCTTCGAGGTAGCCGCGTGCGAAGGCGTCGCGGACGGTGTCGGTGAGCTCAATCACGGGCGCTCTCCTCGACGTAGATGATCTTGCTGCCCTGGGGTTCGAGAAGGATGGGGACGGGGCGGAGCTCCGGCAGCGCGCGGCAGATGGCGGCGTGTGCATGCCTCGGCGCGAACAGCATGAGAAAGCCGCCGCCGCCGGCGCCCGAAATCTTGCCGCCCAGCGCGCCGTTGGCCCGCGCCCGTGCGTACCACTCGTCGATCTGCGCGGTGGTGACGCCGGACGCCATCGAGCGCTTGACCATCCAGCTCTCGTGCAGCACCTCGCCGCAGGCGTCGAGATCGTTGCCCACCAGCGCCGTCTTCAGCTCGCTGGCGAGCCGCGCCATGCGGCGCATCCCGTCGCGGCCGTGGCTGCTCCGCATGTTGTCGCGCTGCTCGGCGAGAATCGGGTCGGCCGACCGCGTGAGCCCGGTGTAGAGCAGCAGGAGCGAGGACTCGAGCGTCCCTCGCGTCGCCGATTCACAGACGATCGGATCGACGAAGACCGAGCCGTCGGGATTGAACTGGATGTACTGCAGCCCGCCGTAGGCGGCGATGTACTGGTCCTGCTTGCCGATCGGTTTGCCGCAGCGGCGGATTTCGATCTCGCACGCCTCGCGCGCGAGCCGTTCGGCGCCGACCAGCTGATGCCGGTAGGCGTAGAGCGCGTTCAGCAGCCCCACGGTATAGCTGCTCGACGACCCGAGCCCGGTGCCTTGCGATGGGATGTCCGAGATCGACGTGATCTCGACGCCGCCGCCGATGGCGAGCAGCTTCAGCGATTCGCGAATCAGTTCGTGGCGGATCTCGTCCACCGAGTCGACGATCTCGGTGATCGAGTAGCTGGCGCGGATGTGCGAGTCGAACTTCGGGTTCACCGTGATGTAGATGTATTTGCGGATCGCGGTGCTCACGACCGCGCCTGGCTCGTCGCGGTAGAACGCCTCGAGGTCGGTGCCGCCGCCGACCAGGCTGACTCGCAGCGGCGTGCGCGAAATGATCATGCGTTGACCCTCACCCAGCGCCAGGCGCTCTCGATCATCGATTCCAGGCCGGGCAGTGCCGGCGTCCAGCCGACGCTCTGGCGGATCCGGTCCGAGCTGGCGACCAGGCGCGCCGGGTCGCCCGGCCGGCGCGGGGCCGGCACCACCGCGATCTGCCGTCCGGTGACGCGCTGCACGGCGTCGATCACCTGGCGGTTGGTGTAGCCGGTGCCGTTTCCAAGGTTGAAGACGTCGCCGCCGATGGTGTCGAGATGCGCCAGGCACAGCACGTGCGCCTCGGCGATGTCGCGGACGTGGACGTAGTCACGCAGGCACGTCCCGTCGGCGGTGTCGTAGTCGGTGCCGAACAGCTGAATCGCATCGCGCCGGCCCGACGCCACGTCGAGCAGGATCGGAATCAGATGCGTCTCCGGCTCGTGCCGTTCGCCGCAGCGCTGGGTGGCGCCGCAGGCGTTGAAGTAGCGCAGCGAGACGTGGCGGATGGCGTGGGCGCGGCGGTACCACGGCAGCGCGCGCTCGAACGCGAGCTTCGATTCGCCGTAGGCGTTGACCGGGCGCGTCGGCGCATCCTCGGGAATCGGCACGGCCGCCGGCTCGCCATACACAGCGGCGGTCGACGAGAACACCATCCGCGGCACGCCGCCGGCGACCATCGCGTCGAGCAGGTTGAGGCCGCCGATGGTGTTGGCCCGGAAGAACAGCCCGGGATCGCGAATCGAGGCGTCGATGAGCGCTTCGGCCGCCAGGTGCACGACGGCGTCGAAGTGGCCGGCGCGCATCGTGCCGACGAGCGCCTCGCGGTCGAGCAGGTCGCCTTCGATGAACTCGGCGCCGGGATGGACCGCGTCGCGGAACCCGTGCGACAGGTTGTCGAATGCGACGACGGCGTGCCCCTGTTCGACCAGCCGTTCGGTGACGACGCTGCCGATGTAGCCGGCCGCGCCGGTGACGAAGATTTTCATGATGAGTGCGCGGAGGAAGGCGCGGCTCCGACAACCGCCGAAAGCAGCCGCCCGGGAACCAGCAGGGTGACGACGAAGGCCGCCAGCGACAGCCACAGCATCGCCGCCTGCAGCGGCGGCGCGACGCCCAGGAGGCGGATGGTGTGCGCGCCCGCGGGCAGACGCACCAGGATGGTGTTGAACGCCGAGCGGTAGAACGGGACCTCCGCGCCGTCCAGCGTGACGCGCAAGTACGGGAAGTAGGTGTAGGGCAGCTGGCCCGCGGCGTCGCGATTCGACGCATACCCGACGGCAACGCGCTTGAGGTCGGCCGTGTAGGCGGTCACCGCGAGTCGCAGCGCCTCGCCGCTGCCCGCCTGGTCGGCGCGGAACGCCGGATCGCGGGAGATCAGCTCGCCGGCGACGCCGCGTGTCATGTCCACCTGCATGCGATCGAGCAGAGGCCCGACGAGCTGGTCGTAATAATGACCGCTGTAGTCGAAGGTCTCGGGCTCGAGATACTTGCCCTCGCGGACGATGGCGTCGTCGGGGAGTCCGGCGACCTCGCCGGCCGGCACCACCCGCGTCGATGCGAGGAGCGGGGTCGCGTGCGCGGTGGTGAGGATGCCGTCGCGAACGGTGTAGTCGTCGGACGCCGGGAGCGCCGGCGTGAACCACTGGTAGCGATCGCGGAACACGATCTGGCGAACCCCCATCACGTACAGCCCTTCCACCGAGCGGTGTCCCAGGCGGCCCGCATTCAGGTCGCGATGGACCTGCTTGACGATCTCCGCGCTGTAGGCGAACGAGCGGCCGGCGCCTTCGTGAAAGAACCCGAGCGGCGAGGGCACCGAGGCGTAGGCGGACGGAATGCCCAGCTTGTTGGGATCGAAGAAGGCATCGGGCGGCTGGGCGGGGTCGTAGCGCAGCACCTGGCGCTCGAGCGTCTTGTAGGGGCCCTGCGCGGCCAGCTCCTCGTAGACCGGCTGCTTGAACTCGTAGTGCTCGCGGAACGGACTCTGGAAGGTCGTCAGCCCGAGATCGAGCAGGAGGATTCCGATCGCGATCGCCGCCGCGCGTGCCTCGAAGCGCTCGCCCCAGCGTGCGTGGCCGCGCGCCGCGCCCCAGACGCGCGAGCCGGGCGCGGTCGCGGCGACGATGGCCCACGCCGACAGCGCCGACACGAACAACGCGAAGAAGTCGATGTTCTTCACGTTGTAGGACATCTGGTTGTGGACCATCAGCAGCGAGGCCGCCGTGGCCGCCGTGAGGCCGACCACCACCGGGTCGCGCCGCCGCAGGCCGTGCGCCACGCCGATCGCCGCCATCGCGCCGATCGACAGCCCGACGTAGCCGATGGTGCCGCCGTCGCCCAGCGCCGACCACCGGAACAGCTTCACCAGCATGAGCGGCCCGAGCAGGTTCGGGATGAGCAGCGGGAACGCCGAGTTCGGCATCCCGCGGTGTTCGGCCATGCCCCACATGAACGGGACGAGCAGGAACGCGCTCATGAGGAGCGCCGCACCGGCCGCGGCGCCGAGCACGACCACCGTGCGCGCGCGGCGCGCCAGCGGCTCCGGCGTGACCGCCATGCGTCCGATCCAGTAGAGACCGAGGAACACCAGGGCGAAGAAGGCGTAGCCGTGGTGATTGAGGATGGTGGCGGCGAGGACCAGCGCCAGCGCGATGAACGTCCGCCGCGGATGCGCCCGCGTGCGCATGAATCGCTCGGACAGGAGCAACGCGACCGGCAGCAGCAGGAAGACCACCGCCACCTGCAGATCGCCCTGGAACAGGATGATGTGCACCCGGTGGAAGGTGAGGGCAAAGGCGATCGCGCCGACGAGCGCGGCGAGGCGGCGCCCGGTCGCCTCGCGCAGGAACCACCACATCGTGAACACCGATCCGACGTGGCACGCCCAGAGCAGGAGTTTGGTGGCGACGTGGATGTCGCCGGTGGCCATCGTGAGGAGCGCCGTGGCGATGAAATACAACGGGCCGTAATGCGCGAGCAGCGGAAATCCGCCATACCAGGCGTTCGACCAGGTCGGTGCGTCGAGGTGCCGGAAGTGCTCGGCGAACATCCACGCGCGCAGCAGGTGCGTCTCGGTGTCGCCCATGAACACCTGGCCGGGCGAGAGGTAGAGGCGCGCGATCGTCAGCGTCAGCAGCGACAGCAGCCCGAACAGCACGCCGTTGGAGCGCTCGGCGCGCCACAGCAGATCGGTGGCGGCGGCATGCCGGCGCTCGGCCTGGACGACGTAAAGGAGCGCGCCGGCAATGACGAGCGCAATCACGACGTCTGCCGGACCAAGCACGGTCTGCCACGACGTCCGCAGCACGTGCCAGGCGTTCTGCCCGAGCGACGCCACCGGGGCGTTGGGCGCGCTCGCCAGGATGGCCGCCTTGAGCGCGCGCACGGTCACGAACTCGCTGGCCAGAAGCGCCGCGGCGAGCGTCCCGAGCGCGCACCACAGGCGCAGCACATGGTGCTCGCCGCCGAGCGAGCGCGACATCGGCTCGACCGGCGAACGGGTGGCCGCGATGGAGGGGTTGGTGGTCACGACGAGTGGAGATCGAACGCGCGCATGGCACGCAGGTGGTCGCCCACGGCCGAGCCCGCCAGCAGCCGGCGCACGTTCGCGCGGCGCCCGTCGAGGCCGTCGCCGCGGCGGACGGCTGCCGGGTCGTGCCGCACGCCTCGCAGCAGCGCGGCCAGCTTCCGCCACACGAACGCCGGCTGACTCAGGCCGTCGAAGTAGCGGCCCGTGGTGGCGTTCATGCGCGCCTCGTTCAGCCGGTAAATCAGGAAGAACGTCAGCAGTCCGCGATACGAACGCTTGAACTCGCGCGACTGCGGGTTGAGACGGGCCTCACCGGTGATGTGGCCGAGATAGGAGCGCAGGAACGCCCCCTGCCACGTCCAGTCGGCCACCTCGCGGTCGTCCACGGTGCAGATCGCCAGCACGTCGAAGAGCGGGTGCGCCCCGCGCATGAACGCCTCGAGATCGGTGAAGGTCACGCTGCCGTCGCTGTCGTGGTAAAGCAGGTTGGTCGGCAGGAAGTCGCCGTGCGACGGCGCCGAACGGCGCAGCATCGCCGGCATCGCTGCTGCCACGACGGCCAGTGCGCGACAGCACTGCCACGCCGTCAGCTCTTCGGGCCACAGGTGGAGCAGGTGCTTGACCAGCACCTTGAGGTAGTAGACGGCGACCGGCTCGCGATCCCGGATGCCCTCGAGGCGTCCGGCGCTCGCCGACTCCTGGAAGAGCGCCAGGGCGGTGGCCACGGCGCGCACCACGTGCTCGTCGTCCATCGTGGCCGGCCGGAGCAGGCGCCCGGAATCGAGCTCGGTGACGAGATAGCCCGCGGCGGACGCCCGGTAGCGCAACAGCCGCAGCGGCCATTCGGTCGACAGCTGCTGCAGCAGGCGCGCCTCGTTGTTCAGGCGGCGGTAGGCGTCGGGCGGCGCGTCCGGCCGGACGTACTTGAGGACCACCTGGGCGTTCTGATCGTCGCGGCACAGGAAGGTCACGAACGAGTCGCCGTCGCCGCTGATCACGTGGGCGAGCGAGAGGCGGAGCTGTCGCAGCAGGTCCTGACCGACGGCGTCGGTCAGGTGGTCGTGCGTGAGCGGGGCGGTGCGCGTGGTCATCGTCGTGACGCCGCCGCCGGAACCACCGCGGCGTGTTCGGCCGCGCGATCGAAGACCGCGCGGAAGGTTTCCTCGAGCGACTTCTCGCGGACCGTGCAGCGCGTGATCGTGACGTTGTTGAACAGGAGCTGCCGCAGGACGTCGCTGAGAGCCGCCTCGTGCGCCAGCGTCAGCTCCAGCTCGATGACGCCGTCCTCGCGCACCGCGCGCGTGCACGCCGTCACGCCTGCCTTGCCGCGCAGCGCTCCGAACGCGGCGTCGGGCAGCGCATCCACCAGCAGCGAATAGCCGACGGTCTCGTCCACCGCGGCGACGAGCCCCTCGACCGAGCCGACGTAGCTGACGCGGCCGCGATTGAGCGTCGCGATCCGGTCGCAGAGCTGCTCGACCTCGCGCGCGATGTGCGTGGTGAGAATCACGGTGTTCTCGAGGTGCCGCACGGCGCGGTCGCGCACCAGCTGCAGCAGGTTGTGCGCCGCCGCGGGATCCAGCCCGCGCGTCGGCTCGTCGAGGAAGAGCAGCCGCGGCTCGCTCAGCAGCCCGCGCGCAATCGACAGCTTCTGCCGCATGCCGGTGGAGTACTCGGCGACGCGTACGTTGGCCACGTCGGTCAGCATGAACAGGTCCAGCAGGCTGTCGATGCGCGCCTCCGCCCGGCGTCCGCTCGTGCCGTAAAGGCTGAGGAAGAAGCGCAGGTTCTGTCGCGCCGTCAGCCGCCAGTAGAGGCTGCGTTCTTCGGCGGTGACGAGACCAACCAGCTGCCGGACGCGGCGCGGCTGCTGCCGCACGTCGACGCCGAAGAGACGGGCGGTGCCGCTCGTCGGCGAGAGGATCGTGCTGAGCAGTTTCAGCAGCGTCGTCTTGCCGGAGCCGTTCGGCCCGAGCAGTCCGAACACCTCGCCCTCGCGGATGTCGAGCGACACGTTGTCGAGCGCGAGCGTCTCTTTCGGCGCCGTGCCGCGCACCGCGTCGGCGAGGGAGCGCTGCCGCTGATAGCGCTTGGTCAGCCCGTCGATTTCGACGGCCGGAGGATTCGACGATGTGGTCACGGTGATGGGTGCGGTCAGTACTGGGTGAGCGTGCCGAGCTGCTTGGTCCGCGACACCGCCAGGCTGAAGAGCCACAGCGACAGCGGCGTCAGCAGCGCCGAGAAGACGAGCAGGAACGACACGTCGCCGGCGACGCCGGCGAGGCCGCGCCCGTTGAGCAGCGCCTCGCGCATGGCGTTGACGGCGTGCGTGAGCGGGAGGTAGTAGCTCACCGCCGACGCCCACGGCGGCAGCACCGAGGTCGGGTAGGCCACGCCGCCCAGGATCACGCCGGTGGCGCTGATCAGCATCTGGAACCAGGCGCCCTTCTTGAAGACCATGATGATGGCCGCCGACATGATGCCGAGCGGCGCGAAGCAGAGAATCGTCAGCAGCAGGACGGCGAATCCCGCCGGCAGCCCCTGCGGATTGATCGGCAGCCCGAAGAGCAGCCAACCGAAGCCGACATAGGCGCCGAACCGGACCGCGGTAAAGAGGTACGGCCAGAGCGACGAGTAGACGACCATCTCGGTCAGCCGGATCGGCGAGAGCAGCACCACCTCGAGCGTGCCCGCCATCTGGCTGTCGCGGATGCTGGTCGAGAAGGTATCGAGGC
>DASYRM010000158.1:0-98035 GCA_036004405.1 Vicinamibacterales bacterium
CGTTCAACGCCGAGGCCTATGGCGTGGCGGGCGCCGGTGCCACGCCTCGACCACGACGGCGTTAATCCTTTTTCAGCGCCGCCAGCACCGCCGCCGCAGATCGTTCGTCGATCCCTTCAAGCTGTACGCGCTTGGTGCGCGCGTGCGCGCCCGCCGCGATCGTGATCGCGCGCCGCGGCACGCCAAAGGTCGCGGCCAGCAGCGCGACGAGCTCGCTGTTGGCGGCGCCCTCGACCGGCGGCGATTTCAAACGGACCTTCAGCGAGCCGTCCGGTGCGACGGCAATTCCAGGTTTGGACGCCCGTGGAATGACCTTGACCGCCAGAATCACGGTGGGTCTCAGCTGGCCAGGCGCACGGGCACGGGGCCACGAGGGCCGCGGCCGAGTGCACCGCGTACGGCGTGCAACAGGTCGCGCGCGGCGACGGGCTTCTGAACCAGGTGCGACCGTGATTTCAGAACGCCGTCGCGCATGAGCGTGTCGGCCGAGTAGCCCGAGAGATAGATGGCGCGCGTTTCGGGATGCCCTTCCACGAGGAGCGTCACCATCTCGGGTCCGCTCATCTCCGGCATGATCACGTCCGAGAGTACCAGGTCGATCGAGCCGGCGTGCGCGCGGGCGGCGGCCAGCGCTTCCCTCGGACCGCTGGCCTGCAGCACGGCGTAGCCGTGCCGGCGCAGCACGCTGCCGACCACGGTGCGCACCGCGCGGTCGTCTTCAACCAGCAGCACCGTTTCCGCCTGCCCGGCAAGAACCTGCGCCGCGGCGGCCTCGTGGCGCGCGACCAGCGGCTTGGCCGTCGCAGGGAAATGAATCGTGAAGGTCGTGCCCTGGAGAGGCGCGCTCTCGACGCCGATGTGCCCACCCAGCTGCTTGACGACGCCGTACACCGTCGAGAGCCCGAGCCCGCTGCCCTTGCCGGCACCCTTGGTGGTGAAGAACGGTTCGAAAATCCGCTCGCGCGTCGCCTCGTCCATGCCGCAGCCCGTGTCGCGCACGGTCAGGCGGACGTAGTGGCCCTCGGATAGATCGCGGGTCTCTGTCTGCACGGTCACTCGATCGAGGTCCACCTGCAGGGTGCCGCGCCCTGACATCGCATCCCGCGCGTTGACGGCCAGGTTGATGAGCACCTGCTCGAGCTGTACCCGGTCGGCCTCGATCGGGCAGGCCTCGGAGGCGGTCCGGAGCTCCAGGCGGACGCTCTCGCCGATCAGTCGGGTCAGCATGTGGCTGGTGTCCGAGAGCACCGCGTTCAGATCGACCGGCCGGATGGTGAGCACCTGCTTGCGGCCGAAGGCCAGGAGCTGGCGGGTGAGATCGCTGCCGCGGCGCGCGGCCTCCTGGATTTCCCGGAGGTCGTTCCGCGTCGTGCCGGTTTCGGGCGCGTCGGCCAGGAGCATGTCGGCGTAGCCCTGGATCACCATCAGGATGTTGTTGAAGTCGTGGGCCACGCCGCCGGCCAGATGGCCGATGGCTTCGAGCTTCTGGGCCTGGCGCAGCTCGGCCTCGAGCCGACGGCGATCCTCGACCTCGGCCCGCAGGGCGAGGTTCGCGGCCCTGAGAGCGTGCGCCGGTCCGGCCCCGGCGAACCAGGCGGTCATACGGGCCACCACTCGGGTAAACAGCCTATGCATGAGTCCGTGGGATGTATCGGCGCATGGTGCAGAAACGAGCGGCCCCCGGCATCGACGGCTAACGAAACGAACATACTGCTAACTTTCTGTGCAGAGGAAGCGGCCGTACGAGCGGTCTCCGTCGTTCTTTACTGGTGTATGAGTGACAGCACAGGTGCGCGCGGCTACCAGATTCACGAATTTGCCAGGCTGACCGGCCTGACGGTTCGCGCGCTGCAGCATTACGACCATCTCGGACTGCTCAAACCAGTGCGGAGCCGCGCCGGCCACCGCACCTACTCTGATCAGGATTTGCAGGCGCTCGTGCAGATTCTGGCTCTCAAGTCGGTCGGCGTCCCGCTGCGGCAGATCGCGGCGCTGCGGCGGTCGGGGGGGCCGGGCCTGGCTCGCGCCCTCCATATGCAGCGAGCCGTGCTCGAACGGCGGCGGCCGCTGCTCGAAAGGGCGATCACCGCCATCCAGAACGTCGAGCTCGCGCTTGAAAAGGGCGAGGAAGCGGATCCCGCTACCCTCCGCAGCCTGATCGAGGCAGTTGGTCCCCAGGAGGATCTACCGCCGGGGCTCGATGACGCTCCCGCTGAGGCCGCACGAGCGCCCGCGCCTCGGACACCAGACCGGGCGGAGCTGCGGCGCCGGTGGCAACAGCTGCTGGACGACGTGGCGCAGGTGGCGCACTCCGATCCGGCCGGGCCGGAAGCGCAGGCGATTGCCGGGCGCTGGGTCGATCTGCTGCAGGAGCTCGCGGGAAGCGGCGCGGCGCTGGATGCGCAGCTGGTGAAGAGCGCCGCGTTTCTGGGCGCCGCGGCCCGCACGCACTCGAACGGGACGCCGGCCGAACGGGCGTGGGAATTCGTGGGACGGGCGCTGGCGGCGCGGGGGGCGGATAGCGCCGGGGCGGGCGCGTCGGTGACGGCTAGTTCCGTTCCGGAGACGCCGACGGACCAGAAGGTTTGAGGATCTCGTCCACCTTCTTGAACAGCTCGGCCTGCGAGAACGGCTTCAGGAGGAACGGCTGTCCCGAGTCGGTCAGCCCTTCGCGGATGACCTCGTAGTCGTCCGCGTATCCCGAGATGTAGAGCACCTTCGTCTCGGCGCGCAGCTCCGACACGCGCGAGGCCAGGGCAAACCCGCTCATGCCGGGCATGACCACGTCGGTCAGCAGGAGATCGATCGGGGTGGGATGGGCGGTCGCCACGGACAAGGCCTCGTCGCCGTCTCGCGCGTTCAGCACCGCGTAACCCGAGCCCTCGAGGAAGCGCCGCATCAGCTCCCGCAGGGCGTATTCGTTCTCGACCAGAAGGATCGTTTCCGCCATTCCTCTCTTCTTTTCGACTCAGCGCCGTGGTTGCACAAGAGCTACCGCGTTCGCATCGCCATGAAATTGCGTCGGACTGTGCAAAACCAGGATCAGGAGAGCCGGACGGCGCGGCGGAAGTCGCCGGGGGTCAGGTTGAAGTGACTGCGGAACTGGCGGTCGAAGCTGGGGACGTGCTCGTAGCCGGTGCCCGACGAGATCTCCTTGATGCTCAACTCGCTTTCCTGGAGCAGCCGCGCCGCGGTGTTCATCCGCGCGAGCTGCAGGTGGCGGTTGAACGTCACGCCGGTCTCTTTGAACACGAGACGGCTCAAGTACGAGCGGGAGACGCGCAGGTTCCTGGCCACGTCGTCGAGGCGGCAGGCCGAGTTGACGTGCCGCGACTCGACGTACTGCAGGACGGTCCGGACGCGGGGATCGACCACCGCTGGTGCCGACGACTGCAGCAGGGAATCGGCGCTGGCGACGTCCAGCGGCACCCGATCGGACACCTTCTCGGGCGCCAGCGTGGTGGCCAGCCGCTCGGCCAGTCGCGTGATCATCACGCGCGCCAGCACGCGTCCTGTGCGCGTGCGGAGCCGGCTGGCGGTGTCGAAGAGCGCCGGCGTCAGCGCCGCCGGCCGCGCCGGATCGTGCTGCTCGCTGAGCGCTAGCACCTGCCGGCACTCTTCGAGAAAGTCGAGCCACGCCAGCGATTCGTCGGCGACATCTGGTGCGGGCTGCGGTTCGTGCTCGTCCATCAGGATCCCAAATGCCCTCGCCCCCGCATAGGTGCCGGTTCGAGTCAGTACGATTGATGCTACGCGAACGCCCTGGGAGCTCGTCTGTTTTTCCCGCTCGTTTTGCACACTCTGTGTGAGCTTCTCGTGCACAGCCGAAGCGCTACCGGGCGATGGCGGGTCCGCGTGCGTTGAGACCGGCGTCAGCTTGCGCGAGCGCCGACGAGGAATCTCAGACCCAGCCATAGCCGCGATGTTCCCATCCGATCGATCAAAACGGAACTAGGGGAACCCTAAGCTGGGAAAACCCTGGTTAGAACGCGTGTGCGACCGCCCTCTTCTGGAAACGCTGAGAGCGTCGTGTTTGGTCTGTCGATGTCCGCGCGAACGTGATCGCGCGACGACGCTCAGTGCTCGGAAGTTACGAGACCGGCGCGAATGGCGAAGCGCACAAGTCCGGGCACGTCGTGGATCTCGAGGCGGTTCATGAGCTCGGCGCGATGGAACTCGACGGTCTTGACGCTCACGTTGAGTTTCTCGGCAATCGCGCGCGTGCCGAAGCCCTGCGCCATCAGCTCCAGCGTTTCGCGCTGGCGGCGCGTGAGGCGCTTGAGCGGATCCTCGGTGGGGTCGTTCGACAGGTATTGTGCCGGCGTGCCTTTGACGCCGGGGCTCAAGTACGTCTCGCCGCGCATCACCGCCCGGATCGCGGCCTCGAGTTCCTGCACTCCCGCGTCTTTGACGATGTAGCCCGCGGCTCCGGCCTGCAGCGCCTTGCGCACGTACATCGCGTCGGTGTGCATGGACAGGATGATGGTGCGCGTCGGGGCAAATTCCTTGGCGACGCGCTCGGCGACCTCGAGCCCGTTCATGGCCGGCAGCGTGATGTCGAGCAGGATGAGATCGGGGCGCGCCGTAGAAACGAGCGAGATGGCGTCCGGGCCGTTGTCGGCCTCGCCGACCACCTCCACGTCCGGAAGCGCCTGCAGCAACGCCCGGATGCCGGCGCGCATCAGGGTATGGTCTTCAACCAGCACCACTCGGAGGGGGCCCATGAGTCTATGCCGTCGGTCGGCTCAGCTGAGGATAGTGAACCTGTTCGACCATCGAGGCAACTCCGATCATACCCTTCCAGCCCCCTGGGCACCGTTCTTCGGACGGCTAGCGAATTTTGTGTGCAAGCTGTGGCATCCTGACATTCTTTCAGGCGCTGGCCCTATTCCGGCCCGGAGCCTCCAGGAGCTGGCATGGAATCTCGGCAATTAGGCGGATCAGGGCTGCGTGTGCCCGCGCTGAGCTTGGGCACCGCCACCTTCGGCGGCCAGGGCGAGTTCTTTCAGGCGTTTGGTGCCAACGGCGTCGCCGAGGCGACTCGGCTCGTGGACATCTGTCTCGACGCCGGTCTGACGATGTTCGACTCCTCGGACGTCTATTCCGCCGGAACGGCCGAAACGATGCTCGGCCAGGCGCTCAAAGGCCGTCGCGCCCGCGCGCTGATTTCCACCAAGGGCACCTTCCGCGTGGGCGACGGGCCCAACGATCTGGGCTCGTCGCGCTACCACCTCGTGACGGCCGTGGAAATGAGCCTCAAGCGCCTGGGCACCGACTACATCGACCTCTATCAAATGCACGGCTTCGACGCCGGCACCCCCGTCGAGGAGACCCTGAGCACCCTCGACGACCTGGTGCGTGCGGGCAAGGTTCGCTACATCGGCTGCTCCAACTTTTCCGGCTGGCACTTGATGAAGTCGCTCGCCGCCTCCGATCGGCACGGCTGGGCGCGCTACGTCGCCCACCAGGCGTACTACTCGCTCGTCGGCCGCGACTACGAATGGGAGCTGATGCCGCTGGCGCTCGACCAGCGGGTAGGCACCGTCGTCTGGAGCCCGCTGGGATGGGGGCGGTTGACCGGCAGGATCCGGCGAGGGCAGCCGCTGCCCGACGTGAGCCGGTTGCGCAATCAGCAGGTGGTCGACTTTGGCCCGGCGGTGAGCGAGGAGCAGCTGTTCACGGTGGTCGATGCGCTCGACACGGTGGCGCGCGAAACGGGCAAGACGGTGCCCCAGGTGGCCATCAACTGGCTGCTGCAGCGCCCGTCGGTCGCCACCGTGATCATTGGCGCGCGCACCGAGGAGCAGTTGCGGCAGAATCTGGGCGCGACCGGCTGGACGCTGTCGCGCGATCACGTCGCACGTCTCGACGCGGCCAGCGCGGTTACCCCGGTGTATCCCTACTGGCATCAGCGGGGCTTTGCCGAGCGGAACCCCCCGCCGATCTGAAATAGCGAACCGGCGCCAAGCCGGTTTGCCAGATACTGTCGCGCGGTCCGCGTTGTTGGCGGGCCGCGCCAGGGCTCAGGGCTCAAGCACGAACGCTTGCAGGAGGCATTCACATGCGCACAGTCATCATCGCCGGCGCGCTGCTCATGGCCGCGGTATCGGTCTCGGCTCAGACCCGCTCGGTCTACATCGAGGATCTCACCTGGTTCGAAATCCGCGACGCGATGGCGGCGGGGAAGACGGCCGCCATCATCTACGCCGGCGGCACCGAGCAGAACGGGCCGCACATGTCGCTGGCCAAGCACAACCTCATCGCGCGCCACGTGGCCGGTCAGATTGCCGAGCGGCTGGGCACCGCGCTCGTCTACCCGGTGATGCCGTACTCCCCGGCCGGTGACGCCACGGAGAAGACGGGGCACATGCGGTTCCCCGGCACCGTCACCTTGAGCTCGGAAGTCTTCCTGGGGGTGATGCGCCAGGTTGCGCAGAGCGCCGTCGCGGCCGGGTTCAAGCAGGTGTATCTGATGGGCGACCATGGCGGCGGGCAGGCCGAACTGCGCCTCGCGGCCGAGGGGCTCGACACCGATGCGCGGCGGAAGGGCGCGCGGGTGTTCTACGTCGACATCGCCACGCAGTCGGGCCAGCAGATGAACGCCTATCTGGCCGAGCGCAAGATCACCCCCGGCGGGCACGCCGGCGTCACCGAGACGGCGCAGGTCGAGGCGCTCGACAAGGACGGCCGGCATATCCGCCGGGACCGCTTCGCGGCCAGCGCCGCGGGGCCCGAGCCGGCCGCGGGCGTGCTCGTCGACCCCACGCCGGCGACCGCCGACATGGGCAGGGTCTTTCTGGATTACAAAGTGGCGAGTGCCGTAGAACAGATAAAGAAGTTCGCGGCTCAGAAGTGAGGTTGTGGCGGCGCTGAACGGATCGGACGATTCCGTGGGCGGAGAAGGCCGGTCACACTGATTTGTAGCTCAGCTCATTCCGGCCTTTTCCAGCGTCAACGACCGCCCGGTGCGGATGACCGTGCGCTTCGTCGTCCATTTCAGGAAGCCCACGTCCACGAGAGCGTCGATGACGAAGCGGCAGTCGTCGGCGCCGATGTTCCACAGCCGCACGCCCTGGGCCATCGTCACTTCTAGCCCCGGCATCTCCGCGAAGTCCTTTTCGACGCGCTCGACGAGTGTGTTGAACATCATGCCCGGGTCTTGAGCAACTTGAAGGCCAGTGCCCCGTGCCCGCGTCGTGCGGCCGTTACTTTCTGAGCGCCAACGGGTTGGCTGGATCTTTGGCCCGCGCAGGGGCGCGAGTTAATGACAACTTTTCCGTAAGATCGTCAGATTCGACCTACGGCTGTGTGGGATCAGGGCGGTCTGAAGACCGCCCGCTAGTTGTCGTCGACGTTCGCGTTGCGGCCGCCGGGCGCCGCGGGCGGGTGGGGCCGCTCCGGCGGCACGTAATCGGCCGCCACGCCCATGAGCTCGCGAATCGCCTTGGCCGTGTCTTCGCGCACGACGCCCGACTTGGAATCGAAGCCGAAGCCGCCGGCTATGCCGAGCGCGGCCTCGAGGGGCGTGAAGCGCCGCTTGTCCTCAACGTCGAGGTTGGCGCCGTTCTTGTGCAGGAACCGGACGACGTCGGTGAGGCCCCACAGCGCGGCGCCGTGCATCGCGGTGCGGCCCTGGGTGTCGGTGGCGTTGATGTCGGCGCCGGCGGCGAGCATCATCGTGATCGTGTCGATGGCGTCCTTCTGCGTCTTGCCGCGGCCCGTCCGGTCCTCTTCGCGGGCGGCGACGTTGGCCGCCATCATGAGGCCGTTGACGCCGTTGCGGGTCACCGCCTTCGGGTTGGCACCCTTCTCGAGCAGCAGTTTCACCACGGCGGTATCGCCGGCCTTGGCCGCGCGCAGCAGCGGCGTAGTGCCGGCGCCCAGCACGCCGTCGGCGCCTCGATCGAGCTTCGTCCGGTACGGCACCTGCGCGGTGAGCGCCGCATCGACGCGCGCGCCGTGCGCCAGCAGGTTCTTGATGACGTCGAGAGCCGTGGCGTCTTCGTCGAACGGATTCGGTGCCGGCCGGTTGGACTGCGGCGGCGTGTGATAGTCCACCGCCGCCCACAGGGCCGTCCGGCCCACCTTGTCCGGCGTGTTCACGTCCGCGCCACGGTCGACGAGCAGGTTGGCGACGTCGAAGTGGCCGTTGATGAGCGCGATGACGAGCGCGGACTGCCGATCAGGATCCACGACGCTGACGTCGGCCCCCGCGGCGACGAGCGCCTTGGCCGCGTCGACGCGCCCTTCGCGCGCGGCGAACAGCAGCGGCGTGAACCCGCCCGGTGGCAGCCACTTGTCGCGTGGCTCTGAGGTGCGCTGCCGCTCCCACGCGATGATGCCCGAGCGTGCGTTCACGTCGGCGCCGGCCTCGGCCAGCATCGAGACCATCTCCGCGTGCCCCTGCGCCGCCGCCCACATGATCGGTGTCTGGCCGCGCCAGCTCTCGATCGCGTTCAGCGACGCCCCGTGCGTCACCAGGACCTTGGCCGCGGCCACGTGGCCCGCGCGCGCGCAGGCGTGGAGCGCCGTTTCGCCCTGCGGCCCCGTGAGGTTCGCGTGGACGCCGGCCTTGAGCAGGCGCTCGACGATGGCGGGGTCGCCCTGTTCGCAGGCGAGAGGCAGAGGGGTGACACCGTAGCGGTTGGCCGCCGTGGCCTTGGCGCCGGCGCGCAGCAGGCGATCCACGAGCGTCGCGTCGCCGTTGCGAACGGCCCAGTGCAGCGCCGTCGTCCCGTCCACTTCGGCGGCGTTGGGATCCGCTTTGCGCTGCAGCATGGACAGCGCCGCGGCCGACTCGCCCGCCTTGACGGCCGCCACCAGCCGCGCCGCGCTCGGCGCCGCCGCAGGCGCCGTGGCAGCCGCCGCACCTT
Organism: Vicinamibacterales bacterium; assembly: GCA_036004405.1. Classification (GTDB taxonomy): domain Bacteria; phylum Acidobacteriota; class Vicinamibacteria; order Vicinamibacterales; family UBA2999; genus DASYRM01. Next base: position 8,874 of record DASYRM010000158.1, read on the forward strand.
GTGCGAAGGCAGCCGTCGCGACCAATGAAAGTGCGGCGACGAGCGTGGCGAGGCTCGCGCGCATCACAGGTTCGCCAGCGGGCCGGTGCTGTCGCCCAGCGTGTCCTGGTGCACGCCCACCTTGTCGAGCATCGACACCAGCAGGTTCGTCATCGGCGTGTGATCGGGATAGCGCAGGTGACGGCCGCCTTTGAGGGAGCCGGCGCCGCCGCCGACCACCAGATTCGGGAGCGGGAAGTGATCGTGCGCGTTGCTGTTGCTCATGTTGCTGCCGTAGAGGAGCACCGTGTGATCGAGCAGCGAGCCGTCGCCGTCCGGCGTCTCCTTCAGCCTGGTCAGGAACTCGCCGAACATGTTGATGTTGAACGTCTGAATGCGGACGTTCTTCTCCATCTTCTCGGCACGGTTCTGGTGGTGGGAGATGGCGTGGTGACCGTCGGTGACACCCACCTGCGTGTAGGTGCGGTTGCTCACCTCGCGCGACACCATGAACGAGATGACGCGCGTGATCTGGGCCTGGTAGGCCAGCGTCATCAGCTCGTACATGAGCCGGACGTGCTCTTCGAAATCGAACGGGACGCCGGCCGGGCGCGACGGCAGCTGCAGGTCCGCATCACCCTGACTCTTCTCGGCGCGCTGGATGCGGCGCTCGATCTCGCGCACGTTCTCGAGATACTGCGTCATCGTCTGGCGATCCGAGGGGCCGAGCTGCAGCTGCAGGCCGGCCGCTTCCTTGGCGATCGCGTCCAGGACGCTGCGGTCTTCTTTGATGCGCGCCACGCGCTGCGCCGCCGTGCCGCCCTCGCCGAACATGCGCTCGAAGACCTTGCGTGGATTGATCTCCATCGGTTGCGGGGTCGTGGGCGTGCGCCACGACAGGGTGTTCATGTAGATGCACCCGTAGTCGACGTCGCACGAGCCGATGAGACCCGAATGATCCTCGGTGGCCAGCTCCATTGACGGCAGCGGCGAGTCCTGCCCGATGGCCTGCGCGGCAATCTGGTCGGCCGTGATGCCGGCGAAGGCGTCGACGCCCTGCGTGGCCTTCGGGCGGACGCCGCTCAACCACGTGGTCGGGCTCAGCGAGTGCACGGCGGTCGTGTCCGCGGCCTTCTGGCCCAGACCGCTGACGACGTTCACGTAGTTCCGGTGCGCCTCGAGCGGCTTGAGGATGGGCGTGAACTCGAAGCCGGCGCCTTCGGTGGCCGGCGTCCATTTGTCCATGATGGCGCCGTGCGGCACGTAGACGAAGCCGAGACGCGACACGGGCTTGGCCGCCGTCTGCGCCACCAGCGTGCGCGCAGGCACCATCGAGTCGAGCAGCGGCAGCGCCATGGTGACGCCGATCCCCTTCAGGAACGTTCGCCGCGGCAGGTGCTTTCGAGTAATGAACATCTCTTCCCTCAAGTCGCGAACCGGCGTTAAGCCGGTTTGCCAGATACTGCGCGCGGTCCGCGCTCTTAGCGGGCCGCGCCAGCAACGAGCGGGGCGCCGTCAACCTGCGGCGCCTTCTGGCGGAACGGCGGGCTGCTCACGATGCCCGCCACGATCGCCGAAAACCGGTAGTTCTTCTTTGCCGTGTCCCGCGCAATCGCGCGCACGACCGGCATGTCGTAGAACTCCAGCCCGCGGCCGAGCCCATACGTCATCAGTTTCTCGGTCAGAGTCCGCACGAACTGATCCGGGTGCCGCATGATAGCCGCCCGCAGCGCCACGGGACCATCCACGTCGCTGCCGTCGGCCAGCTTGCCCGCCGGGTCGATGGCGCCGCCGGGTTCCCTGGCTCGCCACGCCCCGATGCCGTCGAAGTTCTCGAGCGCGAACCCGAGTGGATCCATCACGCGGTGGCAGGTGGCGCAGGTCGGGTTCTTGCGGTGCAGCTCCATGCGCTCGCGCAGCGACTTCGGCTCCTGGCCCGCCTCGTTGTCCGACAGCGCCGGCACGTTGGCCGGCGGCGACGGCGGCGGCGTGCCCAGGATGTTCTCGAGGATGTACTTGCCGCGCAGCACCGGCGAGGTGCGGTTGGGATACGACGTCACGGTGAGCACGCTGCCCTGGCCGAGCAGCCCGCGGCGCGCCTCGTCGGTCACCGGGACGCGGCGGAAATTGCTGCCGTAGACGTTCGGGATGCCGTAGTGCCGCGCCAGCCGCTCGTTGACGAACGTGTAGTTGGCGTTGATCAGGTCGAGGACGCTGCGGTTCTCCCTGACCACGCTCCCGAAGAAGAGCTCGGTCTCCTGCCGGAACGCCTGCCGCAGCTCGTTGTCGAAGTTGGGGAAGTCGCCGGGCGTCGGCACGTGGCTCTTGAGGTTGCGCAGCAGCAGCCACTGGCTGGCGAAGTTGTCGGTGAGCGCGCTCGCTTTCGGGTTCGCCAGCATGCGGGTGACCTGGCGCTCGAGCCCCGCCGGAGTGCTCAGCCGCCCGCTGGTCGCGGCATCGATCAGCGCGTCGTCGGGGATCGAGCTCCAGATGAAGAACGAGAGGCGCGACGCGAGCTCGAGGTCGCTCACGGGGCCCGGCTTGTCCACCGCCCGCTCCAGGCGGAAGAGGAACTTCGGGTTGGCGAGGATCAGGCGCAGCCCGTGCTCGATGCCGGTGTCGAACGAGCCGCCCTTGCGGCCGGCCTCGTACTGCTCCATGACCGGCACCATGTCGTCCGCGGTGACCGGACGGCGATACGCGCGCCGCGCCAGGGTCGAGAGCACTTTGCGCGCGCATCCGTCTTCGCTCGCGACCAGCTCGGGCGAGCTACGACGAGAGTCGGCGGGGCGGCAGCTGAAGATGCGCCGGCGGCTCGGTGTGTCGCCGGGGCCGGTCGCGTCGAACGGGCCGGTCAGGTTCACGTGGTCGATCTGCGGCAGCCCGTTCATGTCCTGCAGGTCGTGGTTGCGCTCGTGCGGCTGCAGCGGCTCGTCGGACACGGCGTGGTTGCGTTGCACGAACGTGATCGCGACCGTGCGCGGCCCCGCCTTCACCTTCACGCGCGCTTTGAGCCGCTGGTCGATCTGGTTGGCCGTCTCGGACATGTTCTTGTCGGACGCCAGGTTGTCTTCCTCGCCGCCCACCTGCGCGGTGAAGACTCGCTCGCCGTCGATCGAGATCTCGATCTGGTGCGCGAACTCGAGGCCGATCATGTAGCCGACGATGTTGCGCAGCAGGAACACGCTGAACTCGTATTCGGCGTCCTGCGGAAACGTGTGCGTGAACGACAGGCCGCCGCGGGTGCCGAGCGGCAGCCCGTCCACCTGATCCTCCTGGGAGTCGTCCGGCGGCACGCGGAATGCGAGGCGAATCACGTCTTTGTCGGTGCCAACGGCCAGGCTGCTCACCTTGCGCGCCGCCCCGAGGTACTGCTCGAGGAGCGACGGCGACACGCGCAGCACGCCGGCGATGTTGTCGAACCCGTTGCTCTCGTCGTCGGCCGGCAGCAGGGTCGACGCGTCGATGTCGAGGTCCAGCAGATCGCGAATGGCGTTGCCGTACTCGGTGCGATTGAGGCGGTGCGGAGGCTTGTGGCCGGGGCTGATGGAGCCGGTTGCCTGTCGATCGAGCACCGCCTCGAGCGCGGTGACGAACGTATCGAGCGCGGCCGGCTCCGGACGCGGCATGCCCTGGGGCGGCATCATCCCGCCGTGAAGCTTCTGGACGATCTTCTCCCACACCTGGGCGTCGATCGACGGCGCGGCCGGGTCGAGACTCTGGAGCGACAGCCCTCCAGTCTTCAGCCGATCACTGTGGCAGGTGATGCAGTACTTCTGGACGAGCGCGCCGTCCGGCGGCGCAACCGGGCGAACGGCCGGTGCGGCCTGAGCCGTCTGACCGCCGCCGTCCCCCTTTGCCTGGTTGTGGGCCACGGCAAGGACGGCCAGTACTGCTACCAGCGAGGCTACGCCTCGGAGCGACGAGCGCGCAGGCTTCGCCTCGCTGGTGACAGTGTCTACTTTGCCTCGCCTATGGCGAGGCAAGGCGAGCGCGACTCGGCGCATCCTACCTCCCCGAAAAGGCAGCTATCGCCCCGCCGCAAGGCGTGGCATAAACTTAGCGGGCGCCGCCTCCGGCGACGGGGCCCGACCATCTATTATGACGCGCAAATGGCTGTCGTCGCTAGGGATACCCGTTTTGGTGACCCTCGTGGCCAGTGACGTGAATGCTCAGCAACGCTGGCTCCGGCCTGGTGAGGCTCTGGCCACGACCGACGGCGCCGTCATCGAGTTTCCGCTGCCCAACCCCGGCAGCGGCCCGACGACAATCGCCCTTACTCAGGACGGCTCGGTCTGGTTTACCGAGAGCGCCGGAAACCGCATCGGCCGCATGCGGCCCGACGGGACCGGCCTGGTCGAGTTTGCCCTCCCAAACCCCAACAGCGGCCCCCGAATCATCGCCGTCGGGGCCGATGGCAACCTCTGGTTCTCCGAGCACACCGGCAACCGGATGGGCCGCATCACCTCCGCCGGCCAGCTCACCGAATACGCAATTCCCACACCGAGCTCGTTTCCGCGCGCTATCGCGCTCGGCGCCGACGGCAACATCTGGTTCGGGGAATTTGGCGCGGGGAAGATCGGAAAAATCACCCCCGCCGGCGTGATCACCGAGTACCCGATTCCGACCGCTGACAGCGGTCCGCGGGCGCTCGCCGCCGGGCCCGACGGCAACATCTGGTTCTCGGAGTTCAACGCCAGCAAAATCGGCCGGATTACTCCGGCAGGCGTCATCACCGAGTTCCCGCTGCCGCGTCCCAACTCGGGCCCCGGTGACATCACAGCGGGCGCCGACGGGCACATGTGGTTCATCGAGCTCTCGGGCAGCATGGACGGCCGCAAACCGGACGGCAACCGCGTCGGCCGCATCACGATGAAGGGTCAGATCACCGAGTTCCCGATGGCCACGCAGACCGGATCGCCGATCAACGTCGCCGTCGGCCCCGATCGAAACATCTGGTTCACGCGCGCGGGGCTGCTCGGCCGCGTGACGCCCGACGGCGCCATCACCGAGTTTCCCTTGCGCGTGCCCAACGCAGGCGCCACGGGCCTGACCGCCGGCTGCGACCGCCAGCCGCCGGCGCGGCTTGGCGATAGACTCTGGTTCACGCAGTCCGGCGTGAACGCGCTCGCGTATCTTCAGTTCAAGTAGCCCATGCCCAAGCCGCTTTCCCTGCTCGTCTGGATCCTGATTTCGGTGGCGGGTGCCGCCGGATTCGGCATGCTCGCGCTGTCGCGCGGCGAGACCATTTCCGCCGCGTGGCTCGTCATCGCGGCGGTGTGCACGTATCTGGTCGCCTACCGCTTCTATTCGCGGTTCATCGCCAACACCGTGTTCGAGCTCGACGCCAGCCGGGCCACGCCGGCGGAGCGCCACAACAACGGACGCGACTTCGTGCCGACGTCGAAGTGGGTGCTCTTCGGCCACCATTTCTCCGCCATCTCGGGTGCCGGCCCGCTCGTCGGGCCGACGCTGGCGGCGCAGTTCGGCTTCCTGCCCGGCACCATCTGGCTGATCGCCGGCGTGGTGCTGGGCGGCGCGGTGCAGGACTTCCTCATCCTCTGTACCTCGATGCGGCGTGACGGCAAGTCGCTGGGGCAGATCGCGAAGGAAGAGGTGAATCCGGTGGCGGGGCTGGCGGCCATGGTCGCCATCTTTGCCATCATGATCATCCTGCTCGCGGTGCTGGCGCTGGTGGTGGTGAACGCGCTGCGCGACAGCCCGTGGGGCCTCTTCACGCTGTCGTCCACGATTCCGATCGCGCTCCTGATGGGGCTGTGGATGAACAACGTGCGCCCCGGCAAGGTGGCCGAGGCTACGGCCATCGGCGTCGTGCTGCTCGTGGCGGGGCTCCTCGGCGGGCAGTGGGTGTCGCAGCACCCGACGCTCGCCCCGGCCTTCACCTGGTCGGGGACGTCGCTCTCGTGGGCGGTGATGGTCTACGGGTTCGTTGCCTCGGTGCTGCCGGTGTGGCTGCTGCTGGCGCCGCGCGACTACCTGTCCACGTTCATGAAGATCGGCACCATCACGTTCCTGGGTATCGCCATCATCTTCGTGATGCCGCCGCTCAAGATGCCGGCCGTGACGCAGTTCATCGACGGCTCCGGTCCCGTGTTCGCGGGAAAGCTCTTTCCCTTCGCGTTCATCACCATAGCCTGCGGTGCCGTGTCGGGCTTTCACGCCCTGATCGCGAGCGGCACGTCGCCCAAGATGTTGAGCTGCGAGACCGATGCCCGGGTGGTCGGCTACGGCAGCATGCTGACCGAATCGCTCGTCGGCGTGATGGCGATGATTGCCGCGGCCACGCTCGACCCCGGCGTCTACTTTGCGATGAACGTGGGGCAGGCCACACTGGGGCCGACGGCGCAGACGGCGTCGCAGGCCATCGCGCAGTGGGGGTTCATGGTGACGCCGGAGCAGCTCGGGATGCTCGCCAAGGAGATGGGCGAGTCGACGCTGCTCTCACGCACGGGCGGCGCGCCAAGCCTGGCCGTCGGCATGGCGGGCATCATGTCCGGCGTCTTCAGCGGCGGTGCCCTCGCCATCTGGTACCACTTCGCGATCATGTTCGAGGCGGTCTTCATCCTGACGACGGTCGATGCCGGCACGCGCGTCGGGCGCTTCATGCTGCAGGAGTTGCTCGGCCACGTCTACGCGCCGCTCGGCCGTACCTCCTGGTATCCGAGCATCCTGATCTCGTCCTTTCTGGTCGTCATCGCCTGGGGATACTTCCTCTACCAGGGTGTCGTCGATCCACTTGGTGGCATCAACACGCTGTGGCCGCTTTTCGGCATTGCGAACCAGCTGCTGGCGGCGGTGGCGCTCTGCGTCGCCACCACCGTGCTCGTCAAGATGGGGAAGATGCGCCACGCCTGGGTGCCGCTGATCCCGCTGGTGTGGCTGACGGCTGCGACGCTCACCGCGGGCTGGCAGAAGGTGTTCTCACCCGATCCGAAACTCGGGTTCCTGTCGCATGCGCAGACACTGGTGAACTCCACCAATCCGGCCGCGGCGCGGATGATCTTCAACGACCGCATCGACGCCGGGCTGGCCCTCTTCTTCATGGCCATCGTGGTGGTGGTGATTGCGGCGTCGGCACGGGAATGCTGGCTGGTGGCCGCGCGCAAGAAGGCGCCCGCGGTGAACGAGGCGCCGTACGTCGAGTCGCGGCTGAACGCGGCCGCGGAGGCGTAGACGTGGGGGCCGCCTTCAGTGTGCGACGACAGAACATGTAAACGTGGGGGCCGCCTTCAGGCGGCCCCCACGTAGGGCCAGGTCCTCAGACCTGCCCGCGCCATGCTCTATCACGTCAGCGACGCCGCTGCTATCGAACGCTTCGAGCCGCGCCCGTCGACTCTGACCGACGCGCCGGTCGTCTGGGCGGTCGACGACGAGCGGCTGCGCAACTACCTGCTTCCTCGCGACTGTCCGCGAGTCACGTACTATGCCGGCGCTCAAACTACCGCGGCCGATCGGGCGGCGTTTCTGGAGTCGGCCACCGCGGTCGTCGCCATCGAAGAGCAGTGGCTCGAACGAGTGCGGCACGCGCGCTTGTATGTGTACGAGCTTCCGCCGGACACGTTCGAGTGCATCGACGAGTGTGCTGGCTATTTCGTCACTCGCGTCGCCGTCGACCCGCTCGGCGTGCGCCGGTGCGCTGATCCGATTGGCGAATTGGACCAGCGCGGCGTGGCGGTGCGCGCGCTGCCTGATTTGTGGTCGCTGCGCGATGCCGTCGTCGCGTCGAGCTTGCAGTTCTCGATCATTCGCATGAGGAACGCGCAGCCGCGGAGCACGACGTGATCGACGCCGGCCCTTTCGGCGCCTGGCTGACGGCCGCGCGCGCATCGCTGCGCGGCGAAGGGCGCGGCATGGACGTGCCATGTGGGGAGTGTGTGGGCTGCTGCACGTCGTCGATGTTCGTGCACGTCGGGCCTGGCGAGACCGACGCGCTCGCCGTGATTCCCGCGCGCCTGCTGGTGCGCGCGCCGGGCCGGCCGCGCGGTCACAAGCTGCTCGGGTTCGCCGAGGACGGCTCGTGCCCGATGTTCAGGGCTGGTGCGTGCTCCATTTACGAGCATCGGCCGCGCACGTGCCGCGATTACGACTGCCGCATGCTCGCCGCCGCCGGCCTCGATGCCGGCGACGACAAGCCAGTCATCAACGAGCGCGTGCGCCAGTGGGTGTTCAGCTACGAGAGCGCCGACGCGCGTCGGGCCCACGAGGCCGTCCGCGCCGCTGCGGCGTTCATTCGCGATAAGCGCGGCAGCTTTCTCGGCGGGTCAGCTCCGTCGTCGCCGCCGGAGATCGCGGTGCTCGCTCTGAAGGTCTACGACCTGTTTCCCCAGCCGCCATCGGCCGCTGCCGCGGACACGGCCGCGGCCATCGTCGAGGCGAGCCGCCAATTCGACGTCACGGCTGCACGATGAAGGCGTGCAGGCCTAACAGGCCGGCGCTGAATACGACCCGGCCGCTGGCAAGTGACACGACTTTGCGGCCCAAGCCTCGTCCGTACGAAGCCGTCTGAAAAACTTCGCCGTCGCGCCGCACGTGCAGCACTCCTTCGGAGGCAACGACAAGCGCACCATGGTCCGTGATTGAAATCGCATCGATCTGTGCCAATCCAAGTGACCACGTCACTCGTTGCGTCAACGCGCTTCCATCGAAGGCCCACGTGCCGGCGGTACCGCTGCGGGTGCCGATGAGGAGCGAGCCGAGGCCGAAGCGCTCGTCGAGCTTCGAGATAGCAGTGGCGTCGGCGTCTATCGTTCGCTCTACGTTGTGCGTCGCTCCGTCAACAATCGATACGAGGCCCCAGTCGTTTCGGACGACGATCTCCAGCGCTGGATCGTTGTCAAGTTGGGTCACGATCAGATCGGTGATGGCGTACCCGGTATCGCTCAGAGGGTTGGTGTGCCAGATCTCTTTAGCCGTCGTGGCGTCATAGGCGTATAGCGTCCCCCCAAGCTCCTGGGCTGTGCCGGCGATGATTTCAAGCCGACCATCGCCGTCGACATCGGCGACTGCGATCGATTCGAATGGGGAGGGCGATGTACTCTGGCTGATTCGGGACACCCAGAATTCGTTGGTCCTGGTGAACTCAAGAACCTCGACAAAGCCTTTGTTGAGCACGTCAGCAGTCACTATGATGTCGACTCGGCCGTCGCCGTTGACATCGGCCAGGGTGAGACCATGCAGTCCAGCGCGTGATGTGTCTCCGAACAACGGTTCAGAGATACCGCGGATCTTCAGCGTGCGGCTGTCCACGACAATGACGCGTCCGCTGCTGTTTCCATAGTCCGAGAACTCGGAGGCGAACACCAACTCTGGGATACCGTCGCCATCGAGGTCCCCGAGCTCGGGCCCGATGAACGGTCCGTCCAGTTCCCTGCTGCGCCAGACGACCGCTTTGGTCCTCCAATCTACGATGTAGAGGAACCCGCCGCCGCCGATCTGTGCGCCTCCGCTGAGAAGCAGTTCTTTCACCCCATCGCCGTTTGCATCAGCAGCCTGCAAATTGCCGGCGGCATATAGCCCGTAGGGAATCGTCCATTTCTCGTCGCGAGTACGCGTGCTAAAGGCATGAAGTACTGAGTCGGCATCCGCTGCGATCAACTCCGGCTCACCGTCCCCGTCGATGTCCTCGCAAATCGCACTCGAGATCCCTCGGCTGGCAATCGGTATGGACCAGGCTACGACTTGTTGCGTCACGTCGATAGCTTCGAGAGTCGGGCCAGCGGCGCCAGCGATCAATTCGTCGCGCCCATCGTCATTGCTGTCCACAGTGCCCACGAGAGATCCGAAGCCTCCTGGTCGAGTCCACTGGACGACATGGGACGTGCTGTCGATCACGCGTCCGTCTCTTATCGCGATCTCTATGGCAGGATCGTCGTCCATCTGGCCCACGACGATCGAACCTGAAGCTACTGGCGGTGGTGGTCCGATCGTCCCTCCTGGAACGATCCACGTCGGATAATTGAAGCCATGAACGGCAACACTGGAATCCCAACAGAGTGAGACGAATTCGTCCCACCCGTCGCTGTTGAGATCGGTCGTGATGAGCGTCACAAGAAAGCCGTGCTCGCTGCAAGGGTCGATGTAGGTGCCCAGCTCGCGTTTGGTGCGCTTGTCGTAGATTCTGATTTGTCCGCCCATCGACGCGAAGGCAATAGCCAGAGGCCGCTCGGGCACTGGTGTGTGGACAAGCGCCAGGCGCGCGATGTTTTCCCTGAAATCCTCGGACACGAAGACTTCCTCGTAATCGTTCGTGGCCTTCGAGAAACGCAGCGCATGAAAAAAGTGATCGATCGAGAGGTAGCGACCACCTTGAAGGCCATAAAGGTAGATCTCAGTGTCTTCACCTGATCCGGCAACGACCACGCCTCGCTCACCAACGCCCATTCCAAAGGAGCCCGTGCTCCAGGCCGCGAATCGCGACGGCCCCTCCTCCGCAAATCCGCCGTCGGCCTGTGCCATGGCGATCGTGAATACGATCAGCAACACGAAGTTCCCGCCACGCAGCATCATCCCTCCAGGCAAGGTCAACCCCGCGTATCAGGGATGCACGATGAGGGCGTGCACTCCGTGCTCGCCCCCGCTGAGCAGCACGCGTCCGCCGCCCATCGACAGCAGCGAGCGCCCGAATCCGTTGCCGTAATTGGCGCTGTGATACAGGTTGCCTTCGCGAAGCACGTGCACGGCGCCGTCGGACCCGACCGCGAGTGCGCCATCGGGCGTGAGCTGAACTCCGTTGATCGGCTTGGCGCCAAAGTTCCAGCCGCCGGTTTCGCTGTAGTTGACGCCGTTGAACGTCCACAGGCCGACGTGCCCGGTCGTGGTGCCGACCAGCAACCCCTTGAGACCGAATCCCGGCTTGATGGCCGACAGCGAGGCGGCGATGACGTCGATGATGGCGTCGAGCGTTCTCGTCACCCCATCGAAGACGTAGACGCCGCCTCCGTCGATCAGGCCGGCAAACTCCAATGCGGGGTCGTCGTCGAGCTGTGCGACCACGAGCCCGGTGACCTTGGACCAGTACGGACCGATCTGAAGCGTGTGAAACTTCTCGCCGTGCGTCACGGCGTCGTAGGCGTAGATGAAGACGCCGGCGGCACCGGTGTGTTCGCGCCCGCCGGAGCCCAACACCTCGAGCGTACCGTCGCCGTCGATGTCGGCGACCTCCACGCCGTAGAACGGCTGGCCGGACGGCCGTGTGGCGTTGGTCCACGTGAGCGTGAACTGATTCAGCGTGTTGAGGGAATAGGCTTCGATCAGGCCGTCGTACAGCCAGTCGCCCGCGATCAGAATCTCGGGTCGCCCGTCCTGGTTCACGTCGCGCAGCTTGATGTCGTGAACGCCGGTCCAGCCGTAGACACCGCCGGCGATCCCAGCTGACACCGCACGTACCTTCATCGTCCGGCTGTCCACCACCACGATGCGGCCGCTGTCATAGCTGGCTTCGGAGGACGTCGATACGTAGACGAGTTCAGAGATGCCGTCGCCGTCGAGATCACCCACCTCCGGTCCAAGGAACGGACCATCGAGCTGCTCGTTCTGCCAGGTGACGGCGCGGGTCACCCAGTTGGCGACGTAGAGACGATCCGAGCCGGTGGACGACGCCCCCGCGCCCCACAGCACTTCCTTGAGGCCGTCGTCGTTGACGTCGCCCACCGCGATGTTGGTGACGCCGTGCTCGGGATTCGCAATCTTCCACTCTTCGAGCTGCGTAGTCGTGCTGTAGGCATGGATTTCGCCCCACTGGCCGTCGCCGAGCAGCAGCTCCTGCACGCCGTCGTTGTCGATGTCCGCGACCTCGATCGCGCCGATGTCGAGATCCGCCGGCAGCGACCATTTCGGCAGCTGGCGCTCAACATCGTAGGCGAATACCGTGTACCACGCCTCGGCTCCGATGAGCTCGTCGCGCCCGTCGCCGTCGATGTCGGCGGCCCGCAGGTGAGCGCCGAACTTGGCGGGCCAGGTCCACTGCGCGAGATGCGTGTCGGCGTCGATCACCCGACCATCTGTGACCGCGATCTCGATCGCCGGGTCGTTGTCCATCTGTCCGGTGATGATGTCGCCCGAGAAGAGCGAGCCCGCTCCGGCCAGCACCCACGACGGATAGGTATATCCATGCACGGCGACGGCGCCGTCCTTACACAGCGAGACGAACTCATCCCATCCGTCACCGTCGAGATCACGCGTTGTCGTCGTCAACAGGCCGGTGTGCGTGCCGCACGGGTCCACGTCGGTGCCGAGCAATTTCTTTGTGGCGTGGTCGTAGAGCTGAATGCTGCCGTCGGCAAACGCCACCGCGATGGCGAGCGGGCGCTCGGCCACCGGCGTGTGGAAGAGCGTGAGGCGGCGCAGCTCCTTGGTGAACGCTTCCGAGATGAACAGCTGTTCGTATTGAGTCGAGCCGGGGATGCGGCGGACCGAAAAGAAGTAGTCGTGGTAGCCGGGATACCCGCCGCGCGACGCCACGTAGATCTCCGTTTGGCTTCCACTGCCGGCGATCACGAGCCCCGCCGAGCCGATGCGCTCACCCCACGCGCCCACGCTCCAGGCCGAGTACGGAGACGGACCCTCTTCGGCGTGCAGACCAATCGAGGAAAGGATTGCGACCGCGAGCAGCGCGATCGAGAGCGTCATCCGAGCTCGTGACATCAAACCTCCAGTGTGTGGGCCGGAGGATTCTATAGCGGCTGAGCTTCGCCGCGATGGCGAGTTGCACGGAGATCGCGCTTACAAGATCGTGATCGCAGAAACTGCGATCCTCACGTAACGAGAGGGCGGGCGCTAAAAGCCGGCGGCGCCGCCATCCTTCCGATGATCGGACCCCGCGCGATAGAAGCCGCGCACCGGTGACCCCGGCGCGGCGGGCGGTTGCCCCTCGTCCGGCGTGAACATGATGGCCTGGTAGCCGCCCATGTCGTCGCCGTTCACCGATCGCACGTTGTGTCCCATCGCCCGCAGCGCCGGGCCGACCAGCGCCGCGAGCGGCGACTCCATCGTCAGCGTGTTCGCCACCTGCAGATGGCGGAAGCGCGCCATGTCGCTGGCGGCCTGCACGTTGGCGCCGAGGTCGAGCACGTTGAGCAGCACCTGCGCGATGCCCTGCGCCTGCATGTCGCCGCCCATCAGCGTGACGGCCATCATCGGACGGTCGGAGCGCATCACGAAGCCGGCCGACAGCGTGTTGAACGGCCGCTTGTGTGGCGCGATCAGGTTGGGGCTCTTCGGGTCGAGCGTGAAGAGGCCGCCGCGGTTGTGCAACGAGATGCCGTAGCCGGGCACCGTCACGCCGGACCCGAACGAGGAGTACAGGCTGTTCACCCACGCCACCATGTTGCCGTCGCGATCGGCGGCGGTGAGCACGATGGTGTCGCCGCCGGTGTCGGCCGGGTTGCCCGCCACCGGAGTGGACGCGCGGTCCGGGTTGACGCGCGCGCACAGCGACTTCGCGTGCGCCTTCGACAGCAGCCGCTCGAGCGGGACCTTCGCGAAGTTGGGGTCGGCGTTGAACGTGTAGAGATCCTGGAAGGCGAGCTTCTTGGCTTCCACGACGAAGTGCCAGTACTTGGCGCTGGCGGGGCCGAGGCTCGCGAGCGTCTGGCCTGGCGCCCACACCGGCATGCACACGTCGAGGATGTTGAGGATCTCGTCGGTGGCCCACGTCTGTGCCGGCGGCGGCAGCGTGAAGACGTCGTGGCCGTGGTAGCTGGTGGTGGCGGGCGTCACCCATTCGCCGGCATAGGCCGCCAGGTCGTCCATCGTCATGGAGCCGCCGACGCTGGAGGACTTGTCCACCAGCGCGCGCGCGATCTCGCCGCGATAGAAGACGTCGCGCCCCTGCTGTTGCAGCAGCTTGAACGTGCGTGCGAGGCCGGGGTTGCGGAGGATCTGTCCGGCCGACGGCTTCTGCCCGTTGACGTACCACGCGGCCACCGCATCGGCGTCGCGTGCGGTGCAGCAGCGGCGCGCGTCGCCGGCGACCGGCCCCACGGCGTTCGGCAGCGTCCAGTCGAAAGCGATGCGTTCCGACACCGGAAAGCCCTGCTCGGCATAGTCGATGGCCGGCTGCAGCGTGTCCTTGAACGTCATCGTGCCGAAGCGCGTGAGCACTTCTTCCCAGCCCCACGCGGCGCCGGGCACGGTGACGGTGAGAATACCGCGCGCCGGCATGCCGGAGCCCGGGCCCCAGTTCTTCGGGTCCCATTGATACCCAAGGCCGTTCATGCGCGCGAGCGTCTGGCCGCTCGGCGCCTTGCCGCTCGCATTGAGCGCGTAGAGCTTCTTCTCGCGCGCGATGTAGACGATCAGGAAGAGATCGCCGCCGGGTCCAACGTTCATCGGCTCGACCACGCTGAGCACCGCGGCCGTGGCCACGGCCGCGTCGATGGCGTTGCCACCCTTCTTCAGGATGTCGAGCCCCACCTGCGCCGCGAGCGGCTGGCTGGTGGCCACGATGCCGTTGCGCGCCATCACTTCGGATCGACGCTGCTGCAGCCAGCCCTGCGAGCGGTCGCCGGGGACGGCGCCGCACCGCGCGGGCTTGGGCGAGGCGTTGCACGATTGGACCGGTGATTGGGCGATCAGCACGGCGCTCAGGGCGCCCGCCATGAGCACGAACGTGAGGACGGCGCCTGATGGGTGGCGCATGCGGTCAACCTCCGGCGCGGAAGCCGCCCGCGCGAACGCGCGGGCAATCAAACACTGCGGAGCGAGGCGCAGCCTCGCTCAGCTCTCCGAGCGATACGCGAAGCTGGTCGCGAACCCGCAGCGCGCCTGCACACCCCAGATGAGCGGCGAGTCGTTCACCTGCATCACCTCGGTGCGCAGTTCCTCGCCGGGCCTATCATGCCCCGGAATGCCGCAGGAAATCGCCAGCGTCGATTCCACCGGCGTGGCGCCTCGCACCGCCACGTAATTATCGGCCCGCATGCTCCAGTGGTGCCGCCGGTGGTCCAGCTCGATGTTCGCGCGGCGCACGGCGTAGACCTCGCCGATCACGGAGGCGTAGTTACGCAGCGCGGTCCCGCCGGCCTCTCCGGTGAAGATGCTGGCGAGCGCCGTGAACTGTTCCGAACTGGCCCGCGCATCCACGTACAGGCACACACGCCAGGGCGTGCCCGCTTCGTCGTCGCGATACGAGCCGGCCATGATCACGCCGAGGTTGTCGAGCGGAAGCCGGCCGTAGGCTCCCTGGAGCACCTGCCACGACAACGCGAAGTCGCAGATGCCGTAGGTGGACTTGCCGGCGGACTTCTGCCCGCCGCGGCGGCGGCACGGGCATATCGCCTGGCAGTTGCACGCCTCGAAGTACGAGCCGGTGGCATGCCAGGGTGGGGCGTGAACGGCGGCCGCTCCGGCCGCGCGGCTTACCGGGGCCACAACCACGCAAACACTCCCGCGGTCACCAGCGCGTACACCAGCCCATCGATGGTGGACTTCAGAGTCGTCACCCACGAACGGCTGTACCAGATCGTCTGCTGCCACAGCGCGAGGGAGAAGCCGAAGAACGCCGTCGCCCCGGCGAACTGGAACACCTTCTTCATCGCGGCGGCCGGCGGCAGCGCCGCACCGGCGATGTAGGCGGCGCACAGCGCGACGACGATGCAGTACACGAACCACAGGATGAGGTTCTTCGCGATCACGACGTGCCCTGGCAGCACCGTCATCACCACCGTGGGCCCGCGTTTGGCGAGCTCGGTGAACTCGGGCGACGCCCGTTCTTTCGGGCTCGGCGGGCGCGGCACCACGTAGTCGCCAGGGCGGAGATTGAAGGACCGCAGCGCATCCATCACGCGGGCCTGCTCCGGCACCGGAGCGAAGTCGCCGTGATGCCACGGCGTCGCCATGTGAATGATCGAGCTGGCGATGAATACGCCGATCGCGGCCACCAGGATCGGCAGCCACAAGGATCCGAGTGAAACCATGGGGCCTCCTCTCTGAGGCGGAATCCTAGCAGAGGATGAGCTTGGGGAGGGATGGAGTCCGCGCTTTTTGCCTGGGATTAGTCTTCGCGCATGACGGTCAGCGAGTCGAGACGGGCCGCGCGAAGGGCGGGGACCAGGCTCGCCAGAACCGCGGCGAACCCGAGCACGGCGGCGGCCGCGACGAGCGTCAGCGGATCGGTGGGGCTGACCTCGAACACGAGCGTCGTCAGCAGCTGCGAGGCGAGGAGGGCGGCAACCGCGCCGGCGGCGATGCCAGCGGCAGCGGGCTTGACGCCCTCGAGCACCACGAGCCGGAGCACGTCGCGCGTCTGGGCGCCGAGGGCGGTCCGAATCCCGATCTCGCGCCGGCGCCCGACCACGATGTAGGACAGCACGCTGTAGATACCCACGGACGCGAGCGTCAGCGCGACCACGGCGAATACGCCCAGCAGCAGCGTGACGGAGCGGAAGCCCCCGAGCGTCCGCTGCAGTACGGTCTCCATCGTCATGACGTTCTCGATCGGCTGTTGCGGATCGAGCTGGGCGAGCACGGCCATGACCGGCTTCGTGAGCGACTCGGGCGGCACGGTCGAGCGCACGGCGATCGACAGCGTTCGGGAAGCCCGCTCGCGCGAGAACTCGTAGACCGTGGGCGTCGTGTCGCCGATCAGCTCGTCCTGCTTCACGTCGCCCACGATGCCGACGACGCGCTTCAGAATCGTCCTCGACTGGATCGGCAGCGTGACACGATGGCCGATTGGATCGGCATCTCCCCACAACAGCCGTGCCGCCGAGCGGCTGACCAGGACGACGTCGCCGTCGGATGGGTCCACGTCGCGGCCGCGCAGCAGCGGGATGCCCAACGCTTCGAAATATCCCGGCGAGATCTTCCGGATTGCGGCCGTGGGCTGATCCCGCGGCAGCGCCTCAGCGCTGCCCTCGACCATTACGGGCTGCACGGAACCGCCGTCCATCATCGGCAGCGTGTCGATCGTACCGGCCCCCTCGACCCCCGGCAGCGCGCGAATGCGCGCGAGGGCGGTGTCGAAGAAGGCCGAGACCTGCGCCGCGGCCGCATACCGGACGCCGGGCAGCGAGACCTCCATCGTCAGCACGTCCCGGGGATCGAATCCGGTGTCGGCCCGTTGCACGGCCGCGAGACTGCGCAGCATGACGCCGGCCCCCATCAACAGCACGACCGACAGCGCGACCTCTCCCATGACCAGCAGGCGTCGCGTCCCGATGCCCAGCCCGCTGTCGGCGCGCCCGCCTTCGTTGAGCGTCGCGGTGAGGTTGGCGCGCCCCGCCCTTAGCGCGGGCAGGACCCCGGCCGACACGCCCGCCAGGAGCGACGCGCTGGCCATGAAGAGCAACACGCGCAGGTCGATGGACGTCTCGTCGGCCCGCGGGAACTGATCCGCGAACAAGGCCGCTACCGTGTCGAGACTCGTCTGCGCCAGCAGCCACCCGGCCACCGCGCCGATGCCCGCGAGCACCAGCGCCTCGGTCAGGAGCTGCTGGAACACGCGGCCGCGCCCCGCGCCGAGGGCGGCGCGAATCGCGATTTCCTTCTGGCGGCTGAGCGCGCGCGCGAAGAGGAGGTTGCCGACGTTGGCGCACGCGACGAGCAGCACCAGGCCCACGGCGCCAAGGAGCAGCATCAGAAACGCGCGCACGTTTCCGACCAGGAGCTCGTGCAGCGGCACGGCCGTCGCACCCCACCCAGCGTTGTCCTGGGGATAGGCGCGCTCGAGCCGGGCCGAGATGGCCTCCAGCTCCGTCGTCGCCTCGCGGAGCGTCACCCCGGGCTTCAGCCGCGCGATCACCTGGGCGTTGTGATTGGCGCGGACGGCCCTTTCGGCGTCGGTGTAGGCGAGCGGCACCCAGATCGTGCTGCCCATCACGTCGCGAATCGCGATGGAGAACGATGCCGGCATCACGCCGACGACGGTGAAGGCCTTGCCGTCGAGCGTCAGCGTGCGGCCGACGGCGTCGGGTGCCGCGCCGAACCGGGTGCGCCAGAACCGATCGCTCAGGATGACGACCTGCGAACGGCCCGGAACGTCTTCGTCGTCGCGGAACGTGCGGCCCAGGGCGGGCCTCACCCCGAACACGTCGAAGAGGCCGGCGCCGACGGCCCCCGCCACGATCGCCTCGGCCCGGCTGCCCAGCAACATCTGGACGCGCCGCGGGCGATAGATCGCCATCGCCTCGAAGCGCGTTGCATCCCGTTTCCAGTCGTAGAAGTTCGCCGGCGACAGCGCGAAGCGCGGCATGCCCGGAAAGGCATCCTGCGGCGGCACGTGGAACAGACGCACGATTCGATCGGGTTCGGAATACGGCAGCGGGCGCAGAACGACCGCGTTGAGGATGCTGAAGATGACGGCGTTGGCGCCGATCCCGAGCGCCAGAATGGCGACGACGCCCATGGCGAAGGCCGGTGCCCGGCCCAACACCCTGAAGGCGTAGGCGATGTCGGAACCGATCGCGCGCAACATGCGGTGGGCGATCACAATCCGCGTGCCATGCCCGGGCGGCAGAAACGGTGGTTTTGGGGCGGTTTTGTCGGGAGGTCGGCCCGTCGCGCCGGCCGGCGTCCGTTTTCGGGACGGACTGTCCGCAGGCGGACCTGAAGGTCCGCCTCTACGTGCAGACCCCGCCCTTAACTCGCCGACCGGAGCGGGACGACGCGCGATTCGCGCTGCTGGTCGCGGATGAAATCGAGGGTGGCGTGCAGCGAGGCGATGATCGATTCGATGTTGGCCTCGGCTTCGCGGCGCCGCAGCTTCAGACCGTCGATTTCGCGCTGGGCGTCTTCGACGCGGTTCTGCGCCGCCATCATCATCAGCTCGGCGCGCCCCTGCGCTTCCTTGACCAGGCGGTCCGCTTCGAGCGCCGCGTGGGCGCGGACGTCGTCGGCCACCTTCTGCGCGTGGATCAGCGTGCTCTTCAGCCCGCTCTCGAGGTCCTGATACTGGTGAATCGAGCCCTGCAGCCGCTCGATGTCCTGCCGCAGGCGCTCGTTCTCGCGCAGCGCCAACTCGTAGCTTTCGGAGGCGTCGACGAGGAAGGAGCGCACCGCCTCGCGCGAGTAGCCGCGCCAGCCGGTCGCGAACGTCGTCTGCCGCATCTCGAGCGGCGTGATCGCCGTGGCGCGTTCCGGGTCCGGCGTGGTGGTCTCCGTGGCGAGCTCGTTGAACTTCAGCATCGCTAGCGATCCTTCGCCCTGGACCGGGCTTGTGGCTCCGGATCGCTAGGGCAGTATTTGATTGCCCGCCCTCCGGGCGGGCGGCATTAGACGGCGTGATCTGTCCGCCGTCTAACGCGTCCCGAATATCGCCGTCCCGACCCGCACAATCGTGGCGCCTTCCTCGATGGCCACCTCGAAGTCGCCGCTCATGCCCATCGACAGCTCGCGGAGCATGGACGCGGGGACCCCGGCGGCCAGCCACTCGTCCCGCAGCTCGCGGAGCCGTCGGAAGAACGGCCGCGCATCTTCGGGTGTGTCCGGCACGGGCGGCAGCGTCATCAGCCCGACCACCGCGGCGGCGCGGCACGCGCCCGCGGCTTCGAAGAGCCGCGGCACCTCGTCTGGCGCCGCCCCGAACTTAGTGGCTTCGCCGGCGAGATCCACCTGGATCAGCAGTTCCGGGGTTCGCCCGGCGTCGGAGGCGGCGGCATCGAGCTTTTGGATGAGCTCGGCACTGTCAACCGACTGAACCATGGCGAAGGCCGGCCCCGCCTTTCGGGCCTTGTTCGTCTGCAGGTGGCCAAGCAGATGCCACCTGATGGTTAGGTCGGTTGTTTCCCCGATCTTCTGTAGCCCTTCCTGGACACGGTTCTCGCCGAAATCGCGCTGGCCGGCGGCGTAAGCCTCGCGAACTGCTTCTGTTGGAAAGGTTTTGGAGACCGCGACCAGGCGGATGGAGGTGGGGGCGCGGCCGGCCGTCCCAGCCGCCGCCGCCATGCGGGTGCGGATCTGGGACAGCCGATCTGAGATAGAGGACAGCCTCTAGCCTCTTGCCTTTGGCCTCTAGCAGGTGGCCTGTAGGCTTACTTCTTCAGCATCCCCTGCAACGCCGGCAGGGACGCCTTGACCTCGCCCGCCTTGGGGCCGTTCGGGTCCACTTTCAGGTAGGCCTCGAGGGCGTTCACGGCATCCTGGATCTGTCCCAGGTTGAGCGCCGTCATGCCGAGCTGATACTGCGCCAGTGCATGGTTCGGATCGGCCTTGGTGGCCGCTTCGAACTGGGCCTTGGCTTCGGCGAACTTGCCGCCGTTGAACAGGATGACGCCCTGGTTATACGAGGCTTCGGCGTTGCCGCCGCCGCCGGCCGCCGTGTACTTCGACGCGTTGGCGCTCGCCTCGGCGGCCAGGTCGAACTTCTTCTGCTGGTTGTACAGCGTGGCCAGCCCGGTGTAGGCGTCGGCGTTCTCGGGCTTCAGCTCGATCGCCTTCTTGTAGGCCGCCTCCGCCGCCGCGAAGTCTTTCTTGTTCGCGTTCGCGACGCCGATGTTGTAGTAGCAGTCGGCGCACGTCGGCATCTGGCCGGCCACTTCGGTGAACTTGGCGATCGCTTCGTCGTTGTTACCAGCGCGCAATGCCGCCGACGCCTCGCCCGCAAGAGTCTGCAGCTTCTGCGCTGCGGCTTTGTCGGCAGTCGTCACCGCCGCGCCCGCCGGCGCCAGCGTGAAGTTCAGCGGGTTGTTCGGACCCTGCCGCACGCTGGCCTTCGAGTTGGCCGTACCGACGCCGTCCTTCGTCGCGGTCACCGTATAGGGGCCCGACTGCAGACCCACCTGAAGGAACTCGCCCTTCTTGTCGGTGTTCGTCTGCATCTTGCGGTTGGTGCCTTCGGCCTCGAACACGATGGTCGCGCCTTCGACGGGCTTGCCCTGTGCATCCTGGACCTTGCCCCGGACGACACTCTGCGCAAACGCCGACGCCGTCAGCGCCAGCACCACGACCGCCGTGCACACGCCGCGGAACAGATGGGTCCGCATGTCTTTCAGCCTCCGCAAATCCTTCATCAAACGACGCCGGAACGCCGCCCCCTGCCTGTGGCGCCCGTCCCGAGGGCTCCGGACTGACTACGGCCGGCCGCTGACGAAAGCTTACCTGAAGAACCGGGAGATGGCATCGAGGTCGTGCGTCACCGGCGCCGGCGGCAGCGCCGATAGGAACCGGCGGCCGTAGCCGGTGGTCCGAAGCCTCGGGTCGAGTACCGCCAGCACGCCGCGGTCGGTGCGGTGCCGGATGAGCCGGCCAAGTCCCTGCTGGAGGGTCAGGATGGCGAGCGGCACCTGGTAATCCCCGAACGCGTCGCCGCCCTTGGCGTTGATGGTATCGATGCGCGCGGCGGTCACCGGGTCGCCAGGGGAGGCAAACGGCAGCTTGTCCACGATTACGCAGCTCAGAGCCTCGCCCACGACGTCCACGCCCTGCCAGAAGCTGGATGTGGCCAGGAGCACCGCGTTCGGCGTGGAGCGGAACATCTGGAGCAATGTGGATCGAGGGGCCTGCCCCTGCACCAGGATTGGATAGGGAACCGCGATCTCGATCTCATGCTGCACCGCGCGCATCACCGCATAGCTCGTGAACAGCACGAAGGCGCGCCCGCGCGTGCGTCGAAGGATGTCGATCGCCTCCACGGCCACCGCGGACGCGAAGCCCGGCGACTTCGGGGGCGGCATGCGTCGCGGCAGATAGAGCAGCGCCTGTGACGCGTAGTCGAATTCACCAGGCACGCACAGTTCGTCGGCCTCGCGGACGCCGAGGCGGCCTTTGACGTAGGCAAACGAGTTGTCCACGGCAAGCGTTGCCGACGTCAGGATGACCGATCGAAACCGATCGAACACCGCTTCGCGCACGAGGCGCGACACGTCCACCGGCGCCGCGCGCAGGAAGACGCCGCGGCCGCGCGTTTCGAGGAAGTAGACCAGATCGGGGTCGTCGCCGCGCAGCAGCAGGCGGAGATCGCGGTGCAGCTCGCCGGCCCGCCGCTGCAGCGTCTGCAGCGCTTCGGTGGAACCATCGGCCGGTGCGACCGGGGACGAGTCGAGCCCCTGCAGCATGAGCGAGATCGTCGCTTCAAACCCCTCGATGGCGCCGGCGAGCGCCGAGCCGTCTTCGAGAAAGTCGACGATGGTCTCGCCGGTGTAGCGCAGCCGCGACTCCTGGTTCGGCGGCGCGGCGCCGCGCGCCTCCGCCAGGCGCTGAAAGAACTGCCGGCCGTGATCGGCGACCCGCGTCAGGCTGCGCACGGCTCGTTCGATCTGGCGCGCGTCCCAGGCGGTGTCGACGGCGTCGACGGCGTCGGCCGAGGCGCGCGCCTCGGACAGGCCGCGGTCGGCGTCGCGGACGAAGTCGTCGAAGCGGTAGGTGCTGAACGCCAGGCCGAAGTACTGCGTGGCGACGTCCTCGAGCTGGTGCGCTTCGTCGACGACCAGCGACGTGCAGCCGGGGATCACCTCGCCGAAGTTGCCTTTGCGCACCGAGGCGTCGGCGCAGAGCAGGTGATGGTTGACGATTACCAGGTCCGACTCCGCCGCGCGCTGGCGCATCTGCGTCACGAAACACTCGGCGAACTGCGGGCACTCGGCGCCGAGGCACGTCTCGGCCGTCGCCGAGATGTGATTCCACAGTGCCAGGTCCTCCGGGAGGTCGGCGAGCTCGGCGCGGTCGCCGGTGGCCGTGCGCGCCGCCCACTCGCGGATCACCGGCAGGAAGATCGATTTCTCGGACTCGGACGCGGCGCCATGGTCGAAGACCTCTTCGGCCTCGAACATGCCGCTCGACTCGTAGGTGCCTTCCATCGTGTGGAAGCGCTGCAGGCACAGGTAATTCGAGCGGCCCTTCATCAGCGTGGCCGTAAACGTCACGCCGAGCGAGGTTTCGAGCGCGGGGATGTCCTTGAAGAAGATCTGTTCCTGCAGGTTCTTCGTGCCGGTGGAGATCAGCACCCGCTGGCCGCTCAAAATCGCGGGGACGAGATACGCGAGTGTCTTTCCCGTGCCGGTGCCAGCTTCGGCCAGGAGCATTCCGCCGGTGTCGAGCACCGACGCCACCGCTTCCGCCATCCGCCGCTGGCCGTCACGCGGCTCGAACCCTGGCAGCGTGTCAGCAAGCGTGCCGCCGTCTTCGAAGACCGACGCGACGGTGTCTGTGAGGCTGGAGGACATTCCCGCCGAGCAGTGTGCCATAGCGGGTCCGCTCGTAGGGCACGTCTTTAGACCTGCCGGACGGCGTTCCTACGTTGGAGCTGGAGCAGCGGATCGGGGTCGCCCGCGCCGCCACACGAACAGAAGAAGCGACGCCACGAGTCCGGCGCCAAGCCCCGTCAGCGCGCCCAGCGCCAGATAGGGAAACAGCCTGCGGGAGAGCGGTTTTTCGGGCAGCCGCGCGCCGTCGATGATCTTGAACTGCTCTCCGATCTGTCGTCGCTCGAGATTGATTGCGAGTTTCGAGGCTTCGCTGTGCGCAACCATCTGTTTGTAGGTCGCCAACAGAACCTCGTGTTCGGCGATGAGTGGAGAAATGCTCAGCCCTCGTCGTTTCATCTCGAGCAGTTTGAGGTCGGAGTCGACCAGTCTTTTGGCCAGGTCGTCAACCTGCCCCTTGAGAAACTGGTCGGTCTGATCAGCCAGCAGTTCACGGTCTTCGAGGTTTTCCTGGACGAACAGCGCCGCGAGGCGCTCGGTGACGCGCATCGCACTCTGCGGGTTGATGGAGTCGAACGACACGGAAAACGACCTCACCTCATCGCCGTCACGAACGGGGCGCGCCACGTTCACACTGATATCGAAGCGCATTCGCTCGATCACGTCCTCCATGATCATCTGGCGGCGCTGGACCTCGTAGAGGTTGAACTCCTGAATGATCCGTTCCAGCCGCGTGCGAGACAGGATCTGCTGGGTGATCATGTTCAGCCGTTCGTTCAAGTCGGCTGTGACTGTGGGGCGCACGATCCACTCAGGTACGCGTTGCGGGATGATCAGAATGCTGGTCTGTGATTGATAGATGCGCGGCTCGGCGCGATAGAGAGCCGTACCGGCAAGCACACCGGCGAGGATCCAGCAGGACCACCACAGTTTCCTGGACCGCTTCCGGACCGGGACGTTGTTTTCAGTGCCGCTCATGACGAAGCGGCCGGATCTTACTGCCAGCCGTTCAGTAGAGCGGGAACTTTTCGCAGAGCTTCTCGACTTCGTGTTTGATCGTGCCCAGCACGCGGTCATCGTCTGGGGCAGCCAGCGCGCGCGTGATGAAGTCGGCGATCAGTTCCATCTCGGGCTCGCGCATGCCGCGTGTCGTGGTCGCGGGGGTGCCGACGCGGATGCCGCTGGCCACCATCGGCGGGTTCTTGTCGAACGGGATCGCGTTCTTGTTCACGGTGATGCCGGCCTTGCCGAGCGCGGCCTCGGCCGCCTTGCCGGTGACGCCCTTCGAGAAGGTGTCCACCAGCATCAGGTGGTTGTCGGTGCCGCCGCTCACCAGGCGGAAGGCATGCGCCGTCAGCGCCGACGCCAGCCGCGAGGCGTTGGCAATGATCTGACGCTGATACTCGACGAACGACGGCTCCTGCGCTTCCTTGAAGCACACCGCCTTGGCCGCGATGATGTGCATCACCGGCCCGCCCTGCACGCCGGGAAAGAGCGCCCTGTCGAGATCCTTGGCGTACTGCTCGCGGCAGAGGATCAAGCCGCCGCGGGGCCCCCGCAGGGTCTTGTGCGTGGTGGACGTCACGAAGTCCGCATGCGGGATCGGGCTCGGGTGCAGGCCCACCGCGACAAGCCCCGCGATGTGGGCCATGTCCACCATCACGATGCTCCCGACCTCTTTCGCCACGCCCGCGATGCGCGCGAAGTCGATGATGCGCGGGTAGGCGCTGGCGCCCACGACAATCATCTTCGGCTTGTGCTCGTGCGCGAGCTGTTCGAGCGCCTCGTAGTCGATCTGTTCGGTGTCCGGTCGCACGCCGTAGGGGACGATCTTGTACAGCTGCCCGGAGAAGTTGAGCGGGTGGCCGTGCGTCAGGTGGCCGCCGTGCGCCAGGTTCATGCCGAGCACGGTGTCGCCCGGCTTGACCGCCGCGAAGTACACCGTCATGTTGGCCTGCGCGCCGGAGTGCGGCTGCACGTTGGCGTGGTCGGCGCCGAAAAGCGCCTTGGCGCGCGCGATCGCGAGCGACTCGGCCACGTCCACGAACTCGCAGCCACCGTAGTAGCGCCGGCCGGGATACCCCTCGGCGTACTTGTTGGTGAGCACCGAGCCTGCGGTCTCGAGAATCGCCTGGCTGACGAAGTTTTCGGACGCGATCAGCTCGAGCCCTTCCGACTGCCGCTTCAGTTCGTTGGCGACGGCACCGGCGATTTCAGGATCGGTTTCGACCAGCGTGCGCGAGAGCGCACTGCGCGTGACGTTCGGCATAAGAGTGATTGTACAGACCCTGGTCGGGCAGGTCTAAAGACCTGCCCCTACAAACGGGCCGCCTGAAGGCGGCCCCTACGTACTGAAGGCGGCCCCTACGTACGAGTGAGCTTGCCGCTCATGATCGCCGCGCGGGGGAACAGGCGCTGCCTGCCGCTGCGCTTTGCGTTCACGTTGTCGATGAAGTCGAACGCCCCTTCGCGCAGCTCGAGGATCGACACGTCGGCGGGCGCGCCGGGTCGCAGCGTGCCGAGCCCCTTGAACGCAGGGAAGGTGGCCGCGGCCTGCGAGGTGCCCATCGCGATCGCCTGCATCAGCGGCACCCCAAGCATCAGCAGCTTCGACATCACGTTGGGGAAGTCCACCACGTGCTCGGTGCGGCCGGCGTCGGTCCAGTCCGACGAGGTGGTGTCGGGCAGGAAGCCCGCCTTGACGCCCTCGGCCATGGTGTCCCAGGTGAAATGCCCGGTGCGGCCG
Source organism: Vicinamibacterales bacterium (assembly GCA_036004405.1). Classification (GTDB taxonomy): domain Bacteria; phylum Acidobacteriota; class Vicinamibacteria; order Vicinamibacterales; family UBA2999; genus DASYRM01. The sequence continues at coordinate 34,695 of DASYRM010000158.1, forward strand.
TTGCCGACGTCGAAGCGGATGCCGCGCTTGCGGGCCGCGAGCACTTCCGGCAGCACTCCGCCTTTGCCGTCGAAGATCGAGTTGGGTGGGAACGCGTACATGTGCGTGACGATGTCGCCCGGCTTGAGCAGCGCCAGCAGCTGCGGCACCGTCGAGAACGTCTGGCCGATGTGAATCATCACCGGCAGCCCGAGCGGCCGCGCCACTTCCTGCGCCCGGCGCAGCACCTCCTGGTCGTGGTCGCCGGCGACGTTGTTCGACAGCCGCGCCTTGATGCCGATGATCGTGTCGCGGTTCCGCAGGATGGCCGCGCGGGCCAGGCCGACGTCGGCGCGTGCCAGGTCCATCACGTCGCCCTCGTCGATGACGCCGGCGCGGCCGATGTTGATCAGCACGCGCACGCGATTGGGCGCGCCTTTCGCGAATCCGACCACGGAATCGATCATGTCGGCGCCGCGTGATCCCGCGTCCACGAGCGACGTGACGCCCTGCGACAGGCAGATGCCGGGCATCTCCGCCGAGCGCACGTGGGTATGGACGTCGATGAGGCCGGGAGTGACCAGCGCACCGGCGGCGTCCACCACCTCGCCCGCGGCCGACGCGGGGATTGATGGCTGCACGGCCGCAATGCGGCCCTTCAGGATGGCCACGTCGGCCATCGCGTCGAACCGCCGCGACGGGTCGATCACCCGGCCGCCCTTGACCAGCAGATCGTATTGGGCGCCCGACGTCGAACGGGCGGTGAGCACGGCGGCACCGCCGACGGCGGTGGTGATGAACGCGCGGCGTGTCAGCATGCGCGCATCATAATGGGAGAAAGCCCTCGCGATGCCAACCGTCACCCTCTCATCTCGCGGCGAGCAGCGTATCCGCGGCGGCCACCCCTGGATCTATCGCGCCGACGTGACCGGCGTGGCCGCGGCCGGCGGCGACGTGGTGGAGGTGGCCGGACCGCGCGCGCGCCCGATTGGCACCGCGCTCTTCAGCGATCGCTCGCAGATCGCCATTCGCATGCTGACGGTGGGCGCCGAGTCGGCGGACGTCGCGGCGCTCGTGCGCGCCAGGCTGGAGCGGGCGCTGGCGTTTCGCACGTCCCTGTCGCTCGACGCGACCGCCTACCGCCTGGTGCACGGCGAGGCGGATCTGCTGCCGTCGCTGGTCGTCGATCGCTACGCCGACTATGTCGTGCTGCAGACGCTGTCGCAGGGGATGGACCGGCTCGCGCCGGTGATCGTCGAGGCGCTGACGGATCTCCTGCATCCGGCCGGCATCCTGGCCAGAAACGATCCCAAGGTCCGCACGCTCGAGGGGCTCGAGCAGCGGGTGGACGTCCTGGCCGGCGAGATTCCTGAGACGGTGACCGTGCGCGAGGGGCCGGTGGAGTACGCCGTGGACCTGCGCCACGGTCAGAAGACCGGGCTCTTTCTCGATCAGCGCGAGAACCGCGAGGCGGCAGCGCGCTACGCTCGCGGCCGGCTGCTCGACGGTTTCAGCTATCACGGCGGCTTCGCGCTGCGGTTGGCGCCTCAGTGCGAATCGGCCGAAGCGATCGACATCTCCGCCGACGCCGTCGCGCGCATCACCGCCAACGCCGCGCGCAATGGCGTGGCGGTGCAGGCGCGTGAGGCCAACGTGTTCGACGAGCTGCGGCGCCTCGAGCGCGCGGGCGCCCGCTACGACACCATCGTGCTGGACCCGCCGGCCTTCGCCAAGAACAAGGCGTCGGTGCCCAATGCCACCGCAGGCTACAAGGACATCAACCTGCACGCCATGCGCCTGCTGGCGCCCGGCGGTACCCTGGTGACGTGCAGCTGCTCCTACAACATCACCGAGGACATGTTCGGCGCCATCCTGCACGAGGCGTCGATCGACAGCCGGGTGCCGGTGACGATCGTCGAGAAGCGCATGCAGGGGCGCGACCACCCGGTGCTGATGGGCGTGCCCGAGACCTACTATCTGAAATGCTTCATCCTGCGCCGCGTCGAGTGAGCCATGCAGACCTTTGCCGACTACCGTGACCACCTGGGCGCGCTGCCCGACAAGCAGTTCAAGTCCACGCTCTTCCGCAGTGCCCAGCTCATGCTTGGCCTCAACTGCTTGTCGCCTGGCCAGGAACAGCACCTGCACGAACACGCCGGCCAGGACAAGTTCTACTTCGTGGTCGAGGGCGAGGGGCGGTTCGTCGTTGGCGGCGAAATCCGCACCGCCGGCCAGGGCCACGCCGTCTGGGCGCCTGCCGGGGTCCCGCACGGCGTGCGCAACGACACCGGCGAGCGCCTCGTGCTGCTGGTGGGCATTGCCCCATTTCCCGGATAAACGGATGGATGCGGACGGCGGGCACGAACTACAGAGGCGGTTGACTGCCCCTCTGTTGTTCGGCTAAGGTCGGCCCCGCCCGCGAGGCCTTTGTGGCGTCTCGGCAAAACCCTTCGTCGGCTCTCGTCTCGTCCCTCATGGGCGTCTTTGACCACGATCTGCGGTCGGACGTCGTTTACTGCTCACCTGAAGTGCATCAGATCTTCGGCTGGCCTCCGGACCTCGAGGTCAGTCTGGACATGCTCAGCGCCCGCGCGCACCCCGAGGATCGCGCGGACCGGGACGCCGCGGTGGCGCGTGCCCACGACCCGGCCGGCGACGGCCGCTACGACTTCCAGTACCGCATCGTCCGCGCCGACGGCGCGATCCGCTGGGTGCACACGCGATCGCAGACGTTCTTCAAAGGCACGCGCGCGGCGCGCAAGGCTGCCCGTGTGATCGGTGCCATCACCGACGTCACCGAGGCTCGGGCTGCGCTCGCGCTGCTGCAGGACCGCGAGGATCGGCTCAGGCGCGCGGAGACGCTCGCCCGCATGGGCCACTTCTCGCTGGATCCGGATGGCGGCAACGCCGTCTGGTCCACCGGGAACAAGCTGCTTTACGGCTTCGAGGCGGACGCAACGCCGTCCTTCGACGATTTCGTGTCGCGCCTGCATCCGGCTGACCGGCCGCGTCTCGCAGCAGCGTTCGCGCGCGCCGCGGCAGAGCACGACAATTTCGAGATCGAGTTCCGCGTCATCCGCCCCGAGGGCGAGGCCTATCTGCGCTCGCTCGTCGAGTGCACGACCGACGCCGCCGGCCGCGTCCGCTTCTTCGGCACCAACATCGACGTCACGGCGCAGAAGCAGGCCGAAGCCGGGCTGATCGCGAACCAGGAACGGCTCGCGCAGGCCGTTCGCCTTGGCCGTCTCGGCATCTTCGACCATAACCACGTGACGGGAGAGATGTACGTGTCGCCGGAACAGCGAGCGATCTGGGGAATTGGACCCTACGAGGACGTGTCGGCCGAGCAGAGCCTCTTCCGCGTCCATCCGGAAGATCGCGAGCGCGCGTTCACCGCGATGCGGCGCTCCCACGATCCGGCCGGCGACGGTACTTTCGACATCGAGCATCGGGTGATCACGGCCGACGGCGGCGTCCGCTGGATTCACAATCGGGCGCAGACCTCTTTCATAGGAGAAGGCGCCGCGCGCAAACCGGTGCGCACCGTGGGCGCCACCGCCGACATCACCGATCTCAAGCAGGTCGAAGTGGACCTGCGCATCAAGGACAACGCGCTCAATTCCTGGGTCCGCGGCGTCCTCATCATCGGCCTGACCGGAAAGATCACCTACGCCAACCCCGCGTGGCTCCAGATGCACCGGTGCGATACCGCCGAGGTGCTCGGACGCAACCCGTTCGAATTCGTCGTCGATCCGGACCAGCACGATCGCATACGCGAGGCGCTTCAACGCACCGGCTCCTGGACCGGCGAGGTGGTGGCGCGGCGGCAGGACGGCACGACCTTCGATGCCGCGCTCTCGACCAGCTCGGTGACGACGGCCGACGGACGGCACGTGGCATTCCTCGGCTCGATCGAGGACGTCACCGAGCGCAAGCGGGCCGAGGCTCAGGTGCGGCGCAGTGAAGCCATGCTGCGCTCGGTGTTCGAGGCGTCGCAGGACGCGATCGTGGTGACCAAGGCCGGGCGCGTCGTGTTCGCCAACCCCGCCACGGCCAAGATGTACGGGCTGACCGAGCCTGCCGACATGCTGGGCGAGCCGCTGGCGAACTTCGTACCGGAGTCGGAGCTGCCGCGCGTACTGGCGATCAACCGGGCGCGCGAGCAGGGGCTGCCGTCGCCGAGCTCCTACGAAACCAAGGGGCTGCGCCGCGACAAGACGGTGTTCGACGCCGAGATCTCCGCCTCGACCTACACCATCGACGGCGAAGTGTATCCGCTCGTCGTGATCCGCGACGTCAGCGCGCGCAAGGCCGCGGAACGCGCGCTGCGCGAGAGCGCCGAACGGCTGTCGAAGGTGTTCAACAGCACGTCCGAAGCCCAGATTCTGCACCGGGTCACAGACGACGGCCGGCTCGTCATCGTGTCGGTGAACGACGCGTATCGCGCCGTGCGCGACGCGTCGTTCCCCGGCGTCTCGTCCGTCATCGAAGGGCGCTATCGCGACGATGTGCTGGCGGAGCAGGGAATGACGCCGGCGCAGATCGAGATGGAGATGCCCGCGTACCGGCGCGTCATCGCCACCCGCCAGCCGGTGTGGCACGAGCTCGAGATCCCGCTGCCCAACGGCGACCTGGCGGTTGTGGAGGCGCACCTCGAGCCGGTTCTGGACGAAGACGGCCGCTGCACGCACGTCCTGTGGGTGGGGCGCAACATCACCGATCGCAAGCGCGCCGAGGCCGACCGGGAGCGGCTGGAGCGCCAGCTGGAACAGGTTCGCAAGATGGAGTCGATCGGCCAGCTGGCCGGCGGCATCGCCCACGATTTCAACAACATGCTCACGGTCGTCCTGGGCAACGTGGACCTGATGCGGATGCAGATGATGCCCGGCCACCCGCTCGAGCAGGAAATCGCGGCAGTGGAGCAGGCCGCGCAGCGGTCGAAGGAGATGGCGCGTCAGCTGCTGGCGTTCTCGCGGCAGCAGATCATCCAGCCGATGGTGCTCGATCTCAACGAGCAGATCACCGCCACGCGATCGCTCTTCGCCACGCTCATCGGCGAACAGGTCACCGTGGCCTTCAGGCCCGACCACGCGCTGTGGCCGGTACTGTGCGATCCGTCGCAGATCGACCAGGTGCTCCTGAACCTCGTGGTCAACGCCCGCGATGCCATGCCGCGCGGCGGCACGATCACGGTGGAGACGCGCAACGTCACCCTCGATCAGGCGACGCGGCTCGACGTGCCGGGCGCCTTGCCCGGCGAGTACGTCAGCCTCGAGGTCCGCGACGAGGGCGTGGGCATCGACCCCAAGGTGCTGCCGCGCATCTTCGAGCCGTTCTTCACGACGAAAAATGTGAGCAAAGGCACCGGCCTCGGGCTGGCAACGGTGTACGGCATCGTGAAGCAGAACGGCTGGTACATCCGGGTGGACAGCGAGCCGGACCAGGGCTCGTCGTTCCGTCTCTACATGCCGCGCCCCACGTCGGCCGGCGCCCCGGCGATCGCGCCGCCCGTGGTGCGTGCGGCGCTGCCCCCGCTTGCCGACGTGTCGACTGGCGAGCGCCGGATGACGAAGATCCTGCTGGTCGAGGACGACGAGATGGTGAGGAACCTCACCAGCGGACTGCTCGGCTCGCTGGGCTACACCGTGTTCGTGTGTGATTCGCCGACGTCGGCCATTGCGCGGTTGAAGAACGACCCGGTGGTTCCGGATCTGCTGCTCACCGACGTCGTGATGCCGTCGATGACCGGGCCGGAGCTGCGCGATCGCCTGATTCAGACGATGCCCGGGCTGAAGACCGTCCTGATGTCGGGCTACACGAGCCACACCGCCATACGCGGTGCGCTCGCCGACACGGCGGTCCGCTTCATTCAGAAGCCGTTTACGAAGCAGGAACTCGAGCAGGCGATTCGCGAGCTGCTCGAGGGATGAGTTCGTAGGGGCCGCCTTCAGGCGGCCCGTTGTGCGTAGGGGCCGCCTTCAGGCGGCCCGTTGTCACTCCAGCGGCGGCGGCCGACGGCGTTTCGTCGCCTGTTCAAAGGCGTACGCCAGCGCGATGAGGCGCGGCTCGCTGCAGGCGCCGCCGGTGAAGCTGACGCCGAACGGCGTCGGACGCGCGTCGAATCCCGGAGGCGCGAGCAGGTTCGGCACGGTGGCGAACGGCACGATGACCGTTGGATATCCGGGCTTCGCGGCAATGGCTGCACCAATGGGGCCGGGAAACAGCAATGCATCGAGCCGGTGCTCTTTGATGGCCGCGTCGATGCCGTTGGCGCCGGTCAGCCGCACGTCGCGCGCCCGGTCGCGCTCGTACCGCCCGCGATCGGCCACCACGTCCATCTCGTCGGAGATGTCGAGCTGCGCCTGCCCGTACTTCAGCGTGCCCTCGCCCTGGTGCGCCCGGTTCCACGTGCGCAGCTCGGTAAGACTCTTCACCGGCGCGGCGGCGCCGAGCGACGCCAGCCAGGCGTTGAAGTCGCGCTTCATGCCGTACTTGAGGACGACGGAGCAGTCGTCGTCGCGCCCCTTCGCGTCGCCGAGCCCGCTGCATACCGGCCAGCTGTTGAAGCTGTCGGCGCCCGCCGCGAGCACCGACGGCAGGTCGGCCGGATCCACGATGGTGGCGCCCGCGGCCTTGAGCGCCCCAATCGCCTCGTTCATCGCCTGGCGCTCGCCGGCGCTGAGTCCACCCTTCGCCCCCCGCGCGCCGGGCACCGGCAGCGGTTCGTAGAAGAAGGCGCGCGGTACGCCGATGCGCGCCCCGTTGAGCGCGTCGGCCCGCAGGAACGGCGTGTAGTCGCGGCGCGGCGGCGGCGTGCAGGTCCGCGTCGCGGGGTCGCGCGGATCGGGCATGCCTCCTTCGAGCACGCCAAGCAGCGCGGCTGCGTCTGCGACGCTGCGCGCCATGGGTCCCGGCGTGTCCTGATCGGCGGTGATGGGGATGACGCCGTAGCGGCTTATCCGTCCCACCGTCGGCTTGATGCCCACGAGCATCGTGCGGCTTGCCGGGTTGAGGATCGACCCCGACGTCTCCGTGCCGACGTTGGCCGCCCAGAAGCTGGCGGCCGTGCCGATGCCCGAGCTCGATCCGCCCGTCGGGAGCACCGGCCGACCGTCGGAGGCCGGCCGCGGATCCGGACGCGGATCGTAGGGATTGAACCCGAATCCGGCCAGCGAGCTGTAGTTGGTCGGCATGTCGCTCGCCACCCAGTTGGCGAGCTCCGTCATCACCGTCTTGGCGATGATGACGGCTCCCGCGGCGCGCAACCGCGTTGTGATCGTGGCCTCGTACGGCGGCACCAGCGTCGCAAACGCGAGCGCGCCGCCCGTTGTGGGCATGTCCGTCGTGTGGATGTTGTCCTTCAGGGCGATCGGAATGCCGTGGAGCGGTCCACGCGATTTGCCGGCCCTGCGCTCGCGGTCCCGCGCGTCGGCCTCGTCGAGCGCCCGCAAGTTGATCGTGATGGCGGCGTTGAGGCGCCCCTCGTAGCGCGCGATGCGATCGAGCGACTGCTGCACCAGCCCCCGTGAAGTGACGCGGCCCCGCGCGAGCGCCGTCCGCATGTCGCCGATGCTGGCCTCGACGACGGAGAACGCGGCGGCTGGCGTCCCCTGGTTCGCCGGCCGCGCCGCGACGACGGCAAGCGACCCCAGCATCAGGCCGCACGCCATGAGCCGGCTCATGATCGGAAGCTATCATGAAGCCGTGAACGCTCGCCGCCTCGTTCTCGTGACCGGCGCTTCGTCCGGCATCGGCGCCGCCATGGCCGAGGTGTTTGCCGCCAACGGATTCGATGTAGCCATCACCGCGCGTCGCGAATCCAAGCTGCAGGCGGTGGCCGCCGGCCTGCGAGAGCGCCACGGTGTGACCGTGCACGTCTTCGTGGTGGACCACGCGGATCCGGCGAGCGCCGCCCGGCTGTGCGACGACCTCGCCGCACGCGGCTTGACCGTCGACGCGCTGGTCAACAACGCGGGCTACGGCGTGCCGGGTCTGTACAACGCCGTGCCGTGGCAGGTACACGCAGACTTTCTGCGCGTCATGGTGACGGGCGTCTGCGAGCTGACCTACCGGCTCATGCCGGGGATGGTCGAGCGCGGATACGGCCGCATCATCAACCTCGCCTCGCTTGCGGGGCTGGTGCCGGCGCCGGCGGGGCACGCGCTCTACGGCGCTTCAAAGGCGTTCCTGATCAAGATGTCGGAGGCGCTGTCGCACGAGGGGCGGCCGCACGGCGTCCACGTCACGGCGCTTTGCCCCGGCTTCACGCTCAGCGAATTCCACGACGTCACCGGCACGCGCGAGCAGATGCGCGGCCTGCCGTCGTGGATGTGGCTCGACGCCTCCACCGTGGCGCAGCAGGGCTACGACGCGGTGATGGCGGGCGAGCCGATACGGATCACCGGCGGCGTCAACAAGGCGGTGGCGCTCGCCGTGCGCTACGTACCGCAGTGGCTCGTGCAGATGGTGGGGCGGCGGATGGCGAAGAGTTACAGAAAGACCTGACGACCTTGGACCTCAGGCCTTGGGCCTTGGGCGAGCCATTTTCTTCCAGCCCTCGTAGGTCTTGGGCGCATCCATCGCCTTGAGCTGCTTCCACGCTGCCCTGGCATCCGCGTGCGACGCGCCCTTCTCCTTCGCCAGGAAGTCGGCGAGAAAGTGGACGTAGCGCGCAACCGGTATGCGCGCGAAGCGCTCGATGCCGTTCAGGGCGACGTATTGATCGATCAGCTCGCCGTACGTGACGGTGCGCTTCGCCACCTGCGCTTCGCGCCAGCGATTCAGGCGATACCAGACGCCGGATTTCTGCCGGACGCCCGGGCGCTTGCGCGCGGCTTCGCGCCGGATGAAGTCCTTCGTGTCCCGGTTGCTGGTGTAGTTGCCGACCGGCAGGTCGAGGGCAAGACCGCGGTCCAGGTCCTTGACCCCCTTCTTGAGCGGTTTCGATGCAACCCTCTTCGGGAGGCGGCCGGTCTGGAGGTACGCCTTGATGGCGTCCTCCAGCTCGTTCTTCCGCATCCGGTGAGCCGCCGGCAGGCCCAGCTCTTTGCCGAAGGCGGCGAGATCGACGGCGTACCAGTAGCCGTTCTCGAACGCCCGTAGCGACATGCCCTTCGAGAGTTTCGGAGGCATCGTTACCCGATCGAACTGCCGGCGAGAATCGCGGCTCTGTAGGTCTCGTCGGCGAACTCGAACCTTGGCAGCAGCAGCGACTGCGGGTCCTCGTACCCATTCTCCCAGGCGAAGTCGCTCCAGCTCCAGAGGTCGTCGTGCCTGGACAAACGTACCGTGTAGGCACCGCAGCCGATATCTCCACACTCCGCACAGGTGTAGAGAAGCACCCGGCCAGCCGGCGAATCGGGCGCCTCCTGCATAAACAGGCGCGCGGCTGCCAACCGGTTGGCGTCGTCGAATCCCCTCACGAAGCAACCCATGCAATCGCTGCTAAGATTTCGAGCACGATCGAGCATCTCGATGACCGATTGGCCATTGATGACGAAGTCCACCGACTCGCGGGCGGTGACGGTGATCGCGCCATCCGAGAAGCCACGTCGATGGAGAATCGAGTGCTCGAGGCGGTCGGCCATCTCGCTTTGTTTTGGGGGCCGGGTCCAGAAGACCCGGCCGAAGGGAACATCGAGGCGGGTCTAAAGACCCGCAACCACGTACGCTTGAGCCCTAAGGCTTAAGGCCCAAGGCCCAAGGCCAATCAGGTTCTTACTTGCCTTCGGCCTTCTCACGCTCGCGGGCACGCTCGGCGGCCGACTGCACGCCGAAGCGGGTGCCGTTCGACATGGTGGCGGCAACCATGTAGCCGCCTTCGGAGCCGTCGCGGAGCGGCGCGACGCTCACGGTGATCTTGTCACCGTATTTGATCATGCCGTCGCGATAGCCGGCGCGGTACATGTTGTTGGTGCTGTGGCCTTCCAGCTCGATCTCACGCGTACCCTTGTCGTCGGTGACCCTGAGCGTGAGGCGCATGTGGGGGTTGATGGCCTGGAACTTCAGGACCACGCCGGTGATCGTCGCCGTCTTGGTGAAGTCGTACTGCACGGCGGAATGGTGCGCGGCGGCGGTCGAGCCCAGCGCCACGACGAGCGCGAGGGCGCTCACGAGAGACCACAGCTGCTTCATCGCTTCGACTCCTTCGCTGTTTTCTTCGAGAGCTCTTCGAGGTGGATGTTCCAGCCCTCCTCGGCGCACTCGTACGGCAGCAGATGCCCGTTCGGCACGTAGGCCCACTTCTTCGTATCGGTCACCGGCTTCGTGTAGAACCCCGGATCGGTGAGCGTCATCTCGGCGGTGAGCACCTTGGTGCCGCGGCTGTCGGTGGACAGGCTGTAGCGCTCGACGATTTTGGCCTCGCTGCTGTGCGCGTACCGCTGATCCACCTGTTCGATCAGGTGCGTGGTCTCGACCACCAGCGTGTCGCCTTCCCAGTGCGCGCTCGAATGGCCGTTGCGCCCAGGGACACGATCGGCCATCGGCACGATGCGATCGCCGAGGTAGACGCGCCGCACTTCGTTGTGCGCCTCGTAGGTGATGTTGATCTGTTCGGGACGCTGCAGGATCTCCATCGGATAGCCGCCGGAGCCCAGCATCGAGCCGGGCATGCCCGTGCCCAGACAATATCCGCCGGGCGTGTCGCCGCTGGTGCCGATGAGCGCGCGGTAGGCCGCCACCTTCTTCTGGGCTTCTTCCGTCATCGGCAGCGGCGGTCCGCCGCCGCGGCCGGGACCACCGCCTCGCGCGGCGCCGGGTTCGGCGTAGGTCGTCCAGAGGCCGGTGAAATCGGGGCGTGTTCCGCCCTGGCCGGAAAGAGAGACAGGGACCAACCCCAGGCAGCCCAGCGCTGTCAGGGCAAGCATGCGTCGCAGCATGCGCGCCATTATAGAGTCAACTGTTCCTGCGCGAGACGGCCCACCAGAGTGCCGAGCGCCTCACCGTCCAGCACGAATGTCCCGGCGTCGTCGGACCACGTGAGCTTGAAGGAGCGCGAGCGCGCCGACAGCCAGATCTGCTGCACCGGGGCATTGGGGCTGACCACGAACTTCGCCGGCTCGGGTTCCTCGAACACGATCTGCAGCACGCCGTTGCGAAGGTCGATCTCGAGCCCTGCCTCGTCGGCGAGCGGCAGCAGCTCCTGCTGCAGGTCCTCGAGCGCCTGGTCGGCACGCAGGCGAAACTCCTGTTCGGTCACTTGCTTCCCGACAGGCGTTCGGCCGTCGCGACGTAGCTCTTGCGCGCCCGCGCCGTCATGCCGGGCTGCTTCATCTTCACGTCGAGCCGGTGCTCCTTGCCGTCGAGCGCGGTGGGATTGAAGCCGATCGTGTAGAGGCTGTGCAGCTCCTGGACGACGCGTGTGAACGTCGGCCCCAGATCGTCGGTCTTCTTCAGCTCGAAATAGCCACCGCCGGTTTCCTCCGACAGCTTCTTCAGTCCGCGGTCCGGGCGCGTGCGCTGGACTCGCCCGGGCGCCACCATGAACTCCGATTCGAGCCCAATCGAATAGACCATCGTTTCCTTGTCGCGGGCGTAGTCGAGGGTGCCGCCGAGGCCCCGGTGGCTAGCCGTATCGTCGCCGTCGGTGAAGATCACCACCACTTTGCGGCCGTCGTGATCGGCCAGAAGGTCGATGCTCTCGTAGATGGCGTCGTAGAGCCGCGTCGGGTTGCCGAACTGCAGGTCGCGCAGCGCCCCAATCAGATCGTCGCGGTCGCTCGTGAACGTGCCGCTGAACTGAATCTTGTCGCTGAACGCGCCCACCTGTGCCTTGTCGGCCGGCAGCATGCGGATGAGAAACTGCTCGGTGGCCTGCTTCAGGCGATCGAGGTTGGCGGTCATGCTCGCCGAGAAGTCGAGCATCACGATGGCGGTGAACGGCTGCGTCTCGTTCTCGAAGACGGTGACGTTCTGGGGCTTGCCGTTGTCCAGGATCGTGAACTGCTCACGATCGAGGTCGGGGACCAGGCGCCCCTGGGCGTCGGTCACCGTGGTGAACAGGGGCACGAACTGCGTGCCCGAGCGGAACGTGGGTTGTTGTGCGCGCACCAGGCTGCTGCCGCCTGCCACCGCACCTGCGAGCAGGGCGGCGACGGCCAGCCGCGCTGTTATCCGCCGACTGACCCATCCTGGTGTCACGCGTGAAGGCATACCAACCGAGCTTAGCAACCGCCGTGCCCGCTTTTCTACCTAGAACGGCAATCACCGCCACGAGGCAGTATCATTTTGCGGTCATGCGAACCGCATCCCTGCTTGCGTTCCTGCTGGTATTTGCCCTGTCGGCGTCGGCCCAGACCCCCGTGGGCGGCGTGGTCAGAGACTCCTCCGGCGGCGTTGTCGCCGGCGCAGCCGTCATCGCCCGTAGTTCTTCCGGTTCCGAGCAGCAGACCGTCACCGGTCCCGACGGGAAGTTCTCGTTTGGGTCGGTTCCCTCGGGCGCGACCATTGTCGTCCGCGCCAGCGGTTTTGCCGAGAAGTCGCAGCCGGCCTCGGCGTCGCTCGACGTCGAGCTGTCGCCGGCCACCCTGTTCGAATCGGTGTCGGTGACGGCCACCCGCACCGAGCAGCGGCTGGGCGACGTGCCGGCCAGCGTCAGCGTCATCGACAAGGAGCAGATCCGCCGGTCGCCCGCGGTGGTGGCCGACGACGTGCTGCGCCAGTCGCCCACCTTCAGCCTCTTCCGCCGCACCAGCAGCCTGTCGTCGCATCCGACCGCGCAGGGCGTGTCGCTGCGCGGCATCGGGCCGAGCGGTGTCAGCCGGTCGCTCGTGCTCCTCGACGGCATCCCGTTCAACGATCCGTTCGGCGGCTGGGTGTACTGGACGCGCGTGCCGCTCGACAACGTCGATCGCGTCGAGCTCGTCGAGGGATCGGGATCGAGTCTCTACGGCAACTACGCGATGGGCGGCGTGATCAACATCCAGAGCACGCGGCCGCGCCGGCGCACGGCAGAGGTCCGCACGCAGTACGGCAACTTGAACAGCCCGAAAGTGGACTTCGTCGCCAGCGACGTGTGGGGCAAGTTCGCGGCGTCGCTCGACGGCAGCGGGTTCAAGACCGACGGCTTCCCGATCGTGATTGACAGCGAACGGGGACCGATCGACAACAAGGCCACGGTCGCCTACAAGAACTTCAACGCCCGCGTCGACTACAGCCCGACGTCTCGCGTGAGCGCGTTCGTCCGCACCGGCTACTTCCGCGAGGAGCGCGACAACGCCAAGTTCTCCACCTTCGACGGCACCGAAGAGGGCAACGACACCACCTGGAAGTACGGCAACGGCGGCGTGCGCATCACGCTGCCCGACTACAGCGACCTGCAGGCGCGCGTCTTCTACGACGACGAGACCTTCAACAGCAATTTCCTGGCGGTGCCCAACCTGGTGACGCGCGCCATCGGCCGCATGACGCTGCTGCAGGAGGTGCCGACGACGGGCATCGGCGCGATGGCGCAGTGGTCGAAGGCCATCTCGGCCAAGTATCTGTTGACGGCGGGAGCCGATTTCCGCCACGTCGATGGCGCCAGCCAGGAGCAGGCGCTCGACCCCTTGCAGGGGCTCACCGTGACGACGCGGCGCGAGTCCGGCGGCACGCAACTGATTTCCGGTGGCTTCGTGCAGGGGCAGGTGTGGGTGCGCCCGAGCCTGTCGGTGACGCTCAGCGCGCGAGTGGACAGCTGGAAGAACACCGACGGGCGCAACCTCGAGACCACGGTGGCCACCGGCCTTCCGACCGTCAACAACAAGCCGTCGCTGCCCGATCGGGACGACACCGTGGTGAGTCCGCGCGCCGCCGTGCTGTATCGCGTGTCGGACAAGGTGTCGGCGTTCGGCAGCATCTCGTCGGGCTTCCGCGCCCCGACGCTCAACGAGCTCTATCGCCAGTTCCGTGTCGGCGCCATCCTCACGCTGGCCAACGACCAGCTCGGGCCCGAGCGCCTCGTCGGCGGCGAGCTGGGCTTCAACGTGGCGCCGGTCGACGGTCTTACGTTTCGCAGCAGCTGGTACGACAACCGCGTGAAGAATCCGGTGGCCAACGTCACCATCGCCACCAACACGCAGCAGCGTCAGAACCTCGGGCGGACGAAGATCACCGGCTGGCAGAACGACGTCGACTACCGGGTGGCGCGCGAATGGCGCGTGGGCGCGGGCTACCTGTTCAACTCCGCCAAGGTGCGGGAGTTCGCCGCCAATCCCGCCCTCGTCGGCCTCTTCCTGCCGCAGGTGCCGAAGCACCGCGGATCGGTCAACGTGTCGTACTCGAACCCGCGCCTCGTCACGGCGACGGTGACGGCGTTCTTCTACGGCCGGCAGTTCGACGACGACTTGAATCTGCGCACCAAGCCGGGCGCGGCCGAGCCTGGCCTGCCCGCCTACGGCACCATGGAGATCAGCGCGCTGCGCGGGATCGGGCGCAACCTCGATGTGTTCTTCGGTGTACAGAACCTGCTCGACAAGGAGTACTACGTGGGCTTCGCGCCCACGACCATCGGTACGCCCCGCCTCGTGAACGGCGGCATCCGCGTGCGCTGGGCAGGCAGGTAGCCACGATGCGTGCCCTGGCGTGGGCCTGTGCGCTGGCCGTCGCGTCCGGCGTGCTCCACGCCCAGTCCGAGGTGGGCCCGATCGTGGATCGCGCCGCCGCCTATGTGGAGGAGTTCCAGCGCCGCTTCGGCACGATGGTCACCGAGGAGCGCTACGAACAGAGCGTCCAGGAGGCCCTGGCCATCGGCGCCCGCAGCCGGCCGCAGTTCGAACGCGTCGTGCTCGTGTCGGATTTCCTGCTGGTGCAGGTGCCGGGCGAGGGCTGGATGCCGTTCCGCGACGTATTCGAGCGCAACGGCCAGAAGGTGCGCGATCGGGAAGAACGCCTCACGCGCCTGTTTCTCAACGGTTCGTCGCGTTCATCGTTCGACCAGGCGCGGCAGATCATGCTCGAGGGCGCGCGCTACAACATCGGCACCATCGAGCGAACGATCAACCTGCCGACGCTGCCGTTCGTGTTTCTCACCCCGGCCCTTCGCGACAATTTCCGGTTCGAGCTCGTCAAACGGGATCCCGAAGAAGGGACCATCGTGGAGTTCCGCGAAGTACGGACGCCCACGTATGTGTCCGACCGGCAGGGGCACGACATGCCGTCCACAGGAAAGTTCTGGCTCGACGAGGCCACGGGCGCCATCCGGCGCACGGAGCTGGACGTCGTGCACACGTCGGTGGAAGCGCACATCAAGGTTGCCTACCGGCTCGACGAGGGGCTGGCCCTGTGGGTGCCGTCGCGGATGGACGAGCGCTACCGCGACCGCCACACCACCTCCGAAGTGCGCGGAACGGCCACTTACTCGCGGTTCCGCAAGTTCCAGGTGAGCACCAGCGAGGAGCTGGCCAAGGAACCTTGATATCCCGAGGCGCAGTAGAGGCGTGAGCATTAGAGGCCGTATGATCGAAAACATGACCAAAGCGTTCCTTTTTGCCGCGGCCGCGACGCTGCTGGCCTGTTCCCCGGCTCCCGCGCAGCAGCGGATCGAACAGGGACCTGGCGATGTTGCCGCGCGCATCGGGGATCGCGCCATCACCATCCGCGACCTGGACGAGAAGTGGAAGAAGGACGACCCGGCACAGAACGCCGAGGCCATTCAGATGATCTACGACGGCCGTCGGGCGGCCCTCCAGGCGATCATCGCCGACAGCCTGATCGACGAGGCGGCCAAGAAGGCGGGCATGAGTGCCGACGGCTATCTCGAGGCCGAGATGGCCAAGCGCGTCAGGACGGTGACCGACGCCGAAGTGTCCGCGTTCTACAAAGAGAACATCAACCAGATGCAGGGGCGGACGCTCGAGCAGATTGCCCCGACGATCACGCGCTACCTCACCGACCAGCTGCGTGCCCAGGCCCGCGAGGCCCTCATCAGCGACCTGCGCAAGAAGGGGCCCGCGATTCGGGTCTCGCTCGAAGCGCCGCGGTTGACCCTGGCGGTCTCGGCGTCGAACCCGAGCGTCGGGAGCGCCAGCGCCCCGGTCACGCTCATCGAGTTCTCGGACTACCAGTGCCCGTACTGCGGCCGCGTCGAGCCGACGTTGAAGCGTCTGCGCGCGACCTACGGCGACAAGATCCGCTTCGTGTGGAAAGACTTTCCGCTGACGCAGATCCATCCGCAGGCGTTCAAGGCCGGCGAGGCGGCGCACTGCGCCGGCGACCAGGGCAAGTACTGGGAGCTGCATGACGTGCTGTTCAGCAAACAGTCGGAGCTCCAGCCCGATGACCTCAAGCGGCACGCGCTGACGCTCGGTTTGAAGACCGACGACTTCAACCAGTGCCTCGACTCGGGCAAGCACGCCGAGCGGGTGCGCGACGGGGTCGCGGAGGGCGGTCAGCTGGGCGTCAACTCGACGCCGACCATCTTCATCAACGGCCGCCGCTTCTCGGGCGCGCAGCCCTACGACGTGTTCGCTGCCGCCATCGACGAAGAACTTGCCCGGAAGTAGGGGCCGCCTTTAGTAGGCGCGTACGTAGGGGCCACCTTGAGGTGGCCCGTAAGTCCGTAGGGGCCACCTTGAGGTGGCCCGTCGATCGGCGGTCCGTTCAGTGGCACAAGCCTCCACTATCTACTCCGTCACCATCGACCTCTCCGATCTCGACCGCGGCGTCTTCGAGACGCTCGACCTGCGCGTCGCCCGCCATCCGTCGGAGACGGCGGAATACATGCTGGTGCGGCTGCTGGCCTACTGCCTCGAGTATCAAGAGGGCATCGCGCTCACCGAGGGTGTGTCGTCGGGCGACGAGCCCGCGCTGGTGGTGCGCGACCTCACCGGGCGGATGACCGCCTGGATCGAGGTGGGGCTCCCCGACGCGGCGCGTCTGCACCGCGGCTCCAAGCTGGCCGGCCGCGCGGCCGTCTACACGCATCGCGACGCCCGGCAGCTGCTGTTGCAGCTCTCCGGGGCTAAGATCCATCGCGCCGGCGACATTCCGATTCGTGCCTTCGATCGGCCGGCCATCGACGAGCTGGCCGCGCTGATCGAGCGTCGCGCGTCGCTGGCCATTTCGGTGTCGGGCGGCGAAGTGACGGTTGCCATCGGCGAGCGGATGTTCACGCTCGCGATGACCGAACACCGGATCGCGTAGTTTTCGTAGGGGCAGATCTTTAGGTCTGCCCAGGGTGAAGCATCATGACTCGAACCATTGCAGGCGTGCTCGGACTGGTGGTCGCGTTCTCGGCCCTCGCTCTGGCGCAGACGTCGAGCGCGCCGCGCAACGATCTGCCACAACCCTACAAGACCACGCGCGACTGGGGGCAGCTGCCGCCGGGCGTGAAATGGGCGGCCGTGACGGCCGTGGAGCCGGCGCTGGACGGCTCGATCTACGTGATCCATCGCTGCTTCGCCAATTCGTGCGCCGGCCGCACGGAAGCGCCGATTCTGAAGTACGACCGCAACGGCACGTTGCTGAAATCGTGGGGCGAGGGGATGTTCATCTTCCCGCACGGTGCCACGGTCGATCGCGACGGCAACCTGTGGGTGACCGACGCGCGCGGCGAGGGCGGCAAGGGGCATCAGGTGTTCAAGTTCACTCCGGCCGGCAAGGTGCTGATGACGCTCGGCAAGGCGGGCGTCAGCGGATCGGGTCCCGATCTGTTCGATCAGCCGACCGACGTCGTGGTGGCCCCGAATGGCGACATCTTCGTCACCGACAGCCACCGCAACGGCAAGAACAACCGCGTGGTGCGCTTCCGCAAGGACGGCACGTTCGTGAAGGAGTGGGGAAAGAAGGGGTCGGGCCCCGGTGAGATCAGCGAGCCGCACACCATCGCGCTCGACTCGCGGGGGCGGGTGTTCGTGGGCGACCGCGAGAACAACCGCATCCAGATCTTCGATCAGGATGGAAAGTTCCTGGCCGAGTGGCGGCAGTTCGGCCGGCCGAGCGGCATCACGATTACCCGCGACGACACCATCTACGTGACCGACTCGGAGTCGGGGCCCGACACCGGCGCCCACGAGCTGACGGGGATCAAGAAGGGCATTCGCATCGGGAGCGCGAAGGACGGCAGCGTCCGCACGTTCATCGAGGACATGGAGTCCACGGTGGCCGACCACTCGGGCGCCGAGGGCCTTGGCGTCGATGCGCAGGGCAACGTCTACGGCGCCGTCGTGCGCCGCCAGATGCTCGAGCGCCACGTTTTACAGAAGTAGGGGCCACCTTTAGGTGGCCCGTTCGCAACGGGCCGCCTGAAGGCGGCCCCTACTGCGCCGGTGCGAAGTAGCCGCCGGAGCTGCGGACCTTCAGCGCGGGATCGGCGGTCTTGATGCCGACGGAGCGCCAGCTGCCGTTGCGCTCCGAGTTGGTGGACGTATACGCCAGGATGTAGCGGCGGTGCAGGTCGTCCACGATGCGCTGGTAGTGCTCGCCGAGCTGGCTGATGTCGTTGGTGAAGTAGGCCTCGCCGCCGGTCAGCGTCGTCAGCTCCACCAGGCGCGCGACGTCCACGTTGGTCCCGAACCCGATCGCATACACGGTGGCGCCCGTCTGGCGTGCGGTTGCCAGCACGTCTTCCCATGAGTGCGTGCTGCCGGGCCCGCTGGACGTGGCGTTCTCGTCGCGGCCGTCGGTCATCACCACGACCACGCGGCGCCCGGGCACCGTGCTGAGCCGCACCATGCTGTCCACCAGCCCGTCATAGAGCGCCGTGCCGCCTTTCGCGACGTAGCGCTGGATGTTGCGGTGCGACACCCACCGCGCGGGGCTCAGGTCGTGCGCCATCTCGGCGCGGTCGGCGAAGACCTCGATGCCGAGCGGATCCTCCGGCTTGAGCGAGCCCACAAACGTGTGCGCCGCTTCCATCACCGCCGGCGACACCTTCGTCATGCTGCCGCTCGCGTCGAGCGCCAGCATCACCGACACCGGCGCCACCGACTCGTGGAACGACTCCACCTTCTGCGGCACGCCGTCTTCCATGACGACCAGGTTGTCGCGGTCGATCTCGACGTACTGGCGCGAGTGGTTGACGACCGTGAATTCGACCGAGGCCTTCACCGGCGCCGGCTCGGGCGAGAGATACCCGTCCCGCGCCACTACGTGGTACTCCGGGTCGATCGTCTCGAGGCGGATCGCGCGCCAGGCGCCGTCGTGCCGCTGGTTGCTCGGCGTGTAGGTGACCACATAGCGGTGCTGCGCGTCCTCGGCAATCGTGGCGCTGGCCCCGGCCACTTCCTTGGCGTTCCACGGGAAGAACGCGCGGCCGCCGGTCTGCTCGGCGATGAAGCGTAGCGTCTGTTCGCCCCGGACGGACACGCCCGAGATGCCGCCGATGGCGATGCTGTAGACAATGACGTTGGCCGCTTTCAGCTCGGCCACCACCCGGTCTACCGGGATCTGGCTGTTCTCGTCATAGCCGTCGGTGACCAGAACGACGGCCCGGCGACGAGCGCCATCGCCGAAGCGTGCGGCCACGGCCGCCAGCGATTCGAAGATCGCGGTGCCGCCGCCGGGCTTGATCGCGGTCACGGCGTCGGCCAGCGTCGCGGCGTCGCGCGTCGGTCCCGTCACCGTCGTGATGGTGTTGCGGAACGGTGCCACGATGGCCTGGTCGTCTTTGCGCAGGAGCGCTGGGAGCCGCAGCATCGACTGGCGCACGAAGTCCATGTTGCGCGCCATGCTCTGGCTGCTGTCGATGAGCAGCGCGAAGGTGGTCGGCAGCGACTCCGACAGCACGGCGTCCACCCGCTGAGCGGTGTCGTTCTCGAACAGCTGAAAGTCGGCCGCGCTCAGGTGGGCGGGGTAGCGGCCCTTGGCGTCGCGCACCGACGCGTCCACGTTGATGCTGAGCACCTCGGCCGCTTCCACGACCTCGAACGGCTTCAGATCGACGTGGTCTTCGATGACCGCCTCGCCTTCGCTCAACTCCACCCGGATCCGGCTGGCTTCGAACGGGTTCTCGTCGGTCCATTCGACGGCGTACGGCGGGCCGTCGGTGTCGGTGGCGAGGAGCCGGTCGTTGACGTAGAAGCGGACCGCCGGCACGGCCTCGGAGACCGTGGTGACGCGCGCGACGATGCGCACCCGCCCCGGCAGGCCGCTGCGGCCGGTGGGCGACGTGATGTGGATCGACGACGCGCGCTCCTGCGCGGCCGCGGCGGAACCGCCCGCGACGAGCCACACCAGCGCCGCCGCGGCGAGCGCTAGCCGCGCTCCGTGTCGTCCACGAAATACGCGGCGCACGCGGCCTCCAGCAGTTCCGGCGTCAACGCGCGCGGCTCGCCGAGATACTCGGCGTGTGCCAGCGCCTGATCGATGAGGTCGCGGGGATGGCAGCCCCGGAAGCGGATGCTCCGCGCCTCGAGCATGCCCAGCAGGGTTTCGGCGAGGGTCATGTCGCAGGTCAGCCCGCGCGCGCGACAGCAGCCCTCGAAGATCTGTAGGAACTCGGCCTTGGTCGGATTCTCCGCGAACACTTTGTAGTGGATGCGGCGCAGGAACGCCTCGTCCACGAGCTCGGCCGGCTTGATGTTGGTCGCAAACACCACCATCACGCAGAACGGCAGGTCGAATTTTTGCCCGGTCTCGAGCGTCAGGAAGTCCACACGGCTCTCGAGCGGCACGATCCAGCGGTTGAGCAGCTCGCGGGCGGCCACGCGCTGCCGGCCGAAGTCGTCGATGACGAGCACGCCGCCGTTGGCCTTGGTCTGCACCGGGGCGCCGTAGAAGCCGCCGGTCGGCGAGTAGGTCAGGTCCAGCGATTCCAGCGTGAGCTCACCGCCCACCATGACCAGCGGCCGTTGGCAGCGCACCCAGCGTCCGTCCGCGGGTGTGCGCGATCGCAGAAGGCCCGGCGATGAGCCGGTGTCGGGGATCTGCTCGTGGCTCACCGGATCGAACACGCGAATGATGTGCCCTTCGACTTCGATCGCATACGGCACTGCGATTTCGCCCTCGAGCAGGTTGCGGATGGCCTGCGCGATCACTGTCTTGCCATTGCCGGGCGGGCCGTAGACGAACATCGAGTGTCCGGCCGCGACGGCGGGGCCTACCTGGTCCAGCACCTTGGGGCTCAGCACGAGATGCGAGAACGCCTCACGGACGCGTGCCCGCGACGGTGCCGTGCTCATGGCTTTGCCGTGCGTCTGCAGGTACTCGCGGTACTTGTGCAGCGGCACCGGCGCGGCCCCCACGTACTGGCTTTGCTCGAGATACAGCAGCGCCCGGCGCCGCCCCTCGTCGGTGATGCGATAGCGGAACGACGGGCCGCCCACGACGGAGCCGCTCGCTACCTCGCAGAGGTGCGTGAAACGCAGCGTCTCGAGCACCGGCTCGATGACGGAGAACTCGAGGCCGAGCCGGCGGCCGAGATCCTGGCCGGTGAAGTCGGCGCCGAAGTGCAGATGCTTCAGCAGCAGCTGCAGCACGAGCTCGTGCGACAGGCCGGCCTCGGCCAGCGTCCTCGGAGCCGGCGGACGGACCGGGCTCGGGGTCATCGTTGCGATCGCCGTACTCACTGCATGCCTCCGTTCTTCATGCTGATCGCCTGGCTGGCGCGGATGGCGGCGGAGCGCAAGCTCGGGTCGGCAGCCAGCGCATCCAGGAAATCCTTCGACGCCTCGTCCCACTGCCGCGTGGCGAGGTTCACGACGCCGCTGTTGTAGGCGGCCGCCGCCCGGCCGGCGTGTGCGAACGATTCGCGCGCGGCCGTCATGTCGCCGGCCAGCGCGTAGGCCAGGCCGGCGTTGTTGTGGGCGATCGGTGACTCGGGATCGAGCGACAGCGCGCGGCGGCACGCCTGCAGCGCCCGCACCGAGTCACCCTCCAGAATCCAGCCGTAGCAGAGGTTGTTGTGGGCGTATCCCGCCACCGGATCGAGGCGGGCGGCCATCTCGTACTGAGTGCGCGCCTCGGCGCGCCGGCCCATCGCCTGGAACAGCGTGCCGAGCGTGTTGCGTGCGGCGGCTGACCTGGGCGCGTAGTAGATGGCCCGGTACGAGTCGCCGAGGCCGAGGTGCGGGAATCCCGCATCACGCCACGTCCGTGCAAGCGCGTCGTGAGTCGTCGCATCCTTAGGGTCGAACTTGAGGGCGCGAGTCAGATACTCCTGCGCCTTGTCGTACACCCGCACGCGGCGGTACTCCGCCGCCACGTTGCGGTAGTTCTCGGGGGATGGTTGGGCCGTCGCGGCCAGCAACGCCGCGGCGAGCGCGGCATCCGAGCCTTCGACGGTACGTGCCGCGGGACGGCCCTCAGGTCGTGCGGTGGCCGCCATCTCCCGGAACTTCGCCATGTACGCCGACAGCGAGTCGGCGGGCGCGCCAGCGGACGACGCCTCGTTCCGATCCGGCGCCGGCCGATCGGGCGTGACGTTGATGAACCGCCGCTGCGCGCAGCCCGATGCCGCGACGAGCGCAACCGAGAGAATGAGGACCCGCACCGTTGGTCTCCTGCAGTCGATGAGCGACTATTCCTGCGAATCGAGACGGGCGCGGCGGCGCTGGATGTAGAGGACCAGGGATGCGACCGCGATAAGGCCGAGGACGATGTTCGTGATCATGGCAGTTTGCTTCCTGTGGCAAAGCCTCCGTTGCCGAAGGCGTGGATGAACTTGATGATGGCCGGACCGAGGGTAACGACGTAGAACGCAGGGAACAGGCAGAACACGAGGGGGAACACGAGCTTGACGCCGATCTTTGCCGCACGCTCCTCGGCGCGCTGCCGGCGCTTGGTCCGCGACACTTCGGCGTGCGTGCGCAGCGCCTGCGCGACGCTGGTGCCAAACCGGTCGGTCTGCACGAGCATCGCCACCAGCGCGCGGACGTCGTCCACCTTGGTCCGATTCGCGAAGTTCTTGAACGCCTCGAGCCTGGGCTTGCCGGCGCGGCATTCGATGTTGATCAGGCGCAATTCCTGAGCGAGCTCCGGATGCGCGATCGCGAGCTCCTCGCCCGACTTGAGGATCGCCTGATCGAGAGCGAGGCCGGCCTCGAGACTGACGATCAGAAGATCGAGGGCGTCAGGCAAGCCGTTCTCGATCTTCAGTTTGCGCTGCGCGATCTTCCGGTCGAGCAGCAACCCCGGGGCCATGAAGCCCAGGACGCCGCCGAGGCCTGCGAGCACCAGGCCGCGGCCGGTGCCCATGACAAACAGCGGCGCCGCGATCATCACCGCGCAGAGACCCATCTGGGCGGCGAGGTAGCCGCTCACGGAGGCCGAATGATGGAAACCGGCCGCCGTCAACCGCCGGCGCAGGCGGGTCATGTCCTTGGGGGAGATCGGCACCAACGTGCCGCGCCCGGACTTGCCCTTCTCGACGTCGACGAGCGACTCGCTCTCCTTGGCCAGGGCATCGATCCGGCGCCGCGTCAGCGACGTCTGGGCGACCAGACGTTCGCCGGCCAGCCACACGCCAAGGCCGACGGTGACGAACACGGACAGGAGAGTGAGCGTGATGCTGATGTCCACGGTGTCCTCGTCAGTACGGGATGTTGATGATCTTGCGGATGATCAGAGTGCCGATGCCCTGCAGGATCGCAGCCCCGACCATCATCTGAATTCCGAGCGTCTCGCCGAACATGAGCTCGCGATGCTCGCGATTGACCGTCATCAGCACGGCGCCGAGGACCGGCGGCAGGCAGACGAGCACCCAGCCGGTGATGCGGCCGTGCGCCGACGCCACTCGCATCTGGCGCTTCACGCGGAACCGCTCGCGGATCACGCTCGCAAGGTTGTCGAGCACTTCGGCAAGGTTGCCGCCGGACTCGCGCTGGATCAGCACGGCGGTCACGAAGAACTTGGCGTCGAGCACGGGAATCCGTTGGGCGAAATGCCGTAGCGCGTCGGGGAACGCCATGCCGTAGTTCTGCTGGTCGTAAAGGATGCGGAACTCCTCGCCGATCGGCGCCGGCATCTCGGTTGCCACCATGTCGATGCCGGTCGTAAGGGCGTGACCGGCGCGCAGCGCCCGGCCGATCAGGTCGATGGCCTCGGGAAATTGTTCCTCGAGTTTGTTCATCCGCCGGGTGCGGAGACGCTTGAGAACGGTAAACGGAATCATCGCCGCCAGCGCAGCTACCGGCGGACCGAGAATGAACCAGCCGCTCACCTTGACCGCCGCGTAGGACGCGACTAGTGCCAGGAGGCCAGCGGCCGCCAGAATGGTGCCGACGTTGGTCTTTACGCCCGCCTGTTCGAACAGTGTCTTGAGCGATTGCGTACGCTCTTCGCTGCGCCGCAGCAGGCGGTCGAACGCGCCAATCGAGCTCAGCGCCTGCTCCTGTTTCACCAGCTGCCGCTGCAGCGACGCCTTGACGATAGGCGACGACATGCGGCGGCGCACGATACCGAGCGACCTCTGCTCGGGCCGGAGAATGAACAGCCAGTAGGCGCCGAAGATCGAGGTGAAGCAGAGCAGAAACGTGACGCCGACGATTGGCAGAATCACATGTGCCTCCAACCCGAGGGATCGCCGCCGACCCGCTGCTGGTGCTCGAACATGTCCATCGGCAGCGGGCAACCGACCGTTGCCAGCGCCTCGGAGCACTTCGGCCGCACGCCGGTGGCGCGGAAGCTGCCCAGCACGCGCCCGTCGGGCGCCAGGCCGGTCTTCTGGAACTGGAAGATCTCCTGCATGGTGATGACGTCCTGCTCCATGCCGGTGAGCTCTGAGATTGACGTGACCTTGCGCGTGCCGTCCGCCATGCGGGAGACTTGCACGACGATGTTGATGGCCGAGGCGACCTGCTGTCGCACGGCGCGCTCGGGCAGGTTCAGGTTGGTCATCGCCACCATCGTGTCGAGGCGGTACAGCGCGTCCCGCGCACTGTTGGCGTGGATGGTCGTCAAGCTGCCGTCGTGGCCGGTGTTCATGGCCTGGAGCATGTCGAGGGCCTCTTCGCCGCGAACCTCGCCGACGATGATGCGGTCGGGGCGCATGCGGAGGGCGTTGATCACGAGGTGCCGTTGTTTCACGTGGCCGCGGCCTTCGATGTTGGCCGGCCGCGTTTCCAGCCGCACCACGTGACGCTGACGGAGGGTGAGCTCGGCCGCGTCCTCGATGGTGATGACGCGCTCGGTGTTGCCGATGAAGCTCGAAAGGATGTTGAGGAGCGTCGTCTTGCCGGCGCCGGTGCCGCCCGACACGATGATGTTCATGCGCGCGGTCACCGTGGCGCGCAGGAACTGGAGCATCGGCGCGGTGAGCGACTCACGGGTCACGAGGTCGTCAGCGGCCAGCCGGTCGGTCCGGAAGCGGCGAATCGAGAGCGCCGGCCCGTCGAGTGCCAGCGGCGGGATGATCGCGTTCACGCGCGAGCCATCCTGAAGGCGGGCATCGACCATCGGGGTCGATTCGTCGATCCGGCGGCCCACGGCGCTGACGATGCGCTCGATGATCTGCATCAGGTGCTGGTCGTCGCGGAAGACGACGCCGGTGTCCTCGATGCGGCCGTTGCGCTCGATGAAGACCTGCGAGGCGTTGTTGACGAGGATGTCTGAGATGTCCGGGTCCTTCAGCAGCGCCTCGAGCGGGCCCAGCCCGAAGAGCTCGTCGATGACGTCGACGATGAGCGACTCGCGCTCGGCAAAACTGAGCGGCACCCGCTGGCTCTCGCGGTCGAGCATCTCGCGGATGACGATCCGCACCTCGGGCTCGGCCTCAGCGCGCGTCGTGCGCGTCAGGCGGTCGAGGTTCAGGCGATTCAGCAGGTCCTGGTGGATCCGGCTTTTCAACGTCTGATACGCGGCGGAGTTGGTTTCGGAGAGAGTCTCAACGGGTGTCATGGGTGTACCTCAGGTCCTCGTGCTCAGGCGCGGCGCCACGCCAGGCGCCCCAGGACGCCCGCGGCCTGTGCCTCGGGCTTGCCGATGTTCACGAGCTCCGCGGCCGCCGCGCGCAGAGCGCGCGCCAGCCGGCCATCTTCCGCCACGATCGGGCGGCCGACGTTGATCGCTTCGGCGGCCACACGGTAGTCGCTTGGAATCTGGCAGGCCACCGGTTCGCCGACGACCTTGGCGATGTCCTTGGCCGAGACCGGGCCGTTCTTGTCGTAGCGGTTGATCACGACGCGAAGGCGCTGCGAGCCGTAGCGCTGCCGCAGCGTCGCCACCGTGGCCGCCGCGCCGCGCACCGCCGAGAGCTCCTGGCTGGTGACAATCGCGATGACTGTGGCGGGATCGAGCGCCTCGAGCATGGCCGGGTCGGTCCGCGGCACGTCAAGCACCGTGATCCGGTACCGGCGCGCCGCGAGTTCGAGCAGAGTGCGCGTGGCTGTCGGGCTCGTCGCGACGTTCACCGGACGGGCGGTCGACGCGAGCACGTGCGCGCCCGACTGCGTCTTCTCGACCAGGCCGCTCAGGAACGACTCGTCCACCTTGTGCAGGTTCTCGAAAGCGTCGAGCACAGAGAAACGCGGCTCGGCCCCCATGAGCAGCGCCGCGTCGCCGCGGGCGACGTGGAGGTCGATGAGAAGTGGCGGCGAGCCGGCCGTCTTGGCCAGCGCCGCGGCGGTGTTGACCGCCAGCGTCGTCGTTCCGACGCCGCCTTTGGCGCCGATGAACGCCACGACCTGGCCGGCGCGCTCACGCTGCTCGCCGACGACCAGGCGGCGAATCGTCTCGTCGAGCGCCTGCGACGTGATCGGCTCGGGCAGACACTCCTTGATTCCAGCGCGCATCGCCTCGAGGATGAAACGCGCATCCAGGGTTGAGACGATCACGACGATCGCCAGGCCCGGCTGCTTCTTCTGGATCTCGTTCACCCAGGGGGCGAGCTGATGGTGCGGACGGACGTCGAGCACGAGCACCGCCGGTGCATCGGCCGTCTTTCCCAGGGTGCGGGCCTCGGCCTCCGTGAGACGCGTCGCCTTGAGGCCGACCGCCTTGAACAGGTCGGGCAGCCGCTCGTCGTTCGATACGAAAGAGACCTGACTCACACTCACCTCACCAACCTGATAGCGGTCAGAAACGCCGCCGACGGGGACACGCTTCCGCCGTTACTGACCAGGAGATCGGGCTTCGTTGCCAGATAGCCGACGACGTCATTGCCCGACATGCCTTCCACGAAGAAGCCGAGGATGGCAACGATCTTCACGTCCATGTTGCCGGCACCCTGGGGTTTGACCTTCGGGTGCACCGCGTCCCAGGCCATCTGCGTATCGACGATCGGGAGAGCGACCACTCGCGGGCTGACCGTATATCCCGGCTCGCTGCAGGTGTACGGAGGCCCGATGCAGCTGTTGATGACTTTCTTGTTGACCGCGTCCCACTTGGCGTTCTTGTCCAGGGCGACGAGGTCTTTGACGCCCTGATCGGTGGGGCCGATCATGTTGCCGTTCTCGACCGAGAGAGTGCCGCCAACCGCGTAGGTTCCGTCGGCGCAGCCGCTGATGTTGTCGCGGTACACGTTGCCGCCCACGCCACCGAGATCCACTGGCGCGAACCAGCCGGCGCCGAACGTCGCTTTCGAATCCTGGGGATCGCCGACCTTGAGAGAGAGCTTCAGGCCGAGGTCCTTCGCGAGCGTGTAGCTGGTGCCAGGATCGTTGCCGTTCGGCGCCTGATAGGTGTCCTTGGGCACGGTCACCGGGTCGTAGTCCGCGGCCGGCGTCCAGGGGCCGCTGCTTTCATTCCACTTGTCGAGCACTGCCCAGGGCTTGAGGCAGTTGCTGGCGTTGGCCGCGGCGGCCTGCGCGATGGCCGTCGCCCGCACGCCCTGATCCATCACACCGACCAGCCCACCGAAGAACGTCGGCAGCGCGTTGCCCCGCGCCTGGTTGCGATAGACGTCCACGCGGACGCAGTCGTTGTTCGAGCACATCGCCGGGAAGTCGGCCGGGGCGTCGCTGTAAAAGCGGATGTCGGTGGCCATCTGCACGTCTGGCGCATCGCCCCACACCGTGTTGGCCACCGCGAAGCTGTGTGCGGCCTGCTTGGCCGGACCGTTGTCGGCGTGGTTGGTGAAGCTGTCGCGCGCCAGCGCCGTGGCCCCCGCGAGCGCGCCGGCATCGGCCGAGTTCTGGGCCTGGTGGCGGCTCACCCACAGCACGCCGTAGTCCACGATGAACATGGCGAAGGCGCTGAGCACCAGGATCGCGACGCCGACCTGGATC
The DNA here is from genome assembly GCA_036004405.1 of Vicinamibacterales bacterium. Lineage (GTDB taxonomy): Bacteria > Acidobacteriota > Vicinamibacteria > Vicinamibacterales > UBA2999 > DASYRM01. Next base: position 62,753 of record DASYRM010000158.1, read on the forward strand.
AGGATGGCGCCGCGCTCCGAGGTGGCGCGCCGGGACGAGTGCGGGATGGTGCGCATGTCGTATACCTGTCTCTGTTCGAGCGATCTCACTTGCCAGCGGGCGCGTCGGTCACGCCGCCGCCGCCCTGGAGCTGTTCGCCGATGTCGTCGCTGGCCGGCAGGAAACGCCCCGGCAGCGTCGGCAGGGGCGGCACCTCGTCGGGGTTGAGGGGGCGGACCAGGCGCGGCGTCACGATGACCAGCAGCTCGGTGCGCTCCTTGCGGTCGGCGTTGCTCTTGAAGAGCGCGCCGACAATCGGCAGCTGGCTGAGGATCGGCAGCGACGCGGTGTCGTTCTGCACCTCGTTGTTGATGAGGCCGGCAATCGCGAACGACTGGCCGTCGCGCAGCTCCACTTCGGTCTCGGCGCGGCGCGCCGTGATGGCGGGAATGCGGAAGCCTTCGAGCAGGATGCCGTTGTTGAAGTCGAGCGAGCTCACTTCCGGCCGCACGTGCAGACGGATCAGGTCGCCGGCGATGGTGGGCTTGAAGTTCAGCCGGACGCCGAACTCCTTGAACACAATCGACACGTAGTTGGCGGCGCCACCGCTGACGAACGGAATCGGGAACTCGCCGCCCGCCAGGAAGCTCGCTTCCTGTCCGTCGTAGGCGATCAGGTTCGGCTCGGCCAGGCTCTGGAAGTACCCCTTCTGTTTCAGCGCCTTGATCAGCGTACCGACGTTGTACTTGTTGTTGAACAGGAACAGGTTGAGGAAGTCCGAGAACACCAGCCCTTTTTCGTTGTCGAAGTCCGGCGCCGGGAACTGCTGTGTCGTCGTGCGGCCGGTCCAGTTCTTGAAGCCGTTGAGGCCGGTGAAAAACGACGCGCCGAGCTCGGTGAGGGCGCGCCGGTTTACCTCGGCGAAGCGGACCTGCAGCATGACCTGCTTCGAGCCGTTGGCGCCGGGCACGGTGAGCATGTTGATCACGTTGGACTTCGGCGCCGCGGCGCGCGTCACTTCAGCCGCCCGCAACATCACGTCGGTCGATGAGACGCGTCCCGACAGCACAACCGCGTCGGCGTTGATCGCGACGTTGATGGTCTCGGCGGGGAAGAGCTGCTTGAGCTGCTGCTCGAGCGGCGTGATCGGCTGCTCGATGACCAGGTCGTACTGCACCCGCTGGCTACCGCCCCACACGATCAGGCTGATCGTGCCGGGGGCCTTGCCGTCGATGAGAATCTCGCGGGGCTGCACCACGACGGCGTCGGCGATCGCGGGGTTGGTCACCGCGATGCGCGTCACGTCGAAGTCGGTGCTGAGTACCGTCGAGCGGCCGGCGGTGAGCGCCACCCGCGGCATCGTGCCCGGCGCGGCCACCTGCGACTGCGCCAAAGCCGGTGTGGCCGGCAGCGTCGCCGCCATCAGCGCGACGAAGGCCAGCGACCGGAGAGTGAACCGATGGGAGACTCGCATGTTAGTGAACCGCCTCTTCTGTCCGCTTGGCGCCGCGGATCGCTTCCACCTTGTAAATCTGGGGTTCCGGTGGCGCCGGCGCCGCCGCCGGCTTCTTCGCCGGAACCATCTTTCGCTTCGGCGCGTCGAGCACCGGCTCGGCTCCCGTCCCCTTCATGAGCGCGGCCAGCTTGATGCCCTTGGTGTCGGCCGGATCGACGTCGAGCGGGTTGCGAAGCACCAGCGAGAGCTGTCCCTCGTTCGAGGCCAGAGCGATGCGCTCGCCGTCCTCGGGCAGCACCGCGAGCGTGACCACGGTCGATCGCTGCGCCTTGCCGTTCTTCGCCTCGTCCTGGTCGTACCGCGTGCCGGCGGTCAGAACCTGGACGTTGCTGACAACGGTCCTCGCCATGGGCTCTTTGCGGTTGCTCTCGTCGCCGTCGTCGGCAACCGCCACGAGGACATCGACTCGAGTGCCGGGCAGGACGAAGCCCGCGACACCGACGACCTCGTTGACCCGAACGGAGATGGCGCGCATGCCGGCGGGAATAATCGGCGGCAGCCCGGCGCCAGCCTCTGGACCAGCCACGCGCGTGGTGGTCACCGGCTCGTTCATGGCGATCGGGGCGATCACGCCGCGATCGACGACGGCGGCGACGTTCGAGAACGCTCCGACCACCTGCGTCCGGGCCGGCCACGCCGCGAGCTTGACGTCGTCCTTGGTGAGGCGCGTACCGACCGGGACGGCGCGCGCTGCGACTACAACGGGAACCGTCTGCATTTCGACCTGGCGCAGCGGCATGCGCTGGATGGCCTGGTAGACGCCGAAGGCGGCCAGGCCGGCCGTCAGAAGGGCCACGGTCATCACGGTGAGAGTTCGGTGCTGCTTCATGTCTGGGCTCCAGTAACGTTCACGTGACTACGGCGCGGCCTGGGCTTCGGTCCGCATCACGGCGTTGCCGCGGACGGGAACGTTGCCGAAGGTGCCGCCGGTGAGCGCGCCGATCACGCTCAAAGAGGGCAAAGGCTGAGTGAGCTCCACCGAGACGACACACGCGTTGAACGTGCCGGCCGCCGTCGCGACAGCCTGGTTGTTCAGATTCACGGTGTAGCTGCCGCTGTCGCTGATCCCGGACGAGGTCATGTAGGCGGTGACACGATCCTCGACGTCGGTGGTGCTGCCGTCGCACGCGTAGGAAGGCAGCACGCCCATGCGCGCGCCTTCGCGCGCGGCGTTGGTCACCACTTCCCAGTTGCGGAAGAGGAACCCGAAGTCGAACATCGCCGCAATCAGCAGAGCGAAGATTGGGGTGACGATTGCAAGCTCGATGATCTCGGCACCGCGCTCGGAGCGCACGCGCCTCCGCAGAGCCCGCCGAGGATTCAGTGCAGCCATAGCGTCACCAGCGTTCCAAGAAACATCGGCACCGCGTATGCGAGCCGCGGCGCGCTGCCCTGCTCGAGCGTCATGGCCGGCATCGGGCGCACGCCGAACAACCACCAGAAGCGCGCCAGTCCGCCGATGTTCTGGAGCGCGGTCCTGAGATAGCCACTACGCAGGGCGAGCACCGCGGCAATCACGCCGCCGGCCATCGAGGCGTAGATCGCGAGCCACACCGTATCGGGCGCGCCCAGCCAGGCCCCGAGAGCCGCCAGCAGTTTCACGTCGCCGGCGCCCATCCCACCGAGCAGGAAGAGCGGCATGAAAAGGAACAGTCCCGTCACCCACCCGCCCATGGCAACCTGCGCGCCGGCCCGGCCGTCGACCGCGACGTGCACGGCGAGCGCCAGGGCGGTGGCACCGAACGTCAGCCAGTTGGGAATCCGCCGCGAATGCAGGTCGGTGGCGCAGGCGGCGGCCCCCACGATCAGAACGGCGGCGGTGGAAGGGTTGGTCATAGCCTTACTTCGGATCCGGCATCTCGACGAGGGTGTCGCTTTGGTTCGCCGTGTCCCACGACACGTATGAGGTGTTCATCGCCGCGCCGAGCAGCCCGACGCCGGCGGCCGCGGCAAAACCCATGAACGAACAGAGCAGCGCGTATTCGATCAGGTCCTGACCAGAGTCTTCGGTCAGCAGTCGCCACAAGGTGTTCATGGTCATGTGCTCGCTTGAGGCTCTTCGCGCCCCGGCACGAGTCCGGGGCGCGAATCAGCCGTGTGCGGTGTTACGGAAGCGGAACGGCCGCCGCGTTGTCGACCGCGCCAGCGATGCCGTTGAACCAGCCGTTGTATGCCGTGCCGAGAGCCTGGGCCCCGATGTAGGCGCCGAACGAAACGAACGAACCCAGCAGGGCGTACTCGATGATGTCCTGGCCCTGTTCGTCAGCGATGAACTTCGCGATGATCTGCTTCATTGTTTGTGTCCTCTTGAATCGTTAGTCGTCAGCGCGAAACCAATTCGGTGCCTCGTGTGCGCTGTAACCCGTCCGGCACCGTCGGTCGCGACTGACGGTGCGTCGCGTCCTGACGACTACTTCTTCAATCGCTCTGCCAAGGGCTCCCCCGGGAGCTCCGGCGCCGCAGAACCGTGCGAATCCGGTGCACCGTGCGCCGAACCCACCTTCTCCACCTCGCCGTTGCTGCCGCGCCGCCGCACGAGAGTCAGGCTGGGGCCAGCTTTTTCTACGGCTGCAGCCAGCGAACCCTCCGGCGTCATCGCCCGCCGATCGCTTGCCCCCAGGCCGGCGGGCAGCGCAATCGGCAGGAACTCCAGGCGCACGAGGAACGGCGCCGCGGCGCCGGGACGCTCGGTGACGTCGCACACGCGCGCCACTTCGGCGATCGAGGCGTCGGGCCCCTGGACCTCGACGAATCCGAACGTCCCCGACGCCAGCCGGGTCGACGTTTCGAGGCTGCAGCCGCCGGCGCCGATGTCCAGCAGGCGGCCGGGAATCTGCTCCAGCACGGCGCCGCGCAGTCCGGGCCAGGTCCACCAGCTCACTGCATGACCTCGGATTCCTCCGACAACACCTGCATCCACAGCCGGTAGCGCAGCTGGCCGCCCACGAGCTGCGGCTGGCTGCCGGTGGTGCGCACCCGCAGCGTGGCCTGCCGGCCGCCGGCGGCGGTGATGCGCATCCGCATCTCCGATCCGGTAGCGGCGCGCGAACGGCTGATCACCGTGATCTCGCGCGCACTCGCGCGGACGATGTCCACATCGCGCAGCACCTGCACTTCCACGTGCCCTTCCGTGTGGTAGCGTCCATGACGACGACGATCCACGCAGCCACTCCTTCGTCCAGGCAGACGAGGCCTGGGACTGTCGACGCACGAGAGCAACGTTGGTGCCGGGCCGGAACTGAAACGGCGTATGCAGCGTTGCCCCTTCGCGGCAGTCACCTTCTCTGGCCCGGACGGCAACAAAGCCTGCCGCGAGCCAGACGAAATTCCCTGCCTCGCTCCGCGAGGCGTCATGCGGCGCCCGAGGCGCTTCGTTCGTGTTTGATGGTCCTGAACTCGCGGAAGTCGATGGCACAGTCGTGCGAGGCCAGGAAGTTGAGCAACCGCTTGTAGTCCCCGTCGTCGAGGCCGAACAGCTGCAGGAGCCCGCGATAACTGCCCTTGGTCGCCGCGAGGCCCTTGCGGATCAGCGCCCGCAGATCGTCGCGCGTCAGGTCGCGGTTCATGAACATCGGGTAGACGTCGTTCCAGAAGCTGCAGCCTCCCTCGGTGAGGCCGTCGAACAGTTCGTCGGCGACCTTGCGGCGCCGCTCGCGCACCGGGTGCGGCGACTTGCCCGGCCGCGCCGTCACGTTCGGCGGCAGCAGCTCGGTGCCCATGCGCTCGCCGTCGGCCAGGGCCAGCATCTGCTCGATGACGTTCTGCAGCTCGCGCACGTTGCCCGGCCAGCGGTAGCGCTCGAGCGCCTCCATCGCCTCGGCGTCCACGGTGATCGCGCGCCCGTGTTTCGTGATGACGTTGAGCACCAGCGCCTTGATGTCGTCGCGGCGGTCGCGCAGCGGTGGCACTTCGATCTGCCCGACGTTGATGCGATACAGGAGGTCTTCGCGGAACGTGCCCTTGGTGACCATGTCCTGCAGGTTGCGATTGGTCGCCGAGATCACGCGCACGTCCACGCGCGTGGGTGGCGCGTCGGCGCCCACCGGCACCACTTCGCCGTTCTCGAGGAAGCGCAGCAGCATCGCCTGCATGCGCAGGCTCATCTCGCCGATTTCGTCGAGGAAGATGGTGCCCTTGTGGGCCTGCTGCAGCTTCCCGACCTTGTCGCGATAGGCGCCGGTGAAGCTCCCCTTCACATGGCCGAAGAGCTCGCTCTCGAGCAGCGTCTCGGTGACGCTGGCGCAGTTGAGCGCGACGAAGCGCTGCGGCGCGCGCGCGGAGTTCACGTGCACGTAGCGGGCGACGACGTCCTTGCCGACGCCGCTCTCGCCGGTGATGAGCACCTTGGAGTCACCGGCGGCGAGGCGCCCGGCGATGTGCAGGACGCGCTGCAGTGCGGGACTGCTGCCGACGATGGTCGGTGCGGCCAGCGGTCCAAGAGACGAGGGTCGCGAGGTGGTGCCCGAGTGCATGCCCCCTCAGGGAGCAAGCTCAACGCCACGATTCAAACAGATATGTAAGTACATGGCGAACAAGCAGTTGAGTCGTGTTGCTCGCCACGCCTGCGCACTCCCGCCCGATTCAGATTCTGCCGAGCCCCAGACTTACTACTTGACCCGCTCAGCCGTTCGGCGATACTGAGCAGCGGCGCGCGCGACCATATTCAGCCGCGCGGCGGAAAACCCTGATTACCATTTGGTATTTCCCGCGTTTTTCCGCGATGTTTCGCATGAACGGCCCTTGGCACTTTCGTTGCGGTTAGGTGGGCGTGGCAGTGGGTACATTCGGACTGGCTCGTCGATCTTCGGTGCGTACGCGCCGCATGAAGCGGTTGCGAGCCGTTGCGGCCATCCTTGCCCTGGCGGTCATCTGGCTGGGCTATTCGGTGGCTCGAGAGATCGCCGCGGAGCGCGCCTGGCACGCGCCGCTCGAGCTCAAGGCAACGTCTGAACCTGCGCCCTGGACAGAGGGGGCCACCAGCAAGCCCGTCCGTCCATCGCTGCAGTTCCCGGCCGTGCCCAACAGTGCGCCGCGGTTGGCGCTCACTGCCGGCGCTGATCTGGCGCCGGGGACGTCTCAAGCCATCACGGTGCCTTCACCGGCGGACGCTCCGGCCCTGCCGCCGGCGCAGGTCGAGCCGCTGCCCACCTCGCCCGCACACGTGCCGTTCTTCCAGGCCGCGCTCTTCGATGCCCAGGCCGGTGCGACGCCCGGAGCGCAAGGACGCCCCGGCGGAGTGTTTGGTGCCGGTGGAGTGCCGTCCATGTGGGGTGGCGTCGGCGGCGGGTCCGCGGGCTCGCCCGCGGCCACCGAGGAGGCAGGGCTGTCCGGCGATGGCCGGCCCGGCGTGCTCGGCCATCGGTTCCTGGAGAGCCTCGAATCGAACGAGGGCACCGGTTCCAACGAGAGCGGGTCCAACGGCTCGAACGGCGGTAGTGACGGTTCGAACGACCACAATGGCGACGCCAACGGGAACAGCGGCTCGAACGCCTCCAACGGTTCGAACGACCAGAACGGCGGCGGCAACGGCAAGAACGCCGATAACGCTTCGAACGGCGGCAACGGCTCGAACGGACCGTCCGAGAACGGCGGCGACAACGGCGCCACTGGCGGTGGCGCGGACGACGGCAGTGGCATCCACAGCTTTGCCGCCAACGTCGAAGACAAAGGCCCGAACGGCGACGTCGCACGCGACATCCCCGAGCCCGGTTCGATTCTGATCGGCCTCGGCGCCGTGGCCGCGCTGTTGCGCCGGCGCACGCGCTAACCCCCCTCACATACTCTCGGCTGCCGAGCGGCGTGACGATGTCACGCCGCAGTCAGTTGCCGTCCTGACCCCGGAACTAGTTCTGGTGCCAACCAGACAACCACCGGCCTCCTGAGCCGCCGGGACACGAATTGCTGAGGATTCTCCCAGGCACGCCGGCTGGCACTCCGGTTGCGCTAGAGATCGACGTGAGACTGGGTAGATACGGCCTTCCGCTGCGCTCCGCCGTCGTTGCGAGACGGCGCCGCCGCCTGCGCATCCTTGCCGCGATTGCGGCGCTCTGCGGTGCCGGATTCATCGCCGCGGTGACATACGAGATTTGGCCGCGGCGCGCGGAGGTGATAGCCGACGTCGCATCGGCGCTGCAGTCGCCTGCGCCGGCCGGCGTGACGCCCGTCGCCGCTCCGGTGGCCACGCGTCCCGTCTATCGGCATTCCATCGTGCCCGGAGGCGCGTACTCGCCCCGTGAAGTGGCCGATGCGATGCGCAAGGACGCGGTGGTGGCCGCGCACTACGAGCACGTTGCGGTGGACAAGGTCCACACCAAGACGATCACCGCGGCCCGCGCCGTCTACGTGTCGTATCGCGTCGGCGACAAGGTGTATTGGACCAAGAACCGCGTGCGACTGGCGGCCGGCGAGACGGTGCTGACCGACGGCGACACCGAAATCCGAGCGCGGTGCGGCAACCTGCTGTCCGATGACGCGCGGCAGCCGGTGGCGGCCAACGAGCCGCCCGTGGCGCTGCTCGACGAGGCTGAAACCGGCTCGAGCACCATTGCCGGCGCACGGGGTCCCGAGGGGCGGCTGACTCACGTGCCGTTCCTCGCGGACTGGAGCGACGCGAGCAGCGTCGCGTTCGAGAAGAACGATCCCATTCCGGGTGCGCCGGGCGTCGACGGGCCGATGTGGTTCGGCGGCGCCGGCGGTGGCCCGTCCCCGTATGTTGGGTCGAGCACTGGCACGACCGGCACGTCGCTCGTCGCGCCGCTTGGTGGCAGCGCGCGCGGCGGTTCCAACGGTGGTGGTTCCAACGGTGGCGGTTCCAACGGTGGCGGTTCGAACGGCGGCGGCGGTTCGAACGGTGGCGGTTCGAATGGCGGTGGCGGTTCGAACGGCGGTGGTGGCTCGAACGGCGGTGGCCCTGGTGGCGGCGGTACCGACGAGAAGTTCGTGCCCCCGATCGATCCCCCGGTCACGACGACCGGAGACATCGGAACCACGACGACGACCGGCAACGTGGTGATCGACACTACCGGCGGCAACGATGACGACGCCGAAGTGCCGTCGGTGCCCGAGCCCTCGATGCTCGTGATGCTCGGGCTCGGTGCGTGCGGCGCAGCGTCACGGGCGCTGCGGCGGCGCCGTCCGCGTTCTTAGCGGACCAGGCCAGGCACGAGGACGATCTTTCCCATCGCGCCCGGTTCCATCACGGCGGCGTGAGATTTCACGGCGTCGCCGAGCGGCATCTCCTTCGACACCACGGGCCTCAGCGTTCCGTTCTCCAGCCCCGCCACGAGGCCCGAGTGGATCTCGTGGAACTCGGCGCGGTCGGCGTTGAACAGCGTCATGCCGAGAATGGCGCCGTCCACGCCCATCGTCTTGCGCGGATCGATCTCCACGCGCCCGCGGCTGCCGATGACCACCACGCGGCCGTTGCGCGCCAGCACCTCGAGGTCCTTGTCGAGGTTCACGTTGGCGAGCATTTCCAGCACGACGTCCACCCCGCGACCTCCCGTGAGCGGCCGCACCTGCTGCAGGTATTCGGGGTCGCGGTGATTGAGCACGTGATGGGCGCCCTGTTCCCGCGCCAACGCCACCCCTTCCGCGGTGCCAGCGGTCCCGATCACCAGCAGCCCATGGGCGCGGGCAATCTGCACGGCTGCCGTGCCCACGCCGCCGCTCGCGCCGTGGACGAGCACGGTTTCGCCAGCCCTGGCGCGCGCGCGTATGAACAGCGCGCGCCACGCGGTGGCAAAGGGTACGCCCAGCGCCGCACCCTGAGAGAACGAACAGCGCTGCGGGAGCGGGTTGGCCTGCCATTCCTCGCACAGCGCGAACTCGGCGTAGCCGCCCACCGCGTTGTGGGCGTAGACGCGTGCGCCGGGCGCGAACCGCGTGGTGCCGTCGCCGGCTTTCTCGACGGTGCCGGCGATGTCGGTGCCCGGCGTGTAGGGGAGCGTGGGTTTGCGTGCGTAGGTGCCCGACCGGATGTAGCCGTCCACCGGGTTCACGCCCACCGCGGCCACGCGCACGAGCAGTTGGCCCGGTCCCGGTGACGGCACCGGGACATCTTCGAGCTTCATCACGTCGGGTCCACCGAACTCGTGCACGACGATCGCTTTCATGGTGTCTCCGCTGGTCGGGCACATCTAAAGATGTGCCCCTACGAAAAAAGGCGGTCGAATGTGCCGCCGAAAATCATGTCCTGATCCGCCGCCGACACGCCGATCCGGTCGAGCGCCGCCTTCTGCTCGTCATAGACGCTCTGCTGCCACCCGCGCGGGAAGTACGACGAGTCGGTCCCAAACAGGATCCGTTCAGCTCCGACGACGGCAATCGCCGCGCGGAACACGTCCTCGAGGGTCAGGCCCGGCATGTAGCGGATCCATCGGTTCGAGCTCGACGTGTCCAGGTAGATATTGGGGCACATGTCGGCGGCGGTGAGCGCTTCGCGCAGGAGACCCGCCCCGAAGTGCGGCACGATGAAGGGCACGGCCGGATAGGCATTGGCCAGCCGCGCCACCTCCAGCGGGTCCCCAAGCCGAAGGTCGAACGCACTCGGCAGTCCCAGCGCCTTCCGGACCCCGACCGTCAGCTGCCCGCAGTGCACGAACACTCGCGCGTCGCCGCCCACGGCCGCGTCGATCACCTTTCGCACCCGCTCGTCGTCGAGCGCCACGTGGTGCATGGCGGGGAACAGGCACAGGCAGCGGAGGCGTTGCGCGTAGACAGCGGCATGCGTGCGCGCCACGGCGTCGCCCGAGTTGGGGTTCACCATGAAGTAGCCGACGAATCGCGTCGGGTGCTTGGCGCAGGCGGCGCCGACCGAGGCTTCGTCGCTGGGGACGCTGGCGATGAGCGCCGCCCGCGTCACCTGGTGGGCGTCCAGCTCGCGGACCCAGCGGTCCGCCAGCGCGTCGGGCTCGCCGGGGTCGTCCCAGCCCAGCTCCTTGCACAAGGCGGTGACGGAGTCGCCTTTTCCGCGCTGCTGCGCCAGCGTCGAGAAGAACTTGGTCGAGAAGAAGTGACAGTGCGCGTCGTTGAGCATCCCAAGAGGGATACCATGATCGCGTGCAGGTTGTGCTCGCGATCTACGTCCTGGGCGTGATGGCCGGCCTGTTCTTCACCGACGCACGGCCGCTGGCGCGCGTCGCCCTGGCGCTGGCCTGGCCCATCGGCCCGCTCGCGTTCGTCACCGTGGTGACCGGGCTGCTGGTTGCCGCCCTCTATATTTTTCCGTGGTTTGGGGCAGTGGTGGCGGCAGGAATCGTCGCTGGCTGGTGGCTCTTGAGCTGACTCTACTGTCTCTCGCGCGTGTAGTAGCGCAAAAGGAATTCCTGGGCGTTGAAGCGCCCCTCGGGTCCGGGGGCAACCCGCGCGTAGCCGCCGGCGGCGTCGAGCGCCATCGCACGGTCGGTGTCCTTGAGGTAGGCGTCCAGCACCACGTCGCGAAGGTGACGCAGCATGCGCTCGTCGCGCACCGGGATGAGCGTCTCCACGCGCCGGCGGAGGTTGCGCTCCATCACGTCGGCGCTGCCGATGAACATCTCGTCGGCGCCGCCGTTGGCGAACCAGTAGATGCGCGAGTGCTCCAGAAAGCGGCCGACGACCGAATGGACGCGAATGCGCTCGCTGATGCCCGCCACGCCCGGACGCAGGCTGCAGATGCCGCGGACGAGCAGATCGATCGTGACGCCCGCCTGTGACGCGCGGTAGAGCGCGCGGATCATCGCGTCGTCGGTGATCGCGTTGACCTTGATGACGATGTGGGCCGGGCGTCCGGCCCGCGCGTTCGCCGCCTCGCGATCCACCAGCTGCTTCAGCGTGGTGCGCAGGTGGCGCGGTGCCACCACCAGCCGGTTGAAGGTGTTCTGGGTGGAATAGCCCGTGAGGCTGTTGAAGATCGCGCTGACGTCGGCGGCAACGCCGGGGTCGGCCGTGAAGAGCCCCAGGTCGGTGTAGGCCCGCGCCGTCTCGACGTTGTAGTTGCCGGTGCTCGTGTGCACGTAGCGCCGGATGCCGTCGGACTCCTGCCGCACGACCAGGCACAGCTTGGCGTGCGTCTTCAGATCGGCGAAGCCGTACACCACGTGGATGCCATGCGATTCGAGCCGCCGCGCCCACAGGATGTTGTTGCGCTCGTCGAGGCGCGCCTTGATCTCCACCAGTACCGCCACCTGCTTGCCGCTCTCGGCGGCCTGGATCAGCAGATCGAGCAGCGGCGACTGCGCGCCGATGCGGTAGAGCGTCATCTTGATCGCCACGACCTGCGGGTCGATCGCGGCGGCGTGCACGAACGTCTCGACGGTCGCGAACGACTCGTAGGGATGGTGAACGAGCTGATCCCGATCGCGGATGCGATCGAAGATCACGGTCGGGTCCTCGTCGCGGCGCCAGAGGCTGCGGGGCGAGAACGGCGTGTCCTTCAGCTCCGGCCGATGCAGGCGCGTGAGCTGGGTCCAGTCGCACAGGCCGAGCCGCCCCGGCAGCTGCACGACTTCGTCCGGCGAGATGCCGAGCCCTTCCACGAGCACCTGGCGCGTGCGCGCCGGCATGTCGGCCTCGAGCTGGAGCAGCGAAATCGGGCCCTGCCGGAGCTGCTTGAGGCGCCCTTCGACGGTCTGCAGCAGGTCCTCGGCGTCGGCTTGATCGAGCTCGAGGTCCGCGTCGCGGACCACGCGGAAGAGATGGGCGCCTTCGACCGTGCCTCCGAGGAACAGGCCGTGAATGTTGGCGCACACCACGTCTTCCAGCATCACGAAGGTGAGCCCTTGCGGCGACAGCGCCTCGGGCAGCTGGATGAACCGCGGCAGCACCGCCGGCACGGTCACGCGCGCGAAGCGGGCCCGGCCCTGGTAGGTGACCGCGACCGCCACGTTCATGCTGCGATTGGCGAGAAACGGCAGCGGGCGGCCGGGGTCGAAGGCGAGCGGCGTCAGCACCGGCGCGATGTCGTGCTCGAAGACGCCCGCCAGATGCCGCGCGACGTCGGCCGACCAGGCCGCACGATCGAGCACGCGGATGCCCGCCATGTCGAGCTCGCGCCTGAGCTTGGTCCACACATCCGCTTGATCGCGCAGCATGCGGCGGGCGCGCCCCTGCATCGCGGCCAGCTGCTGCTCGGTGTTGTAGCCGTCGGGTGCAACTTCGTCCGCCCCGGCGTTCAGCTTCTTCAAGGTCGTGGACACCCGGATCATGAAGAACTCGTCGAGGTTCGACGCCGTGATGGCGAGGAACTTCACGCGTTCGAGCAGCGGGTGCGCAGCGTCGCGGGCCTGGTCGAGGACGCGCTCGTTGAACTCGAGCCAGCTCAGTTCGCGGTTGATATACAGCCCGGGATTGCGCAGATCGGTCGGCGCGACGTCACGCGAGGGGACGATGGTCAGCGGCGGCGCCAGGGCGCGCCGGGCGCGCCGGCGGGTGCTGTTCTGCGAAGCGGCGTGGGCGTTGGCGAGCGGTCCGCGGGGAGTCACGGCTGTCAGGGTCCTCACTGCTCGGTGCACGACGCATGCCTGCCGGTGTTGAGACAGATGAGCTTTTTCCCTTTCAACGCGCGGCGCGAAGAAAGCGCACGACCGCCCCGGCTCGACAGTTCTGTGATCGGGTCGACAAGACTGGGGTACGCGCAGTGACGGGACGTGCAAAACGGGCCGCCTGATTTGTCCGCCGTAGCTTGGCGGAGGCGGAAGGCGGCCCTTACGGCTCGCGCGCTTCTGCGTAGTACTTCAGCAGCGCCTGCTGCGCGCTGAAGTCGTCGGGCGAGCCGGTCGTCAGGCGATGGTAGCGGCCGGTCGAGTCGAGCGACATCGCCGCGGCGCTGTCGCGCAGGTACGCGTCCAGCACGACCTGCCGGATGTGCGTGAGCAGCGCCCGATCGCGAATGGGCGTCATCGTTTCGACGCGGCGGTCGAGGTTGCGTTCCATCAGGTCGGCGCTGCTCAAGTAGAGCTCCTCGTGGCCGCCGTTCTGGAACCAGAGGATGCGCGAGTGCTCGAGAAAACGCCCCACGACCGAGCGCACGCGAATGCGCTCGCTCACGCCGGGGATGCCCGGCCGCAGGCTGCAGATGCCGCGGACGACGAGGTCGATCTCGACCCCGGCCTGTGACGCCGCGTAGAGCTCGCGAATCATCTGATCGTCGGTCACCGCGTTCAGCTTGGCGATGATGTGCGCGGGCCGGCCGGCCCGGGCGTGCTCGGCCTCGCGGCGAATGAGCTCCCGAATCTGCGTGCGGAGCTGCATCGGCGCCACCACCAGCCGCCGGTACTCGCGCTGGTTCGAGTAGCCGGTGAGGTAGTTGAAGATGTCGGACACGTCGGCCACGACTTCCGGGTCCGCGGTGAAGAGACCGACGTCGGTGTACACCTTCGCCGTGACCGGGTTGTAGTTGCCGGTCGACGTGTGCACGTAGCGCTGCACGCCGGCGGGCTCCTGCCGGATGACCAGGCACAGCTTGGCGTGCGTCTTCAGGCTGGCAAACCCGTAGACCACGTGGATGCCATGCGCCTCGAGGCGCCGCGCCCACCTGATGTTGTTGCGCTCGTCGAAGCGCGCCTTGAGCTCCACCAGCACCGCGACCTGCTTGCCATCTTCCGCGGCTTCGATCAGCAGCGGAATGAGTGGCGAGTCGGGCCCGATGCGGTAGAGCGTCATCTTGATCGCAATTACCTGGCGGTCGCGCACCGCGGCGCGGAGGAACGTCTCCACCGTCGCGAACGACTCGAACGGGTGATGCACCAGGACGTCCTGGTAGCGGATCAGATCGAAGATGACTTCCGGATCCTCGTCGGCGCGCCACAAGCTGCGCGCCGAGAACGGCGGGTCCTTGAGATCCGGCCGCGGCACGCGGGCCAGCTGGTGCCAGTCGCCGAAGCCCAGACGCTCGGTGGAACGCACCACGACGTCGTCGTTGACGCCGAAGTTCTCCACCAGGATGTCGAGCACGCGCGCCGGCATGTCGGACTCGACCTGCAGCAGCGAGATGGGGCCGCGCCGGAGTTGCCGCAGGCTGCGGTCGACGAACTCCAGCAGGTCCTCGGCGTCCTCTTCGTCCTCGACCGCCAGATCGGCGTCGCGCACGATGCGGAAGAGATGCGCGCCGTGCACCTGCGTGCCCGGGAAGAGCTCGTGGATGTTGGCGCGCACGACGTCCTCGAGGAACACGAACGTATACGGGCCGTGGCCCAGCGATTCCGGAAGCTGCACGAAGCGCGGCAGGACGTCCGGCACCTTGACGCGCGCGAACTTGATGCGCCCGGCGTGGCGCACCACCACCGCGAAGTTCTTGCTCAGATTCGAGATGAACGGGAACGGGTGCCCGGGGTCGAACGCCAGCGGCGTGAGCACCGGGCAGATGTCGCGCGAGAAGTAGCCGTTCAGGTACTCGTGCACCTCCGGCGTCCACCGTTGCGGATCGAGCAGGTGGATCTGCTCGTGCTCGAGCAGCTCCCGGAGCGAGGTCCACGTCGAGGCCACCGCCTCGAGCATCACGTGCGCACACGAACGCATCGCTTCGAGCTGCTGGCCGGTGGTGTAGCCGTCGGGCGCCACCTCTTCGACGCCGGCGCGGAACCGCCGCATCGTGGTGGCCACGCGGATCATGAAGAACTCGTCGAGGTTCGTCCCCGTGATCGCCAGGAACTTCACGCGCTCGAGCAGCGGATGGCGCTCGTCCTGCGCCTGCGCGAGCACTCGCTGGTTGAATTCGAGCCAGCTCAGCTCGCGGTTGATGTAGAGCGCCGGGTCCTTGAGATTGATCGGAGGAGGCGCGCTCTCGCCCTCTGACGGCTCGGCGACGGAGGCTCTTTGAAGCTGCTGGTCCATGAAGGGGGCGCCCCTGGATACCCGGGTCGTCGATCTTAGCACTCGGATGTAACGTGAACAGATGGGTCAGCCCTAAGTGACTCTGCTAGAGCGAGTTGCGACTTCTCGAGTGCTGGGTTGGCCGAGTTTGACCCACTCCGCCCACTCCGCCTTCTCTGCCCTCTCCGCCCTCTCTGATCAGATGCCCTCTCTGCCTCCAGGCTCAGCTCAAGCCGAGGCGCTGCGTCGGCGGTTCGGGCATCTCGTCGAACTCGAAGGGTCGGGGAGTGCGGCGCCGGAAGGCGTCGACCGCGCGCAAGGTCAGGAAGGTCCCGGCGAGCGCGGCGGCAAAGGTGGGCGCGGTGCCGGACTTCAGTGCCGCCAGCTCGATGTGGGCGAACTGATAGGTGAAGAAGATGAACCCCGCAAGGGCGATCGGCAGCATCGTCTTCAGGTCGCCGGGCAGATAGCCGCAGGCGAACGGCATCTTGCGATAGCTCAGAAAGATCGTTTCGAGGATCACGGCGCCACCCGCGAGGCCGCACAGCGCGATCGCGAGCGCATCGGCCAGGTTGAAGACGAGCGCGTAGAACGGCAGTAGCACCAGCACGGGACCGGCGATGAAGAGCAGCGCGCCCGCCGCCTTGGCGCCCGCGACGTGCGGCCGGGTGTCGCCGGCCCACGCCACTTGCACCGCCCAGTTGGCCGCGAGCTCCGCGGGCACGCGTACCGCGTGACGGAAGCCGATGAGGAGCGCCGTCAGCAGCACCGGCTGCACCGCCAGGACACCGGCCGTCATCGGCACGCTGTCCGGGGCGCGTGTCGCGCTGCCCACCGCTATGGCGAACACGCTCGCGGTGAGTCCGAACGCGAGCGACGCGGCAAGCGTCAGCCGGTGCTGGGCGCTGCGCAGCAGCGTCTGCAGGGTGAAGAAGAAGCTCGCCTGCGTCTCGGGTTGGCGGATCACGACGCGAGCGGCCGCGCCGATGCCGCGCCGGATCCATCCGGCGGTGGCGGTCGCCGGCGGTGGCGGCACCATGCGCCGGTTGTTCCAGGCAAAGAGCAGGATGGCCGACAGGGTGACGGCGGTGAGCTTGACGACGGCGGTGAGCGCAAGATCAGGGAAGAGCGTGCGCGCCCCGCCATAGAGCCGCGTCGCGCGCGCTTCGGCCTCGCGGATCCGTGGCGGCATCGGCCGGCGCGGCAGGTCCGCGATGATGTGGCCGACGGCCATTTCCTGCAGGCCGACGAACCACAGCGGCGGCGCCATGAGCGCCGCGCGCGACTGCGGCTCGAGCCACACGCGATTGATTCGCGACACGACGACCGGCAGCAGCAGGAACGCGCACGCCACCGCCACCAGCATCGCGGACTGCACCACCGCCGACACACGCGCGAAGAGCGCGCGGCCGAGCACGGCGTGCAGCAGCCCGCGGAGCGCGAGGACCGCGAAGAAGCCGAATGCGGCCGCCATCGCCACCGTCATCGCCTGGGCGAGGATCAGCACCGGAAGCTGCCAGGCCCTGATCGGCAGCTTCGACACCATCAACGCCGGCGCGATGACGCACGACGCCACGTTGAGGGCACCAGCGAACATTGCGGCAAAGCGAACCAGCGCGCCGAACTTCGCCCCGACAATCGTGTGCGTGCGAATCGGCATCGCGCCGAGTACCGAGGCGTCGCGGGCGTCGACCGCCAGCCCGTCCCACGCGAGCAGCGTCACGAGCGCCGTGGCGGTCATCGACGCCGAGACGAACAGGAAGTGATCGAAGAGCGCCGAGATCGCCGTCGCGCCCGGTGTCTGGTACGGGTTGAACAGGTACTTCATCGAGACGAGAACCGAGACGAAGAGCCCCATCGAGGCCAGGCCGCCGCAGATCATGGCCAGGCTTTCGTGCCGGTCCGCGTTGGGCGAGATCAGGTCGTCGTCGACCAGCCGCCGCAGGAAATGGGCGGTGAGGAGCCGCCGCGCCTCGGACGCCATGAGGACCTCCTCAGGCGCGCATGGCCGCCACGTCGGCGATGTCCGACGCGGTGCGGGCCGGGTCGTCCTGGACGACGAGCTCGGCGAACACGGCTTCGAGCGAGTCGCGCGACATCAGCGCCCGCAAGTTGGCGGTGGAGTCGTCGGCCACGACGGCGCCGCGGTGCAGCACCATGACGCGCGAGCACACGCGTTCCACCGATTCCATGATGTGGGAGCTGTAGAGGATGGCCTTGCCGCGGCGCGCGAGCTCGGTGATGAGACTGCGCAGCACGAGCACGGCGGTGACGTCGAGGCCCGATTCGGGCTCGTCGAGAATCAGCAGGTCGGGGTCGTGCAGGAGGGCGGCGCTGATGAGCACCTTCTGCTTCATCCCCTTGGAGTAGCTGCTGATCGGCTGATCGGCGGCGCTCAGGATGCCGAAGAGGTCGAGCAGGCTCGCGATCTTTTTCTCGAGCAGCGCCACCGGCAGCTCGCGCAGACGCCCCACGAGCTCCAAGTACTCGCGACCGGACAGGAACGGGTAGACGTGCGCCTCTTCCGGCACGTATCCGAGCCTGCGCCGGAACGCGACCAGATCGTTGTAGATGTTTCGCCCGTCGTGCAGCACGGTGCCGTCGCTCGGTTCCGTGAGCCCGGTCAGCATGCGCACCGTGGTCGTCTTGCCCGATCCGTTCGGCCCGAGGTAGCCGATGACTTCTCCGGGACGGACCACCACGTCCACCTCACGCACGACGGCCACCGAGGAGTAGCGCTTGACCAGCCCGCGGGCCTCGAGCCCGCGGCCGCCGCCGTTGCGTGAGCCGCCCATCATTCGACGACTCGTACGATGCTGGTACCGGGCGACGGCACGCCCTTCGAGAGCAGGCGCGTGACGATCGCGCGCCCGGCGTACAACGCCAGCACGCTCGCGGCGGCCAGGAAGCCGGGTGTCGGACCACCGCCCCACGTGGCCGCGATCACTTTGCCCAGGTGCCGCCCGCGCCCGTCGAGACCGAGCAGCAGCACCACCATCCAGGTCGAGTGCGCCGCGTGCAGCAGCACCAGCGCCGTCAGCGTCACCAGATCGTGCTCGCGCACGAAGGCGCGCGCGCGGCGGGCGACGCCGTCGTCGCAGGCGGCGGCCATGCCGATCCAGACCGTCCGGTAGGCGTCCATCCGCTCCGCCAGGCGTCCACTGCTCTCGAGCTGAAGGTCCGCGATCGCGGGCTCGACGAGCAGTGCGAACGACTCCGGCGAGAACAGGAGGCGCGACGCCGCGGCCATCCACCGGCCGCGCAGGGCCGGCTGCCGATCTGCAGAAGCCTTCATTACCGTGCCTCGGCGGGCCGCAGGCTGATGGCCTGTTGCAAAGACTGATATGCCTGCCGCACGGTGGCGCCGTACGCGGTGGTTTTGTACAACCGGCGGGGCAGTCCGATGGCGCCCGGCGCCCGCTCCTCCTGCCGCGACTCGACAAAGCCCTTGGCTTCCATGCGGGCAAGCGTGACGTAGACCGATCCGCGCTTCACGCGCCCGCCGGACGTCGACACCAGTTCGAGGCCGAACCGCTCGCCGTCGCCCATCAGATCGAGCAGCAGCGCTTCGGTGGCCGACATCGATGGAACCTTTATTTCATCCATGATTGGCGCATCTTACTCCCTGTCAGAGCGTTGTCAAGACCCTACCTGACTCACCTGACCCACCGGACCTGCCTGACCGCAAGTGTCTTAGGATCGGCCCCATGGAAACGCGGAGGCCCCGAGTGTTTGCCGCGGCCGCGTTCGTGATGGCGGCCGGGGCGTCGAGCGTGAACGCGCAGGAGCCGGCGCCGCCGCCGGCGACGCAGGGTCCCACCTTCCGATCCGGAGTCGATCTGATCACGGTCGACGTCGGCGTCGTGGACGGGCGCGGCAACCCGGTTGCGGACCTGGGTGCTGCCGAATTCTCGGTGAAGATCGACGGCGAGGTGCGCCGGGTGGTGTCGGCGGAACTCGTGAAGGTGGACCTCGAGGCGGCGAAGAAGCAGGTCGCCGACAAGAGCGAGACGTTCTACACCAGCAACCTCACCCCGCTCAACGGCCGGCAGATCGTCATCGCCGTCGATCAGATGCACATCCGCCCGGGCGCTATTCGCCCGATCATGGCGGCAGCCTCGCGCTTTCTCGACAAGCTGAGCCCCCTCGACCAGGTCGCGTTCATCGTCTTCCCCGAGCCCGGGCCGCGTGTGAACTTCACCGCCGACAAGCTGCGCCTCCGCCTGGCCATGCAGGGGCTGATCGGACAGCACCCGCGCGCCATCGCGGGACGCTACAACATCGGCGTGACCGAGGCGGTGGCCATCACCAACCGGCGCGATCAGCTGATGCTGGCCCAGGTGGCTGTTCGCGAGTGCCGCGGCGGCGATCCGATGCAGCGAGCGCAGTGCGAACGCGACATCGTGACCGAGGCGAGCGAGATCGCCCGCCGTCTGCGCGAGGAGACCGAAGAATCCGTGGCCGGGCTCTCGATGATCCTCCGCCAGCTGACCACCGTGGACGGGCACAAATCGCTCATCCTGCTGTCTGAAGGGCTCGCGCTCGACGATCAGAACGAGCTGCGGCGGCTGGTAGCCCTGGCCGGGGCGGCGCGCACGTCCATCAACGTGATGGCGCTCGACCTCCAGCGCGGCGACGTCACCGTGGGCGAGTCGCCGCCCACCGAGACCCAGGACCGCCGTATCCAGATGCAGGGCCTCGAGGGGCTGGCGACGATGTCGATGGGCTCGCTCTTCTACATCGCCGGGACCGGCGACCCCATCTTCGAGCGCCTCAGCTCCGAGATTTCCGCCTACTACCTGCTCGGCGTCGAGCAGCGGCCGAAAGACCGCGAGGGGGATCGCCACCGCATCGACGTGGACGTGCGGCGGCGCGGCGTCTCCATCCGGTCGCGGCAGGCGTTCGTGTTGTCGCCCACCGTGAGCGCGGCCAGGTCGGCGAACGACAGCCTGCGTGACGCCCTGCTGTCGCCGTTCGCGGTGTCGGGGCTGCCGCTGCGCGTCACCACGTTCGCGCACCACGACCCGGCGAGCGACAAGGTGCGGCTGATGGTGTCCGCACAGGTGGGGCAGCCCGGCGCGGCCAAAGGCGAGTTCACCGTCGGCTATCTGCTCGTCGCCGACGACAACCGCATCGCCGGTAACTACCTCGAGAAGCGGACGCTCGAGCCCGCGGGCACCAGCGGCAACGAGCCGCTGGACTTCCTGGGCGGCGTGGTCGTCGAGCCTGGCATCTACACGCTGCGCTTCGGCGTCGTCGATTCGGCGGGGCGCCGCGGCAGCGTGTTGCGCGAGGTCAACGCCTGGAAGATGGCGGGGGAGACGCTGGCGCTCGGTGATCTCATCGTCGGCTCGACGCCCGAGGCCGGGAAGCCGCTGCGCGCCGGCCTGGAACCGCACGTCACGAGCGACCTGCTCGCCGCGCACCTGGAGCTGTACTCCACGGCGGCGGCCACCTTTGAAAAGGCGTCGGTCACGATGGACGTCGTCGAAGATCCCGACGGCGCCGCGCTGGCCAGCACCACCGCGCAGTTGGCGGACGGCCCCAGGCCGACGTGGCGGGTTGCCGTGGGGCTCGTGCCGGTGCGGGCGCTCCCGCCGGGGCGCTACGTGGCGCGGGCGCGGATCACGCGCGAGGGCAAAGCGGTGGGCGTGCTGACGCGCCCGTTCATCCTCGACCGTCCCGCCGCGCCGACCGCGGTCTCGTACGCGGAGCGCGCCGCGGCCGCCAAGGCCTTTGCGTCCACGCTGCCGAAGTTCGATCGCGAGGCGATGATGGCGCGCGACCTGCTCGGTCCGATGCTCGACGTGGTGGAGAAGCGATCGGCCACGCTCAAGGATGCGATGGTGGAGGCGCGCGCGGGGCGCTACGGCGCCGCCGCGCTCGAGGCGCTCGGCTCGGGCGACCAGACCGCGGCCGCCTTCCTCCGCGGCGTCGACTTCTACGCCAAGGGCCAGCTCGATCAGGCGGCGACGCAGCTGGCGATTGCCGCCGGCCCGCGGCGCGACTTCTTCCCGGCCGCGTTCTTCCTTGGCGCAGCCTACGCCTCGGTGGGGCGCGATCGCGACGCCGCCGGCGTGTGGCAGATGTCGATGGGCACGGAGTCGAGGCCGACGGCGTTCTATGCAATGGTCGCCGACGCCCGCCTGCGTGACGGGATACCCGACGCCGCCATCGACATCCTCAAACCGGCTTACGCGGCCCAGCCCACCAACGACGACCTCGCGCGGCGACTGGGCATGGCCTATGTCATGACCACCCGCTATTCGGAGGCCATGCCGATCCTCGACGCGTTTCTGTCGCGGCACCCGGCCGATCAGGGGCTGCTGCTCGCCGCCATCGTCAGCCAGTACGAGATCGTGCAGGGCGGCCAGGTGGCGTCGGTCGAGGACGTGACCAAGATGCGGCGCTACGTCAGCGCCTACAAGGGTTCCGAATCCACGCTGGCGCGCAAGTACCTGGAGGCGATTCAGTCGAAGTGACCAGCGAATCTGCGCGAGCCTTTGCTCACGGGTGCAACTACCCGTGGTCAACCGACGGCGACACGGTGTTCTACGGGCTCGACTTCGGCGCCAACGTGTGGGGGTCGCACCTGGGCGTCTCCACCCGGCGAGCCGCCGTCGAGCGCGACTTCGACGACATGGCCGGCCTGGGGCTGAACGTCGTCCGCTGGTTCGTGTTCTGCGACGGCCGCGCCGGCATCGTCTACGACGAGCGCGATCTTCCCTCCGGTCTCGATCCCCACTTCTTCGCCGATCTCGATGCCGCGTTGGAGATCGCGGCGTCGCGCGCCATCGTCCTCGACCTGGTGCTCCTCGACCATCCGTGGATGTTCAGCGGCGTGCGCGTCACGCTGGCCGATCCCGTCACCGGGGGCGCGCTCGAGGCGCGGCTGCCGCGCGGGCGCGCCCACGTGCTCGGCACCGAGGCCGGCCGCCGCGCGCTCTTCGCGCACGTCCTCGAGCCGCTCGTCCGCCGCTACGGCCCGTCCGGCGAGCGCAGCGATCTCGCCTCGGCGGTGTGCGCCTACGAGTTCATGAACGAGCCGGATTTCGTGATCGACGAGTGGGAGGCCGACGTCAGCCGGCACGTGGCCTCGCCGCTCCCGTTCGAGGTGATGGCCGACCTGGTGACGCGGCTGGGCGACCTGGTGCACGCCCACAGCAGCGCGCTGTCCACGCTGGGCAGCGCGCGCGTGCGCAACCTGTGGGCCTGGGAGGATCCGGCGCTGGGGCTCGACCTGCTGCAGGTGCATACCTACCCGGACACGAAGCATCCGGAGCGCGACGTCGATCTCTACGGCCTGCCGCCGTCGGGACTTGGCGTCTCGCGCGCGGTGCTGATCGGCGAGTTCCCCTGCGACGCCGCGCGGCAGTTTCCGCCGGGCACCGCGCCGCCGCCGCGAACGCTCGATCAGTACCTCGAGTTCGCGCTCGAGCGCGGCTATGCCGGCGCGTGGCCCTGGAGCTTCAGCGGCACCGACGCCTACGGGCGCATGCCGCACGAGCCGCTGCTGCAGTTCGCCCGCCGCCATCCCGGCCTGGTCAACCCGCACTGCCGTGCGTGACGCCCCCTCGCTCGCCACGCTGGCGTGGCTGGTGACCCGCGACGCCAACAAGACCATCGGCAGCGGCATGGCGTCGATCGAGCTGCTGCGGCGCACGCTCGAGCGCCGTGGCTGGATCGACGACCGCGAGCACGGCGTCCTCAACGCGGTGGCGCGGTTCACGCCGGGCACGAACGTCCTGGCCTACCTGGCCGCGCTCGGCTGGTCGTTCCACGGCGCCGCCGGTGCGGTCGTGGCCGTGCTCGGCGGATCGCTGCCCGGCTCGGTGATCGTGACGATCCTTACCGCCGCGGCGGCGACCCTCGATCGATGGCGTGTCGTGCGCGTGGCGCTCACCGTCGCGACGCTGGTGGCGGCCGGACTCGTGCTCGCGAACGCCTGGTCGCTGGTCCGGCCCCACGTCCGAGGCGCGCGCGTCGGATGGGCCCTGGCCTCTGCGGCTCTCGCGGCGGCACTCTACCTGGCAGGGGCCACTCCCGTCCGCGTGCTGCTCGTGCTCGCGATCTGGGGCTCTCTGACGCCTAGCGAGGCTACGCCTCAGACTGAAAAACATGTGGCTCCGCCTCGCTAGGGCAGTGTCTGCTTTGCCCGCCTTCGGCGGGCGTTGGGTGGTGGCAGCATGAGCCTGCTGCTGCTCTACGCGCTGCTGCTCAAGGCCTCGGTGACGTCGTTCAGCGGCGTGGGAGCGTTGCCGCAGATTCGGCAGGATCTCGTCGTCACCTATCGCGTGATGAGCGACGAGGATCTCAGTCGCGCGGTCCTGTTCGGCCGGTCCTCGCCCGGCCCGGTCGGGCTGTATATCGTGTCGGTTGGGCACGCCGTGCGGGGCGTCCCCGGCGCGATCGTGGGGTGGCTGGCGCTGGCCTCGCCCGCGTTCCTGGCCATTCCGATGCTGGCGCTGCTGCGGCGCTGGCTCCACCTGTCGCGCGTGCGCAGCGCCCTCGATGCGGTGATCATCGCCAGCGCCACGCTGCTGGTGCCGTCCGGGCTCCTGCTCGCCCGCGACGCGATCATGCAGTTGGCCGGTTTCGTAGGGGCACATCTTTAGATGTGCCCGATCAGCAGGCGGACCTCTACGAGGTCCGCCTCTACGACTACGACAGGTCCGCCTCTACGACGGTACGAGGCGCGACGAGCCGCGCTCGCACACGAAGCTCGCGGCCTTCGACTCGTCGGCGGTGCGCTCGGTCACTGTACGCACGTGATACCACTCGGCCAGCAGCCGCTCGCGGGTGATGTCGAGCGTGACGTATCCGCGGCGATCGCCGTCCATGTATCGCATGTGCGGTGAGGCGCTGTGGAACTGCTTGGCGCGATCGCGCGAGCCGGCGCGGGAAAAGAACGGCGGCGAGGTGACGGCCGGCGTGATGATCTCCACCGCCAGCGACCCGCGCCCCGTAGTCTCGTCATATCCCGACAACGGGCTGCGCGGGAGGTCGAGTGCCCACGAGCTGTGGATGTCGCCCGTCAGCACAGCCACGTCCGCGATGCGGTCGTGCTCGACGCAGTCGAAGAAACGCGACCGCGCGGCCGGGTAGCCCTCCCAGTTGTCCACCTCCAGCGCCGAGCCCACTTGCGGCACGAAGGGGGCGAAGATGACCTGCTGGCCGAGCAGGCGCCACGCGGTGCCCGCGCGCTGGGAGGATCGCAGGGTGTCGTAGAGCCACGCCTCCTGCTCGATGCCAAGCATCGAGCGCCGCGGGCTGGTCAGGGCGACATAGTCGCTCGCGAGCACCTGTTGATCGCGATACGAGCGCCCGTCGAGCATCATCACGTCGGCCAGGCCGCCGAAGCCGAAACGCCGATACATGCGCGGCGACTCGCGGAGCGGCAGCCACTCGTCGAACGCCTGCCGCGCCGCGGCCTTGCGCGCCGCCCACGGCCCCTGCTCCGCCTCGTGCCGCAGCGCGCCATCCCGCCACGAATCGTTGGCGCTCTCGTGGTCGTCCCACACCGCGATGCACGGGTGGAGGGCGTGCAGCGCCGCCAGATCGGGATCGAGGTGCTGGCTGGCGTAGCGCAGGCGGTAATCGTCGAGTCCGACGCACTCGTGCGCCGGCGCCGGTACTCGCCCGACCACGCGGTCGATGCCGGGCGTGGTGGTCGAATACTCGTAGATGTAATCGCCGAGGAAGAGGACGGCGTCGAGGTCTTGCCGTGCGCCGATGTTGCGGTAGGCGTTGAAGTAGCCCTTTTCGAAATCCGCGCAGGAGACGACGGCCAGGCGCAGGTGCGCGGCGCCTCGCGCCGGCAGCGTGCGGGTGCGGCCGACCGCGGACTGCTCGCCGGCGGCGTCGAACGCGTAGTAGTAGGTGGCGCCCGGCCGCAGCCCCGTCGCCTCGACCTTTACCGTGAAGTCGCGCTCGGGCCGCGCCACGGCGGCGCCTTGCGCGACGATGCGGGTCAGCCGATCGTCGTCCGCCACGCGCCACCGTACCGGGACCGGCGCGGGCGCGCCTCCGGCGGCGGGCGTGGTCCGGGTCCAGAGCACGACGCGGTCGGCCAGCGGATCGCCGCTGGCGATGCCGTGACGAAACACGCGGCGGCCATCGTCGGGTGTTTGCGCGCCGAGCAGCACCGGCCAGGCGGCCAGCGACGCCCCCGCGGAATAGAGAAAGTCGCGGCGTGTGATTGCGTTCCTACCGGCTCGCCTGCTCACCTGCCTACCTGCCTTCAGGCTTTCGACAGTCTGGAGGATCCCGCTTCGCTCACGTAGGCCGCGAAGCGTGACTCTGCGTCCGATCGCGTGTCCACGGCGGGCACGTGATACCACTCGGAGTGCAGCCGCGCCTTCGTGAGGTCGAGCAGCACGTAGCCGCGGTGCTCGCCCTCCACGAACTTGAGGTGTGGCGCCACGAGCTGCAGGAGCGACGTGGCATCCCGCATCGACGCGCTCGCGAAGAGCGGCGGCGAGCTGATGGCCGGCGTGACCAGCTCCACGGCCAGCGACCCCTCGCCGGTGTTGCCGGCGTAGCCGCGCAGCGGGCTGCGCGGAACGTCGAACGCCCACGAGCTGTGGATGTCGCCGGTGAGGATGGCCACGTTCGACAGGCGGTTCTTCTCGAGCGCGTCGAAGACGCGGGCGCGGGCCGCGGGATATCCGTCCCAGACGTCGGTGTTCTGCGGCGGCACTCCCGGCGGCGAGATGGGGGAGAACATCGTCTGCTGGCCGATGAGCCGCCAGGTCGTGCCCTCGCTCTGCGACCGCTGCAGCCCCGTGAAGAGCCAGTCCTCCTGCGCCTTGCCCATCAGAGTGCGCGCCGGGTCGGCGAGGGTGGCTGCGTCACGGGGCGCCGCCTGCTTGTCGCGGAAGCTGCGCGTGTCGAGCATCAGCAGATCGGCGAGGCGTCCGAAGCGGAAGCTGCGATACAGGTGAAACGTGCCGGCGCCCGTCTCGCGCACCGGCATCCACTCGCGATACGCCTGGAGCCCCGCGGCGAGGCGCGTCGCCCAGTCGCCACGATTCGGCCGATGGCCCGCCGCGCCATCGCGCCACCAGTCGTTGATGATTTCGTGGTCGTCCCACACCGCGATGAAGGGGTGCGCGGCGTGCGCCGCCTGCAGATCGACGTCGCTGCGGTAGGTGGCATAGCGCATGCGGTAGTCGGCCAGCGTCGAGGCCTCGCCGGCCGGCATCGGCACGCGTCCCGAGCCGGAGCCGTCTCCATACACCCCGTTGGCGAATTCGTAGATGTAGTCGCCCAGGTGCACGACGGCATCGAGGTCGTCGCGCCTGGCCACGCAGCGATAGACATTGAAGTAGCCGGCGGGGTAGTTCGAACAGGAGATCGAGGCCAGCCTGACTCGCGCCACGTCGTCCTGCGGCAGCGTCTTCGTGCGCCCGATCGCCGAGCGCTCGCCGCCGGCGTCGAAGCCGTAGTAGTAGGTGCGGCCAGGTCGCAGCCCGCCGGCGTCGACTTTGACGGTGTAATCGCGCGCGCTCGAGGTCTCGACGGCGCCGCTCGCGACCACTTTCTGCAGACGCTCGTCGTCGGCGACGATCCACCGGACGGGCAGCGTGCCGGCGGCGGTCTCGATGCGCGGCGTCACGCGCGTCCAGAGCATCACGCGATCGGTCAGCGGGTCGCCGCTCGCGACGCCGTGGCGGAATATCGGCGGCGGATCGCTGCTCTGGCGGGCTGCGACTGCGAGGGCGGGCCACGCGACCGCCGTGCCCAGCGCGCCGCCGATGAACTGCCGCCTGGAGTAGCGCATCACGCGCGATCGTAGCCGAGATCCTCCCGTACCGGGACCGGGGCCGCGCAACGGGCGCCGCGCTGACGGCACATGCGGAGGTTGCTGGCGTGCGCGGCCATCACCATTGCCGCGCCACAGACCGTCGCGAGAAGTGCCAGCGGCCCTTCGTTCCCGGTAACCGCGTTGAAGGCGAGCAGCGCCGCGCCGGCAAGGAACGGGATGAGCGCGCGCCGGCGGCCGTGCACCTGAAGGCACCCGAGTCCCAGCCCGAACGCACTGGTGGCGATCGGCCACCCATCGATTTCCGCACATGCGTTCATTGATCGCCGGCGCGGGTCGGCGGCGGAACCTCTATTTGATGAGCGTGCGGATCGCTGATACGAACGGCAGGATGTGGCGAACCGGCTCGAGTCCGGTTCGCCAGATGGTGAGGACTAGAACTTCACGCTGTAGACGATCGCAAAATTGCGTCCCATTTCGGGCGCGAGGTCCTTCAGGTAGTTCAAGTGGTTGCGATACAGGGCGTTGGTGGCGTTGTCGAGCCGCGCGGTGATGGTGTTGGCGGCGCGATTGTTTCCGAAGGTATACGACGCGAACACCTTCATCAGGTTGTAGCCGTCGGTGGGCGTCTCGCCGATGACCGAGCCGCCAAAGCCAAGCGCATAGACGCGATCCTGCTTCGCGGTGAAGATGCCGTCGACGCCCGCCTGGAAGGCGTTCTTCTGGAGTCGCAGTCCGGCGCGGCCGCGAAGCGGCGGAATCCTTGGCAAAGCCGTGTCCGAGCTCGAGAAATCCCCCCGGACGTAGTCCAGCCCTCCCTCCACCCACAGCAGGGGGCCGACCTTGACGTCGAGGTGGGACTCAACCCCCGCGAGACGGCCGTCGGCCTGTGCGAACTCGGTCACGGCCAGCCCTTCCTCCTCATCGACCTCGCCGGTGAACTGACGGAAGATGAAGTTGTCGATGCGGTTGACGAAGAACGTCACCTCACCGGTGGCGACGGCGCTTCGCCACCGCAGCGATGCGTCGAACCCCAGCGAGTGCTCGGAGTCGAGATCCGGGTTGCCGTTCTCGATCGCGTTGTTCCCGGGATGGGGGCCGTGAAAGTAGAGCTCCTCGAGCGCGGGATTGCGCGACGCGTGGGCCAGGCTGAAGGCAATCGTCGTGCGATCCGTCGGCAGGAAGAGGAGGCCAACGGATCCGGAGAGATTGGTGAAATCGCGTGCCGGTTCATCAACCTTGGGTTCGAACGAGGAGTGCTCGACGCGCCCGCCGAATTGCACCTGAACGTGCTGGCTCGCGGCGACCTCTTCGTAGAGATACACGGCGCCACCGCGTTGATCGACTTCCGGCGACAGCGCTTCCTCGCCAGCGGCGGAGAAGTTGCGCGTCAGGAACGATCCGCCAATCGAGCCGCTCATCCGGCCGACCCGGCGGTGGTGCCCGAGCAGCTCGAGCTCCGTGGTGTTGTTGATGAACGACGTGGCAATCTCCTCGCCATCCAGCTCGTCGTGCTTGTAACGGCGCACGCCGAATGAGCCACGCAGGCCGTCGAAGAACCCGCCCATGTTACGCGTCTCACCGCGGACGGTGACGTTCTGCCGGCGCGGGTCGAGATTCGTCTGCCCGGCCTCGACGAATGGGATGCCGTAATGCGACTTGTCCCAGGCGTAGCTTGCCCCCAGATAACCGCGCTCCGATGTGTAGCCGGCGCCAATTTCCGCCGACCCGGCGCGGTTGAATGAATTCGGAATGTCACCGTCCGGGCTCTTGAAGTCGTTCGAGCGCCGCCCGCTCCCGGCGAGGTGCACCGCGAATGTGCCGTTTCCGAGGGTGACGTCTCCTGCGGCGCCGCCGCCTGGGGCGCCGGACATGGCGTCCAGCGTGAAGGATCCAGTCGGACGCGTCACCGGCGCGCGCGGGATGTCGTTGGTGATGACGTTGACGAGGCCGCCAATGGCGTTGGCGCCGTAGAGCAGCGTAGCCGGCCCGCGCACCACCTCGATGCTGGACGCCGAGGCGGGGTTGACGTTCACGCCGTGGTCGCCGGATTGGCTCGACAGATCGCCCATGCGAAGCCCGTCTTCGACGATCAGCACGCGATCGCCGTCGAGGCCGCGGATGACCGGGCGGGCGGGGCCGGGACCGAAGCTCCGTAACGCAATGCCAGGCTCGTTCTCGATCGTGGCGCCGAGCGTGCCCTGCAGCTCCTTGGTCAGCTCCTGACCGCCGAGTACGTCGGTGGCCTGGAACGATTCGAACTGGCTGCGGCCCTCGGGGCTCACCGACGTCACCTCGCTGAAGTGCAGCTCCGGAATCAGCAGGACGTCCGCGGTCTGGGTTCCAGGCGCCACCGTCAGATCCATCCGTTCCGGCAGAAACTGGTTCAGGCGGACGATGACGTGGTACATCCCGGGGGGCACGTTGGCAACGCTGTACTTGCCGGCGGAATCGGTGGTGGATTGCCGGCTGAAGGTCGTGGATTCAATGGTCACGGTGGCTTTCGCTACCGGGTCGCCATTGAGCCTGTTGGTGACGGTACCGGAAACCGTGGATGTCTGCTGGGCAGCGGCCTGGAGCGGAACGGCCGCCAGCGCCAGCGAAAGAATGGCCAGTCTGAGTGTCATGAGGACTCCTGACCGGGCACCGTACTCGACTCCGGAAGGGGTGAGCGACAAGAAGGCGATGGACGGTCGGTCTGACCCCATGACCGGCTGTTCGTTCACAATGGAAGGGTGTGGCGGCCATCCGTTCCGGGAGTGCGCCCGCTCGTTGGGCCGAGACGTCCGGCGGTTGAGTTTTCTTGAGGTGCTGCCGCCGCACGCGGGACACTAGTCGCGCGCGCCGCCCATTTTCGACATGACACCGTTCAACGCCGCGGGCCTGCTTCACATCGTCGGCTATCTGACGGGCACGTCGCTGTACGCCATGTTGCTCGTCATGGTCGCGCGCGGCCGGGGGCCTTCCCAGCGGCTGATGATGGGCACGGCGCTGCTGGGGCTCGCCTGGAACCTTGGCGAGCTCAGCGCGCAGCTCGCGACGCGTGCCGGGCTGTCCGCGGCGGCCGACTGGGTCTCCGCCGTGTCGTACGCCGCGCTCGGGTTCCTCGCCGCGGTGACCGTGCACGCCGCCGGGCGAGTCCAGATCGAGGTGCCCGACCGGCGCAGGTCCGCGAACCGTCTCGGGCTGGTGGCCGTTGGCGGTTACGGCTGCGCGGCGATCGCGGGAGCGCTGCAGCTGCTGGCCGCGGCGCGCGGGCAGACGATTCCGTCGTCACCGCCGCTGTTTCTGCTGACGCTGGGTCTGGGGCTCATCGCGCCCGCGCTGATTCTCACGACCAAGCGGCAGCCGCATTTCCGCCGGGCGCTCTGGATGGCCGGGCTCGCCCTCTTTGCGGTGTCGGCGCTGCACCTCGGACGGTTCCACGGGGCGTCGGAGGCGTGGTGGACCGAACTGCTCGGTCACCACGCTTCGATTCCGTTGGCATTCGTCATTCTGTACCAGGACTACCGCTTCGCGTTTGCCGATCTGTTCCTGAAACGCGCGCTCACGTTGCTCGCGCTCGTGACCGCGGTGTTCCTGGGATGGTCGGTTCTGGCGCCGTCGTTGCTGCCCGCCGCCGACGGATCGCCCGTCGTCGGCGTACTCCTGGCGCTATGGGTCGGCACCGCGCTGGCGTTCCCGTGGCTCGAGAACCACGTCTCGTTGTTCGTTGATCGAGTAGTCCTGAAGCGGGCGAACTATGCCGAGCTGCTCGACGATCTTGCCGCGCAACTCCAGGACTGCAGCGCCGAGGAGGCCGTACTCGAGTGCGTGTGCCTGGCGTTGAAGCCGGCGCTGAGCGCGACCGAGGTGGCCTGGCGGGCCACGCCCTCGCCGGTCGCGGCAGGATTCCAGGAGATCGTGGTGCCGGTGACCGAGGATCCGCAGCCGGTCCTGACCGTCGGCGGTCTGGCGGGCGGGCGACGATTGCTGTCGGACGATACGCTCCTGCTGGAACGCGTCGCCCGACTGGCGGGGCGGCGTCTCGACGCGTTGCGTCTCAGCGACGAACGCTACGAGCGCATGCTTCGCGAGCGCGAGATGGAAGCGCTGGCCACCGAAGCGGAGTTGCGCGCGCTTCGCGCACAGATCAACCCGCACTTCCTGTTCAACGCGCTGACGACCCTGGGATACTTGATCCAGATCGCGCCCTCGCGTGCGCTCGATACGCTGATGCGTCTGACGACGTTGCTCCGATCGGTGCTGCGGTCGGAGGGCGAGTTCACGACGCTCGGCCACGAGCAGGAGCTGATCGAGTGCTACCTGCAGATCGAGCGTGAACGCTTCGAAGAGCGGCTCGACGCCCGGGTGGACATTCCGGCGGCGCTGGCGCCGGTAGCGATTCCCTCGCTTATCGTGCAGCCGCTGGTCGAGAACGCGATCAAACATGGGATCGCCCGCGCGCGCGATGGCGGCCGTGTCCTGGTCACCGCCCGCATGGATGACGAGAGCGACGGCGTCCTGCAGATCGTGATTGCGAATACCGGCGCGCCCTTGCAGCCTGCCCGCTCAGCCGCGGAGGGCATCGGCCTGCGGAACGTGCAGCGCCGCCTCGAGTGCTATTACGGGCGCGGCGGCTCGCTCACGCTGACAACGGCGCCGACTGGCGAGACGGTTGCCGAACTCCGGATTCCTACCACCGGCGGGCTCGATGCACCGGCGTCCGTGCTCGTCGATCGGGCCCGGCGATGAGCAGCGCGGCGCTCACACTGCTCGTCGCCGACGATGAACGCCCGGCGCGCAAGTTCCTGACCGGGTTGTTGAAGACGTTTTCGGCGATCGACGTCGTGGGCGAAGCCGCCTCAGGAGAGGAAGCCATTGCGTTGATTCACGCCCACCGTCCCCAGCTGGCGCTGTTGGATCTGCACATGCCGGAGATTGGCGGTCTGGACGTCGTGAGACGCCTGGGCCCGGCGGCGGTGCCGCTGGTGGCATTCGTGACCGCGTTCGACGACCACGCGATCGAGGCGTTCGAGTTGAACGCCATCGACTACCTCCTCAAGCCCGTGCAGCGCGAGCGCCTGCAAGCGACGATCGACCGCGCCCGCGAACGTCTGCGGCGGCGTGAGCCCGCCGACGTGCAGGCAACCGCGATCGTCAATGCGGCCAATGCCTACGAACGGGGCCCACGCCGGCAATACGCGGATCGCCTGCCGCTCCGACACCGCGACAAGGTGGCGATCGTCCCGGTCCGCCAGATCGCGTCGATTGTGGCGGAAGGCCAGCTCCTCCACGTCACCACGACGACGAACGAGACGTACACCATCACGCATCGGCTGCATGCCCTCGAGGCACGGCTGGACCCCCGCCGGTTCATTCGGCTGAGTCGCGGCACGTTGGCCAACGTCGATCTCATCGCGCACGTGAATCCGATGCCGGGAGGGACCTACACGGCGGTCCTGTCCAACGGCCAGGAGTTGAGCGTCAGCCGGATTCAGGCGCGCACCTTCCGCGACAAGCTGCTGAAGCTCTAGCGGGGCTGCGCCTCAGACCGACGAGCATGGAGGCTCCGCCTCGCTAGAACAGTAGTCGTCTCAGCGGAGCCGCACGACCAGCGGATTGTCGTTGGGCTTGAAGTTGTCCCGGCCCACTTCGACCTCCTCGGGGCGCGGCTTCTCGTCGATCTGCAGCGCGAAACGCAGGCGCTCGGTAGGGCGCGTCACCTTGAAGTCGAAGCCGTCGGTGTCGTCGTCGGTGCGGGTGCGCCAGCGGATGATGGTCTCGCTCTCCTGTTCGATGTGATCCTCTTCACGCGAGGCGACGACGGTCCCGCGACCGGGACGCACGACGCGGCCGCGCGGACCGCGCACGGCCGGGCGGCCGGGACGCACGACCCGGCGTTCGGTGTCCACGTCCACGCGCTTCAGCGATTCGATCTCCCCGCCCTCGAGCACGACGCGTCCGTTGAACACGTGGTTGGTGCCAAACGTCGTCCACCGCACTTTCCAGGTGTCGCCATCCCGCCAGACGAAGTGGCCGAGCGCCTTGCCTTCCTTGAACGCCGGACGGCCGGCGAACCGGCTGGCATCGACGTCCGCCAGGAGAGACGCCGGCAGCAAGAGGGCCATGACCAGGATCACGGTGCGGGAGCAGGTACGCATCATCGTTGCCTCCGGCCGGGGATGCTACACCAGCGACGCTTCGCCTCGCTGATGTAACACTGCCTAATTGCCCACCCTTCGGGCGGGCGTCAATGCGGGGCTAGCCGCCAACGCTGCAAAGTCCGCCGGCAAGGGTGCTTCGAACAGCATGGCGACGCGCGTCACCGGGTGCGGCATCGACACCCGCCAGGCGTGCAGCGCCTGCCGGCCGATGCGTGCGTCGGCCGTCCCGTACACGCGGTCGCCGACGATCGGCCAGCCGCGGGCGGACAGGTGGACGCGAATCTGGTGCGTGCGCCCGGTGACGAGTTCGCAGCGCACGAGGGCGCCGTGTGCCGACGCGGACAGCAACTCGTAGCGGGTCTCGCTGGGTGCGCCGTGTGGCGCGGGCACCACCCGCCGACGATCGTCGGGGTCGCGTGCGAGCGCCAGCGTGATCGTCCCGCTGCGCGGCTCCGGCGTCGCCGACACGATGGCGAGGTACTCCTTGCGGATCCGTCCGGCGGCAGCATCGCGCTGCGCCGCGGCGTGCACGCCGGGCGCGAGCGCCACCACCATCAGCCCGGACGTGTCCTTGTCGAGCCGGGTGAGAATGCCGGGCGTGACGGCGTCGCGATCGCGGACGTGCCACAGAAGGCCGTTGAGCAGCGTTCCGGAGGTCTGTTTGTAGGTGGGGTGGGCGACGACGCCGGCGGGTTTGTTGACGACCAGCAGGTGCTCGTCCTCATAGACCACGTCGATGGTTGCCGGTTCAGCCGCCGGTCGTGTCTTCAGCGCGGCGTCTTCCGGCAGCGTCACTCGAATCGAGGCGCCTTCCAGCACGGTTGCCGACGACCGCGTGACGACACGAGCGTCAACCTCAACGGCCCCGTCCTGGATCCATCGTTGCGCCGTGGTGCGCGACAGTCTCGAGACGTTCGTGACCCGCCGGACAATCACCTGGTCGAGCCGGCGACCCGCGTCGCCGCGGTCGGCCACGAAGGAAAAGGGCTCAACGCTCATGGCTCAAGGCTCATGCCAGTTGGGCTCGAAACCAAGGGGTCCTGAGTAGAATCAAACGATCACCGCCCAGGGTCTTGAGCCTATCAGGCTTGAGCCCTGAGCCCTGAGCCGACAAGGATCACCATGGCTACCGCACTTCGTCTTCCGCGCCCCGAGCAGGCGCTCCCCGGCCGCAGCAACGAGATGCCGGTGCCGGCGAGCCACTACGTCAACGGACATCCCATCGCCCCGCCGTTTCCCGCGGGGCTCGAACAAGCGGTCTTCGGCATGGGCTGCTTCTGGGGCGCGGAGCGGAAGTTCTGGCAGGCGCCGGGCGTCTACTCCACCGCGGTGGGCTACGCCGGCGGCTACACACCCAACCCCACCTATCGCGAAGTGTGCTCGGGCATGACCGGACACACCGAGGTCGTGCTGGTCGTCTTCGATCCGAAGGTCACCAGCTACGACGAGATCCTGAAAGTGTTCTGGGAGAATCACGACCCGACACAGGGCATGCGCCAGGGCAACGACGTCGGCACCCAGTATCGCTCGGCCATCTATACGTCGTCGGACGAGCAGCGCGAGAAGGCGCTCGCGTCGAAGGAGATGTTCCAGGATCGGCTCGTGGCCTCGGGCTTCGACCGGATCACCACCGAGATTGCGCCGGCGCCGCCGTTCTACTACGCCGAGGACTACCACCAGCAATACCTCGCCAAGAACCCGAACGGCTACTGCGGCCTCGGCGGTACCGGCGTGTCCTGCCCGATTGGAGTGAAGGCGTAGCGGTTCTATATAATCGTCCCATGAGTAGAGTCGTCTACACGGAAACCCCAGACACGCCCGAGCAGCAGGGGCTGCGCGCCGCTCACCAGGTGCGGCTGGTGTCCACCCAGGAAGAGGGCACCGGCATCAAGCAGCTGCCCAACGGGGTCTACGGCTATACCTACTCGCCGGGGTTGGAGAGCGCGCCGCTCTTTGCCACCCGCGTGTTCCGCAGCTACGAGACCCACAAGCTGCCAAGCGGCGACGTGTCCCTGGTTGGCTTTGCTTCGGCAGACGCCGCGCGGCAGCTCACGACGGCGCCGCAGGAGGTCACGATCCAGGTGCAG
>DASYRM010000159.1:0-80971 GCA_036004405.1 Vicinamibacterales bacterium
GTCGCTGAGCGGCTGCACCGCGGTCCGCGCGAGATCGAAGAACGCGTTGCGGTTGGTGTGGAGCGCTTCCGCGGCGAGCGACTGAAACGCCTCTCGCATGCTCGTCTGCGTCTTGTCGGCCATCGCCTGCATGGCGGTGACTGACGCCTGGTGCCGCTCATTTTCCTGCTGCAGCCACTGGTTGTCGCGGCGGGCGGCGGCCAGTTCGGCGGCCGTCGCTGCGCGTTCTTCGGCCAGCTGGCGCGCCGCGATCGCGCGGGTGACCACGTAGGTCAGGGCGACCGCGGCGGCGACAAGGAGGAAGGCGAGCGACAGCGGCATGCGCTATTGCGTCGCCGTGGGCCGCGGACGCGGGCGCGGCAGCGGTTTGCGCGGCAGCCGCTCGTCGCGATTGGCGGTGTGGTAGACGAAGGACGCGATGATCACCGCGTTCTTCATCAGGTCTTCCGGCTGGATGCGGTCGTACACGTCGTTGTTGGAGTGGTGGGAATCGGCGCCGTACTCCAGCGGGTCCTGGATGAACTGAAAGCCGGGAAGCCCCACCTCGTCGAACGCGACGTGGTCGGTCGAACCGGTGTTGCGGATGGCCAGCGTCGTCATGCCCAGGCTGCGCAGCGGCTCCATCCACGCCGCGAACACCGGGCGCACGGCCTCGTTGCCCTGCAGGAAGACGCCGCGGATGGCGCCGCCGCCGTTGTCCATGTTGAAGTAGCCCGAGAGCCGCCCATGCTCCGGCAGGAGCACCATCGTGTCGCGATCGGCAAAGCGCTGCTTCACGTAGGCGCGAGATCCGAGCAGGCCCTGCTCCTCGCCCGTCCACAGCGCCAGCTGCACCGTGCGGCGCAGCCGCAGGCCCGACGCCTTGAGGATGCGCATCACCTCCATCATCACCGCCGACCCGGCGGCGTTGTCCGTGGCGCCCGTGCCCGAGTGCCACGAGTCGAAGTGCGCGCCCAGCATGACGACCTCGGCCGCCTTGTCGGTGCCGGGAAGTTCGGCGACAAGGTTGAACGCGTCGAGCGTGTCGCCCACGAAGCGGTTCCGGATGTCGAGCTCCACCTGCACCGGCACCTTGCCGTCCACGAGGCGCAGGATGCGGTTGTACTGTTCCGACGCCACGACGAGCTGCGGCGTCATCATCGGCGGGTTGGTGCTCCAGTACGACGCCGGCGCGTTGTGCACCAGGATGGCGCTGTGGTCGTTACGGCCAGTACCGGGCTCGAGTGTCGCCACCACGCCTTCCTTGGCGAAGAACGCCGTGAGCTTGTCGCGGAAGCCCGGATCGGGCGGCGGTCCGCCGGCCCGCGCCCCGCGGCCCCGCCCCGGGTTCACCTGCTGTGCCTGGATGTCCACCAGTTCCTGATCGGTGAAGCGCCGGCCAAGCGGGGCCGTCACCATCCGCACGTCCACGGCCGGGTTGTTCAGCACCACCTTGCCCGACAGCTTGCCCGTCCACGAGGAGAAATCTGCTTCAGCGCGGATGGCCGTGACCACGACGTCGGCCTTTACGGGGCCGTCGGTGCCAGGTGTCCAGGCCCGCGGCGCGGCCAGCAGCGGGAATGGCTGCGGCGCCATCACATTGGCCGCGAGCCGGTCGTTGGCCCAGCCGCGACCAAAGGGGCCCCAGGTCTCCTCGCGCACGTTGGACACGCCCCAGTCGCGCAGCCGCCCTTCGGCCCACACCGCGGCGGCGCGAATAGCGGGGGAGTTGGTGAGGCGCGGGCCGTGGACGTCCGTGAGGTACCACAGCGAGTCCATCACCTGCGACCGCTGCAG
Organism: Vicinamibacterales bacterium; assembly: GCA_036004405.1. Classification (GTDB taxonomy): domain Bacteria; phylum Acidobacteriota; class Vicinamibacteria; order Vicinamibacterales; family UBA2999; genus DASYRM01. The sequence continues at coordinate 1,777 of DASYRM010000159.1, forward strand.
CCCTTCCTCTTTGATCCGTGCCAGCGCGTCGAGATCCGCCGCGTCCGGGCGCGAAGCCTGGGAAACGCCTGGGGGCGGCTCCGGCCGCGCCGTTCGTGACTGCGCCGACGGGAGCGCCAGCGCCACCGCCAGCGCCACCCCGATCCCGCCGCAAGCCAACCGACGCGTGGTGTGTGCGTCCATAAGTTTTCGTAGAGGCGGACCTTCAGGTCCGCCTTTGAGTCTATCTAATCCCCCGGACCGCGGCGGTCGAAAAGGAGATAATGACCGGCCCCATGAAGCGCGCGTGGTGCGCCAGCCTGCTGGCTCTCACGATGACCGGCTGCAGTGCCGAGCCCGCGGGCGATCCCGACGCCCCGCCAGCCCTGCTGTCCTCGGAGCTGCGCGACATCGTGCTAACGCCCGACACGACCTTCGTGTCCGGGCTCGTGCCGCGCAGCACCACGCTCGACACGCTGCTGAGGGGCCACGGCGTGGCCGATGATGCCGCCGTCAGCGTGGTCCACGCCGCGCGCCAGGTGTTCGACCCGCGCGGGCTGCGCGCGCTCCAACCGTTTTCGATCGAGCGCACCCTCGAAGGCACGCTGCGCTTCTTTCAGTACGAGATCGACAACGACCGTTTCCTGCGCGTGGCGCCGTCGCCGTCCGGCTCGGGGACGCTCGCCGCGACGGTGGTGCCGATCCCCAAGACGCTCGAACACGCCAGCGTCACCGGCAGCATCGACGCCGAGACGCCGTCGCTCTTCCAGTCGGTTGCCGGAGCCGGCGAGGGCGCCGATCTCGCGGTGTCGCTCGCCCAGATCTTCTCGGGCGAGATCGACTTCAACTCCGACCTGCAGCCTGGCGACGGTTACGCGCTCGCGTTCGACAAGTTCACACGCGATGGCGGTGCCACGAGCTACGGCGACATCGCCGCGGCCGAGTTCCGCAACGACGGCCGGCTGCTGCGCGCGATCCGTTTCACGGTGCCGGGCGGCAAGCCCGGCTACTACGACGAGCGCGGCCGCTCGCTCCGGCGCTTCTTCCTGCGCTCGCCGCTCAAGTTCGAACCGCGCGTCACGTCGCGCTTCTCGTCGAGCCGGATGCACCCGGTGCTGCACACGGCGCGCGCGCATCGCGGCGTCGACTACGCCGCGCCCACCGGGGCACCGGCGGTGGCCGCGGCATCCGGCGTGGTGATATCGGCGACCTACGCCGGCAGCAACGGCCGCATGGTCCGCGTGCGCCACGCCTCGGGGTACGAGTCGTTCTATCTCCACCTGTCGGCGTTCGGTCCCGGTATCCGCGCCGGCGTGCGCGTCGAGCAGGGGCAGACGGTCGGGCTGGTGGGTGCCACCGGGCTGGCGACCGGGCCGCACCTGCACTACGGCCTGACGCGGAACGGCGTGTTCGTGAACCCGCTGCGCGAGCACATGAACCAGCCACCCGGCGATCCGGTGCCGGCGTCCGCGATGGCCGCCTTCATGGCCGAGCGCGACCACGCGCTCGCACAGCTCGGCGCCGCTCGGTAATTCGTGGCTGCAGGCCTTCAGGCCTGCCCTGCCTTGACAGCCTAACCATCTTAGGGGAGACTCCGTCTCACCTAAGGTGATTATGGGAAATGCGTCGAAAGCCGCCGACCTGCTCCAGGGCACGCTGGAGCTCCTCGTTCTCAGAACACTCGCGTCCGGCGAGAAGCACGGCTACGAAATCGCGGAGTGGATCCATACGGCCTCTGCCACCGCGCTCTCGATCGAAGAGGGCGCGCTCTACCCGGCGCTTCACCGGTTGGAGCTGCGCGGCCTGCTGACCGCCTCGTGGGATGTGTCGGCCAACAACCGGCGGGCAAAGTACTACCGGCTGAGCCCGGAGGGCCGGAAGCGTTTGAAGGAGACGACCGACGCGTGGCGGCGCACCAGCACCGCCATCAACCGCGTCCTCGAGGCGGTGTAACCATGCGCGCCTGGCTTCACAGTCTGCGTCTCCGCACCATGGCTTTGCTCCATAGACGACGGCGGGACCAGGACCTCCAGGACGAGATCGCGTTCCACCTCGCCATGCGCGAGGCGCAGTTGCGCGCCGCCGGCGCGGACGACGCCGGGCGCGCCGCGCGCCACCGGTTCGGCAGCGCTACCCGGATCCGCGAGGAGTTGCGCGACGAGTGGGCGGTGCTGCCGCGCCTCGCGAGCGTGCTCCACGACTGCCGCCATGCGGCGCGCGCGCTGCGCCGCAGCGGAACGTTCGCGGCCGTCGTCGTGCTGACGCTCGCCCTCGGCATCGGCGCCAACACCGCGGTATTCAGCATCGTCAACGCCGTGCTCATTCGACCCCTCGGCTTTGCGGGCGCCGAGCGGCTGCTGCTGTTGCACGAAGGCGTGCCGGCCGCCGGCGTCGATCGCGTGGCATTCGCGTACGGGGACCTCGCGCATCTCCGCCGTGAGGCGCGCACGTTCGATGCGATCGGTGCGTTCCGCAACCGCGCAGTGGAACTGTCGGGCGCCCCAGGCGATCCCGAGCGCATCCAGCTCGCCCAGGTAAGTGCCGATCTGTTTCCGATGTTGGGAATCCAGCCCGTGCTTGGCCGGCTGTTCTCCGAGGACGAAGACACGCCTGGCCACGACGTCGCCCTCGTCAGCTGGGAGCTGTGGCAACGGCGATACGCCGCCGATCCCGCGCTCGTCGGGCGTTCGATCCTGCTCGATCGGCGGCCGCACACGGTGATCGGCGTGATGCCGGCGCGATTGCAGTTTCCGCGGCGCGGACCACAGTTCAACAACGAGCCTGGCGACGCGTGGATCCCGATCGCGATGCGGAACCTGCGGGGCGGATATGCCGCCGGGTTCGATGTCAGCGTCATCGCCCGCCTGAAAACCGGCGCATCATTGGCGCAGGCGCGCGCCGACCTCGACCGGCTCGCGCCGCAGATACAGAAGCAGTATCCGGCGGCGCTCCGCCAGTCGAAGGCGCGGCTGCTGCTGTTTGCCAGCCCGCTGCGCGACGAGATCGTGGGCGCGGTGAGCACACCGATTCTCATGCTGCTCGGCGCCATCGCGCTCGTTCTGCTCGTGGCGTGCGCCAACGTCGCGAACCTGCTCCTCAGCCGCGCGGCGTCAAAACAGCACGAGATCGCGCTGCGTGTGGCCCTGGGCGCCAACCGCCTTCGCCTCCTGCAGCTCCAGTTGTCGGAGCCGATGCTGCTGGCGGCGGCCGGTGGCGTCCTCGGAGTGCTCGTGGCGCGGTTGGCGCTCCGCACCGTCCCGGCGGCGGTGGCCGAGCAGGTTCCCGGCTTTCAGCAGGTGACAATCGACCTGCGTGTCCTGGCGTTCGCGACCGCGCTGCTCGTGGCGCTCGTCCCGCTTGCGGCCCGGGAGCGGCGCCGGCTGTCGGACGCGCTCCAGGAGGGCACCGCCCGGACCACGGGCCAACGACGCCATCGCATTCAAAGCACGCTCGTCGTGACCACGGTCGCGCTGTCGTTCGTGCTGCTGGTCGGGGCGGGTCTGTTTCTTCGCAGCTTCTCGGCGCTGCTGCGAAGCGATCGCGGCTTCCAGCCAGGAGGCGTGCTCACCGCCGTGGTGGCGCTGCCCTGGGACGCGTATCCCACCGCCGACCGTGTCTACGCGTTTCACGATTCGTTGCTGCAGCGGCTGCAGGCGCTGCCGGGAGTGCGGCACGCCGCGCTCTCGACCGATCTGCCGCTCGAGGGAGGCGCGGTCGGCATCTACACGCTCGAACGGAATGTCCAGGGCAGCGTGCCGGCACGACAAACCAGCGTGGTGGGGCCGTATTTCGACGCGCTCGGCATCCGCCTACGCCACGGGCGGTCCTTCACGGCTGAGGAGCTGGCTGGTGGACGCCAGGTCGTCGTCGTCAACCAGAAGCTGGTCGAGCGGTACTGGGGCGGGCAGGATCCAGTGGGCAAGCGGCTGAGCAGGGGGGTGTGCGACAACTGCGAGTGGGTCACGGTGGTGGGCGTCGTCGAAGACGCCGCGGACAGCCGGCAGTCGCTCGCGGTCCTGGGCGACGACCGGCCGGCGCACATCTACGAACCGCGCTGCGCCAGATGAACACCGGCGCCATCAACTTCCGCGGCTCGCTCGCGGGACGGCAGCTCCGGCTCGCTGTTCGGGCGGCGGGCGCGCCCTCCGCGCTGGTCCCTCGCGTCCGCGAGGAGCTGGCGAGCCTCGATCGGCAGCTCGCGCTCGCGCAGGTGGCGACCATGGACGAGAAGGTCAGCGCCGCGGTTGCGCCGCAGCGCTTCAGCACGCAGGTCATTGCTGTCTTTGCGGCGGGCGCGCTACTGCTCGTGTCAATCGGGTTGTACGGTCTGCTCGGGTTCGTCGTGTCCGAGCGCACGCGCGAGATCGGCGTGCGCCTCGCCCTCGGCGCCGAGCCGCGTCTCGTCCGGCGACTGGTGGTGAGGCACGGCCTGCGGCTCGTGGGCGCGGGCGTCGCCGCGGGCCTCGTGGCATCGCTCGGCGTGACACGGTGGCTGTCATCGCTGTTGTTCGAGACACAGAGCTACGACGCGCTCACCTTTGTGACAGTGCCGCTGGTCTTGACCGCCGTCGCCATCCTCGCGTGCCTGATCCCGGCCCACCGCGCCTCGCGCGTCGATCCGCTGGTGGCCTTGCGCGGCGACTAAGGCCCTGAGGCGGGTTTGAAGACCCGTCTCTACGTTTGAAGGCGGCCGCTATAATTTCGGGAGATGGCCGCGCTGTTTCCCTTCCGCGCCCTGCGTCCCGTGCCGGCCGCGGCGGAACGGGTAGCGGCGGTGCCCTACGACGTCGTCAACACCGCCGAAGCGCGCGAGCTGGCGCTCGGCAATCCGCTCAGCTTCCTCCACGTTTCCCGCGCTGAAATCGATCTGCCGCCCGGAACGGATCCGCATGCCGACGCGGTGTACGAGCGCGCCGAACGCAACTTCGCCGACCTGCAGGCCACCGCGCCGCTCGTCGTGGAGGAGACGCCGAGCCTGTACGTCTACCGCCTGCGGATGGGCGGGCATCAGCAGACCGGGGTGGCCGGGTGCTTTTCGCTCCACGAGTACGACCATCACGTGGTGAAGAAGCACGAGCACACACGGCCCGACAAGGAAGACGACCGAACCAAGCACCTCATCGGCCTGCGCGCGCAGACGGGTCCGGTGTTCCTGACCTACCGGTCCGAGGTCGCGATCGATGACCTCATCTCACGCGTAACCGGCGAGTGGCCGCTCTTCGGGTTCACGGCGGTCGACGGGGTGCAGCACGCGGTCTGGCGCGTGTCCGAAGAGCTGACCCCGGCGCTGGTGTCCGCGTTTGCCACGGTGCCCGCCCTGTATATCGCCGACGGCCATCACCGGGCCGCGAGCGCCGCCCGTGCCCGGCGCCACTTCGCGCCCAATCGCGAGCCCGGCGAATGGGACACGTTCCTGGCGGTCGCCTTTCCCGACGCGCAGGTGCAGATCCTGCCCTACAACCGCCTCGTGCGCGATCTCGGCGGGCACACGCCGACGTCGCTGCTGAACGCCTTGCGCGAGCGGCTCACGGTGACGGCGGGGCCGCCGGCGCCGACGAAGCACGGCGACGTGTCGATGTATCTCGACGGCCAGTGGCACACCGTGGCGCTCGGTGGCGTACCGGCGTCGCTGACGCCCGACGAACGGCTCGACGTCAGCCGACTCCATACGCTCATCCTGGCGCCGCTCCTGGGTATCGGGGACGTGCGCACCGCTGCGCGAATCGACTTCGTCGGCGGCGCCCGCGGGACCGCGGAGCTGGAGCGCCGCGTGGACTCGGGCGAGTGGGCCGTGGCGTTCTCGCTGTTTCCCGTCGGCGTCCGCGAGCTGATGGCGATCTCGGACGCCGGCGGCGTCATGCCGCCCAAGTCCACCTGGTTCGAGCCCAAGCTGCGGGACGGGTTGCTGTCGCACTTGATCTGACGCCCCTCGCCTTTAGCCTTTTGGCCAGAGGCTAGAGGCCAGAAGCTAGAGGCGGTAGGATCGAAAAATGCCGACCACCACCCGTATCTTCAACTTCTCCGCCGGTCCCGCCGTCCTGCCCGTGCCCGTGCTCGAACAGGCGCAGCGCGACATGCTGTCGCTGCCGGGCGTCGGCATGTCGGTGATGGAGATCAGCCATCGGTCGAAGGCGTTCGAGGATCTCCTCAACGGCGCCATCGCGGACTTCCGCTCGCTGACCGGCGCGCCCGACTCCTACAAGGTCCTGATGCTCCAGGGCGGCGCCAGCCTGCAGTTCTCGATGGTGCCGATGAACCTGCTGACGCCGGGCAGCACCGCGGATTACATCGACACCGGCACGTGGGCCGACAAGGCGGCCAAGGAAGCCAAGCGCGTCGGGCCCGTCAACGTCACCGGCTCGACGAAGGCCGACAACTACAACCGGATTCCTACCGCCGCGGAGCTGGCGCTGACCCCGGGCGCTGCCTACGTGCATCTCACGACCAACAACACCATCGAAGGCACCGAATGGCACTCGCTGCCGGACGTCGGGGCCGCGCCGCTCGTGGCCGACGCCTCCTCCGACATCCTCAGCCGCCCGATCGACGTCTCGCGCTACGGGCTGATCTACGCGGGAGCGCAGAAGAACCTCGGCCCCTCGGGCGTCACGCTGGTCGTGATTCGAGAGGATCTGATCGCGCGCTCGCAGGCGTCGCTGCCCGCGATGCTCAACTACAAGGTGCAGGTCGAGAACAACTCGCTGTACAACACGCCCAACACCTTCGGCGTCTACATCCTCGGGCTCACGCTCAAGTGGATTCAATCTCAGGGCGGACTGGCCGGGGTGGGCGCCGTGAACGAGCGCAAGGCGAAGCGGCTCTACACTGAGATCGATCGCACCGGCTTCTACCGCGGCACCGCGCAGCCGGCGAGCCGCTCGCTCATGAACGTGACCTTCCGGCTGCCGTCCGAGGAGCTCGAAAAGGCGTTCGACAAGCAGGCCACCGCCAACGGCCTGGACGGCCTGAAGGGGCACCGCTCGGTGGGCGGCATGCGCGCGTCAATCTACAACGCGTTCCCGGAAGAAGGCGTGGACGCGCTGGTGCAGTTCATGCGCGAGTTCGAACGCACCAACGGATAGCGGCAGGCGGACCTGACGGTCCGCCTCTACGTACCCAAAGCGGGCGGTGGCCGCCTGCGTCCTCTGCGGCGGCGCCGGCGGCGGCGCGGCCGTTCACCCTCTCCTTCGGCCTCACCGGGTTCAGCGGGTTGCGCGCCGGCGTGCTCGACGAAGGCACGCCATTCGGCCACGGCCTCCGGCGCCTGGCCGTGAATCTCGAGCCACGTCAGCGCTTCGCGGAACGTGCCCTTGTGCATCAGCACGCGACGCGCGCGCGGCGCCAGCTTGGCGTCCACCAGCCGCCGCTGCAGGCCGAGGATCTGCCGCAGCCGCTCGATGTCGCGCCGCGCCAGCGGCAGCAGCCCGAGCGAGATGCGCGGCTCCTTTTTCATGTCCTCGGTCCAGCGCGGCGGGTGGGTCACCGCTCTGGCGGCCGGCGGGATCGGCATCAGCAGCGATCCCAGCAGAATCGGGTTGGTGAGTGTGTCCGGCGCCGACTCGTGCCGGTTGCGGTATGCGTCCAGCGCCGCCAGCGACTGCCACAGCGCATCGCCCGCGTCCGCCTGCAGCTCCTCCGAGATCGGCCCCAGCAGCCTGTGCTCGGCCAGCATCCGGAACGCGCGCTCGGCGGCGCCCGAGCGCAGCAGCTTGTAGAACTCCTCGATCAGGCGCGCGGGTGCGCTGCGGGCGATGTCGTTGCGGTGAGCGGCAATGGCCGCCTCGATCGGCGCGTCGATCGTGAAGTTCAGCCGCGCCGCCATCGCCACGGCCCTTAGCATCCGCACCGGGTCTTCCTGGAAGCGCTCCTCGGGGACGCCGATGCAGCGCACGATGCCGTGCTGCAGATCCTCGAGGCCGCCGGTGTAGTCGATGATCGAGAAGGTCTCGATGTCGTAGAACAGCGCGTTGATCGTGAAGTCGCGCCGGAAGGCGTCCTGCTCGGGCGTCCCGAACGTGTTGTCGCGGTGAATCAGCCGGTCGCGCGCGTCGTCGAGCTCGGGTGCGGCGACGTCGCTCTCCGGCGGCGCCAGCGTCTGCAGCGGACTGTCGGACGCCGCCGCCTCCTCGGCCGACACCTGTCGCCGAAAGGTGGCCACCTCGATGGTCTTCTCGCCGAACCTCACATGCGCCAGCCGGAAGCGCCGGCCGATGATCCAGCAGTTGCGGAAGAGCTTTTTGACCTCGTAGGGGTGCGCCGACGTGCCGATGTCGAAGTCCTTCGGCTTGCGGCCCAGCAGCAGGTCGCGCACGCTGCCTCCCACGAGATACGCCGTGTAGTTGGACTGATTGAGTCGGTACAGAACCTTGAGGGCTTCCGGATCGATGAGTTTGCGGGACAATGCGTGCTCGGGTCGCGGCACGATCTTAGGCTCACCCATCGGCTTCGGATTGTAGCAAAGCGGTAAGTGCTAGCATGCCCGTATGCGGACATATCTCGTGTCCATACTGGTGCTTGCGGTCATCGGCGCGGTGCCGGGCCGCCTCGAGGCCGCCGAATCGCCCGCCCTCGCGCGCGCGCGCGCCCTTTACAACTCCGGCGACTACGAGGGCGCGATCGACGCCGCGTCGGTGTCGCGGCGCGAGACGCAATGGGCCGATGCGTCGGCGCTCGTCATCGCCCGCGCCCACCTCGAACGCTACCGTCAGAGCATGAACGCCTCGGAGCTGGCCGACGCGCGCGAAGCGCTGCAGGCGGTTCGCGTCGGGTCGCTGAACCCTCGCGATCAGGTGGACCTGTTGATCGGGCTCGGCCAGGCGCTCTATCTCGGCGAAGTGTATGGTCCGGCCGCCGATCTGTTCGGCACCGCGCTCGAGAAGGGCATGCTCCTGGGGCCGCGCGATCGCACGATGCTCCTGGACTGGTGGGCGACGGCGCTCGATCGCGACGCGCAGACGCGCCCTTACGACCGGCGGTCGCCCGTCTATCAGCGCATCGGCGAGCGCATGGACGTCGAGCTGCGCGACGACCCGTCGAGCGGCGTGGCGAACTACTGGCAGGTGGTGGCCGCCAGGGGTGTCGGCGACCTCGACCGCGCGTGGAGCGCCGCAATCGCCGGATGGGTCCGTTCCACGCTCAACCCCACGACCATGGGACAGCTGCGCGGCGATCTCGATCGCGTGATGGAGCAGGCGCTCATCCCCGAGCGCGCCCGGTCGAGCCCGTCGCGAGAGGGTCTCGATCCGGTCGAGATGCTGCGCGCGGAGTGGGCGCTCGTCAAGCAGAACTGGAAGTAGGTGGGCTTCTTGCACTGGCGGCGCACGTGGCTGCAGGCCCTCAAGCCTGCCGTTCCAGAGGTGGCGCATGAAACTGACTGAGCTGCTGCTCAACGAGCTCGAGAGCGAAGCGGAAAAGAGCCGGCGCGCGATCGAGTGCGTGCCCGACGGCAGGCACGACTGGAAACCGCACGACCGCTCGATGATCTTCGGCTACCTGGCCGACATGGTGGCCAACATCCCGAACTGGGTGGCGATGATCGTCAACCAGGACGAGCTCGACGTGGCGCCGCCCGGCGGCTCGCAGCAGAAGCGCGAGCCCAACACGACGAGCGCCGCGCTGCTGGCCGGGCTCGACAAGTCGATGGGCGCCGCGCGCGAGGCGCTGACCAAAACCGACGACGCCCACCTCGAAACCTCGTGGCGTCTCCTTGCCGGCGGGCGGCCGGTGATGCAGATGTCACGGCATCTGATGATTCGCGACACCATCAACCACTGGGTGCACCATCGCGGGCAGATGACGGTGTATCTGCGGCTGATGGGCGCGAAGGTGCCGGCGCTCTACGGCCCCTCGGCCGACGACCAGCGGTTCTGACGCCCACGCTCGTAGAGGCGGACCTCCCAGGTCCGCCTCTAGGCGCACCTCAAGAGGTGCGCCTCTACGTGGCTACGTCGCCGAGCGCGCGATCTGGATGCCCAGCTTCCGCATGCGGAATTGCAGCGTCGAGCGCTTCATCCCCAGCCGGGCGGCGGCGCCGTTCGGGCCGGCAATCACCCATCGCGACTGCTCGAGCGCAGCCAGGATCTGGCTGCGTTCGGCCTCGTCGAGCGTGCCGCGCAGCGTCGCGGCCACGGCGGGCCGGCTGTTCTCGGGGCGAATGGCGTTGGGGCGCAGGTCCGCCACCGGGACTTTGAGCACCGGCCCGCGCGACACGATCACCGCGCGCTCGATCACGTTCTGCAGCTCGCGGATGTTCCCGGGCCAGGGATAGTGCACGAGCGTTTCCATGACCTCGGACGGGATGGTGTCGATCGCCCGGTTGTTGCGGCGGGCGAACTGCTGCACGAAGTGCCGCACCAGCACCGGGATGTCCTCGGGCCGCTCTCGGAGCGGCGGAATCCGCACCGGAAACACGTTGAGGCGGTAGTAGAGGTCCGAGCGGAACGTCTGCTCTGCCACCATCTCCCCGAGGTCGCGATTGGTCGCGGCGATCAGCCGCGCGTCGGTGCGCAGCGTGCGTGAGCTGCCGAGGCGTTCGAACTCGCGTTCCTGCAGCACGCGCAGCAGCTTGGGCTGCAGCTCCAGCGGAATCTCCCCGACCTCGTCGAGGAACATCGTGCCGCGATGCGCCAGCTCGAAACGGCCGACGCGCTGGCTGATGGCGCCGGTGAAGGCGCCCCTCTCGTGGCCGAAGAGCTCGCTTTCGAGCAGGCCGGTCGGAATGGCTGCGCAGTTCATCTTCACGAAGGCGTTGGCTTTGCGGGTGCTCAAGTTGTGCACCGCCCGCGCGATGAGCTCCTTGCCCGTGCCCGTCTCGCCGTAGATCAACGTCGTGGAGTCGGTGGGGGCCACGGTCTCCACCTTCCGGAGCACGCGCCGCAGCCCTTCGCTGTTGCCGACGATCTCGTCGAAGTTCAGCTCGCTGCGGATCTCGTCCTCGAGGTAGACCTTCTCCTGCGTCAGCTTGTCCTTCAGGTCGGCAATCTGCCCGTAGGCCAGGGCGTTCTCCACCGCGATGGCCACCTGCTTCGCCACGTCGCCGAGGAACGCCATATCGTCGTCGTTGAACGCCCCCTCGCGGCGGGTGCCCAGGCTCATGACGCCGAGGATGCGGTCGCGGCTGATGAGCGGAATCCGGCACAGCGACTGCGGGTGCTCGTCCTTGATCATCCCGTCGCGCTCGATCTCCTCGGGGGTCAGGTTGATCGCCTGCCCGGTGGCGAACACGCGCGCGACGGTGTGCCCCGGGGTGGCGCTCATGCCTTCGTGGATCACACCCGTGCCGGTGGGGAAGTCGAGCGCGTAGAGGCGCAGCTCGCCGGTGTCGGGATCGGGCAGCGACACGCCGGCGCCGTCGCAGTGCATCACGCGGCGGATGCTGGCCGACACCTCGCGCAGCAGCTCGCGAAGATCCAGCGTCGACACGACGCGGTTGGTGAGATCGAGCAGCAGCCGCAGCCGCTCTTCCGACCGCTGCGACTCGCGGAAGTTGTGCGCGTCGTCCATGGCGAGCGCAATCTGCGAGGCGGCGAGCGCCAGAAAGCGCACGTCCTCGTCGCCGTACGCCTCGGGCAGGCGGCTCGACACCACCAGACTCCCCAGCCGGCGATGCGCCGTGCTCAACGGCAGCGCGCACATCGACTGCAGCCCCAGGATGCGCATCCGCTCCATGCTCGGGCGGCAGCGCGTCTCGCGTTCCACCAGCGGCACCACGAGCGGCTGCTGGTGCTCGTGCACCCACGACGCCACGCTCTCCTCCCGCTCGGCGCTCGTGAGCGGGCACAGCCCGGCGTGCGGCACGTCGGAGCGCCAGTTCACCTTGGTGGCTGTTTCGTCGAACTGCGCGATGGCATCGAACGGCACCACCCGCCGGAGCTCCTCGGCGAGCAGGCCGAACAGATCCCCATCGACCGGTTGGGAGCGGATGGCATCGGCGAGCCGCATCAACGACTCGTAGCGCGCCGATGGCGACGCGCCGGCTACGGCAATCTGGGTCTCGGACATGACTCCCCGATTCTCGCACCAATCGTGCCCAAATGTTGGCAGATGCCAAGTGTTGGGCATTGGCACCTGCCAATCGGCAGCCGGTCATTTCAGCTAAATCATTCTTGATAGACGACTTGTTCGCCGAACGTGTCCTGGCAGCCCGCGTGCTCTTGTGGGTGGTCGAAGGCAGGACACGCAGATGTTGAGAGTCACGGTGCACGACACGGAGAAGACCTGGCGGCTGCAGCTCGAAGGCAAGCTGGCGGGCGAGGCGGTCATCGAGGTGGAGCGCGCCTGGCTGGACGCCCCGGCGGCCAAGCCCCTCGAAATCGATATGCGCGCGGTGAGCTGCGCCGACCCGGCGGGCCAGCGCCTGCTCTATCGCATGCATCGCGCCGGCGCCGCGCTGGTGGCGCAGGGCGTCGCCATGAAGGCGCTGGTCGACGAGATCCGCGACGGTCGCCTCGAGGCGGGCATCGTGGCGCGGTTTGTCGCGCTGCTGGTGCTGGCGCTGTTGCTCCCCACGCGGCCCGCGTCAGCGCAGGCCGGCGCCGCGCCGCTGCGCCTGACCCTGCAGCAGGCGGTGACGCTCGGTCTGAAGCAGGCGCCCGAAATCGCGATTGCCAACCTCAATCTCGCCGAGAGCCAGCAGGGTCGCACCGCTGCTCGCGGGGCGCTGTTGCCCCAGGTGTCCTTCGCTGTGTCGGAGAAGGTGACGCGCGCGAGCCTCGAGGCGCTGTTCGGCAGGAAGGTGGCTGGCTTTCCCGACCACTCGGGCCCCTTCTGGTCCTTCGAGGCTGGCCCGACCGCGTCGGTGCCGGTGTTCGATCTGACGCTGTGGAACCAGTGGCGCGCATCGCGCGAGGGCGTGAACGCCGCAGCGGCGCAGCAGACGACCGCCCGTGAGCTGAACGCGCAGCTGGTGGTGTCGCAGTACCTCGGCACGCTGCGCGCGTCGGCCGAGGTCGAGGCCGCGGCGTCGCGCCTGGATCTGGCCAAGGCGCTCTTCGACCTCGCCAGCGACATGCAGCGCAACGGTGTCGGGACGAGCCTCGACACGCTGCGCGCCAACGTCGAGTACCAGAACGAGCGGCAGCGGCACACCGAAGCCTCGGCCCAGCTCGCCATTTCGCTCCAGGGCTTGCGGCGGCTGCTCAGCCTCGACCCCGATCAGCCGATCGAGCTGGCCGATCGCGCGAGCTTCTTCGAAACCCCGGTGCTGAGCGTGGAAGGCAGCCTCGAGCGCGCCTATCAGCAGCGGCCCGAGCTGAAGGCGGTGGCCTCGCAGATCAAGACCGCGTCGCTGCTGAAGCAGTCGGCGCAGAGCGAGCGGCTGCCGCGACTGTCGCTGGCCGGCGGGTGGAGCTATCAGGGGCTGCGCCCCGCCACCTCGATTCCCGCCTACCAGTACGGCGCCTACCTGCAGGTGCCGCTCTTCACCGGCGGGCGGATCGGTGCCGAAGTGGCCACGCGCGACATCGAGGTCCGCAAGCTCACCGAGGCGCAGCGCCAGGTGCGTGACCAGGTCGGGTACGAAGTGCGCACCGCGTCGACGCGGGTGGACGCGGCCCGTACCGAAGTGGAGGCGGCAAACCTCGGCGTGACGCTGGCGCGCGAGGGCGTCACGCAGGCTCAGGACCGCTTCCGGGCCGGCGTCGCCAACAACATCGAAGTGATCACGGCGCAGAACGAGCTGTCGCGCGCCAACGACAACCAGATCTCCGCGCTCTACCGCTACAACCAGGCTCGTGCCGACGTCGCCCGCGCCACCGGCCAGATGGAATCGCTCTACGCGAACTGAGGGGAACCATGGACACCACTGTTGACACATTGCAGCCTGCCGCCCGCTTCGACGCGACGGGTCCCGAGACCAAGACCACACCGGCTGTGGCGGGCGTGACCCGGAAGACGAGAACGCTGACCTTCGCGGGGATCGGCGCGCTGGTACTGGCGGCGGCCGGCGCCTCCGCCTTCATCTACTACGACGGACGCGTCTCGACCGACGACGCCCAGGTGGACGCGCACATCGCGCCAGTGGCACCCAAAGTGTCCGGCAACATCGTCGAGGTGCTGGTGGACGACAACCAGACGGTGAAAGCCGGCCAGGTGCTCCTGCGCATCGACCCCCGCGACGCCGAGGCGCGCGTCGCGCAGGCGAAGGCGGCGCTGGCCGCGGCCGAAAGCCAGTCGGCCGGTGCCAACGCCGGGGTCCCGCTCACGAGCTCCACCACCGCCAGCGCCGCGGCCGGAGCCGCAGCGCAGCTGGCGGCGGCGAATGCCGACCTCGCCAAAGCGAAGACTGACTTCGACCGCGCGTCTTCGTCGGAGCTCGCCTACGCCACGGCCGACGTCGAGTCGAAGCGCGCGCTCACCGATCGCGCCCGTGCGGATCTGGCGCGGATGGAACCGCTGGCCGCCAAGGACGAGATCACGAAGCAGCAGTTCGACGCCTACGTGGCGGCCGCGCGCGTGGCGGCGAGCGAGCTGCGTGCCTCGGAAGAGAAGCTGGCCAACGCGCAGAAGAGCGCGCAGGGGAGCGGCGCGTCGGTCCAGGCGGCGCAGGCCCGCGCCGACATCGCGCGCGCCGGGCTCGACCAGGCGCGCGCCAACCGGCGCCAGGTGGACATCAGCTCGGCGCAGGCAGGCTCGGCGTCCGCCGCCATTCTCCAGGCGCGCGCCAATCTGGACGCTGCGCTCCTCGAGTTGAGCTACACGACGATTACCGCGCCGATCGACGGCGTCGTCACGCGGAAGTCGGTGCAGCTCGGACAAATCGTGCAGCCGGGCCAATCGCTCCTCACCATCGTGCCGCTGCAGGACGTCTGGGTGACCGCCAACTTCAAGGAGACGCAGCTCGCGCAGGTGCGCCCCGGGCAGCGCGCGGAGATTCACGTCGACATGTATGGGCAATCGTTCGAGGGGCGCGTGCACTCCGTGGCCAGCGCCACCGGCTCGAAGCTGAGCCTGCTGCCGCCTGAAAACGCCACCGGCAACTTCGTGAAGATCGTGCAGCGGATCCCCGTGAAGATCGCGCTCGACCGTCCGCCGTCAGGGGTCGTCTTCCGTCCCGGCATGAACGTCGACGCCACCATCTTTCTGAAGTGAATACAGCAGGCGGACCTTGAAGGTCCGCCTCTACGAACAACCGGAGGTCGTCGTGGAAGCCACGCTCACGCTGCCAACCGCCGCTGCCCGGCCCGCCGTCAACCCCTGGCTCATCGCCAGCACCGTCATGCTGGCGACGTTCATGGAGGTGCTCGACACCAGCGTGGCAAACGTGGCGCTGCCGCACATTGCCGGCAATCTCTCGGCGAGCGTCGACGAGTCCACCTGGGTGCTGACCGCGTATCTGGTGGCCAACGCCATCGTGCTGCCGCTGAGCGGCTGGTTCTCGTCGCTCTTCGGCCGCACGCGCTTCTACATGGCGTGCGTTGCGATCTTCACCGTGAGCTCGCTCTTGTGCGGCATCGCGCCGTCGCTGCCGCTGCTCATCGTCTTTCGCATCCTGCAGGGGCTGGGCGGCGGCGCCCTGCAGCCGATTTCGCAGGCCATCCTGGTCGAGAGCTTTCCGCGCGAGAAGCAGGGCGTCGCGACCGCGTTCTACGGCATGGGCGTGGTGGTGGCGCCGGTCATTGGTCCGACGCTGGGCGGCTGGATGACCGACAACTTCAGCTGGCGCTGGATCTTCCTGATCAACATCCCGTTCGGCATCCTGTCGATTCTGCTCACCACGATGCTGATCAAGGATCCACCGGACTTCATCCGCAAGACGTTCAAGACCGGCCTCAAGCTCGATTACATCGGGCTGGGTCTCCTGGCCACGGGTCTCGCGGCGCTCGAGATCATGCTCGACGAAGGGCAGCGGGACGACTGGTTCGGGTCGCACATGATCGTCGCCGCGGCCATCGTGGCCGTCGTGGCGCTCGTGGCGGTGGTGGCGTGGGAGCTGCGTCAGGCCGACCCGGTGGTGGACTTCCGCATCCTGAAGAACCGCAGCTTCGCGGTGGCGGCGGTCACGATGTACGCGGTGGGGTTCACGCTCTACGGCAGCACGGCGCTGCTGCCGATCTTCCTGCAGACCATCCTGGGCTACACGGCGCTCCTGAGCGGGCTCGTGCTGTCGCCGGGCGGCGTGGCGATGATGATCGGGTTCGCGATGGTCGGCCGCCTGCTCGGCATCCTGCAGGCACGGGCGCTCATCATCTTCGGCCTGATCGTCTCGGCGCTCGGGACCTATCAGATGGCGCACTTCAATCTGAACATCGACTTCAACACGGCGATGTGGGCGCGCACGCTGCAGGCGTTCGGCATGGCGTTCCTGTTCGTGCCGATCAACGTCGCGGCGTTTGCCACCATCCCGCGCGAAAAGCTGGGCTACGCGACCGGGCTGATGAACCTGTTCCGCAACATCGGCGGCAGCGCCGGCATCGCCATGGTGACCACCATGGTGGCGCGCCGCTCCCAGTTCCATCAGGGCACGCTCGTGAGCCACGTCACGCCGCTCGATCCCGGCTACGGCGACATGCTGCACGGCACGGCGTCGACGCTCGTCGCGCAGGGGGCCAGTGCGGCTGATGCCGCCGGGCAGGCGCAGGGTCTCGTGTATGGCCTGGTGCAGCGGCAAGCGTCGATGATGGCGGTCGCCGACACGTTCTGGGTGATGTCGCTCATCTTCCTGGCCATCGCGCCGCTGGTGCTGCTGATCCGGAAGACGGGTCCGGTCACGGGACCGGTGCACGTCGACTGATGTTGCCCGTCCACTGATTCGTACGTGCGCCCGGGTCTTTCAGACCCGGGCGACCGCCTATAATCGCGCAGGCCCTTCGTGTCCCCACCGACCTCGCTGTCCCGCAAGGCCGTCGTCGCCGTCGTCATCGGCAACTGGCTCGAGTTCTACGACTTCCTCGCCTTCACGTTCTTCGCGGTGATGATCGGCCGCGCGTTCTTCCCCGGCGAGTCGGAGTTCGGCCGGCTCCTGAGCGCGCTCGCGACGTTCGGCGTGGGCTTCTTTACGCGACCGCTGGGCGCGGCCGTGATCGGCACCTATGCGGACAAGGCGGGCCGGCGCGCCGCCATGACCTTGACGCTCATGCTGATGGCCGTCGGTTCGGCGATGATGGGTCTCGCCCCCACGTACGCGCAGATCGGGATCGCGGCGCCGATCATCCTGGTCGTCGCGCGCCTGATTCAGGGGTTCTCGTGCGGCGGCGAGGTGGGCCCCGCGACGGCGTACCTGCTGGAGTCGGCAGCTCCGGCGAAGCGTGTCGGAATGGCAGCGTGGCAGGCCTACAGCCAGCTTCTGGCGCTGCTGTCCGGCAGCCTGGCCGGCGTGGTGATCACCAACGTCCTCTCTCAAGAGCAGCTGTATGCGTGGGGATGGCGGCTGCCGTTCCTGCTCGGGATCCTGATCGCACCCGTCGGCCTGTATATCCGCCGCCAGCTGCCCGAGACGATTCAACCGGGGGAGGCGCACAAGACTGCGCGCGCCATTCTCGGCGAACTCGTGCGCCACCACGCGCGCTCCGTGCTCTTCGGCGTCCTCATCATCTGCGGCGGCACGGTGGCCACGTATGTGTTCACCTACATGACCACCTTCGCCATCACCACGCTGCATCTCTCGCCCGCCGTCGGGACGACGTTGACGATGATGGGATATGTGGCGCAGCTGGCGGGCGGCGTGCTCGGCGTGTGGCTGGATCGCTTCGGACGGAAACGGTTGCTGGTGGGGGCGCGCCTGGTGTTCCTGGCGAGCATCTACCCGGCGTTCGTGATCCTGACGTCGCCGGAGACGTCGATCGTGACGCTCTTTGCCGTCTATATGGCGCTCAGCGCCGCGTTCTCCATGGGCCTGGTGCCCATCTACGCCTTCCTGCTCGAGGCGTTCCCGAAAGCCGTGCGCTCGAGCGGACTGTCGATTCTCTACGCGCTCGGCACCACGATCTTCGGCGGCACGACGCAGTTCGTGGTGGCGTGGCTCATCGAGCGCACCGGCAGCCCGATGGTGCCGGCGTGGTACATGCTCGCGACGACCATCGCGGGGACGATCGGCGTGCTCGGCCTGATGCCGCACCCGGAGGTCGTGCGTGAGTCCGCCACGGGCCGCCTGAAGGCGGCCCCTACTGCGTGAGCAGGTACTCGATCCCGAGCTCGGCCGCGCTCGGTGAGCCATACATCGTGCCGGTGCGCCGCTTGGTGAAGCGCTGGCGGGCCAGGTCGTAGACGTTCGACATCAGCGCGATCGTTCCGACCTGCGCCGCACGCTCGCCGGCGTGACGGAGGTAGTCGTCCACGAGCGCGCGCACGTCCGGCCGCTTGGTGCGCGAGTTGTTGACGTAGATGAACAGGATGCGCGACAGCGGCCGATACACGCCGCGCCCCACGCTCTGCGGCGACGGCAGGATGGGCCCCTGCCCGATGCTGTCGTCGAGATCGTCGATGGCGACGCTCTTCAACCGGTTCTTCGCCCGCTCGTAGTAGCCATAGCCCACGTAGCCGAGCGCGAACTGGTCGGCCGCGACGCCGTTGATGATCGTCGAGTCGTCGCCGCTCGACGTGTAGTCCTTGCGGCTGGCGCGGGCGCCGCCGTTGATCGCGGCGGTGAAGTAGTCGAACGTGCCGGATTCGGCGCCGGGTCCGAAGAGCGCGATGTTCTGATCGGGCCATCCCTTGCGGACCTGGCTCCACTTCGTCACCTTCGTGTCCGCCTCGGGCGCCCACAACGCGCGCAGCTCGGCCACCGTCATCGACTCGGCCCACGTGTTCTTCGCGTTCACGATCACCGTGATGGCATCGCGGGCAACCGGCAGCTCGATGAACTCCACTTTGTTGGCGGCACACGCCTC
Source organism: Vicinamibacterales bacterium (assembly GCA_036004405.1). Classification (GTDB taxonomy): domain Bacteria; phylum Acidobacteriota; class Vicinamibacteria; order Vicinamibacterales; family UBA2999; genus DASYRM01. The sequence goes on from DASYRM010000159.1 coordinate 20,580, forward strand.
CTGCTCGTGCACGGTGATCGGCCGCGACGCGTCGACGATGTCCAGCCTGTCGCCGCAGAACTTCTCGAAGCCGGTGTCCGTGCCCGAGTAGGTCACGGTGACCTGAGCGCCGGCATGGCGCTCCAGGAACCCGTGCGCCATCGCCTCCGACAGCGGGAACACGGTGCTGGACCCGTCGATGACGATCGGCTCGGATGGCTGCGACGAGCCGCAGGCGGCCGCGACGATGGCGGCGCCGACGACGAGGGTGCGGCGGAGGGCGTGAACCATGGGCGCGAAGCTACGCCCGGCCCATCACGCCCGTGTGACGTGGCGGCGACGCGCTACGTGATGTCAGCCTCGCTGAGCGTAAAGGACTCAGTGCTGTCGTCGGCGGCCGGCTTTGGGCTGGCCGTCTTTGCCTTTGTCGGCTTGGGCTTGGCCTTGGCCGTTGTCTTTGCCGCCTTCTTCGCCGGCGCCTTCTTCGCTGCCGTCTTGACCGCCGCTTTCTTGTTGGCCTTCTTCAGCGCCTTCTTGAGCCGGCCTGCCGTGCGCTCGGCGCGGGCCGTCGCCTTCTCGTAGGCCTTGCGCGCGTCGTTCGCGGCGCGCTTCGCCCGGCGCGCGGCCTTGTCGGCCTTCTTGGCGTCCCGCTTTGCCTGCTTCAGCTTGGAGCGCGACTCTTTCGCACGGTCCGCCGCGGCCTTGGCCGTGTCGGCCGCCAGCACGAGCTGGTTCTCGGCCGTCTTCATCTCGACGCGGGCGCGGGCCGCGATGGTTTCAGGGTCTTTCATGGTGAGGTCCTCAGCCGAAGCGGCAAAAGTGGACTGTAACACTACGCCACGTAACATTCATTGCGACGCGGGCAGCCGCGGAGGGAGTGGAGATGGCTGGGGATTTCGTGCTGCGGCCAATCGAGGTCGACGTCGAATTCGTGCGCGGGCTCGACGGCATCAAGGCCGGCGACGATCTGGTGCTCGAGCTCGTAGAGGCGGACCCACCGCAGCCTTGGCGGAGGTGGCAGGTCCGCCTGCCGTCGCTGCAGGCCCTCGGGCCTGCCTCACGCGAAGGGATTCTCGTCGGCGCTTGGACCGTAGATGGACGGCAAGGGCACGCCGAGGAAACGGAGATACACCGAGAGCTGGCCGCGGTGGTGATACCAGTGGTTCAACATCACCATCCGCATGAAGGCGACCCGAGGCATCGCCATCAGATCGCGCTCTCCGGATACCAGCCGCCAGGTGGCCGACGCCGTGGCGTCGTCCATCCCGCCCAGGATCTGACGCGCCTTGGCGAGGCTTTCCTCGTAGATGCGCCCCAGCTCCGGCGTGCTCTGCGGGGCCGGCGGAGTCGCGAACTTCGGTTCCTGAACCGGCGACGGCTGTGACACGAACTCGGCGACGGAGCCGGGTATCGCGGCCACGTGCATCGCCAGTTCGCCAAGCGTCCACGACTTCTCGTGCGGCCGCCACGCCAGGCGGTTGTCGGGGACCCGTTCCAGCAGGCGACGCGTCGTCGGCGCTTCCTGCTCGAGCTCCTGCAGCAAGCCGTTGGTGATCGTCATCACGCCGCCTCCAGGCGCTGCCGCACGCGATTGAAGATGTTCTTCCAGCCCTGGCTGGCCGGCGCGCCGTAGCCGTCCGGGAACAGACCGAACGCCGAATGCTTCAGCGTGATGAGCGTGCCGCCGTTTTCTTCCTTGAGGCGGTACTGCACGTTCGACGCGACGGCGAACGACATCCACAGCGGCCCCGTGATCTCGAGCAACGATGGCGCCTTGACCGCCTGCACGTGGCCCCACAGGTGCCCGTTGCCGTTGCCGAGATCGCGGAACCAGCGGCCGCCCGGCCACGGCTCGAGCATCATCGGCATCGGCGCGTCCTGGTATCCGCGGTTCGCCGGTCCCAGCTCCTCGAGCAGCGCGGCAAACGCCTTGTCGATGGGCGCCTGCACGCGAATCTCTTCGGTGATGTCCAGCGTCATGTGATCGAGGCCTGAAGCCACTGCACTCATGTGTTCCTCCTGATGCGATGCGGCCCTCGCGCTCAGTCGCGCTCGGCCCGCTGTTTGATGCGCCCCAGCTGACCCTGCCAGTAGCGTTGGAACTGGCTGGTCCACTCGTGGAGCGGGCGGATCGCCTCGGGGTTGGTGCGATACAGCGCCTGCCGCCCGTCGCGGCGGACGTCCACCAGCCCGACGTTCCGCAGCACGCCGAGGTGCTTCGAGACCGACGGCTGCGGCAGGTTCAGCGCGATGACGATTTCGCCGACCGATCGCTCGCGGACAGCCAGGTAGTCGAGGATGTCGCGCCGGCGGGGTTCTGCAATCGCGTTGAAGGTGTCCGAGGTCGTAGCCGCGCGGGGCATGAAGGGATCATATTCCCATAAGGGAATATGTCAAGCCCAGCGGGACGGGCCGCCTCGAGCACGGGCCGCCTGAAGGCGGCCCCTACGATGTCACGTTGCTACGACTTTGCGTCGCGCCAGTTGTCGGCGTAGCCGACGTCGACGTCGAGCGGCACTGCTAGCTTGACGGCGTTCTGCATCAGCTCCTTGACCATCGCCGACGCCTCCTCGGCCTGCTCCTTCGGCGATTCGAACACGAGCTCGTCGTGTACCGTCAGGATCATGCGCGTGCGGGGGCCGGACGTGCCGGCTGAGTGCGCGAGCGCGGTGTGGATGTCGATCATCGCGCGCTTGAGGACGTCGGCCGCCGTGCCCTGGATCGGCATGTTGATGGTGGCGCGCTCGGCGGCCATGCGGATCTGCCCGTTGCGGCTGTTCAATTCGGGGACCAGCCTCCGCCGGCCGAACATGGTCTTCACCACGCCGGTGCGCCGCGCCTCCTCGACGGTGGCGTCGATGTAGCCGCGCACCTTGGGAAACCCGGCGAAGTAGGCGTCGATGAACGTCTGCGCCGCTTCTTTGGTGACGCCGATGTCCTTGGCCAGCGTGAACGCGGTCTTTCCGTAGAGCAGCGCGTAGTTGATGATCTTGGCGCGCCGGCGCAGCTCGTGTTTGCTCAGACCGCTGTCGGCCCCGAACACCTTCAGCGCGGTGCGGTCGTGAATGTCTTCGCCGACCCGGAACGATTCGATCAGCACGTCCTCGCCCGCGAGGTGCGCCAGCACGCGGAGCTCGATCTGCGAGTAGTCGGCTGAAATCAGCACGTGGCCGGGCGCGGCGATGAAGGCGCTCCGGATGTGCCGTCCGATCTCGGTGCGGATCGGGATGTTCTGCAGGTTGGGGTCGGAGCTGCTCAAGCGCCCGGTCGCGGCCACCGCCTGATTGAAGCTCGTATGCACGCGCCCGGTCTCGGGGTTGACGAGCAGCGGCAGGGCGTCCACGTAGGTGCCCTTCAATTTGTGCAGGCCGCGGAACTCGAGAATCAGCTTCGGCAGCTCGTGGGTGAGCGCCAGTTCTTCCAGCACTTCCACGGCGGTGGAGGCCGACCGCGTCCCGCCGGTCTTCTTGATGACCGGCAGGTTCAGCCGCTCGAACAGCACTTCGCCAAGCTGTTTGGGCGAGCTGATGTTGAACTCGCCTCCGGCCAGCTCGTGGATCCGGCCGGTGAGCGCCAGCAGCTGGTTCTCGAGCTGCACACCCTGCCGCGCCAGCGCGTCGGTATCCACCCGGATGCCGGCACGCTCGATGTCCGCGAGCACGTCCACGAGCGGCAGCTCCAAATCGCGGTTGACGGCTGCAAGCTGCTCGGTCTCGAGCATCGGCGCCAGCTTGCGCGACAGCTGCCGTGCCACGTCCACGCGCTCGCACGCGAGCTTCAGCGCCGCCTCGGGCGACAGCTGCGAGAGCGGCACGGCGCGCACGCCCTTGCCCGCGACGCTTTCCTGATCGATGGCTCGGTAGCCGAGATGTTCCAGCGCGATCTCGGGCAGCCCGTGGCTCGATCGGTTCGCGTCGAGCAGGTAGCTGCCCAGCATCGCGTCGAACTCGACGCCGCGCAGCGTCACGCCGTGACGGGCCAGCAGGATGGTCTCCTGCTTCAAGTCGTGCCCCAGCTTCCTGACCGCAGGATCTTCGAGCAGCGGCTTCAGCCGGCTCACCACCGGCGGCAGCTCGAGCTGCTCGGGACGGCTGGCCGCGCTCAGCAGGTCGCCGCCCCCATCGCCGCTCTCGTGGCCGACCGGTACGTAGGCCGCCTGACGGTCGGCCACCGTGAACGTGAAGCCGACGATCGGGGCCCGCACGGCCGCGATGTCGTCGGTCACGATCCGTATGCCGAACTGCCCGGCGGCGGTCAGCCGGCCGACGAGCGCCTCGAACGCGGCCGCCGTCGTCACGAGCTCGTACTCGTGCGGCGTGGACTCCATGGTCGGCGCGTAGTCGTTGACGAGCGTGCGGAAGGCCAGGCGCGTGAACAGCTCGTAGCACTTCTCGCGCGACGCGCCGCGATAGGCCAGCGTCGCCAGGTCCACGTCGAGCGGCACGTCGGTGCGGATGGTCACGAGCTCGCGGCTCTGCAGCGCATCTGCACGATGCTCGACCAGGGTGTCGCGCTGCTTGCCCTTGAGCTGTGACGCCGCGCCGTCGAGCAGGGCGTCCAGGCTCCCGAAGCGCGTCATCAGGTCGATCGCGCCCTTCTTCCCGATGCCCGGGACGCCCGCGACGTTGTCGCTGGTGTCGCCGACGAGCGCCAGCACGTCCACCACCTGCGACGGCGGCACGCCGAACTTGTGGACGACGCCGGCCTCGTCGAACCAGGTGCCCTCCTCGCGCGGGTCGTACACCTTCACGTGCGGGTCGGCCACGAGCTGGAAGAAATCCTTGTCGATCGAGACGATGGCCACGTCGTACCCGCCGCCCACCGCTTTCACCGCCAGCGTGCCGATGACATCGTCGGCCTCGTAGCCCGGCGAGGTGAGAATCGGGACGCCCATCGCTTCGCAGGCTTCGTGCACCCAGCCGATCTGTTCCGCGAGATCGTCCGGCATGGCGGCGCGGTTGGCCTTGTAGTCGCTCACGATCTCGTCGCGGAACGTCTTGCCGCGGAGGTCGAACGAGGCGGCGATGTAGGCCGGCGAGTGATCGGCCATCAGCTTGCGCAGCATCGTCACGAACAGGTACACCGCGTGGGTCGTGGACCCTTCCTGGTTGGACAGGCCGCCGCCACGCATCGCGTGGTAGGCGCGGTACATCTGCGAGCTGCCGTCTATCAGGAAGAGCCGTGGGCGGGCCATGAGACCGTTCGGGAAGGATATCATTGAGGATTCATGCGGTTCGTCGCTCCGCTCATCTGCGCGCTCGCGCTGTCGGCGTGCAGCGTGCGCTCACCCTTCAGGCCGCTGCCTGAGTACGAGGAGGAGATCTACCTCGCGCTCGACGGCACCGCGACGGTGAACGTCAACGCGTCGATTGCATCGCTCGTCGCGCTGCGCGGCGCCGACCTGCCGACCGATCCGCGGGCGCGCGTCGATCGCGCGGCGGTGCGCCGCTTCTTCCAGGGCCCCGGCGCGCGCGTGACGAGCGTCAGCCTCGCGCGCCGCCACACCCGGCGCTTTGCCCACGTCGCGATCGACGTGGACGATGTCCGGAAGCTGTCGCAACTGGCGCCGTTTGCATGGTCGCGCTACCGGCTCGACGCCCGGGGCGACGCGGTGGACTTCCAGCAGCTCGTCGGCAAGTCGACAGGACGGGCGGTGAGCAACGTCGGCTGGAACGGCTCCGAGATCGTGGCGTTCCGGATGCACATCCCGAGCGAGATCCTGTTTCACAACACCACGGGCACGCAGCGGGGCAACATCCTGGAGTGGGATCAGCCGCTGGCGGCGCGGCTCGACGGAGAGCCGCTCGACCTGCAGGTGAACATGGAGCCGCGGTCGATTCTCTATTCGACGCTGCTCCTCTTTGGCGGGACGGTGCTGGCGGCGGCCGCGACGTTCGCGATCGTGATCTGGCTGATCGCCCGAAAGGGCCGGACTGCGGATGAAAGCGCCCGGGTCTAAAAGACCCGGGCCCACGTACGTCTTTCGCAGGGGCCGCCTTCAGGCGGCCCGTCTTCAGGCGGCCCGTCTTCAGAGCTTCTCGAGCTCTTCCTTCGCTTCCTGCGTGGTCTTCAGCTCGTTCTTCACGTCGAACGAGAGGAAGTTCGAGGCGATGGAGCGGGCAATCATCCGGTCCACGTTGTTGTTCACCACGCCCTCGAGCGTCACGCGGCCGTGCTCCACGATGATGTGGATCGGCGGGTTCACCATCGAGCCGTAGCCGCGGAAGTGCGGGCTGCTGTAGATGGCGCGCGCGATGCGGATGCGCAGGTCGTCGTCGAACTGCGAGACGGGCAGCTCCCTGATCCTGTTGACCACGCGGGTCACGCCGTCCACGCGGCCCACGCGCCGTTCGATGTCGTGGCTCTTGTACGGCATGGTGACCCAGCCGGTCAGCACGACGGCGCCGCCGTTGATCTGCATGTTGACGCTGTCGAAAATCGTGAAGTGCGTGTAGTTGAGCACCTGCTTCTGCACCGCCTTGAACAGCTGCAGGTTTTCCTTATCGGCGGCCGCAGCCGGAGTGGTGAAGCCGAAGGCGCCGAGCCCGATGACGAGTGCCGCGGTGGCGGCGAGTTTCCTCAGCATGATGTCTCTCCGATCCAATCCAACATCGGGACCTACGGGCGCTTCGTGGCCCCGGATTCACTAGATGCCTCTTACTGAGGCAAGAACCTTGCCAGCGCGGATCGTTCGGATTCTGACGAGGCGTTCAGGGAGAGTCTGACGATTGTCCTAACGGAGGGACACGTAGAGGCGAACCTTCAGGTTCGCCTGCTCAGGCGGACCTGAGGTCCGCCTCTAGACGATCAGCATCGTCGCGATGCCGGCGGCGATGAGCAGGATCTGCCGGAGCGAGCTGGCGTCGGTGCGGCCGCGATGCAACCCCGGAATGAGATCCGCCATCGCAACGTACAGAAAGCTCGCCGCGGAGAGCGAGAGGAAGTAGGGGAGCAGCGCCGGCACGCGGTCGAAGGCGAAGTAGGCCGCCAGCGCGCCCAGGATGCTGGCCAGGGCGGAAGCGACGTTGAGCATCAGCGCCTTGCTGCGCGAGTAGCCGGCGTGGAGGAGGATGGCGAAGTCGCCCACCTCTTGCGGGATCTCGTGCGCGGTCACGGCCACCGCGGTGCTGATGCCGAGCGGCAGCGACGTCATGGCCGCCGCCGCGATGACCGCGCCGTCCACGAAGTTGTGGAAGCCGTCGCCGACGACCACCGGCAGCACCGCGCCGTCGTGCACTTCGCAGTCGTGCGTATGGCAGTGGCGCCAGAGCACCAGCTTCTCCAGCACGAAGAACAGCAGGATGCCGAGGAGCAGCGTGGGAAAGACTTCACGCGCCGGGAGCTCTTCGAGCGCCTTCGGCAGGATCTCGAGCATCGACGCGCCGAGGAGGGCGCCGACGGCGTAGCTCACCAGCCACGGAATGAGTTTCGTGCGCGCGGGCTCCTTGATCAGCAGGATGCTGGACGCGACGAGCAGCCCACCCAGGCCGCCAAGGAGCGTCAGCCCGAGCACGAGGAGGAGCGTAGACACGAAAGGCGATCATAGCCCGCGACGCCCTACGACGCCGACGCCATATAACCACGCCGCGCCCGTACGATGAGGCGGCGGTCGCGGACCTCCACCCGGATCGCGTGCCAGCGGCCGTCGCGCCCCTCGGTGCTCGAATACGCCAGCGAATACTGTTTGCTCAACTCGTCGGCCAGCCGCGCGGTGGCGGCCTGCAGGTCGCCGAAGCCGCGGACGATCTCGGTGCGGCCGCCGGTGTCGTCGGTCACTTCACGCAGCGCGTCAGGGTTCACACGCTCGCCGGTCGTGCGCGTCCACGTGCCGCCGCTGCCGCCGCCGCGGATGATCGGCGGGAACTGGATCGGCCCGCGCGGGCGTGACGGCGGAAACGGGTTGGGAACCGGGATCCCGATTGGCGGCTGCGTGCGCCCGGATTCCGCCCGCACGGCGCCGTCCACGCCGAGCGCGTAGACCAGCACCTCGCTGTCCCGAATCTGCTGCCGGAGCAGCGGCACCGAGATGGTGCTGCTGGTGTCGTTGCCGTCCGAGATGACGAGCACCGCCTTCTTCTTGTGGCGGCCGGCCGCCGCAAGCGGCAGCGCCTTGGCCACGGCGTCATAGATCGCGGTCCCGCCCACCGGGTCCACGCGACTCACGGCCCGGCTGATCGCCGTGCGGTCGGTCGTCCAGGCCTGGGTGAGCCGCGCGGTGCTGGCGAACTCCATGAAGAACAGCTCGTCGTCTCGCCCGAGCAGGTCGTAGATGAAGCGATCGATGGCCGAGCGCGCTGCCGCCATCTTGTCGGCCGTCATGCTGCCGCTGGCGTCGAGCAGGATGCCCAGGCTCACCGGCGTCCGCTCGTTGCTGAAGTGCGAGATCTCCTGCCGGCGGCCGTTCTCGAAGATCGCGAAGTCGTCCTTCGTGAGCGACGGCATGAAGCGGCCGTCTTCGTCGGTGACGGTGGCGGTGACGTTGATCAGGTCCACGCCGCTCTTGAAGCGGAAGCCGTCCTGGGCGTGTGCGCCGAGGCCGCCGAGCACGGTTGCGAGCAGCAGCGGAAGCAGGATCGCTCGCAGCGGGTGGCGAACGACGGAGCGCGAGTGCTGTGAAGTCATGGTGTGACACTGGCCGCCGTGCGCGCGGTGCGCAGGTCGACGTGCGTGAGCGGTCCGAGCGGGGTTTCGAAACGGACCTGGTAGCGGCGGACATCGTGACCCGAGACGGACACCTGGAACGACGACTCGCCGCCGAGATCGAGAGCCGCGTCGTCGAGCGGCGCGTGCGCGCTGGCAACGACGTGGCCGGCCGCGTCCCGCCCGGTGACAACCGCTGTCACCGGTGCGGTGTCGCGTCCGCGCACGCGCACGGTGCCGGTCACCGTGAGCAGGTCGCCGCTGCGATCGTGATGCATGTCGAGCAGTTCCAGCCCGTCCGGCTGGCGCGCCACGAGCGGCGCCGGCGTCGCGCGCGGGCCGCGGGTGACGAGCAGCGCCGCCACGACCAGCACGAGCGGCACGACGCCCGCCGCCATCATCCAGCCGTGCCGGGCCGGCTGTTCGGTCGCGAACGTCTCGAGCGCGCCGTCCATCGCGGCGGCGAGCGCCGCGACGCGCGCGTCGGAACGGCGCTGCGCCTCGCGACGCTGGCGCCAGGCCACCACCGCAAAGCCGGCAGCGGCCGCGAACGCCACGAACGCCAGCAGGGTCGGCGCGCTCATCGCAAGTTGAACTCCATGGCCACTTCCACAGCAACATCCACCGGCTCGCCCGCGCGCCGCGCCGGCGCAAAGCGCCACTGGCGCACGGCGGCGGCCGCGCGTTCGTCGAGGCCGAAGCCGAGCCCGCGCGTCACGCGCGCCGATCCCACGGTGCCGTCGGCGCGCACGACCACCTCCATCAGCACGTCGCCGACGACGTTGGCCCGGCGCGCTTCCTCGGAGTACGTGGCCTTGACCTCCCGCAGCAGCCGCGGTGGCTCGATGCCGCTGCCGGGCCGGTACGGCCCGCCGCCGAAGCCGCGGTCCTCCCCGTCGCCGCCGCCCGCGCCCCGCCCGCGCCCGTTGCCGCCGTCGCGCCCCGTCCCCGCGCCGTCCACCCCGGGGCCGCCGCTGGCGAGGGTGCGCGCCGGCGCGTCGATCTCGCCCTGGCGCCGGTCGATCGCCGCCGCAACGGGCGCCAGCGGTTTGACCGGAATCGGTTCCGGCTCGGGCGCCGCTGCGTGTGGCGCGACCTGGGGTACCGAGACCGCGTCGATTGCGTGTGCCTTCGCCGGCTCGATCAGGCGCGCGGCGGGGCGTGGCACGCGCGCGCCGCCACCACCGCCACCACCGCCCGGCCCGGGCTCGACGAGAAACACGAGATGGCTCGCCGGCGATGCGCCAGCCGTCGCTGAAACCGGCGCAGCCGTGCGGCCCAGGGCAAAGATCACGACGACCACCGTGAGGTGGACCGCCATCGACCACGCGCCCGGCCGCGGCATGGCGCCCGGGCCGAGCGCGGCCGGCATGAACAGGTCATGTGCCACCGGCTGGGTGGCAAGCAGGGCCGCGTGTCGCAGCACGCGTGCGGCCGCCAGCGCGTCGGCCTCGGCCACGAAGCTGGTGCCAGGGATCGGGCGCAGGCGCCCGCGTGCCACGAGGGCCTCCACGGCGGACCGGTCCACGTACGCGGCCCGCGCGATCTCGTCGAGCGAGTACACCTCGGGCGGCCCTGCGGGCATGGCAAAGAGATGGAGGCAAAACCCTTGCCTCACTTGGACCGGCCGTTTGCTGGCAAAAAGACCGGGTGGCGGTCTGCGGCATCCAAGCCGCCGTCCACGGGAGAGGGCGCGAACCTAGGTCGTCCTCACGCCCTCGGCGAATTTCAGCCCTTCGCGATCGCCCAGGTCGCGCACCGCGCCAAAGCCCGCCTGCTGCAGTGCCGCCACCGTGCCGCCACTGGCGTCGTACGCGGCCTGCGCGGCTGGAGCGGAACGGAGCATCGACCGTAGCCCGGTGGTCGTGCCGGCCTCGATGGCCATGATGCGCCCGCCGGGCCTGAGCAGGCGCCGGCAAGCCTCGAGGACGGCCGTACGCTCGTCGCCGCCGGCGGAGGCGAGCTGGCCGCGCGTGCTGTGAATCACCACGAGATCGAAGGCGCTCTCGTCGAACGGAAGGCGATCGAGCGGCCCGACGCGAACCTCGACGAGCACGCCCGCCTTCTTTGCGCCGCGGTTCACGAGCACCGCCTCGTCGTCGGTCGAGACCATGTGCGCCGCGGTGCCGCTCAAGCCGGTTTTCGCCGCGAGCTGGCCGGCGAGCCCCGCGTCGTCCACGCCGATTTGCAGCAGTCGTTCGCCGAGTTTCACGCCCGCCATCGACACTGCGAGCGGGTCGATATCGAGCCGGCGGAACGAGAACAGCGCCATTCTCTTGATGATATAGTGGCCGGTTGTGACTCAACCAGCCGAGGGCTCTGCCTCGGATATCCCCGCAGAGCCCTCCGCTGGTTGCCAGTATCTTTTGGCCGTGCTTCGCGCGGCGTGGCCCGCTATGCGAGTCACAAGGAGAACAAGACTTGCGCAACGAGCCGCATAGCGGTCCAATCGACATCGCCCCCGCGAAGGGCAAGCTAGGCCTTCTCCTGGTAGGTCTCGGGGCGGTCAGCACCACCACCATTGCCGGCGTGATGGCCATCCGCAAGGGTCTGGCCGAGCCCATCGGCTCGCTCACGCAAATGGGCACGATTCGCCTTGGCAAGCGCACCGAAGGGCGCGCGCCGAAGATCAACGAGTTCGCGCCGCTGGCGGGCCTCGACGACATCGTGTTCGGCGGCTGGGACATCTTCGAAGAGGACTGCTATGCCGCCGCCCGCGTGGCCGGCGTGCTCGAGAGCTCGCAGCTCGATCAGGTGCGCTCGGAGCTCGAGGCCGTCAAGCCGATGCCGGCGGTGTTCGACCAGCGCTACGTGAAGCGGCTCGACGGCCCGAACGTCAAGAAGGGCAAGAACAAGCGGGACCTCGCCGAGCAGCTCATCGCCGACATCCGCACGTTCAAGACCAAGCACGGCTGCGACCGGCTGGTCATGCTGTGGGTGGGCAGCACCGAAGTCTTCATGAAAGAGGGCCCGGTCCATCAGACCATCGCCACCTTCGAGAAAGGCCTCGAGGACAGCGACGACTCGATTCCATCGAGCATGGTCTACGCCTACGCGGCGCTGCGCGAGGGCATTCCCTTCGTCAACTGCGCGCCGAACTTGACGGCCGACGTCCCGGCGTTGCAGGAACTGGCGGCGCGCCACAAGTCGCCGCTCGCCGGCAACGACATGAAGACGGGGCAGACGCTGATCAAGACGATCATCGCGCCCGGTCTCAAGGCGCGGCTCCTCGGCGTCAGGGGCTGGTACTCGACCAACATTCTCGGCAACCGCGACGGCGAGGTGCTCGACGACCCGGAGTCGTTCAAGACCAAGGAAGAGAGCAAGAAGAGCGCGCTCGACTACATCTTCCAGCCGCACCTCTACCCCACGCTCTACGGCGACCTGACGCACGTCGTGCGCATCAACTACTACCCGCCGCGCGGCGACAACAAGGAAGGCTGGGACAACATCGACCTGATCGGGTGGCTCGGCTATCCGATGCAGCTCAAGATCAACTTCCTGTGCCGCGACTCGATCCTGGCGGCGCCGATCGTGCTCGACACCGCGCTCTTCATGGATCTGTCCAAGCGCGCCGGACTGTCGGGTATCCAGGAATGGCTGTCGTTCTACTTCAAGGCGCCGATGCATGCGCCGGCCGTGTACCCGGAGCACGACCTGTTCATCCAGCTGATGAAGCTCAAGAACACGCTGCGCCACATGATGGGTGAAGAGCTCATCACGCATCTCGGTCGCGAGTATTACGATTAGCGCGTGATCCGCTCAGCAGCGCTCGGCGGCGTGTTCATCGGCGTGCTGTCGGCGCTGCCCTTCGTGAGCGCCGGCAACTGCTGTTGCTGCATGTGGATGCTGGCTGGCGGCGCGCTTGCGGCCTACCTGGACGTCCAGCAGAAAAACCGTTCGCTCACCGCTGGCGAGGGTGCGGGCGTTGGCGCGCTGTCGGGCGTGATCGGCGCCTTCGTGTGGATCCCGATTGCCGTGATGATTGCGCTCCTGCTCGGCCCGCTGCAGCGCGCCTTCCTCGAAGAGTTCGCGCGCAACGCGCGCGACATGCCGCCCGAGGCCCGCGAGTTCCTCGAGAACTTCGGCGGCGGCACCGCCGTGGGTACCGTGTTCGGCTTCATGTTCCAGCTGTTCGCCGGCACGATCTTCGGGGCCATCGGCGGCGTGCTCAGCGCGGCGTACTTCAAGAAGGAAGTCCCCCCGGCGATGGGCGGCGACTGGATTCCGCCGCTGCCGCAGTGAGCCTGGAGGCAGAGTAGGGCGTCCACGGTATCCTTTTCGGCGCATGTCTCAACAGGACGCCCACTCAGAGCTCTCCGATCTGCTCCAGGAAGACCGCCGGTTTCCACCCTCCGACGCGTTTCGCGCCGCCGCGACGGTGAACGGCGAAGACGTGTACGCGCGCGCCGAGCGCGACCCCGAAGCCTTCTGGGCCTCGTTTGCGACCGAGCTCGAGTGGTTCACGCCGTGGACCCAGGTGCTCGAGTGGAAGCCGCCCCACGCCAAGTGGTTCCTGGGCGGCACGCTGAACGCCAGCGTCAACTGTGTGGATCGCCACGTGCGCGGGGCGCGCCGCAACAAGGCCGCGATCATCTGGGAAGGCGAGCCGGGCGACCGCCGCACGCTCACCTACTTCGATCTGTACCGCCAGGTCAGCCAGTTTGCCAACGTCCTCAAGACGCTGGGCGTGAAGAAGGGTGACCGGGTCGCGCTGTATCTGCCGCTCGTGCCCGAGCTCGCGATTGCCATGCTCGCCTGCGCGCGCATCGGCGCGGTGCACTCGGTGGTGTTCGGCGGCTTCAGCTCGGAATCGCTTCGCGACCGCATCAACGATGCGCAGGCGACGCTCCTCGTGACGGCCGACGGCGGCTGGCGCCGCGGCCAGGTCGTGCCGCTCAAGCAGATGGCCGACGTGGCGCTCGAGTCCACGCCGTCGATCAAGAACGTGGTCATCGTGCAGCGGCTGCACAGCTCGCCCGGGCCGGTGTACGTGAAGGAAGGACGCGATCACTGGTATCACCGGCTGATGCAGGAGGCCGCGTATGTCTGCGAGCCCGAGCGCATGGATGCCGAGGACATGCTCTACACGCTCTACACGTCGGGCACGACGGGAAAGCCGAAGGGGATCGTCCACACGACCGGCGGCTACCTGGTGGGCACCTACGCGACCACCAAGTGGGTGTTCGACTTGAAGGAGGACGACGTCTTCTGGTGCACCGCCGACATCGGCTGGGTGACCGGTCACAGCTACGTCGTCTACGGACCGCTCGCCAACGGCGCCACCGTGGTGATGTATGAGGGCGCGCCCGACTGGCCGCAGAAGAATCGCTTCTGGGAGATCGTCGAGCGCTACGGCGTCACCATCTTCTACACGGCGCCCACCGCCATCCGCGCCTTCATGAAGTGGGGCACCGAGTGGCCGGCCCGGCACGACCTGTCGTCGCTCCGCCTGCTCGGCTCGGTGGGCGAGCCGATCAATCCCGAAGCGTGGGTCTGGTACCACCGGTTCATCGGCGGCGAGCGCTGCCCCGTTGTGGACACGTGGTGGCAGACAGAGACCGGCGCCATCATGATTGCGCCGCTGCCGGGCATCACCGCCACCAAGCCCGGCTCGGCCACGCGCCCCTTTCCAGGGATCAAGGCGGAGCTCAAGACCGACAAGGGCGACTCGATCGAAGGTGCCGGCGGCGGGCTGCTGGCGCTCACGCGCCCCTGGCCGTCGATGCTGCGCGGCATCTGGGGCGATCCCGACCGCTACGTGACGCAGTACTGGAGCCGGTGGACGCCCGACGTCTATTTCACCGGCGACGGGGCCAAGCGCGACACCGACGGATTCTTCTGGCTGCTCGGCCGCGTGGACGATGTGCTGAACGTCGCCGGCCACCGTATTGGCACCATGGAGGTCGAGAGCGCGCTCGTGGACCATCCGAAGGTGGCCGAGGCCGCCGTTGTCGGCCGACCCCACGAGTTGAAGGGGCAGGCGGTGGCCGCGTTCGTGACCCTCAAAGAAGGGGTGGTCATGACCGAATCGCTGGTGGGGGACCTCAAGGCCCACGTGGTGCAGAAGATCGGCGCCATCGCCCGGCCCGACGACATCATCTTCACCGCCGACCTGCCGAAGACCCGGTCGGGCAAGATCATGCGCCGCCTGCTGCGCGATATTGCAGAAGGCAAAGCGCTGGGCGACACGACCACCCTGGCGGACCCGGGGGTGGTTGCCCGCCTGAAGGAACAGTACCAGGACGAGCACTGAGAACGGGCCGCCTGAAGGCGGCCCCTACGACGGGCCGCCTGAAGGCGGCCCCTACGACGGCCTGCCCGGGGAACTGGCCCGGCGTGGCCGACGTAAGGAAATCCGATGGCCCTGATCGAAACACGCGACTTGTGGAAGACCTATGTGATGGGGGAGGAGGAAATCCACGCCCTGCGCGGGGTCTCCATCCAGATCGAACGCGGCGAATACGTGGCGATCATGGGACCATCGGGGTCCGGCAAGTCCACGCTGATGAACCTGATCGGCTGCCTCGACACCCCGTCGAAGGGCAGCTACCTGCTGAACGGCAAGCAGGTCAGCGAGATGAACGACAACGAGCTCGCCCGCATCCGCAACCAGGAGATCGGGTTCGTCTTCCAGACCTTCAACCTGCTGCCGCGAGCGTCGGCGCTGCAGAACGTGGAGCTGCCGCTCGTGTACGCAGGTATCCCGGCCAGGGACCGTATCAAGCTGGCCAAGAACGCGATCGACCGGGTGGAGCTGACGTCGCGCATGACCCATAAGCCCAACGAGCTGTCGGGCGGACAGCGCCAGCGCGTGGCCATCGCGCGGGCGCTCGTCAACAATCCGTCGATCCTGCTTGCGGATGAGCCGACCGGGAACCTCGACTCGAAAACCGGCGCCGAAATCATGGCTCTGTTTGCCAAGCTGCACGAAAGCGGGAATACGATCGTGCTCGTGACGCACGAGGCCGACATCGCGGCCTTCGCGCATCGCACTATCTCGGTGCGGGACGGGCAGGTCGAGAAGGACGTTCGCAGAGCCGCCTGATCCGCGCCCCGCCAGTGCTTGATGGCCCGGCCTGCCGGCGGGCGGCGAGGCGTTCGTGACGACAGAACAGATCGACCCGGACTCCGGGCCGGCGCGTCTCTATCGCGACCTGCTCGACGCGTGGAACCGGCGCGATGCCGCTGGCATGGCCACGCTCTTCACCCATGACGGCAGCCTGGTCGGGTTCGACGGCAGCCAGATCGACGGCGGCCCGCAGGCCGTCGCGGCGCACCTGACGCCGATCTTTGCCAGCCACGCCACGCCCGCCTACGTCGGCAAGGTGCGCGAGGTCCGCGAGCTGGCGCCGAAGGTGACGCTCGTCCGCGCGGTGACCGGTATGGTCCCCGAGGGTCGCCGCGAGCTGAACGCGGCCCTCAACACGATTCACACGCTGGTGGCCGTGGAAGGCGGCGGCACCTGGCGCGCCGCGATGTTCCAGAGCACGCCGGCGGCGTTTCACGGCCGGCCCGACCTGTCGCGCGCGCTGACCGATGAACTGCGCGCGCTGCTGTCGGCGCCTGCGGCGGCGGGGACCGCGGGTCCCGAGGCATCCCTGAGCGGCGTGGGCAACACCGCCCGATGGATTGCCGCCAGCCGCGCCAAGGAGAGCGAGCTGGCGCTGCCGCTCTTCAGCGACCCGTTCGCGCGCGAGCTCTCGGGCGAATCCGGCTTCGAGCTGCAGCGCCACATGCGCGCCGTGATGGGCGCGCAGGGTGACGGCCCGGATCTCTATCTGTCGATCCGCACGAAGTTCCTCGACGATGCGCTGCTCGACGCCGTGCGGTCGCGCCGCCTCCATCAGGTCGTGATCCTCGCCGCGGGCATGGACACGCGCGCGTTCCGCATTCCGTGGCCGTCGGACGTGAAGATGTTCGAGGTCGATCGCGACGAGATCTTCGATCACAAGGAGGCCGTGCTCGGCCGCGCCGGCGCATCGCCCTCGTGCGTCCGTCACATCGTGCGCGCCGATCTCGCGCGGCCGTGGACCGCGGCGCTGGTGGCGGCGGGCTTCGTGAAGTCGAAGCCCACGGCCTTTCTCGTCGAGGGGCTGCTGATGTATCTCGAAGAGCACGAGGCGCTGCCGCTGCTGAACGCGATTGGCGAAATCGCGGCCCCGGGCAGCTGGATGGCGGCCGACGTCGTGAATCCCCAAGTGCTGACCTCGCCGTACATGGAGCGCTACATGGCCGCGCTGCGGGAGGCCGGCAGTCCGTGGAAGTTCGGCATCGAGGATCCCGAGTCGTTCTTCCGGCAGCGCGGCTGGGCGCCGACGGTCGTGCAGCCCGGCGATCCCGAAGCCAGCTACGGCCGCTGGCCGTTTCCCACCGCGCCGCGCGCTGTTCCGGGTCTGCCGCGCACGTTCTTCGTGACGGCGGGGAAAACGTCGTGAGGGACCAGAGCACGGCGTTGAAGGCGGTCGCGTCCGAGGCGCGCGCCGGCACGCGAGGGGCGGTGCTCCTGGCGGGTGCCGCCGGGACCGCGGCGGCGAACGCCGCCGATACGGTGGCCGCCGAGCTCCGGACCACGGTCTTCCACGTCGATCTTGCCGCGGTCGTCAGCACGTACATCGGCGAGGCTGAAAAGAACATCGACGCGCTGTTTGCCGATGCCGAGCGCGCCGGCGCGGTGCTGCTGATCGACGAGGCCGATGCGCTCTTCGGCAAGCGGTCGGACGTGAAGGATGCGCACGACCGCTACGCGAACGTCGACTTGAGCGCCATCCTGGCGCGGATCGAGGCGTACCAGGGTGTGGCGCTGCTTGCGACCACCCTCGGGACCAACATCGACCCGGCGTTCAGTCGGCGGCTCCGCCGCGTCATCGACTACCAGCCGCGAAAGGCCTGAGCCGCGCGCCTGCGCTACGATCTCCGGCCGAGGAGACACGCGCATGCGGAGACTGGGTCTTGTAGTGGCGGTGACGGCGGCCGTGGCCGCCGCTGGGCTGGCGGCGCAGGCGCCGCGCGGCGGCGCGCCCTCGTGCGAACGGCGCTGCCTGTTGCAGGTGATGTTCGAGTACACCGAAGCCATCACCGACAACGACCTCTCGAAGGTTCCACTCGCGCCGAAGGTGCGCGCGACCAGCAACGGCACCGAGACGCCGCTCGGCAAAGGCGACATCTGGGGGCCGTCCAGGCGGCTGCCGTACCGGCAGGTGTTCGTCGATCCGGTGACCGGCGCCGCTCTCTTCTACGGCGTCGTCACCATGTCCACGCGGCCGCCGCAGCCCGGTGCGCCCGCGCTGGAGCCCCCGCGCTGGTGGTACTACGTGGCGAGGCTGAAGGTCGACGCGCGGCGGATCACCGAGGTCGAGGAGATCGCCTACGAGCCGCCGCCCAACGGCTTCGGGGCCACGCCGTCGTCGATGACGCTGCCCGACCGCATCTTCGACACCGTGCTGGTCGAGAGCGAGCGGTCCACGCGCGAGCAGCTGTTCGACATCGCCAACAAGTACTTCGACGCCGTCTCGCACCGCATCGACTACCGCCAGGTGCCGTGGCATCCCGAGTGCCAGCGCATCGAGCTGGGCGTCTTCACGGTGAACGCACCGCGCACGGCGGGCAGCTGCGGCGGCGAGTTCCAGATCCGCTCCGTGTGGTGGAACGTCGAGAACCGCCGGTTCTACCTCGCCGACGTCGAGCACGGCGTCGTGATCGCGGCCGGCAATTTCATGGCGCCGAAGGAGTTCCCCAACAACAACCCGTCGGTCGTGATGGAAGCGTTCAAGGTGCAGGACGGAATGATCCGTCACATTCATGCGTTCTTCCGCGGCAATGGGCAGCCGAAATCCGGATGGGGGACGGGCCCCGGTCCGTAGCCGCGCATTTTGTCCGCAAAGGTCGAGCCTCGACATGCCGGGCCGTGATAGCCTCCCGCACTTCAGCGGTTTTTCGACAAGCGAAAGATCAAAGGGAGGGTCTACTCATGCTCCGAATCGGGAAGGCGTCGCTCGCGCTGGCCGGTCTCCTGCTGCTGCCGGCGGCCGCGTTTGCTCAAGCCACGATTGCCGGCGTCGTTCGCGACGCCTCTGCCGCCGTACTTCCGGGCGTCACCGTCGAGGCGTCGAGCGCTGCGCTCATCGAGAAGGCCCGCAACGTCATCACCGATGGGACCGGGCAGTATCGCGTCACGGATCTTCCGCCCGGAACCTACGCTCTGACCTTTTCCCTGCAAGGATTCTCGACCGTCAAGCGTGACGGGGTGGTCGTGTCGGGGTCCGGCGTCATCACGGTCAACGCCGATCTACGGGTCGGCGAGCTTACCGAGACGGTCACGGTCACCGGCGAGTCGCCCATCGTCGACACGCAATCGGTGCGGCGTGAGGTCGTTCTCAACAACGAGACGCTCAGCACGCTGCCGGCCACGCGCGGCTACGGTTCGGCGCTGGCGACCGTTCCGGCACTCAACATCGGCGGCGTGGCCGGAGCCGGCGCCACGACCGCGCCGACGACACCGCAAATGATGTTCTTCACCGCACACGGCGGCGCCAGCGGCGAAGGGCGTGTGATGACCAACGGCCTGACCGTCGCCGCTCCTTTCGGCGGCGGTGGCGTGTCCGATGTGACCTACGACACCGCCAACGCCGCGGAAATGCAGGTGCTGATTTCCGGCGGCCTGGGAGAAGCCGAAACCGGGGGCCCCAGCATCAACATCGTGCCGAAGTCCGGCGGCAACGCCTTCCAGGGGTCGGCGTTCTACAGCACGTCGGGCGACTGGGCGACGTCCAACAACCTGGACGATCGGCTGCGCGGTTTCGGAATCACGAAGCCGCCGACGCTGCGGACGAACTGGGATGCGAGCGTCAGCCTTGGCGGTCCGATCAAGCGGGATCGGTTGTGGTTCTTTGCCAACGTCCGCGGCTGGGCCAACGCGTCGGTGGTGGACGGCATCAACGCCAACCGCTTTGCCGGCGATGCGTCGCACTGGGACTACTCCGCCGATACGTCGATTGAAGCCCGCCAGGCCGAGGGCAGGAAGATCTACGCCGCTCGCCTCACCGCGCAAGTCACGCCGAAGAATCGCCTGACCGTGTCGCATGACTATCAGCGCCGCTGCGGCGGATCGACCCTTCGCGAGGGAGGCGAGGGCTGCCGCCAGGCGGGCGGCGACTGGATTGCGTCGGGCCGCACGTTCGGCGCCGACACCGTGTCGCCGGAAACCTTTCCCGGCTACCACGACTTTCCCTACAACACGACGCAGCTCACCTACTCGGCGCCGATCAGCAGCCGCCTGCTCATCGAGGCCGGCTACTCGCGATTCGCGTACGGATACGCGCGGTTCGGCATGGCGGCGCCGGACGGCTTGATGGATCTCATCCCCGTCACCGAACAGAGCAGCATCTACGGGCGGACCAACTTCTCCTATCGCGGCGTGTTCGATCCGCTCGACTTCGGCTTCAACGACAACGACGCGCTGAACTCGAGCTGGCGTGCATCGACCTCCTACGTCACGGGCGCGCACAGCATCAAGGTCGGGTACAGCGGCACCTTCATCGAAGTGCACAACGGCCGCGTGCCCAACGAGACCCAGATGCGCTACACGTTCAATTCCAACGCACCGGTGAGCGCCGCCTGTCCCGCCGGCGGCTCGCCCCGCCTCTGCCCGGTATCGGTCTCGTATTTCCTCGCCCCCCGGTGGGACCAGCACGATCGAACCGAAACGGTCGGGCTGTACGCGCAGGACCAGTGGACGATCGGCCGCCTGACGCTTCAAGGTGGTATCCGCTACGACCGTGCCTGGAGCTGGGCACCGGCCGAAGGAAACGGGACGACGGCCACGTCCCGCTTCAACCCGAATCCGATTTCGTTCGATCGAACGGTGAGCGTCCGTGGCTACAACGACATCACGCCGCGGTTCGGCGTGGCCTACGACCTGTTCGGCACCGGGAAGACGGCGCTCAAGATCAATGGCGGGAAGTACCTCGAGGCCGCGACCGGCGACGTCATCTACAGCTCGAACAATCCTGCGGTCCGCATCATCACCCGCATCGGGTCTGGACCGGCCGCCGCCCGCGGCTGGACCGACGGCAACAGAAACTTCGTGGTCGACTGTGACCTGCGCAGCACCGCGTTGCAGGACAATCTCGCCGCCGGCGGCGACCTGTGCGCGGCCGTGGGCGGCGCCGGGTTGAACTTCGGTAATGCGAATCCGAACACGACGACGATCAACCCGGACATTCTCGGCGGCTGGGGCGTGCGTCCCTACGACTGGCAGTTCGGCGCCTCGATCCAGCACGAGCTGCTGCCGCGGCTGTCGGTCGAAGCTGCGTACAACCGCCGGTGGTGGGGCAACTTCTTCGTGACCGACAACGTGCTGACCACCGCCGCGGACTACGAGCGGTATTCGCTGCCGATTCCGCAGCACGAGAATCTGCCCGGCGCGGGCGAGCTGGCGCCGTTCGTCGCCATCACGGCGGCCGCCAACGCCCGAGGCGCGCAGAACTACATGACCAGCGAAAAGGACTACGGCGGTGCGCGCACGGCGTATTGGCACGGCGCCGATTTCACCGCCACCGCGCGACTGTCGTTTGGACTGAACCTGCAGGGAGGTACCAGCACCGGTCGTGCGGTGCGCGACAACTGCTTCGTCACCGGCGCGCTGCCCGAGCTCCTGGGCACCGCCCGCGCGGATTCATGCGCCGTGACGGAGAAATGGTCCACCTCGTTCAGGGGGCTGGCGTCGTACACCGTTCCGAAGATCGACGTGCTGGTGAGTGCCAGCATGCGTTCGCTCGAAACGACACCGGGTGGTGGTGTGGCGACGAACGGTCTCTCCCTGGCGGCCAACTACGTCGTGCCGAACACCTGCACGGCCACCAGCGCGGCCGGCTGCTATTCCATCCAGCAGGCGCTCGGCCGCCTGCCGGCCAACGCGCTGCCGACGGGCACGACGACCGTCAACCTGCTGAGGCCGGGCGAGCTCTATACGTTGCAGCGTACGACCCTGGTCGACATGCGCTTCGCCAAGATCCTGCGCTTCGGGGCCCGGCGCACCGATGTGGGCATCGATCTCTACAACCTGTTCAACTCGAATGTGGCGACGGCGTATCAGCAGACGTACGAGCAGGTGACCAGTGGTGCGGCGTGGCTGAGACCCACCGCGATCGCCGCGCCGCGGCTGGCGCGAGTGCACGTCACGTTGACGTTCTGATCGAGGTGCGCTCAGAGCGCGGCCAGATGACCGGCTGCGATTTCTCGCAGTGGTGCCGCGGCATCGAATGATGCCGGGTCGAGCTCGATGCGCGTGCGCGGAGCGTCGGGATCGAGCAGGGGAATCGCGCTGAGCAGCGCCTTCGTGTAGGGGTGGGTGGGATTCGCGAATAGCGCGCGGGTGTCACCCATCTCCACGATGCGTCCCCGATACATCACCGCCACCCGGCTGCAGATGTGCTCCACCAGCCGCAGGTCGTGGGCGATGAACAGATACGTGAGCTTCAACCGCGCCTGCAGGTCGAGCAGCAGCTTCACCACCTGCGCCTGAATCGACACGTCGAGCGCCGACACCGCCTCGTCGGCAATGACGAACGCGGGATTGAGTGCGAGCGCCCGGGCGATGCCGATCCGCTGCCGCTGTCCGCCGCTGAACTCGTGGGGGTAGCGTTCGAGGTGCGCCGGCTCGAGGCCGACCAGCTCGAACAGCTCCTTCACGCGCGCCCGGCGCTCGTCGCCAGACCCGAGCTTGTGGATGACCAGCGGCTCCTCGACGATATCGCGCACGCGCATCCGCGGATTGAGCGACGAGTAGGGATCCTGGAAGACGATCTGCATGTCGCGGCGGGCGCGGCGCATGCGCTCCCGCGAGAACCCGAGCACGTTCTCGCCCTTGAAGCGCACCTCGCCGGCCGTCGGCTCCATCAGCCGCAGGATGCAGCGCCCGGTCGTGCTCTTGCCGCTGCCCGACTCGCCGACGAGCCCGAACATCTCGCCCTCGTCGATCGAGAACGTCACGTCCTGAACCGCTCTCACGACGGAGGTCTTGCCGAAGAGCCCCGGCGTGCGGACGAAGTGCTTGGTCAGCCCCGCCACTTCGAGCAACGGCATCAGCGGACGCCTCCGCCCGGTTTCGCCATCCCGGGCACGGCCGCGAGCAGCGCCTGCGTGTACTCGTGGGCCGGCGCTCGAAGGATCTGACGGACCGGGCCTTCCTCCACCAGACGGCCGCGATACATCACCGCCACGCGGTCCGCCATCTCGGCGATCACGCCGAAGTCGTGCGTGATGAGGAGCAGCGCCAGGTTGAAGCGGGTCTTGAGCTCGCGCAGCAGGTCCAGCACCTGCGCCTGGATGGTGACGTCCAGCGCCGTGGTCGGCTCGTCGGCGATGACGAGCGGCGGATGGCAGGCCAGGGCGATGGCAATCATCGCCCGCTGCCGCATACCGCCGGAGAGCTGGTGAGGATAGTCGCGCGCCCGGCGTGCCGCATCCGGAATCTTCACCGCGTCGATCAGCTCGATCGCGCGGGCCTGTGCCTCGGCTCGTGAGCGGCCGTGCACCGTCAAGGCTTCGGCAATCTGATCGCCAACCCGCATCACCGGGTTGAGCGCCGTCATCGGCTCCTGGAAGATGAGCGAGATGCGCGCCCCCCGCACCTCGCGCATCTGCGCTTCGCTCAGCGTGAGCAGGTCGCGGCCTTCGAAGCGGACGGTGCCGCTGGTGACGCGGCCGGGCGGCTGCACCAGCCGCAGGATCGAGAACGCGGTCACGGACTTGCCGCTACCCGATTCGCCCACCACGCCCAGCGTTTCGCCCGCGGCAATGTGAAAGCTCACGTCGTCCACGGCCGGCATCGGTCCGCCGAACGAGACGCTCAGGTGCTGAACATCGAGGAGCGGCGCCATCACGCAGCCGCCCCCGCGAAGCGGGGGCCAGAAGATACTGTCGTTAGCGAGGCGGAGCTGAACATATCCAGTGGCGTAGCCTCGCTAACTATCGTGATGTTCGCCGAACACGGCGCGCAGCGTATCAGCAATCTCGCCAAGCGTCGCGTGCGCTTCCACCGCGGCGATGACCGGCGGCACGAGGTTGTCGCCGCCGCGGGCGGCCTGCTCGACGGCGGCAAGCGCGGCGCTGCAGACCTGCCGGCTGCGGCCGGCGCGGATGGCGCGCACGCGCTCGATCTGCTGGCGCTCGATCTCGGGGTCGATAGCAAACACCGCCGGCGCGCTCGGCGACTCGTCCACGAAGCGGTTGACGCCGACGACCACCTGCGTGCCCTCGTCCACCGCCCGCTGCGCGCGATAGGCCGACTCGTGGATCCGCCGCTGGACGAATCCCGATTCCAGCGCCGCGAGCGTGCCGCCCATGCCCCGGATCTGCTCGAGGAGCGATTCGGCTTCCGCTTCGATACGCGAGGTGAGCTCCTCGACGGCGTAGGCGCCGCCGAACGGGTCGACGGTCTGCGAGATCCCGCTCTCGTGGAGCAGGATCTGCTGGGTGCGAAGCGCCACCGTCGCGCTCTGCTCGGTGGGCAGTCCGAGCGCCTCGTCGCTGCTGTTGCAGTGCAGCGACTGCGTGCCGCCCAGCACGGCCGAGAGCGCCTGCAGGGCCACGCGCACGACGTTGTTGGCCGGCTGCTGCGCCGTGAGCGTGCTGCCAGCCGTCTGCGTGTGGAACCTCAATTGCTGGGCACGGGGGTTGGTGGCGCCGTACCGGTCGCGCATCAGCCGGGCCCACAGGCGCCGGGCTGCCCGGAATTTGGCGATCTCCTCCAGAAAGTTGCTGTGCGCGTTGAAGAAGAACGAGAGGCGCTGGCCGAACGCGTTCACGTCGAGGCCGGCGGCCAGGCACGCCTCCACGTAGGCGCAGGCGTTGGCCAGGGTGAAGGCCACTTCTTCTACGGCCGTCGAGCCCGCCTCCCGGATGTGGTAGCCGCTGATCGAGATCGAGTTCCACTGCGGCACCTCGCGCTCGCAGAACGCGATGATGTCGGTGACCACCCGCAGCGACGGCTGCGGCGGAAAGATGTAGGTGCCGCGAGCCGCGTACTCCTTGAGGATGTCGTTCTGAACCGTACCCGTAAGAACCCTAGGGTCGGCGCCCTGCCGCTTCGCCACCGCGATGTAGAGGGCGAGCAGGATGATGGCGGTGGAATTGATCGTCATCGACGTCGAGATCGACTCGAGCGGGATGCCGTCGAAGAGCACCAGCATGTCCTCGATGGTGTCGATCGCGACGCCCACGCGCCCAACCTCGCCGGCGGCCAGCGCATGATCGGAGTCGTAGCCGATCTGCGTCGGCAGGTCGAAGGCGACGCTCAGCCCCTTGACGCCTTGCGACAGCAGGTAGCGATAGCGCGCGTTGGATTCGGCGGCAGTGCCAAAACCTGCATACTGTCGCATCGTCCAGGGGCGGCCTCGGTACATCGTCGGCTGCACGCCGCGGGTAAAAGGGAACCTCCCCGGGAGACCAATGTCTCCATCGGGGTCGATGTGGGAGACATCCTCGGAAACGCGGTAGTGACGCGGTTCTGCGGTGGTCGCCATGGCCGCTCGCGATTGTACGTCGAGGCCATTTCACGGTCGCTCGACGAGTGCTAAGATTGCCGGCGGCGCGGAGACGACGCCAGCTGGAGGCACGCTGTGGGCAACGGAGAAGACAAGGGCAACATGGACGACGTTGTGAACCAGCTTGCCAAGGAACTGGCCGATGCCATCGGCGCCGCCGTCGCCGACAACGCCAAAATCGAGGCATGCCGCGCCAAGGCGCGTGAAGCCGGCTTCGATCTGCGCGTCTCGATCGAAGCGGTGGTCGGGTTCGTCAACCGCACCAACGGCGCCGCGGTGACGCGCGTCACCACGCCGGCGCGCCTCCTGCCCGGCAAGCGCGAGTACGAGCTCACGAGCAACGATCGCCGTTTCCTGCGCTCCCTGCGCATCAGCTGCGACGAGTCGAAAAAAGAAGCCGTCGAGTAGGGCGCGTACGTAGGGGCCGCCTTCAGGCGGCCCGTCAGGCTTTCCCCTGGTTCGCGACGGCCTGAGCCTTCTTCAGCGCCGCTTCCTGGTCTCCGAGATAAAACTTCCTCATCGGCGTGAGCTGCGCGTCCAGCTCGTAGACCAGCGGAATCCCGGTGGGAATATTCAGCTCGACGATGTCCTGCTCGGACACGTTGTCGAGAACCTTCACGAGCGCGCGCAGGCTGTTGCCGTGCGCAGCGATGAGCACCCGCTTGCCGGCTCGCACCTGCGGCGCGATTGTCTCGTGCCAGTAAGGTAGAAACCGCGCCACCGTGTCCTTCAGCGACTCGGTGAGCGGGAGCTCCGACGGCGCCAGTCCGGCATAGCGCGGGTCGCGCGAAGCATTTCGCTCGTCGCCAGGCTCCAGTGCGGGCGGTGGAATGTCATAGCTGCGCCGCCAGATCTTCACCTGCGCCTCGCCGTGGCGTGTGGCGGTTTCCGCTTTGTTGAGCCCCTGGAGCGCGCCGTAGTGACGCTCGTTGAGCCGCCACGACTTGTGCGTGTCGAGCCACAGCAGGTTCATCTCATCCAGCGCGATCCACAACGTCCGGATGGCCCGCGTCAGCCGAGACGTGTAGGCAACGTCGAAGGTGAAGCCTTCGGCGGTCATGAGGCGTCCGGCCTCGCGCGCTTCCTCGCGCCCCTTGTCGCTCAGGTCGACGTCGGTCCATCCCGTGAACCGGTTCTCCTTGTTCCAGGTGCTCTCGCCGTGTCGCAGTAGTACGAGTCGAGTCATGACCTCCCCATTATCCAGCGAGGCTCCGCCTCGCTGGCTGCAGTATCTAATTGCCCGCCCTTCGGGCGGGCGCAGGACTCCTGTCGCAACGCGCCGACGCGAGCCGCAACGAGCGTAGCGGCACCTCCCGCGCGGCCACGATACGAAAACAGGTGCCATCGAGCGCCGCGTCGAGCGCGAAGGCGGATTCCGCGCCGTCGGCCGACCACGCCAGCGTGACCGCGTCGATGTGTTCGGCGCCAAGCGTGGCGAGCGCGCGCGAGGCGGCCGCGCGGTCGGCGACATAGAGAAAGGTGCGCGTCCCGTGCAGCGCCGCGGTCACCTGGTCCAGCCACCACAGGTTCGTCAGGACGACGTCCCCTGGTCGTGTGAACGATTGCGTCGCGGCGACGAGACTCTCGTAGTTGCGCTTGCTGCCGCGCAGTTCGAGGTAGGCGCTCCGGCTCGTCGCGGCGCCCGCCAGAAGAATCACCGCCACCAGGGCCAGTCGCGACACCCGCCACGCGCCGGGGGCGGCGGCATCGGAGACGCCTCGCGCGGCGAGAAGCAGCAGCGGTGGTGTGGCGACCAGCAGAAAGCGTGTGCCCCACTGCGCGCCGCCGTCGTTGGTCGCCGTGAGCACCACTCCGGCTGCCGCGACGAGTGCGGCGATGCCCAGCCGTCTCGCCGCGGGGGTCGACGCGGACACCGGCACCAGCGCCAGGAGTGCCAGCGGGAATCCCTGCCAGAACGACGGCAACGGCAGCCCGCGACGCGCCGCGAGCATCGCAACGACGGCGGTGCCAGCCAGGGCTGCCGTCTGGCGTGTGCGCAGGTCCACCTTGAACAGGGCCGCGAGCCATGCGGCGGCGACACACGCGAAGCCCGTGGCCTCGGCGAACGACGCCGGCCACAGCCAATCCTGCACGCGCTGCCACCGCGCCGCGAGGAAGCCGGTGCCGATCGGTGCCAGAACGGCGGACGCGTGTGCGCCAAGCGGGTTGCCGAAGTGCACGTAGTTCAGAGCGGCCGCCGGCACCAGCAGTGCGGCGGCACCGCCGCCGAACGGCAGCCAGTGGCGCGGCCCGAGCGCCAGCGCGAGCCCCGCGGCGCACCACGCACCTTCGGGCCGCAGCAGCACGCCGGCGCCGACCAGCGCGCCGCCGACGGCCGTCCGCGCGTGTGAGCCGGCGCCGGCAAGGGCGGGCGCGATCATCGCGATGCCGGCGGTGAGAAGCGCCACGGCGGGCACGTGCTCCCAGAATTCGAGCGCATAGAAGAACAGCGGGTTGGCCGCCACGACGATCCAGGCAAGGACCGCCCACGACGTCTCCGGCAGCAGATGCCGGCGGGCGGACGCGAGCAGCGGCACGAGAGCGACGAACGCCAGGGCGGGCCACACGTAGGCGCCGCGCACGCCGAAAGCTGCGACGAGCGGCGCAGTGAGCGGAGCGAAGAGCGGCGACTGCAGGACATGCGCGTGGCCGTCGTGCGGCACGACCATCGGGTCAGTGAATCGGGTTGCTCGAGCGCCGATGCGTGGCAGGTCCGTTTCGAACGGGCGGGCTGGATGCGCGATCGCCTCGAGCGTGGCGATCAGCTTGACGCCCGAGTCGCCGCTGAAGAACGCATCCGGTGGCAGGGCGCTCGCCAGCCACGCCAGCACCAGCGCGCAGAGCGCGGCAATGCCCGCCGTCCCGGCGCTCCTCAACACTAGCGACGCTCCGCCGGGATCCGAAAAGGGGAATTGGTGTGGCTCCGCGTCGCTAGGGCAGTGTTCAATTGCCCCGCCTTCGGCGGGGCGAGACGTCTTGAAGGCCGTGAAGAACCTTGAATCAAGTTCAAGAAGACCGGCCTTCAAGCCGTCTAGGTGTGGGCGCGCAGTTGGCGGATGGCGTCGCGGCCGGCGTATTTCCCGCCGGCGCCCAACTCCTCCTCGATGCGCAGCAGCTGGTTGTACTTGGCGACGCGATCGCTCCGGCTGGCCGATCCCGTCTTGATCTGTCCGGCCGATGTGCCGACGGCGAGGTCCGCGATCGTGCTGTCTTCGGTCTCGCCAGATCGGTGCGAAATGATGGTGGCGAAGTTCGCGGCGCGCGCCATCGCGATGGCGTCGAGCGTCTCGGATACCGTGCCGATCTGATTGAGCTTGACGAGCAAGGCGTTGCTCACGCCCTCGGCAATGCCTCGCGAAAGGATCTCGGGATTGGTGACGAACACGTCGTCGCCCACGAGCTGCACGCGATCGCCGATGGCCGCGGTGAGCGCCTTCCAGCCGTCCCAGTCGCCCTCGGCGATGCCGTCCTCGATCGAGATGATCGGGTACTGTTTCACCCAGCTCGCATACATCTCGACCATCTGCTGCGGCGTGCGCGTCGGCTCGCCCGACTTCTTGAACACGTACTTCCCGTTGTCCCACAGCTCGCTCGAGGCGACGTCGAGCGCCAGGTAGACGTCGGCCCCGGCCTTGAGGCCCGCCTTGCCCACCGCCTCGAGCACGACGTCGAGCGCCTCGACGTTCGACTTGAGGCTGGGCGCGAAGCCGCCTTCGTCGCCGACGCCGGTGGAATGCCCCGCTTGCTTCAGGATCGCGCGCAGCGCGTGGAAGATTTCGGCGCCGGCCCGCAGGGCTTCCGCAAACGTGGGCATGCCCACCGGCATCACCATGAACTCCTGCAGGTCCACGTTGCTGTCCGCGTGCGCCCCGCCGTTGAGGATGTTCATCATCGGCACCGGCAGTAGATAGGGCGTGTCGCCCGGCGCACGGCCGGCCAGCGCGGCGAAGTGCGCATAGAGCGGAACGCCGGCGGCCGCAGCGGATGCCCGCGCCATCGCCATCGACACGCCCAGCGTGGCGTTTGCGCCGAGCCGGCTCTTGGACGGCGTGCCGTCGAGCGTCACCAGCACGCTGTCGAGATCGCGCTGATCGAACGTCTTGCCCACCACGGCCTGCGCGATCTCACCGTTGACGTGGGCCACCGCCTTGCGGACGCCTTTGCCCAGGTAGCGCGCTTTGTCGCCGTCGCGCAGCTCGAGCGCCTCGCGCTCGCCCGTCGAGGCGCCCGAGGGCACCGCGGCACGGCCCAGGTGCGCGCCGGCCTTGATGTCCACTTCCACCGTCGGATTGCCGCGCGAATCGAGAATCTCGCGCCCGTGAATGCCCGTAATCGTGATCGGCGCCAACTTGTGTCTCCAGCGAGAGAAGAAGTGTGTTCAGTGACCGAGGCCGCTGCGGTCGGCGTCGGCCTCGAGGCGCAGCGCCTCGTCGCTCACCGGCCGGATGAGCGGCTCGTCGTTGGCCGTCACCACGACCACGCCGTTCTCCGTGATGGAGTGCCGCCGGCGATCCTCCTCGGGGTCGTAGCCGATGACCGCGCCACGCGGGATGAGCACGTCGCGGTCGATGATCGCCTTGCGGATGCGCGCGTGACGGCCCACCCGCACGCCCGGCATCAGGATGGTGCGGGAGATGTCGCAGAAGCTGTGCACGCGCACGTTCGGGCACAGGATGCTGCCGGTAATGCGGCTGCCCGAGATGATGCAGCCGTTCGACACGATCGAGTCGAGCGCCTGGCCGCAGCGCACACCCTCTTCCGCGAACACGAACTTCGCCGGCGGCGCCTGCGGCTGATAGGTGCGGAGCGGCCATTCCGGGTCGTAGAGGTTGAACTCGGGGCTGATCTGGCACAGGTCCATGCTCGCGTCGTAGTAGGCGTCGAGCGTGCCGATGTCGCGCCAGTACTTGGCGGCCTTCTTGTTTTCGTCGTAGAAGCGGTACGAGTAGACCCGCTTGGCCGCGATGAGCGACGGGATGATGTTCTTGCCGAAGTCGTGCTGGCTGTCCACGTTGGCGGCGTCGTCCTCGAGCGCCTTCACCAGGACGTCGGCCCTGAAGATGTAGATGCCCATCGACGCCAGCGCGATGTCCGGCGAGCCCGGGATGCACGGCGGCACCGCCGGCTTCTCCTGAAACTCGCGCACGCGGTCGTCCTCGTCTACGCCCACGACGCCGAAGCGCCGGCCGTCGGCCACCGGCACCTCCAGCGTCGCCAGCGTGGCGTCGGCGTTCTGGTCGATGTGGAACCGGAGCATCTTGGCATAGTCCATCTTGTAGACGTGGTCGCCCGAGAGCACCACCACGTGGCTCGGACTCTCCCGCACGATGGAGTAGAGGTTCTGGAACACCGCGTCGGCGGTGCCGAGGTACCAGTGCTCGCCGACCCGTTTCTGGGGCGGCAGCATCTCCACGAACTCGCCGAGCTCCTCGGACACGACGTTCCAGCCCATGCGGACATGGCGGTTGAGCGACAGCGACTTGTACTGCGTGGCGATGAAAATGCGCCGGAACCCCGAGTTGATGCAGTTGCTCAGCGTGAAATCGATGATCCGGTAGGGGCCCCCGAAATACACGGCCGGTTTGGCCCGCTCGGCGGTCAGCGGGTGCAGGCGCTCGCCGGCGCCGCCCGCCAGCAGGATCACGAGAACGTCGTCCAAAGCCATGGCCGAGCCCGATCATAGTCTCCAGCGCCGCGACTTGTGCCACAGAAAGTCAATCCCTGCGGGTAGTTAGCGGCCCTTCGATCGATTGACTTGCCCCGAGCTCCGTGCCTATGATCGGTCGTTCGTACCCCCTAAGGAACAAGAGAGGCACGATGCAGATTCGTCGGGTCCTGGCGGCAGTTGCGGTTCTCACGCTCGCGGTGAGCGCCCTGCCGATCCAGGCGCAGAAGAACGACAACAAGAACCAGCAGCCGAAGCGCTCGAAGACCGAGCAGCAGGATGTCGACTTGTCGGTGGCGATGGTCGATCGCATCGTCCAGGGCGCCCAGCCGGCTCCGACCGATTACACGCTGACCTGGGAGTCGAATCACGCGACCAAGGGGCAGGAAGGGCAGACCTACATCCCGTACACCATCGTCGTGGACAAGGCGTTGGCTGGGAAGCAGGTGGCCTTCTACACCCGCGTGGTCGACAAGGGAGCGGCGCCGCCGGCCCTTCCCGATCCGAAGGCCAAGGACGAGAAGGCCGCCCCAGTGCGCCCGACCTATCCATGGGAGCGCATCAGCTTTTCGCAGGTGCCGGACTCGGGCAAGATGTCGCGCGCGTTCGTGCTGAGGCCGGGCGACTACGACGTCTACATCACGCTGAAAGAGAAGCTGACGGCGGAAATCAAGGATCTGGCGAAGGCCGCGCCGCCGAAGATGGCGTTCATCAAGCGCGAGCTCTCGGTACCCGACTACAACGGCGCCGAGCTCAAGATGAGCCTGCCGATTCTGGCCAGCACCGTCGAGCCGCTGACGGCGCCCTTGACGCCGGCGCAGATCGAAGAGAACCCCTACGGGGTGTTCGGCGCGATGAAGATCGTGCCCTCCGTGGACGGCAAGTTCTCGAAGGCCGGCGAGTTCAGCATCGTGTTCTTCATCTACGGTGCCGGCGACGCCGGCGGCGGGAAGCCGAACGTCACGCTGGACTACTCGTTCTACGTCAAGCAGGGCGAGGGCGAAAAGTACTTCAACAAGACCGCGCCGCAGGAGCTCAACGGGACGACGCTGTCGCCGGACTTCAACGTCGCCGCGGGCCATCAGGTGCCGGGGATGCTGTCGATTCCGCTGGCCAGCTTCCCGGTGGGGGACTACCGCCTGGAAATCAAGGTGACCGACAAGGCCGCCAACAAGACGATCACGCAGAATGTCGCCTTCACCGTGGCGGCGTAGCAGTGTTTGACGCCCCGCCCTCCGGGCGGGCGAAGACGTTGTAATGGGCACCGTGCGGGGACCGCGAGGGCACGGGAGATGAGACACACACGCATGCTGGGCCGCGCCGCTGCCGTCGGACTGTGTCTGACGATCTCCACGCTGCCCTCGTCGGCCCAGGTGGTCCGACCCCAGGCGCAGCTCGTGAGCCGCACCACGACGAGCGCGGTGGCGGTGGAGCTCACCGGCATCGTCCACGATCGCGCGGGCCATCCGCTGGTCGGCGCCGTGGTCTCGGCCATCGGGTCCGAGTCGGCGTTCGCGGTGTCGGATCGCGACGGCCGGTTCACCTTCCGCTCGCTCCCGGCGGGTCCCTACGTGGTTCGAGCGCACCTGCAGGGCTACCTGCCCGCACGGCCGCGCCTGATGCAGATCAGCACGAGCGCGCGGACCGATTTCGTCATCACGCTGGTCAAGCAGTCCGAGGCGGCCGACACGCCCGGGGTGATCGCGGCCGGCGTCGGGCTGGTGGACGAGCCAATCGCCGAGCCTGAGGCCGAAGCAACCCACGAGCACGACGAGCTCGCCTGGCGCCTGCGCCACCTGAAGCGCAGTGTGCTGAAGAGCGACGGCGAACGCGTGCCGGGTCTCGACACCACCTGGCCCGCCGACAACCCGCTCGCCGGGCTGGGCCGTGCGGTGGGCGAATCGGCGCGGATCGCCTCGTCGATCCTCGCGGACCTGCCGCTCGACGGCCAGTTCAACCTGCTCACGACGACGTCGTTCGATCGTCCGCAGGACCTGTTCTCGCCGGATGCCGCGCTGCCACGCAGTGTGGCGTTCGTGTCGCTGTCGTCGTCCATGGCGAGCGGCGAGTGGCGGATGCGCGGTGCAATGACGCAGGGCGATCTGTCGTCGTGGACCGTGGCCAGCTCGTATGCGCGCGCCCTCCACGCCACCCACGCCTATCAGGCCGGGTTCTCGTACGGCATGCAGCGCTACTCGGGCGGCAACGCCGAGGCGCTGTCGGCCATGCGCGACGGCAGCCGCACGGTTGGCGTGCTCTACGGCTACGACGCGTGGACGCTCTCGCCGGCACTGCGGCTCGATTTCGGCGCCCGCTACGCCAACTACGGCTACCTGGAAGACCAGGGGCTCTGGAGCCCGCGCGCCGGCGTCGAGGTGAAGCCGTTCGACGATCCGCTCAAGCTTCGGGCCAGCGTGTCGCACCGTGAGAGCGCGCCCGGCGCCGAGGAGTTCATCCCGCCGTCCACCGGCGTGTGGCTGCCGCCCGAGCGCACCTTCTCGAGCGCGTCGCGGCGCGGCGAGTTCCGGCCGGAGCGCATCGATCACGTGGAGGTCGGAGCCGAGCGCCCGGTGTTTGGCGACATCGTGCTGGGTGTGCGCGCGTTCCGGCAGCGCGGCGAGGACCAGATCGTGACGCTGTTCGGCGTGGCCGCCGTGGACGAGGCCGTCAACACAGGCCACTATCGCGTCGGCTCCGCTGGAGATTTCGACGCGATCGGCTGGGGCGTGAGCGTGAGTCGCACGGTCGCCCAGGGCACTCGCGCCTCGCTCGACTACTCGCGCGCCGACGCGGATTGGAACGGCCGCTCGCCAGACTTCTGGGCGCTCGCACACCTGGCCGGCCAGGTGCTCCGCCGCTCCGACGTGGTGCACGACCTGACGGCCACGGTGGAAAGCCTGGTGCCGGCGACGTCCACGCGCGTCTTCGTGCTCTACAAGCTCAACTCCGCCGTGGCGGCTCCCGGCTTCGAGCAGGCCTCGGCCGGCGGCGCGCGCTTCGACGTGCAGATCAACCAGGCGCTGCCCTTCACCGTGGCCAAGTCACGGTGGGAGGCGCTGGTGGCCGTGAAGAACATGTTCCACGACGACTTCGACAGCGGATCGTTGTACGACGAACTGCTGGTGGTGCGGGCGCCCACGCGGGTGCTCGGAGGGGTGACCGTCAAGTTCTGAGGCAGTACCTGGCAAACCGGTTTCACGCCGGTTCGCTATTTTGGGAGAACGGCGCCGGCAAGCGCGAACCGGGGAGGCGTGCTACACAGCCTCCCTTTTTTCGCCGCGTTTTTCGGCTCCATTTGATTGAATGTCCACTTCTGATCGTTGGATTTCCGATCGCGCGGGCTCCGGAGCGAATAGCCCGATGTGGGGCCGCTTCTCACGGCCGGCACTCCCGGTCGTTGTCGTGTCCGTGCTGTTGTGCCTCGGCGCTGCCAACATCGCCGCGCGGGCCGCGTTTCGCGAGGTCGAGGACGGCGTGCTGTGGGCGACGCGGGCCGAGGGCGTGGTGGCGGCCGACATCGCCGACGGCACGCCGGCCGCCGCCGTCGGCATCGAGCGCGGCGATCTGCTGCTCGCCATCAACGACCGGCCCATCGACGATCTGTCCGACGTCGTGGAGATTCTCCACGGCTCCAATCGCGGCGAAACGCTGCGCTACACGGTGCTGCGCCTCGGCTCGCGCGACGTGATCGACGTCCGCGTGGCGCCCATCCCCGGCGGTCCGGGCATCCTCTATTTCCTGCTCGCCGGCGTCGGCACCTTCACGCTGCTCGTCGGCGGCGCGGTGCGGCTCCGGCGTCCACGGGACCCGGCCACGCTGCACTTCCTGTGGCTGTCGGTCGCCTTCTTCGGCGTCTTCACCTTCTCGTTCAGCGGCCGGCTCGATCGGCTGGACTGGGTGTTCTTCTGGGCGGACGAAGTATCGATCCTGGCGCTGCCCCCCCTCTTCCTGCACTTCACCCTCGTCTTCCCCGAGCGGGCCACGCGGCTCAGCAGCACGCGGTTGGGACGTGTCCTCGAAATCGCCAACTACGTGCCGGCGATCGTGCTGGGCCTGACGCGCGTGGCCTCGCTGGCGCGCGCCTCCACCGACGCCGCGCAGTTCGTGCGCATCAGCACCGCGCTCGACCGGATGGAGTTCCTCTACCTGGCTGTCTGCTTCATTGGCGGCCTCGGGGTGCTGTCGCGGGCGTTGCGCCGCATCCGCACGGTGACCGCGCGGCGTCAGCTGCGGTGGATCGCCTGGGGCACGGCGTTCGGCGCCGGCCCGTTCGCCTTCGGCTACGCGCTGCCCTACGCCCTTGGCGTCTCGCCGTCGCTGCCGATGCAGCTCTCGGCCATTCCGCTCAGCCTGATCCCGCTGGCCTACGCCTCGGCGATCGTGCGCTACCGCCTGATGGACGTGGAAGTGATCGTCAAGCGCACGCTGGTCTACGCGGCGGTGCTCTCGGCGGTCGTGGCGATGTACGTCGTGCTGCTGAAGGTCGTGCAGCGGATGTTCGTGCAGGGCGGCGTCGGTCACGAGTGGGTGATTGCCTTCCTGGCCACGCTCGTGGCCGTGCTGCTGGCGCCGCCGGTGAAGGACTTCGTGCAGACCACGCTCGATCGCGCGTTCTATCGCGACCGCTACGACTACCGGCGGGCGCTGGTCGGCTTCGCCCGCGATCTCAACAGCGACCTCGATCTCGGGCGCTTGAGCGCGCGGCTCGTCTCGCGCGTCGTGGAGACGCTCGAGGTCGATGGCATGGCGCTCATGGTCGAGAGCGAATCGGGCCCCGACTGGCTGGCGATGCACGCCTACGGGTTCCCCGCCGCGCCGCCGGCGCTGCCGAAGCTGTCGGGCATCGGCCGGCGCCTGGCGGGTGGGAATCCGGTGGCCCTCGACGACCCGACCGCCGTCGGGTGGTTCGCCGCCGAAGAGATCGAGTTCTGGCGCGACGCCGGCCTGTACTACTTCGTGCCCTGCATCTCGCAGACGGGCGCTACGGCGGTGCTGGCGCTCGGGCGCAAGCACTCGAACGAGCCGTTGAGCAGCGAGGACATGGCGCTGCTGGCCGCCGTGG
Organism: Vicinamibacterales bacterium; assembly: GCA_036004405.1. GTDB lineage: Bacteria > Acidobacteriota > Vicinamibacteria > Vicinamibacterales > UBA2999 > DASYRM01. Next base: position 56,473 of record DASYRM010000159.1, read on the forward strand.
CGGCGCAGATGGCGACCGCGCTCGAGAATGCGCGCCTCTACCGGCAGCTGCACGTGAAAGCGATCGAGCTCGATCGGCTGCGCGCGTTCAACGAGAACATCCTCGAGTCGCTCGACGACGGCCTGCTGGTGGTGGACCTGCACGACAAGGTGGTGCGGTGGAACACCGCGCTCGAAACCCTCTACGGGGTGTCGCGCAGCGCCGCCGCCGGCCGCGCCATCGACGATCTGTTCGACGGGCCCTGCGTGGAGGCGATTCGAGCCGCCCGCCGCGATTCACCGACCGGGGCCGTGCTGTCGCGCGTGCCGCTGCACTGCCGGGGGGCCAAGGCGGGCCGCACCCTCATCGTCAATTGCGCGGTCGTGCCGCTCCGCGGCACGATGGGAGAAATAGCGCCGTTCGGCCCGGCGATAGCCGGGCCGTTGCGGACGGCAGTCACCGCCGACGCCGGCGCCGAGGGCACCGTCGTCATCCTCGAGGACGTGACGTCACGCGTGCAGTTCGAAGAGCAGCTGCAGATCTCCGAAAAGATGGCGTCCATCGGCCTGCTCGCCGCCGGCGTAGCGCACGAGGTCAACACGCCGCTCACGGGCATCTCGAGCTTCACGCAGATGCTGCTCGAAGGCGCCGACCCCGACGATCCCAAGACGCGACTCCTCGAAAAGATCGAGCGGCAGACGTTCCGGGCCGCCAAGATCGTCAACGGCCTGCTGAACCTGTCGCGCCCGGCGTCGAATACCGGCTCGGAGGCGCTGGCGGTCGTCGACGTCAACGTGGTGATTGCCGACGTGCTCGGGCTGCTCGAGCACCAGTTCGCCACCCACAGCATCAAGCTCCGGCGCGAGCTGAACGACACCCCGGTGCTGGTGCTCGGTCTCGAGCACAAGCTGCAGCAGGTGTTCCTCAACCTGTTCCTGAACGCGAAGGACGCCATGCCGAAGGGCGGATGGCTCTCGGTGCGCACCGCGCTCGACGGCGATCGCGCCGTGGCCGAAGTGGCCGACACCGGCTCGGGAATTCCCAACGAGTACCTGGCGCGGATTTACGACCCGTTCTTCACCACCAAGGCGATGAACCAGGGCACCGGCCTCGGTCTCTCGATCACATACGGCATCGTGCGCGAGCACGAGGGGTCGATCGACTGCGAGAGCCAGCTGGGGCAGGGCACACGGTTCGTGCTGTCGCTTCCGCTCGCCCGTACGCGCCCGGCACTCGCAACAGGGCATTGAAAGCAGGGTAGGGCACATGGCGCGCACGGGGTCGGTTCTGGTCGTCGACGACGAAGAGGTGATGCGGGAGATCCTCGAGGCGCTGCTCGCGCGCGAGGGCTACCGCGTCAAGGTGGCGGCGAGCGGCGAGGAAGGGCTGGAGCTGGCGCGTGCGACCTCGTTCGACGCCGCGATCGTGGACGTGATGATGCCGGGCATCGACGGCATCGCCACCCTCGAGGAGCTGAAGAAGATCGACGAAGACCTGCCGGTGGTGATGGTGACGGCGTTCGCGTCGGTCGAGACCGCCATTTCGGCGATGAAGCGCGGCGCCTTCGACTACATCACCAAGCCGTTCAAGAACGACGAAGTGATCGTGGTGGTCCGCAATGCCGTAGAGCGGCGGCAGCTGGTGGCCGAAAACGCCGCACTGCGCCTGAGCCTGCAGGTGCAGGCGCAGAAGTTCTCCGGCATCATCGGCCGCAGCCCGCGCATGCGGCAGGTGTTCAATCTGATCATGCAGGCCGCGCCGAGCCGCTCGACGATTCTCGTCACCGGCGAGAGCGGCACCGGCAAGGAGCTCGTCGCGCGCGCGGTTCACGCCAACTCGCCGCGAGCCGACCGGGCGTTCGTGACCGTCAACTCGGGCAACCTGCCGCCGGACCTGCTCGAGTCCACGCTCTTCGGTCACGTGAAGGGCGCCTTCACCGGCGCGATCAACCCGAAGAAGGGGCTCTACGACCTCGCCGACAAGGGCAGCATCTTCTTCGACGAGATCGGCAACATCCAGCCAGAGACGCAGGCCAAGCTGCTGCGCGTGATGCAGGAGCGCGAGTTCATGCGGCTCGGCGGCATGGAGACGATCCGCGTCGACGCGCGCATCATCGCCGCCACCAACTGCGATCTCAAGGAGATGGTGGACGAGGGCCGCTTCCGCGAGGACCTCTACTACCGGCTGCACGTCATCAACATCTACCTGCCGCCGCTGCGGGAACGGAAGGACGACATCCCGCCGCTGGCGCAGCACTTTGTCGAGAAGTACGGCGAGGAGAACAACAAGGCCGACATCGAGCTGAAGCCCGAGGCGCTCGACCTGCTGATGGAATACAACTGGCCGGGCAACGTCCGCGAGCTCGAGAACGTCATCGAACGGGCCGTCGTGTTGAGCACCTCTGCCAGCATCGGCGCGGATCTGATTCCCGACCACGTCCGCACGGCGCCCAGCTTCCGCATCCCGAACTTCGTGGTGCCGCCCGAAGGGCTGTCGTTCAAGGACGTGATCACGAACGTCGAGCGCCGGCTCATCGAGTCGACGCTCGAGGCCGCCGGCGGCGTGCAGAAGAAGGCCGCCGAGCTGCTGAAGATCAAGCCGACGACGCTGAACGAGATGATCAAGCGTCACGACATCGGCGCCCGCCGCCGCAAGGGCGCGGCCTTCAGCGAGACCGACGAGGAGGCCGACCCGCCGCGCTCGCGTACCGCGACCGAGCTGAGGCGGGAGTAGGGTCTACCGCGGCTTGACCCGCGTCATCAACCGCTCGAACCGTCCAATCACGGCGTCCCAGCGGTAGTGCTGTTCGACGTAGTGGCGGCCGGCCTCGCCGAGCCGCTCGCGCAGCTCGGGATTGCGCGCCATCAGCCGCATCGCCTCGACGAACTCCTCGCGGTTCTCGTAGAACAGCCCGGCATTGGAGCGCCGGCAGTGCGCGACCGCCGATGCATTGCGGGCGCTCGCCAGCACCGGGGTGCCGACCGCCATGCTCTCGAGCACCGACTGCGCCAGCAGATCGTCGGGCGCGGGCGCGATGGTCACGTCGGCCGCTTCGAACGCGATCATCCGTTCCCGCTCGGGCAGCATGCCGGCCTGGCGCAGATAGGGCTCGTCGGGCACCCGCATCATCTTCACGCCCATGAGCACCAGCGACACGTCGCCGTTGGTCGAGGCGTAGCCGTCGAAGTACTCCAGCATCTCCTGACAGCCGTTGTCGGGCTCGACGCGGCCGCCGTAGAGCGCAATCCGTCCGTAGAGCCGGTGGCGGCGGCGGAACGGCATGCCGCGTCCGGCCAGATACGACTCCTCGGCGGCCGGCTCCGTGTCGCCGGGCAGGTCGTCCTCGACAGGAATGGCGTCGGACGGATCCTGCTGGTGCCGCGGATAGGTGTGCTGCGGCGACGGCTCGATGCCGATGCCCACGAGCTCCTCGTACTGAGGCTGCACGCGCACGAAATCGTGCAGGATGCGCCGCTCCGACGTGGACAGCAGCCCGAGCGCGCGCGGCATGAGCAGCAGCTCGGGCCAGAGTCCCAGCCGCAGCGTCGGCTTCAGATCGACGTGCGGAAAGAGCACGCTGTGCTCCGGCGCCATCGGCAGGCCGAACACCGTCGTGGCCGTCATGAGCCCGAAGAACACCAGCGCGTCGTAGTTGCGGTGCTGCCGCTTGAGGTGATCGAGCAGCCCGGGCGCCCACGGGCCCTTGCGCCGCACCCACTCGAGCTCCTCGTCACGCGAATGCGGCTCGGCCAGCAGCCGCGTCGCCAGCCGATCGAGCGCCGACGGATCCGGCTCGCGTTCGGTCACCGGGAAGCGGCGCACGCGCACGCCGCGCATGCGGTCGGGACCTTCGGCATAATCGTTCTTCCACGTCCGCGCGTCGCGCGCGCAGGTGGTGAGCACGTCGATGTCGTGACGATGGCCGATGTGCTCGGCGAGCAGCCGGCAGGCGTGCTCGGGGCCGGTAGTCAGGTCGGCGCCGTAGCGGGGCGTGACGAACGCGAGCTTCACGACGTTTCTCTCTTTGCCAGGGCGGTCTAAAGACCGCCCTCTACACTTCGCACCGGGCCGCGCGGCGCCGCGTCCACCACCGCGGCTGCCGGCGGGATGCGGCGCTGGCGGCCGGCAAGCCACCCGGGTAGCGGCTCCATCGGCGGCGCCGGCGGCTGCATCGTCAGCCGCTCGAACATCTCGCCATACACGCGCTCGATCACCGGCCACTCGTAGTGGGCCTCGTAGTACGCGCGTCCATTCTCGCCCAATTCGGCGGCCAGCGCCGGGTCGTCGAGCAGGCGGTCGAGCATGGCCTCGAACTCGCGGCCGCTGGCGTAGAAGAGGCCGCCGTTGCTGCGCAGGCACTGGCCGGCCAGGACGTCGCAGCGCCCGTTGGCCAGCACCGGGACGCCGAGTGCCCAGGCCTCGATCATCACCATCGACAGGCTCTCGAAATACGACGGCATCACCAGCGCTTCGGCGCCGGCCAGCACGTCGTACTTGTCCTGATCGCTCACGTACCCGAGGTGACGGATACGCGGGTGCGCCGGGACGGGCAGCACCGGCGTGCCGATCAGCACCAGGTCCAGCGCGCGGTCCGACCGGCTCGCATACTGCAGGAAGTAGTCGAAGAGCTCAGCGCACCCCTTGTTCACGTCGATACGGCCGACGTAGAGCACGTACGGCCGGTCGAGGCCGAACTTGACGCCGGCGCCGGCGGCGTCGGTGGTGTCTGGAATCTGTGAGCCGACCCCCACCGTCACGCCCGCCACGTCGCCGTTGTGGTGGAGTGCCTGAATCAGGGCGCGCTCCTCCGGCGTGTTGTACATGACGCCGCGCGCACCGCGCAGCACCGGGCCGAGGATGTCGAGGCCCACCGCCGGGTCCCGCTCACTGGTCGGCACCAGGACCGCGTTGGCCCCGGCCGCCCGCGCGCCGTGAAACGCAGTGTGATACCGCAGGCTGAAGAGCACCACGAAGTCCACCTCGCGGGCGGTTTGCGCGACGCGCGCGATGAGCTGTGGACTCACCGGCCCCTGGCTGTCGAGCCAGGCGAGCTCGTCGGCGGTCGAGTGCGTCTCGTCGAACACGAGCGACGAGCGGCGCGCGAAATCGTGGGGGTCGCGTTCGCGGGCCACCGCGAAGCGCTCCACCGGGATGCCGTTGACGTGCGTGGGGCCGGCCGGATACTCGTTCTTCCACGACACGTAGTCGCGGGCGCACGTGGTGAGCACGCGCACGTCGGCGTGCGCGGCCAGGTGTTCGGCGATGTACCGCGCGTGCAGCTCCGATCCGCCGCCGATATCCTCGGCGTAGCGCTGCACGACGAGGGCTAGTGACCTGGCCCCGGTCACTTTTTTCACGCGTCGGACGGATCGGCCTCGGGCCGCGTGACGTCGGAAGCGCGTGGAGATTCCGGGCTCGCCGCCGGTTCGGGCGCCGAGACGGCCGGGGCCGCCGCGGGTTCTTCGAGCGCCGGCGGTGCCGCGGCGACGAACGGCGCCGGCTCGTGCACGACTGGCTCCGGCACCAGGGGCGCGCTCACGACAGAGGCCGGCGGCTCTGGCGCCGCGGCCGGGGCCGCGGGCGATCCCGTGGGCTCGGCGGCTTCGAACCCGTCGCCCGCCTCGCCGTCGGGGCCGTCGTCGAACCCGTCGTCGTCTCCCTCAGGGGCGTCGGCCGATGGCTGGGCCAGCGCGGCGCCCGTGCCCATCGCCTCGCCGCCCGGACCTGTCCCGCGCCGGCCACGCCGGCGACGGCGTCGACGCCGGCTCCCCTCTGACGATCCCTCCGGCCCCGCTGATTCGCCCGCGGGGCGTGGCGACGGACCGGGCGAAGACGGGGCGGGTGCGTCGAACGTGCGCGACGGCACGGCTGGCGGTGCGGGTACGGCCTCGAGCCCGCGAATGCGCCGCTCCGTGAAGTCCGCCCGCGTGGCCAGCGACTCGACGCGCAGCGCCAGGCTCTGCATCTCGAGGCTGACGCGCGACACTTCCGTGACCAGCCGCTGCAACACGGTGTAGTGCAGCGCGTTCCACTCGGCCTGCGTCCGCTCACGCTCCGCTTCGCGCCGCGCCGCGTCGCGATTGACCTTCGCCTGCGCGTTCAGCGCGGCCGCGATCGGGTTGGGATTGAAGAACAGCTTCAGCACCGGGTTGAACAGCTTCCGCAGGAAGCGCAGCAGCCCGCTGTGCGTGTCGTAGATCGTGTGATCCTCGAAGGTGAAGGCGTCGGGCGGTTCGGCCGGCGCGATGTCGGCGGGCGCTCCCGCCGCTTTCCTGAGCTGGTCGAGCAGGCCCGGTTTCACCGTGCGCGGGTCGAGAATCGCCTCCAGGCGGCGGGCGGCCAGCTCTTGAATCTGCTGCGCCGACAAGTCGATCCCGTGGCGCTGCGAGATGCGCGACTTGATCTCCTTGATGATCTGATCCACGTCGGCCTGCTCTGGCTGGTTTTCCTGGCCGCCGCCCTGCGGCTGCGGAGAGGGCCGACGTTCGCCGCCGCGGCGGTCGTGGCCGCGCCGGCCCCGATGGAAGTGCGGGCGGCGCCCCTGGTGCGGATGCTGATCTGCTGCCATGTCGATCGGTAAGTATTGCCGAAATCAGCCCCCGAGGGGCGTGTAGAGCACCAGGAAGACCGCGGCGACCCAGAGCGCCACGCAGATGAGCAGTGGCCGGTCGGTGAGGAGCAGCTCCGACGGGCTGCCGCCGCCATCGCGCCGGTGAACCAGATACAGGTAGCGGAAGATGCCGTAGAGGACGAACGGGATGGTCAGCCCCAGCCGGTCCGACCCGAGCCGTTCGGCGGTCTCGGAGCTGATCGTGTAGACGCTGTAGGCCACGAGCGTCGCCGCGGTCACCACCGAGATCATCTGGTCGAGCAGATACGGGCTGTATTCCTCCAGGATCGGCCGGTGGCCGGCGGCACCGTCGCTCAGCAGCGTCAGCTCGTGCCGGCGCTTGCTGAGACCGATGAAGAGCGCCAGCAGCGTGGAGCACACGAGCAGCCAGTGGCTGATCGGGACACCGATCGCGACGGCGCCCGCCACCGCCCTCAGCACGAAGCCGGCCGACAGCGTGAGCACGTCGATGATGACGTAGTGCTTGAGCGCCGCCGAATACGCCACGAGCAGCACCACATACGACACGGCGGCCATGGTCAGCCCGGCATTGATGGCCGTGGACGCGGCCACGCACACCGCGATCAGAACGAGCGCGGCGGTCAGCGCCACGCCGGGCGCCAGCGCGCCGGAGGCGATGGGCCGGTGACGCTTGATTGGATGCTGGGCGTCGCCGGCTCGATCGAGTACGTCGTTGACGAGATATACCGCGCCCGACAAGCCACAGAAGATCAGGAACGCGCCGATTGCCGACGGCCACGCGGCGCGGTCGAGCAGTCGACCGCTGAAGAGCAGCCCTGCGAACACGAACAGGTTCTTCGTCCACTGCTGCGGACGGAGCGACCTGACGAGCAGGACCACCGAGATCGGCCTACTTTGCGACGGTGAAGCTGCGCACCGCGTCGGCCTCGTTGTCGTAGGTCTCGAACACGGTGAGGAGCTTGGTGATCGACAGCAGATCCTCGATGCGCTTGGTGAGGTTGAGCAGCCGCATGGTGCCGCCCTGCCGTTTGACGGTGGTGTAGGTGCGCACCACTTCGCCGAGGCCGGCGCTGTCGATGTAGGGCACGTCGGCGAGGTTCAGTACGAGCTGCTTGCGGCCCTGGAGCACCAGGCTGTTGATCTTGTCCTTCAGGATCTCGTCGCCTTCGCCCAGCGTCATCTTGCCCTTGAGGTCCAGGATGGTGACCTCGCCCGCGGCTCGTTCCTCGATCTGCATAGGTCCTCGGAGTCGATCGGATGGCGTCAGAAAGCCCAGAATTCTAGCATTAGACCCCGGCGAGCCGATTCAGGTCTGGGGGGACAGAAAAGAAAGGGGCCAGGACGTAGTCCTGGCCCCTTGTGTATAGCGAACTCAACGACGGCCGAACGGGTTGCGACCGAAAAGTTTCCGGCGCCTACGCGCCGCTCGCCCCCGCGAACTTCCTCTGCTGGAAGCACTCCTTGCAGAAGATGGGACGGCCTTGAGTGGGACGGAAGGGGACCGTGGTCTCCTTGCCGCACGCCGAGCACGTGGCCTGTGTCTCCACGCGCTCCCTTGGGAACCCGTCGCCGCGCCCGCCTCCCGGGCTCGACAGGCTCCTGCTGGCCCTCTTGGCCTTGCATGACTTGCAACGCTTGGGTTCGTTCTTGAACTGCTTGTCAGCGAAGAAGAGCTGTTCGCCCGCCGTCCAGATGAACTCGTTGTTGCAATCCACGCACCTCAGGGACTTGTCTTGGAACTCCATCGGTCGCCACCTCGTGAGCTCGTCGTCCTGTGGGTTTTGCTACTCCAACTCGCGTCGGAGCTTCTTACGGTTGCGCTTGCGCGCCAGAGCCTGCTTGGCCCTGCGTTTGTCACCCGGCTTCAAATAGAAGGAATGCTTCTTGATGTCCTTGATGATGTCTTCCTGCTGGACCTTCCGCTTGAAGCGTCGGAGGGCGCTTTCGATCGACTCACCCTCCTGAATCTTGACTTCAGCCACGCCTAGATACACCCCCTCATCGGCTGGATGGCACTGTCTGTAAGACCGTTTACGAAGTGGCGAATACAGTAGGCTATCACAGGCGCGCGCGGATTCTAGGCGTAACACGTCCGCACGTCAACAACTACCGTCGCCGTGTCGTATAGAGAGATCCCATCCTTTTTGAGCATGGCCGAGAGTGGACTCGGCATGGCTTCCAGCCGCCGCGGGCGGAAGGCACAATCCCGCTGGGTTGGATCTGCTAACACCAACATTTCCAATGTGTTAAGGCCACAGGTATGCGAATCCTCGTGATTGGAGGGGGCGGGCGCGAGCACGCCTTGACCTGGTTGCTCGGGTCTGGGCGGAGCGACGTGTCGGTGGTGTGCGCCCCAGGCAACCCTGGAATTGCGGCGCTGGCAGAGTGCCGGCCGGCCGATCTGACGCAGCCGTTGGAACTGCTGGGCATCGCGGAACAGGAGAAGGTGGACCTGACCGTCGTAGGTCCAGAGCTGCCGCTCAGCGCCGGCGTGGCCGACGTGTTTGCCAGCGCCGGCCGTCCGATCATGGGCCCTACCCGTGCGGCCGCCGCGCTCGAGTCGAGCAAGTCGTTCGCGAAGCACTTCATGGCTCGCCACCGCGTGCCCACCGCGCGGTTCGTCGACTGCGCGACCTCGAACGAGGCGCTCGCGGCGATCGCGAAGGGCGATCTCGGCTATCCGATCGTGGTCAAGGCAGACGGGCTGGCCGCGGGCAAGGGCGTGGTCATCGCCGAGGATCGGGCGGCGGCCGAAGCCGCGGTGCGCGAGACGATGGTGGATCGACGGTTCGGGAGCGCGGGCGATCGGGTGGTGCTCGAAGAGTTCCTCGTCGGTCAGGAGGCGTCGTACTTCGTGCTGTCCGACGGGCGATCGTTCGTGCGCATGTCCTCGGCGCAGGATCACAAGCGCATCTTCGACGGCGACCGCGGCCCCAACACCGGCGGCATGGGCGCCTTTGCGCCCAGCCCGCTCGTCACGCCGGAGATCGAGCAGCGCGTCGTCGAGGAGGTGGTCGAGCCGGTGCTCAACGGCATGCGCGACGAGGGTCACCCATTCAGGGGGTTTCTCTACGTCGGCCTGATGCTCACGGCGGCGGGTCCGAGAGTGGTGGAGTTCAACGTGCGCTTCGGCGATCCCGAGGCGCAGGTGATCCTGCCGATGCTCGACGAGGATCTGCCGGAGCTGCTGATGGCCGCGGCCACCGGGTCGCTCGAGTCGCGGGCGGCAGACACGTTGAACGAGCGTGTCGTCGGCGTGGTGATGGCGTCGGCCGGCTATCCCGACTCAGCGGAGTCCGGACGCGTGATCAGCGGCCTGCCCGCGGCATCCGCGGTGCCGGGCGCGCTCGTCTTCCATGCCGGAACGGCCGCGCGTGGCACCGACGTCGTCACGGCCGGTGGGCGCGTGCTCACCGTCGTGGGCCGTGGTCCCACCTATGAGCAGGCCATCGACGTGGCCTACCGCGCGGCCGGTGAGATTCGCTTCGAGGGCATGCAGTTCCGCACCGACATCGGCCGGAAGGCGCTGGCAGGTTCATCCCGCCTGTGAGATACGCCGTCGTTACGTTCGGCTGCCGCGTCAACCAGGCCGACTCGCTCGAGATCGAAGGCGAGCTGCGCGCGCGCGGCGGCGTCAGCGTCGCCCCGTCGGATGCCGACGTCGTGATCGTCAACACGTGCTCGGTCACCGCGGCGGCCGATCAGGGCGCGCGGCAGGTGATCCGGCGCGTCGCGCGCGACAATCCCGGCGTCGAGATCATCGTGACGGGCTGTTACGCGACGCGGCGTCCCGACGATCTGGCCGCGCTCCCGAACGTGGTGCACGTGGTGATCAACTCGTCGAAGGACGGGCTCGCGCGCGAGCTGGCCGACGGGCGTGGCCTGACCACGGCGGAGCGGTTTGCCGGCGGCGCCGGTCCCTGCGGCGCGGTGCTCGAGCCTGGCGTCGCCGGGCGCACCGCGCTCACGCTGCGCGTGCAGACCGGGTGCGACGAGCAGTGCAGCTACTGCATCATCCCGACCACGCGCGGCCACGGTCGCTCGAAGCCGTTCGGCGAGGTTCGCGCCGCGATCGTGCGCGCCGTCGCCGCCGGCTACAAGGAGATCGCGATCACCGGCGTGCACCTCGGCTCCTACGGACGCGATCTGGCGGAGGCCGGCTCGCTCATCGCGCTCGCCCGCGAGCTCGCCACCTGGCCCGGCGACGTCCTGTTCCGTTTGAGCTCGCTCGAACCGATGGACTGCGGCCGCGATCTCGTCGATCTCGTGGCGGCCTCTCCACGCCTCGCGCCGCACTTCCATCTGCCGCTGCAGCACTCGAGCGACGAGCTGCTCCGCGCGATGCGGCGCCCGTACTCGTCGGCGTACTACCGCGATCTCGTCGCGGCGATTCGCGAGCGCATCCCGCACGCGTCGATCGGTTCCGACGTCATCGTGGGATTTCCCGGCGAGTCCGAACGGCAGGCCGCCGATCTCGTCGAGTACCTCGAGGCGTCGCCGCTGACGCACGTGCACGTCTTCCCGTACTCGCATCGTCCCGGCACCGAGGCGAGCGGAATGCCCGGCCTGCCGGAACCCGCGGTCGCGCGGGCGCGCGGCGCCGCCGTGCGCGCGGTCAGCGATCGCCTGTCGCGCGCCTTCCGGGCGTCGCAGGCCAGTCGGGTGCGGCGCGCGCTCGTGGTGGACGATGGCGGCGCGGCCGTCACCGACAACTATCTGCGCCTGCGCCTCGATCGCCCGTGTATCCGCAACACCTGGATTGACGTCGAGGTGCTCGCCGCCAACGCCGGGCGGGTTGTGACGGCCGAGTCGGCGATTGTTGAGTCGGCCTGAAACTCAGCAATGCACCTCGGCGCTAAAATCGCCCCATGGTGCACCGACTGAATCTCGTCCAGGGCTTCCACGTGCACGCGACCGACGGTCACATCGGGCACGTCGACGACTTCCTCTTCGACGAGTCCTGGCAGCTCCGCTACATCGTCGTGGACACGAGCAACTGGCTCGGCGGCAAGTGGGTGGCAGTGGCACCCGCGTCCGTGAAGCGCATCGACTGGTCCAATCGCGAGCTGCACATGTCGCTCACGCGGGCCGAGATCCGCGACAGCCCGAACATGGAAGAAGCGCAGGTCCCGTCGTACGAGCTCGTCCCGCGCTTCGTGATTATGTAGAGCGCAGCAGCAAGGCCATCTGCTGGCCGGCGCTTTTCTTGGTCCCACCTTCGACGATGAGCTGACCGCACGCGGCGCGAATGTCGCGGCCGCGGCTCTTGCGCACCGACACGGTCATGTGACGGTCGGCGAGGATCTGTGCGAATCGCTCGACGCGCTCGTCGGACGGCCGCGTGAACTCGATGCCCGGCGCCGGATTGAGCGGAATCAGGTTCACCTTGGCCTTCATGCCGGCCAGCAGCTTCGCCAGCCGGCGCGCATCTTCCGGCGAATCGTTCACGCCTTCGAGCAGCACGTACTCGAAGGTGATGCGCGAGCGCTTCTTGAGCGGAAACTTGCGGCAGGTCTCGAGCAGCGACGCCAGCGAGTACTTGCGGTTCGGCGGCACGAGCGCGGTCCGCTGCTCCTCCGTCGTCGCGTGCAGCGAGATGGCGAGGTTGGGCATGAGCGGCTCCTGGGCCAGCCGCTCGAGCCCCGGCACGATGCCGACCGTGGAGAGCGTGATGCGCCGCGGCGAGATCGCCAGGCCATGCTCGTCGTGCAGCATGCGCAGCGCCTTCATCGTGTGCTCGTAGTTGTGCAGCGGCTCGCCCATGCCCATCAGGACGATGTTGAAGGGTTTGTCCAGCAGGTCCGTCACCTTGGCGAGGACGCGCACCTGTCCGGCGATTTCTCCCGGTGTGAGATTGCGGACGAGACCCATCTTGCCGGTGAGGCAGAACCCGCACGACATCGCGCAGCCGACCTGGGTGGATACGCAGAAGGTCATCGACGGCGTGTCGGGGATGAACACCGACTCGACCTGGCGGCCGTCCGCCAGCTCGAGTGCCAGCTTGCGGGTCCCGTCGGCGGAGCGCTGGTCGCTCCGAATCCTGGGCGTGGAGACGCCGAACTCGTCCTGCAGCCGCATCCGGAGCGGCCGGGACAGGTCGGTCATCTGCGCGATGTCGTCCACGCCCCGGCGATAGACCCAGCGGTAGATCTGACGGGCGTGGAAGGCCTGCTCGCCCCGGGCCACCAGCGCGGCTTCGATCTCGGGCAGATCGAGCTCGGCCAGGTCGATCCGGCTTTTGGATTGCGGCGCCTCGCTCGCGCGTGATATCATCACTGTTGTCTTCTTAATCCCTATCATATCAATACTTTGCAGCCAACTTTCATGGCGCTAATGAGCGGCGGTGTCTACGGCCGGCGGACCGGCCTCGGGAGCGCCCGATGACTGCGCCGTCCATCGTCCGTGAAGTGCTGCCGAACGGGCTGCGTCTGCTGACCGAGCGGATGCCCCACGTCCGCTCCGTCAGCATCGGCGTGTGGCTGGCGCGCGGGTCGCGGCACGAGTCGCTCGAACAGAGCGGCATCGCCCACTTCGTCGAGCACATGCTGTTCAAGGGCACGTCCACGCGATCGGCCGAGGACATCGCCCAGACCATCGACTCGATCGGTGGACAGATGGACGCCTTTACGTCCAAGGAATACGCCGGCTACTACCTGAAGGTGCTCGACGAGCACGTCCCGCTGGCCGTGGACGTCCTGTCCGATATCGTCATGCGCCCGGCGTTCGCCCAGGCGGACATCGAGCGCGAAAAGAAGGTGGTGCTCGAAGAGATCAAGATGGTCGAGGACACGCCCGACGATCTGGTCCACGAGATTTTCTCGGAGCACCTCTGGGAGAACCACCCGCTCGGCCGGCCCATTCTCGGCACCCCCGACAGCGTCAGCGCCCTGTCGCAGGACGTGCTGCGCGGCTACTTCGGCGGGACCTACGTGGCGCCCAACCTGATCGTCGCAGCGGTCGGGAACATCGAGCACGAGCAGGTGCGGGCGCTGGTGGCGAAGGCCTTCGACGGTTTACCGGCGGCGGGCACGCCGTTGGCGGAGCGGCCACCGCATGTCGTCCCGCGGGTCGTCGTCCGCAACAAGGAGCTCGAGCAGAGCCACGTGTGCCTCGGCACCAGCGGCTACCGGCAGGATCACGCCGACCGGTTTGCGAGCTACGCGCTCAATACCGTGTTGGGCGGCTCCATGAGCTCGCGCCTGTTCCAGAACGTGCGCGAGAAGCGGGGGCTGGCGTACGCGGTGTTCAGCGGGCTCAGCGCCTATCGTGATGCCGGCGCGGTGACCATCTACGCCGGCTGCGCCAACGAAGCCGTGGGCGAGCTGATCGACGTCGTCGTCGGCGAAATCCGCCGGCTGAAGGAAGACCCGATGTCGGACGTCGAGCTGCGACGTGCCAAGGACCACTTGAAGGGCAGCCTGATGCTCGGGCTCGAGAGCACGTCGAGCCGGATGTCGAACCTGGCGCGCCAGGAGATGTACTTCGACCGTCAGTTCAGCCTCGACGAGACGCTGCAGGGCGTCGAGGCGGTGACCCGCGACGACGTGCGTCGCGTGACGGATGAACTCTTCGCGCCCGCCGGCCTCGCGGCCACGGTTCTGGGCGCGGTCAACGGGCTGGAGATCCCGCGGGAACGGTTACATCTCGGCTGACATGATCCAGCGCTACACCCATCCGGACATGGGTCGCATCTGGAGCGACCAGCGCAAGTACGAAACGTGGCTGCAGGTGGAAATCGCAGCCGTCGAGGCCATGGCCAGGGTCGGCATCGCGCCGCCCGAGGCCGCGCGCGACATCAGGGAGAAGGGCGCCTTTACCGTGGCCCGCATCGAGGAAATCGAGGCGGTGACGCAGCACGACGTGATCGCGTTCACCACCGCGGTCGCCGAGCACGTGGGCCCCTCGGCGCGCTGGCTGCACTTCGGGATGACGTCGTCGGACGTCATCGACACGGCGCAGGCGCTGCAGATGCGCGAGGCCTGCGATCTCCTTCTCAAGAACCTCGAGGCGCTGATGGCGGCCGTGCGGCAGCGCGCCGCCGAGCATCGCCACACGCCGATGATCGGGCGCACGCACGGCGTGCACGCCGAGCCGATGACGTTCGGCCTCAAGCTGGCGCTGTGGTACGCCGAGCTCGGGCGCGATCGCGTCCGCCTCGAGCGCGCGCGTGCCGGAATTGCCGTGGGGATGCTCTCGGGCGCGGTCGGCACCTTTGCCCACCTCCCGCCGGACGTGGAGCGCGACACCTGCCGGACGCTCGGCCTCGAGCCGGTGGCGGTGGGCTCGCAGGTCATCCAGCGCGACCGCCACGCCGAGCTACTGTCGGCGCTGGCGATTACCGGGTCGACGCTGGAGAAGTGCGCGCTCGAAATCCGCGGGCTGCAGAAGACCGAGATCGGCGAGGTCGAGGAGCCGTTCGCCAAGGGGCAGAAGGGCTCGTCGGCGATGCCGCACAAGCGCAACCCGATCGGCTGCGAGCAGATCGTCGGGCTGGCGCGGCTGCTGCGCGCCAACGCCGGAGCGGCGTTCGAGAACAACGCGCTGTGGCACGAGCGCGACATCTCGCATTCCTCGGTGGAGCGCGTAATCATCCCCGACAGCTTCATCACGCTCGATCACATGCTGCGCCGCTTTACCCGTATCGTGAGCGGCATGGTGGTCTATCCGGACCGGATGCGCGAGAATCTGGATCGGTCGCGCGGGGTGGTGTTCTCGGGCACGGTGCTGCTGGAGCTGGCCCGCCGCGGCGTGTCGCGCGAACAGGCCTACGAGTGGGTGCAGCGGAACGCCATGCGCTCGTTTCACGAAGCCAAGGATTTCAGGGCCCTGCTCCTGGCCGACGCCGATGTGACGCGGGTGCTCACGCCGGTCGAGATCGCGACGGCGTTCGATCTCGGCGAGCAGCTGCGCCACGTCGACGACATCTTCGATCGCGTGTTTGGCGCCGCGGCCGGCGCCGCGGGCTGACCTCGAGAAGGACTAGCAGATGCGCGTGCGTGTGTTCGTGACCCTCAAACCGTCCGTCTTCGATCCCCAAGGCACGACCGTCGCCGAAGCGCTGCACACGCTCGGGTTCGGCTCGGTGGACGGCGTGCGGCAAGGCAAGTACTTCGAGCTCGACATTGCCGCGTCGAGCGCCGAAGAGGCGAAGCAGGTGGCCACCGATGCCGCCGACAAGCTGCTCGCCAACCCGGTCATCGAAAGCTATCGCGTGGAAGTGGATACAGCTGGAGGCGCCCGATGAAGTTCGCGGTCGTCGTCTTCCCCGGTTCCAACAGCGATCACGACGCGCACTACGCGGTGGAGGGGCCGCTCGGCGAAGAGGCCCGGTTCGTCTGGCACAAGGGCACCAGCCTGGGCGACGCCGACGCCGTCATTCTTCCCGGCGGCTTCGCGCACGGCGACTACCTGCGCACCGGCGCCATCGCGCGCTTCTCACCCATCATGGCGGACGTGCGGCGCTTTGCCGACGCCGGCGGCCCGGTGCTCGGCATCTGCAACGGCTTCCAGGTGCTCCTCGAGGCGGGTCTCCTGCCGGGCGCGATGCTGCGCAACGACAGCCTGCACTTCCGCTGCGAATTCGTCAGCGTCCGCGTCGAGCACGTCGATACACCGTTTACCGCCGCCTGCCGCCCCGGCCAGGTGCTCCGCATGCCGATCGCACACGGCGAAGGCAACTACTACGCCGATCCCGAGGTGCTGGCGCGGCTCGAAGCCAACCGGCAGGTGCTGTTCCGCTACGTCGATGCGTCCGGCCAGGTGACGCGCGACAGCAATCCCAACGGGTCGGTGGCCAACGTGGCCGGCCTCTGCAACGAGGCGCGCAACGTCGTCGGCCTGATGCCGCACCCCGAGCGCGCGTGCGAGCTGGCGATCAACGGCGCCGACGGTCTGGTGATGCTGCAGTCGGCGGTGCACTGGTTCACGCGGCGGGCGCCGGCCTCGGTGGCCGTGCGCGGTGCCAGCAGCCTGAGCGCATGACGGCGATCGACGTATCGTCCGCCGCCGTCCTCGAGCGCCACGGCGTCACGCGCGAGGAGTTCGACAAGATCGTCTCGATGCTCGGCCGGCAGCCGACCCTGACCGAGCTCGGCATCTTCTCGGTGATGTGGTCCGAGCACTGCAGCTACAAGAGTTCACGGGTGCACCTCAAGACGCTGCCGACCACCGGGCCCCGTGTGCTGCAGGGCCCCGGCGAGAACGCCGGCGCGGTGGACATCGGCGACGGCCTGGCGGCCGTCTTCAAGATCGAGTCGCACAACCATCCGTCGTTCATCGAGCCGTATCAGGGCGCGGCCACCGGGGTGGGCGGCATCATCCGCGACATCTTCACCATGGGCGCGCGGCCGATTGCCCTGCTCAACTCGCTGCGCTTCGGCTCGCTCGACAATCCGCTGGTCCGGCGCAACCTGGCCGGGGTGGTCGCGGGTATCGGCGGCTATGGCAACAGCATCGGGATTCCGACCGTCGGCGGCGAGATCGCCTTCGACGAGAGCTACACCGGCAACCCGCTCGTGAACGTCTTCTGCCTCGGCATCTCGAAAGCCGACGAGATCATCAAGGGCGTGGCGTCCGGGGTCGGCAACTCGGTGTTCTACGTCGGGTCGAAAACCGGGCGCGATGGCATCCACGGCGCCACCATGGCCTCGGCCGAGTTCGACGACAAGTCGGCCGAGAAGCGGCCCGCCGTGCAGGTGGGTGATCCGTTCATGGAGAAGCTCCTCCTCGAAGCCTGTCTCGAGGTGATGAAGACGGACGCGCTCGTCGGCATTCAGGACATGGGCGCGGCCGGGCTCACCTGCTCGACCTGCGAAATGGGCGCGCGTGGCGGCGCCGGCGTGGAGATCGACGTCGCGCTCGTGCCGCAGCGCGAAACCGGCATGACGGCGTACGAAATCATGCTGTCCGAATCGCAAGAGCGCATGCTGCTCGTCGCCAAACGAGGCCGCGAGGCCGAGGTGCAGGCGATTTTCGAGAAGTGGGACCTGCATGCCGTCCGGATCGGAACGGTGACGAACGACGGTCTCCTGCGCGTCAAAGAGCGCGGCACCGTCGTGGCCGAGATTCCCAACACCGCGCTCACCGACGAGGCCCCGCTCTACCGCCGGCCGTTTTCGGAACCGGCGTATCTCAAGGAGGCGCAGCAGCTGTCGCTCGCCTCGCTCGGGGCGCCCGCGCCCGCGGCCGACGTGTTCCGCGCCCTGTTGGCGGCACCGACGATCGCCAGCAAGCGCTGGGTCTACCGGCAGTACGACCACGTCGTGCAGACCAACACCATGGTGCTGCCGGGGATGGGCGCCGGCGTCGTGCGGATCAAGGACACCCGGCGCGCGCTGGCGCTCTCGGTGGATTGCAACGGGCGCTTCGTCTACCTCGATCCGTTCGTCGGAGCGCAGCTCGCGGTGGCCGAGGCGTCGCGCAACGTCGCGTGCGCCGGCGGCCTACCGATCGGCGCCACCAACTGCCTGAACTTCGGCAACCCGCAGAAGCCCGACATCATGTGGCAGTTCGCGAAGGCGGTCGAGGGCATGGGCGCGGCGTGCCGCGCGCTCGACATCCCCATTACCGGCGGCAACGTGAGCCTCTACAACGAGACCGACGGACGCGGCGTGCTGCCGACGCCGGTGCTCGGCGTCGTCGGGCTCATCGAGGATGCCAGCACCGTCGTGCGACGGCTTTTCCAGGCCGAGGGCGACGTCGTCATCCTGCTGGGCGAGAGCCGGCCCGAGCTGGGGGGAAGCGAGTATCTGAAGACGATGCACGGGCTGGTGCGCGGCGTGCCGCCGGCTCTCGACCTGGCGCGCGAGGCGTCGCTCCAGCGAGTGCTGGTGGCGGGTGCGGTCCGCAGGCTCTTCAAGTCGGCGCACGACTGCGCCGAAGGCGGCGTGGCGATCACGGTGGCCGAGTGCTGCTTCAGCGGCACGCCGGGCGTCGAAGTGGACCTGCCGGCCGTGGCCGCCGAGGCGGGATTCGGCGACATTGCCTCGCTGTTTGGCGAGTCGGCTTCGCGGGCGGTGGTGTCGGTGGCCGCCGGACGCGAGCGCGAGGCGCTGGAGCTGGCCGAAAAGGAAGCCGTCCCCGCAGCGGTCATCGGACGGGTCGGCGGCGGCCGCGTGCGGCTCTCGGTGAGTGGGCGGCCTGTGATTGACGAGGCGGTGGACGCCACCGAGCGAATTTGGGATGGGGCGATTGCGTCGAGGTTCGAGCGAACGGTGGCGTAAGGCCGTACTATAGGGATGAGAGCTCGTCGGTCGCGAGGTGTCACCTCGTGAGAACTGGAGAAGCATGTTCGACAAGTTCAAAGACGAGTGCGGAGTGTTCGGGATCTTCGGGCACCCGGAGGCCGCGAACCTCACCTACCTGGGGCTCTACGCGCTGCAGCACCGCGGCCAGGAAAGCGCCGGCATTGCCTCGGCCGACGGCAACCGCATCCGCGCCTCGCGCGCGATGGGCTATGTCAACGACGCGTTCGACAGCGACACGCTCGCCGGCCTGACCGGGTACCTCGCCGCCGGGCACGTGCGCTACTCGACCGCCGGCGAGAGCCGCATCGCCAACGCCCAGCCGATCGTGATCGACAGCGCGCATGGCCAGCTGGCGCTCGGGCACAACGGCAATCTGATCAACGCCGGCGAGCTGCGTGACGCGCTCGTCAGCGAAGGCGCGATCTTTCAGACCAGCACCGACAGCGAGGTCGTCGTGCACCTGTTCGCGCGGTCGAAGGCGCCGACCGTCGAAGCGGCGATCATCGACGCCATCGGCCAGGTGCGCGGTGCCTACTCGTTCGTGCTGATGACGAAGGACCGGATCATCGGCGTGCGCGATCCGCACGGGTTCCGGCCGCTCGCGCTCGGGCGTCTGGGCGACTCCTGGGTGATCTGCTCGGAAACCTGCGCCATGGACCTCATCGGCGCCACCTACGTGCGCGACGTCGAGCCGGGCGAGATGGTGATCGCGAACGCCTCCGGCCTGCGGTCGATGAAGCCGTTTGCGCCGGCAAAGCATTCGCAGTGCATCTTCGAGCACGTGTACTTCTCGCGCCCCGACAGCTACGTGTTCGGGGAAAGCGTCAACGAAGTGCGCACCGAGTTCGGGCGGCGGCTGGCGCGCGAGGCCGGCGTGCCGGCCGATGTCATCGTGCCGATACCCGACTCGGGCGTCTGCGCGGCCGTGGGCTACGCCGAGCAGTCCGGGATTCCTATGCGGATGGGCCTCATCCGCAATCACTACGTGGGCCGCACGTTCATCCAGCCGCAGCAGTCGATCCGGCACTTTGGCGTGCGCGTGAAGCTCAATCCGGTCAAGAGCATCCTCGGTGGCAAGCGGGTGGTGCTAGTGGACGACTCGATCGTGCGCGGCACGACGAGCCGCAAGATCGTGCGCATGGTGCGCAGCGCGGGCGCCAAAGAAGTGCACATGCGCATCAGCTGCCCGCCGACCATCTCGCCGTGCTTCTACGGCGTGGACACGCCGCGGCGCTCCGAGCTGATTGCGGCGACGCACACGCTCGAGGAGATCCGCAAGTATCTCGATGCCGACAGCGTCGCCTATCTGAGCCTCGACGGCCTGACCGATTCGGTGCCCTCCGGCAAGACGCGGTACTGCACGTCGTGCTACACCGGCGTCTATCCGGTGGCGTTCCCGCGCGACGAGAAGGCCTATCTGCAGCTGGCCCTCAAGCTCAATCCGGAGCCGGCGCCGCCGTCGGCGCCGCAGCCGGTGACGACGGCCGGCTTCGACGGCGAAGAGCTGACGGGGGCGGCGGCCGAGCAGCTGGCCGGCGCCGGGTCGTCGCGCAGCCGCCGCTCGGAGTAGGGCGGCCGATGGACTACAAGGCGTCGGGCGTCGACATCGACGCCGGCAACGAGGCCGTCCGCCGCATCCGCGGCCTGGCGCGATCGACCTTCACGCCCGCGGTTCTCTCCGACATCGGCTCGTTCGGCGGGCTGTTCCGCCTCGAGCCGGGGCGGTTCAAAGACCTGGTGCTGGTGGCCAGCGCCGATGGCGTCGGCACGAAGCTGAAGGTCGCCTTCATGGCCCGCAAGCACGACACGGTGGGCATGGACCTGGTGAACCACTGCGTCAACGACATCCTGGTGCAGGGTGCTGAGCCGCTCTTCTTCCTCGACTATCTCGCCACCGGCAAGCTGTCGCCGCAGGTTGCGGAATCGATCGTCGGCGGCATGGCAGCGGCGTGCCGCGAGAACGGCTGCGCGCTGCTCGGCGGGGAGACCGCCGAGATGCCTGGGTTCTACGCCGACGGCGAATACGACCTGGCCGGATTCATCGTCGGGGCGGCGGACCGGGAGCGCTTGATCACCGGCCGCGGTATCGGCGCCGGCGACGTGCTCATCAGCGTGCCGTCCAGCGGGCTGCACACCAACGGCTATTCGCTCGCGCGCCGGATCGTGTTCGAGCACCTGGGCCTGTCGGTGGACAGCCATGTGCCGGCGCTCGGACGGACCATCGGCGAGGCGCTGCTCGAGCCGCACCGGTCGTATCTGCAGCTCGTACGGCCGATGCTCGACGGCGGCTTGATCAAGGGCATGGCGCACATCACCGGCGGCGGCATCACGGACAACCTGCCGCGCGTGCTGCCGGCCTCGGTCGTGGCGAGCGTGGACCTGTCGCGCTGGCACGTGCCGCCGATCTTCCAGTGGTTGATGGAGCAGGGGCGCGTGCCGCTCGACGACATGCTGCGCACGTTCAACATGGGCGTGGGCCTCGTCATCGTCACCTCCGCCGCGAAGGTGGATCACGTGATGGAGGAGTTGGCCGCCCGCGGCGGGCGCGACGCGCGCGTCATCGGCGGGATCATCCCGGGCCAGGGCCCCGCCGTTGCCTACACCGGGAGTCCGTTGCTGGCGTGAGGTTTCCGTCCCGCCGCCTCGGCGTGCTCGTCTCGGGCCGCGGCAGCAACCTGCAGGCGCTCATCGACGCCATCGCTGACGGCCGTCTCGACGCGTCGATTGCCGTCGTGATCTCGAACGTCGCCGGGGCCGGTGGCCTCGATCGGGCGCGAAGCGCCGGGGTCGAGACGGCCGTCATCGATCATCGCGGCTGGCCGTCGCGCGACGACTACGATCGGGCGCTCGTCGAGGAGCTCCGCGCCCGCGAGGTCGAGGTCGTGTGCCTCGCCGGGTTCATGCGCCGGATCGGCACGGCGTTCGTCGAGGCGTTTCCCAACGCCGTCGTGAACATCCATCCATCGCTGCTGCCGTCGTTTCCGGGCCTCCACGCGCAGGCGCAGGCGCTTGCCCACGGTGTGAAGGTGAGCGGCGTCACCGTGCACCTCGTCACCACCGAGCTCGACGCCGGCCCCATCATCGTCCAACGCGCCGTGCAGGTTCTCGAGAGCGACACCGAGGAGACTCTTGCCGCGCGGATCCTCGTTGAAGAGCACATCGCCTACCCCGAAGCGGTCCAGCGGCTGCTGGACGGCGAGTGGATGGTCGATGGCCGCCGCTTCCTGACGGCCGAGTAGGCTGAGAAGGCAGAGAGGGCAGAGAAGGGAAAGCCCTTGCCCCTCTCCGCCCTCTCTGCCATCTCTGCCCACTCCGTTACACTTGGCGGCACATGGATCTGTACGACGAGCTGGCGTGGCGTGGCATGGTCTACGACACGACCGAAGGGCTGCGCGAGGTCATTGCCCGCGAGAGCCTGACCGCCTACATCGGCTTCGACCCCACCGCCGCCAGCCTGCACGTCGGCTCGCTCCTGCAGGTGATGGCGCTGGCGCGGCTGCAGCGCTGCGGGCACTCGCCGATCGCCCTCGTCGGCGGCGGCACCGGCCTCATCGGCGATCCGAGCGGCAAGACGGTAGAGCGATCGCTGCTCACGTCCGAACAGGCGGATGTGAACGTGCGCGGTATCCGCGCGCAGCTGGAGCGGTTTCTCGACTTCGATCGCTCGGCTCATTCGGCGCGGCTCGTCAACAACCACGAGTGGCTGGGGTCGCTGAGCGCGCTCGAATTCATGCGCGATGTCGGCAAGTACTTCACCGTGAACTACATGCTCGCCAAGGAGTCGGTGAAGCGGCGGGTCGAGAGCGAAGACGGTATTTCCTACACCGAGTTCAGCTACCTGCTGCTGCAGTCGTACGACTTCCTCGTGCTGCACGACCGCTTTGGCTGCACGCTGCAGATGGGCGGCAGTGACCAGTGGGGCAACATTACTGCCGGCCTCGATCTGATCCGGAAGCTGCGCGGAGCCCGCGCACACGGCATGGTGCTGCCGCTGGTCACGTCGGCGTCGGGCACGAAGTTCGGCAAGACGGAGGCCGGCACCGTGTGGCTCGACCCGGCGCTCACTACGCCGTACGAGTTCTACCAGTTCTGGTTCAACGTCGACGATCGCGACGCCGTGCGCTACCTGAAGTTCTTCACGTTTCTCGACGCCGCGGCGATTGCGGCGCTCGAAGCCGCGAGCGCGAAAGAACCGGAGAAGCGCCACGCGCAGCGTGAGCTGGCGCGCGAGGTGACGCGCCTGGTGCACGGCGACACCGCGGTTCACGAGGCCGAGGCCGCCGCGGAGAAGCTGTTTCGTGGCGATTTGACGGCCATGTCCGTGACGGAGCTCCTGCAGATCTTCCCCAACGTGCCGTCGTGCGACCTCGCGCCCGTCGAAGCGGGATGGTCGGTGCCCGAGCTTCTCACCGCGGCCGGGGTGGCGTCGTCGAAGAGCGAGGCCGTGCGCCTGGTCAGAGGCGGGGGAATCTCGCTGAATGGGCGGCGGGTGGCCGACGAGAAGGAGCGGGTGACCAGAGCGCAGGCCATTGACGGCCGTATCTTTGTGATTCGAAAGGGGAAACGGGACAATTTCCTGGTCCGCCTCGTGGGAGGCGGAGTGGGCGGGTGACCCGTGTGGATTGGGCGGCTGGGCGCGGTTGTTGACAGGTCAGAGCTCCTGACCTACTATTCATAGGTTCGCTGGGTGGTTGCTACACGCACCGAGCGGGTCCGAGCGGACCCCAGAGTTGCGGCGCGTAACCGCCAGAAGCGGCGGGCCCTTCCGGGTTAGCCAGTTTCCAGGTTGGTCTCATCCCAGTCGCTCTAGGAGCCGCTGGGGTAGAGTCTTCCGCAAGTGAAATTTAGGCTTGACAAGGTTTGGTTCGGTCTGTAGTCTTGGAAGGTTCCCCCAAAAACGACCCCTTGGGGTTGAAAACGTGGGAACCTCGGCGAGGCTCAGGTTGCAGCGCTGCGGTGCAGCGAAGCCGTCGGGTCTGGCCGGGCTTCCGGTTCTTTGAAAACTAGATAGAGCGTGCAAGCACTTAACGTGATCTGATCGACCGATCGCAAGATTGGAAGATTCGATCGCCCGTCGAGTGTCAGCAGGTGGCATCTCGCCGAAGCGCGCAAGCGCCGAAGCGGATGAACCACCTAATAAGACCAAGTAACAACAACGCAAGAGCCAAGTCAACAGGCGATCGCGTTAATAAGTTGCTTCTTGTGTATGGCAGGCCGAAAGGTCCGCTTCTACATAAGAACAGCGCATTTAACATGAGAGTTTGATCCTGGCTCAGAATCAACGCTGGCGGCGTGCCTAACACATGCAAGTCGAACGCGGTTGCCTCGCAAGGGGCAACTGAGTGGCGAACGGGTGAGTAACGCGTGGGTGACCTACCTCTGAGTGGGGGATAACGTCCCGAAAGGGACGCTAATACCGCATGACATCCTGCCCTTGAACGGGTGGAGATCAAAGCCGGGGATCGCAAGACCTGGCGCTTGAAGAGGGGCCCGCGTCCGATTAGCTAGTTGGTGAGGTAACGGCTCACCAAGGCGACGATCGGTATCCGGCCTGAGAGGGCGGACGGACACACTGGGACTGAGACACGGCCCAGACTCCTACGGGAGGCAGCAGTGGGGAATTGTTCGCAATGGGCGCAAGCCTGACGACGCAACGCCGCGTGGAGGATGAAGGTCTTCGGAT
>DASYRM010000160.1:0-1945 GCA_036004405.1 Vicinamibacterales bacterium
ACCCCGGAATGAGGATCGTGCCCGCCGCGTCGATGACCTCCGCTGAGGCTGGCGCTCTGAGATTCCGGCCCACCTCGACGATGTGCTTGCCCTGGATGTGCACGTCGCCCCTCGCGAAGTCGCCGAGGGCCTGATCCATCGTGATGATGGTGCCGCCCCGCAACAGGATGTGCCGCGCGGGGTTCACAGGCGCACGCGCGGCCGGCTCCAACGCGCCGCCGTCCTGCCTCGTCGTGGAGCGCTGTGCCGCGCCCGCAGTTCGAACGGCTGCGGGGGCAGCCGCGAGCGCGGCGCCCATTTTCAAGAGTCCACGACGAGAGATCGATTTCACGCTGGCTCCTTTATCTCGCACATTCACGCGCGACCGGCGTATCTTACGCGAGGGGTCAAACCCCGCAAGTTTCTCGGATCTGCGGCTGTGCAAAGGAGAGCGTGATGATCAATTCAAGAAGACGCGGGGCGCAGTCGACCTGCCACTCGCGGCCTCGCGGGAGTGAACGCGCTATCGAATGACTTCGGGCGGAAAGACAGCAGGCTCTCCGGCGCTCAAAGGGGCTTAACATACCGACACGACAGCTGGACATCCCCTGCGGGCGCCGCGCAAGCCGACAGCGGGTCAGCAGTAGGGCAGGAGTCGACGATATGAGCACCGATCCAGAGAAGCCGACAGAGCGCGACGGCGACGTCTCGAGACGCGAGTTCCTGGGCGCCACCGGGGCGGCGCTGGTGGCCACGGCCGCGGCGCCCGTCGTGGGCGCGCAGACACCGCCTGGCAACGGCGCGCTGGTCCGACCGCACACCGCCATTCGGCTGACCGTCAACGGCAATGTGCAACGTGTCGAAGTGGACGATCACTGGACGCTCGCAGAGCTGCTGCGCGACCACCTCCGGCTGACCGGGACCAAGCTGGGATGTGAGCGCGGTGAATGCGGCGCCTGCACCGTGCTGGTGGACGACAAGCCGGTCTACTCGTGCAGCTACCTCGCCGTCTGGGTTGACGGCCGAACAGTGTTGACGGTCGAGGGCCTCACCAAGAACGGCAAGCTCGATCCGCTGCAGGAGGCGTTCATCGCGCACGACGCCCCGCAGTGCGGCTTCTGCACGTCGGGTCAGCTGATGTCGGCGAAGGCGCTCCTCTTGCACACGCCCCGGCCCACGCCGGCCGACGTGCGGACGGCGCTTGCGGGCAATCTCTGTCGCTGCTCCAACTACAACCGCATCGTCGAAGCGGTAGTGGCCGCAGGCGCCGCCGGCTCCACGACGCGCACGCAGGGAGGTGCCTAATGAGCGTGAATACGATGAAGGTGATCGGCCACGCCACGCCGCGCATCGACGCGGCCCAGCGCGTAAGCGGTCGCGCCACCTACACCCGCGACGTCTATCTGGACGGGATGCTGTACGCGCAGGTGCTGCGCAGCCCACATCCGCACGCCCGCATCAAGGCCATCGATCTCTCGAAGGCGCGCGCGCTACCCGGCGTCAAGGCTATCGTCACGCACGAGAATTGCCACTACGTCTGGGGCGCCGGCTCGATCGCTGGCGGCGTCCAGTACAACGACGACGTCAAGAAGATCACGACGCAGCGGCGTTACGCGTTCAACAACCCGGTGCGCTACGTCGGCGAGCCGATTGCCGCCGTCGCCGCGGTGGACCGCCACGTCGCCGAAGAAGCGGTGCGGCTGATCACCGTCGACTACGAGGTACTGCCGTTCGTCCTCGATCAGGAAGCGGCGCTCAGAGACGACGCGGTCAAGATCTGGCCCGAGGGGAACATCTCGCCCGATGCGCGCAACCAGTTCCAGCCAACGGTGCAGAAGCATGGCAACGTCGAGGATGGCTTCAAGAACGCGGACCGGGTGTTCGAGGCGCGCTACAGCACGGTGATGTGCCACAACGCCCAGATGGAGCCGCGCTCGTGCGTGGCGCACTGGGAAGGCGACAAGCT
>DASYRM010000161.1:0-5529 GCA_036004405.1 Vicinamibacterales bacterium
ACCCCCTCGATGACGTCCACCAGCACGACGTCCCCCAGCTCCTTCTCCACCGCGTACTGGGCGACGGTGGCGCCGACGTTGCCGGCGCCGACCACCGTGATCTTGGGGCGGCGATGCACCGCGCTCAGCGGCTCGGCATGACCGACCTGCATCACAGCTTCGCCATGGTCTGGATGATCGCGGTGCCGAACTCCGAGCACTTGACCTCCTTCGCGCCCTCCATGAGACGCGCGAAGTCGTAGGTCACCACCTTGGACTGGATCGTCTTCTCGAGACCGGCCACGATGCGGTCGGCCGCGTCCGTCCAGCCCATGTAGCGCAGCATCATCTCGCCCGAGAGGATCACGGAGCCGGGGTTGACCTTGTCCTGCCCCGCGTACTTCGGCGCCGTCCCGTGCGTGGCCTCGAACAGCGCGTGGCCCGTGTCGTAGTTGATGTTGGCGCCCGGCGCGATGCCGATGCCGCCCACCTGCGCCGCCAGCGCGTCGGAGAGCAGGTCGCCCGTGAGGTTGCAGGTCGGGATGACGTCGAACTCGTCCGGCCGCGTGAGGATCTGCTGCAGGAACGCGTCGGTGATGGCGTCCTTGATCAGGATCTTGCCCGCGGGCGGCTTGCCGGCGCACTCCTCCCACGAGATGGTGCGGTCGCCGAACTCCTTCTTCGCCAGCGCGTAGCCCCATTTCATGAACATGCCCTCGGTGTACTTCTGGATGTTGCCCTTGTGCACGAGGGTCACGTTCTTGCGGTTGTTCTCGATCGCGTAGCGGATGGCGGCCCGGATGAGCCGCTCCGAGCCTTCCTTCGACACCGGCTTGATGCCGATGGAGGAGGTGTTCGGGAAGCGGATCTTGTTGACCTTCATCTCTTCCTGCAGGAACTTCACGACCTTCTTGGCCTCGGGCGTCGACTGCTCCCACTCGATGCCGGCGTAGATGTCCTCCGTGTTCTCGCGGAAGATCACCATGTCGACCTTGTCCGGCCGCTTCACCGGCGAGGGCACACCCTGGAAGTACTTCACCGGGCGCAGGCAGACGTAGAGGTCGAGCACCTGGCGCAGCGTGACGTTGAGCGAGCGGAAGCCCTCGCCGATCGGCGTCGTCAGCGGCCCCTTGATGGCCACCAGGTACTCGCGGATGACGTCCAGCGTCTCGTCCGGCAGCAGGTTCGGCGGGCAGTCCTTGCCGTAGACGGCCGCCGCTTTCTCGCCGGCGTAGGTCTCGGCCCACGCGATCTTCTTCTTGCCGCCGTACGACTGCTCCACCGCCGCGTCGAGCACGCGCACGGCCGCCGCCCAGATGTCGGGCCCCGTGCCGTCGCCCTCGATGAAGGCGATGATCGGGTGGTCCGGCACGCGCAGCTTGCCGTGATCGATGGTGATCTTCTCGCCCTTGGGGATCTTGACCTTGCCTGCCATCAAACGTCCTTTCCTGGCTTCGCCTTGGTATCGCCCGCCTCGAGCTTGGTGTCCGCGGGGAGGGCGGTCTCGCCCGTCTTGGTATCGACCGGCTGTCCGGCGTTCAGCGCCGAGCCCGCCCTGAACCAGGCGATCTGGTCACGCGTCATGCTGTGGCGGGTCTGGATCTCCAGCACCCGGCCGTCGGACTTCTTGATCTTCACCGTGACCGGCTTGCCGGGCTCCAGCGTGTAGAGCCCGATCACGCTCACCCGGTCGGTCTGCTCGAACTTGTCGTAGTCCGCCGGGTCGACGAAGGTCAGGGGCAGGATGCCCTGCTTCTTGAGGTTCGTCTCGTGGATGCGCGCGAAGCTGCGCACGATCACGCACACGCAGCCGAGATAGCGCGGCGACATCGCCGCGTGTTCGCGGCTGCTGCCCTCGCCGTAGTTCTCGTCGCCGATCACGATCCACTCGAGGCCCTCCGCCTTCAGCTCGCGCGCGATCTTGGACAGGGACTGGCCGGAGGCGCCCGTGAGCGGGTTCACGCCCTTGCCCGCCTCGCCCGTGAAGGCGTTGACGGCGCCGAGGAACATGTTGTCGCTGATGCGGTCGAGATGGCCGCGGAAGCGCAGCCAGGGACCGGCCGGCGAGATGTGATCGGTCGTGGTCTTGCCCTTGGTCTTGACCAGGATCGGCAGGTCGATGAAGTCCGTGCCGTCCCAGGCGACGAACGGGCCGAGCACCTGCAGCCGCTCGCTGTTGGCGGGGATCGCGATCTCGACCGCCTCGCCCTCGGCCGCGGGCGCCTCGTAGCCTTCCTCGCCGCGCAGGAAGCCCTTGCGCGGCAGCTCGTCCACTTCCGGCGCCGTGAAGCGCACGGGCTTGCCGTCCGCCCCCGGCAGCGTGTCGTGCACCGGGTCGAAGTCCAGCGTGCCCGCCAGCGCCAGGGCCGTGACCATGTCCGGGCTGGTGATGAACGACAGCGTCGCCGCGCTGCCGTCGTTGCGGCCGGGGAAGTTGCGGTTGAACGACGACACGATCGTGTTCGTCTCGTTGGCGCCGATGTCGGACCGCTTCCACTGGCCGATGCACGGCCCGCACGCGTTGGCGAGCACGGTGCCGCCGATCTTGGTGAACGTGTCGATGAGGCCGTCGCGCTTGATCGTCTGGAACACGCGCTCGGAGCCCGGCGTGATCAGGAAGGGCGTCCTGGCCTTGATGCCCGCCTTGATCGCCTGCGTGGCAATGTGGGCCGCGCGCTGCATGTCTTCGTACGACGAGTTGGTGCAGGAGCCGATGAGCGCGGACTTGATCGTCGCCGGCCAGCCGTTGGCCTTCACCTCGGCGCCGAGGCGGCTGATCGGCCGCCCGAGATCGGGCGAGTGCGGGCCGACCACGTGCGGCTCGAGCTCGTCCAGGTTGATCTCCACGATCTCGTCGTAGAAGGCCTTCGGATTGTCCTCGACCTCCGCGTCGGCGGCGAGGTGCTCGCGGTTCTGCTCGGCGAGCGCGGCGACGTCGGCGCGCTCGGTGGCGCGCAGGTAGGCCGCCATGCGCGAGTCGAACGGGAACACCGAGGTGGTGGCGCCCAGCTCGGCGCCCATGTTGCAGATCGTGCCCTTGCCGGTGGCGCTGATCGACTCCACGCCCGGGCCGAAGTACTCGATGATCTTGTTGGTGCCGCCCTTCACCGTCAGCAGCGTGCACAGGTACGTGATGATGTCCTTGGGCGCCGTCCAGCCCGACAGCTTGCCGGTGAGGTGCACGCCCACGAGCCGCGGGTGCAGCACTTCCCACGGCAGCCCGGACATCGCCTCCGCGCAGTCGGCGCCGCCGACGCCAATGGCCAGCATGCCGAGCCCGCCACCGTTGGGCGTGTGCGAGTCCGCGCCGATCATCAGCCCGCCCGGGAACGCGTAGTTCTCGAGCACGACCTGGTGGATGATGCCGGCGCCCGGCTTCCAGAAGCCCATGCCGTACTTGCGCGCCGCGGAGTGCAGGAAGTTGTAGACCTCCTCGTTCTCGCTGATCGCGCGCGCCAGGTCCTCCTTCGCGCCGGACTCGGCACGGATCAGGTGATCGCAGTGCACGGTGGTCGGCACGGCGACGCGCGTGCGGCCGGACTGCATGAACTGGAGGATCGCCATCTGCGCCGTCGCGTCCTGCAGCCCCACGCGGTCCACCCGCAGGCGCAGGATCGCCTTGCCACGCTCCCACTCCTGGTGCGCGAAGTCGTCACAGTGGCTGACGAGGATCTTCTCGGCGAGGGCGAGCGGACGTCCGAACGTCTGCCGCGCGCGCGCGATACGCTCCGGCATGGCGGCGTACAGGGTGGCGATGGCGCTGGGGGACGTCCCGGTGCTCATGCGAACTCCTCTCCCTCTGTCAGGCGGGCAACAGACGCACGGCCGCCTCCCTTCCTCGCCAGGAAAGGAGGCGACATGAAAGACAAATTACTTTAACGCGCCGCGACTTAGGTCGTCAAGGACGGGCCGGATTCGTGCCGGCGGCGGCCACGGTGCCGTTGGCACATTCGAGGCTACTCGTCCAGGCGCGCTCGGAGGGAAAGCGCGAGAGCAGGTCGTGAATCTCGTCGCACGGCATGCGGTGGCCCCACGGCAGCACGCTGCGGTTCGCCGCGAGCATCCGGTGGAAGGTCGCGAGGTGATCGTGGACGAGGCGCAGCGACTGCGCCTGCGTGCGGCCCGTCACCCGCGTGAGGATCTCGACCGCCTTGGCGTTGGCGTCGAGCTCGCGCCGCTCCTGCTCGCGCCGCTGGTCGAGCGAGGTCGACGCGCCCAGCGGCGCATCGTGGCCGA
The DNA here is from genome assembly GCA_036004405.1 of Vicinamibacterales bacterium. Classification (GTDB taxonomy): domain Bacteria; phylum Acidobacteriota; class Vicinamibacteria; order Vicinamibacterales; family UBA2999; genus DASYRM01. Next base: position 4,216 of record DASYRM010000161.1, read on the forward strand.
GCAGGTAGTGCGCCAGCTCGTGGGCGACGAGCGAGTCGCGGTGGCGCGAGAGGAGCATGCCCGTGGAGATCGTGATCATGCCGCGCCGGTAGGTCCCGCCGATGTTCGAAGTGTCGTTGCCGATCAGCACATAGATCGTCGACACGGAGTAGGCGCGGGCAGTGGCGTCCACGATCGCGCTGATCTCCTGGGCGCCCTGCTCCTGCTTGGGCGTGAGCGTGGCACAACCGGCGGGCAGCACCGCGACCAGTCCGAGGAAGAGCGCGCAATTCCAGAGTCTGCAATAGACAAAGTGAAGCATTCGTCTTTTCTGGCCGATCGCGCGCGCCGGGGTCAAGCCCGATCAGGCGGAGCGCAGGAGACGACGGACGCCCCGCGCGCGCAGCCGCACGATCGACGTGGTCGGCGAGAGCCCCATCGGGCAGACGTCCGTGCAGTTGGCCTGGCCGTGGCAGCGCGCGAGCGCGTCCTCGGCCATCAGCACCGCCCACCGCGCGGGTCCGGCGTCGTCGCGGCGGTCGCGCTGCAGCGTGAAGGCGCGGTTGAGCGCGGCGGGTCCCGGGAAGCGCGCGTTGTGCGCCACCATCGTGCACGCCGACACGCACATCCCACACCCGATGCACTCGATCGCCTCGTCGATGTCCCGCCGCTCGGCGGAGTCGGCCGGGATCAGCGCGTACGGCTCCGCGCCCGCCGCGGGGACGAAGGCGGCGCCGGCATCGGCCATCCGCGCCGCGAAGGGGGCCATGTCGACGACGAGGTCGCGCAGCAGCGGGAAGTGGTAGAGCGGCCGCACCTCGACGGGCCCACCACCGAGCGAGGTCAGGCGCGTGCGGCACGCCCAGCGCTCCCGGCCGTCGATCACCATCGCGCACGACCCGCACATTCCCACGCGGCAGGCATAGCGGAACGCCAGCGTGGCGTCGTGGCGCCGCTGGATCTCGACGAGCGCGTCGAGCACCGTGGTGTCGGCGGACGCGCTGACGGTGAATGTGTCTCGGCGCTCCGCCACGTCCGGCGACCAGCGGAAGACGCGCACGTCGACGTTGCTCGACGTGCCGGGCGCCGGGTCCATCAGTACCACCGCCACGTCCACACCAGGACGAAGACCACCGCCGCGAGCGCGAGCGCGGCGGCGAAGAGCGTGCGGTGCCAGCGCACGGGCAACCCGAAGTCGAGCAGCAGCGCGCGGACGCCGAGCAGCGCGTGGATCAGCACGAGCGCGAGCAGCGCGGCCTGCACGCCCCGCCGGAACGGGTTGGCGAGGTGCGCGGCGACGACGGCGAGGAGCAGGATGGCGGCGGCGCGCTGGAT
>DASYRM010000162.1:0-4346 GCA_036004405.1 Vicinamibacterales bacterium
CAAGGGCCTGGCCGGGCCGGCGGTGGTGCTCAAGCACGCGCTCAAGAACGCCCTCATCCCGGTGGTGACGGTGGCGGGACTGCAGATCGGCATCCTGCTCGGCGGCGCCGTCGTCATCGAGGAGGTCTTCACGCTGCCCGGTGTGGGGCGGCTCGTGCTGTGGTCGATCTACCAGCGCGACTACCCGCTGACCCAGAGCACCATCCTGTTCATCGCGTTGATGTTCATGACCATCAACCTCGCCGTCGATCTGCTGTACGGATACCTGGATCCTCGGATCCGCTACAGCGAGTGAGGATCCGACACCATGCCCGAGACTGCGGCGCCGTCCACCATCGTCATCACCCGTCTGGCCACCGGCCCCGTTCCTCCCACCACGGCCAGCGGCAGCTGGCCGAACGTGCTCCACACGCGGATCGCGGACGTCGTCGGGCAGATGGGGCCGCCGCCGTGGTCCCGGCGACTGATCGCCGACGAGCGCCAGCTCGTCACGCTCATCGCCAGCCCGCCGGGAGGCGGCAACCGCCCACACTGGCACCGCGAGTTCGACGAGTGGTGGGTGGTGCTGGCCGGGCGTCTCCAATGGGAGCTGACGGGCGGGGTGGTGATCCAGGCCGTCAAGGACGACATCGTGTGGGTGCCCCGCGGCACCGTGCACCACATCCGCAACGTGGGCGACGAGCTATCGCTGCGTCTGGCCGTCGCCATGCCGCCCGCCATGCACTACTTCAGCGCCTGCGAGCAGTGCGGCTACACCGACGACGGCCCGCGGGAATGGTGCGCGTGATTATCGGAGGGGGTGCCCCCGTCGGGTAACACTGGTTTTTGCCAGCCGGTGGCTGCCGGCAGCGCCGACCGCACCGCCGGCGTACGATCCGCGCGCCGCGGTGCTTGGTCTCGCCCGCGCGCTCTCGCAGAATTCGCATCCTCGGCATCGCCGTCCGCCGCGGCTCGACTCGGACGCCGCTGGTTGCTCCCCACGGGTTTAGCGCCGACGTTCTGACCCGCCGGCCCATTCGTGCGAGCGACTGCGTGTATCTCGCCCGATACAAGCGATTGCACGGCGCGTGCAATATCACGCTTGCAGCTACACAGGAGCAAGGCTATGGTGATGGCCACGCTGGATCCTAGGGGCCGGCGCATGATCGCCACCAGTCTTTACTCGTCCCCGTCGTACCCCAGAATCGGGGAATGCTCCGGTCACCCTTGCCTGCTCCGTGAGGCCGGCCCTGCGCGCCGGCCCCGCCTCCTCGACCGGGTCCGCGACGCGCTGCGCACCCGCCACTACAGCCGGCGGACGGAGGAGGCCTATGTCCACTGGATCCGGCGATACATCTTCTTCCATGGCAAGCGGCACCCGGTCGAGATGGGGGCGGCGGAGATCACCTGCTTCCTCACTTGGCTCGCGGTCGAGGCGAAGGTCGCTGCGTCCACTCAGAATCAGGCCCTCAGCGCGCTGCTGTTCCTCTATCGCGAGGTGCTCGGTCTGGACGTTCCCTGGCTCGACGACCTCGTCCGCGCGAAGCGGCCCGTGCGGTTGCCGGTCGTCCTCACCCGGGAGGAAGTCCGCGCGGTGCTCGAGCGGCTGGAGGGCGCCCCCCGGCTCATGGCCTACCTGCTCTACGGTGCCGGGCTGCGGCTGCTCGAGTGTTGCCGCCTGAGGATCCAAGCCATCGACTTCGCCACGAACCAGATCACCGTGCGAGGCGGCAAGGGTGACAAGGATCGAGTCACGATGCTGCCCGCCATCGTCAAGGCCGACCTCGCTCGCCATCAGGAGCGTGTCCGCGCCCAGCATCAACGCGACCTCGACCACGGCGCGGGCTGGGTCGAACTGCCGACGGCGGTCGCGCGCAAGTACCCGAACGCGGGCCGCGACTGGCGCTGGCACTGGGTCTTCCCGGCCACGCGGATATACGTGGATCCCGTCACCCGCCAGCGCCGCCGGCACCACCTGCACGAGTCCGTCCTGCAACGCGCCGTGAAGGATGCGGTCCGCGCGGCGGGCCTCACCAAGCGAGCCGGCCCCCACACGCTGCGCCACTCTTTCGCGACGCATTTGCTCGAGGACCACCACGACGTCCGGACGGTGCAGGAACTGCTCGGACACGACGACGTCAGCACCACGATGATCTACACGCACGTGCTGAACCGCGGTCCCGGCGCCGTCCAGAGCCCGGCCGACCGGATGTTCGGCCGATGACCGGACCGCGGCTCGCCGGCTTCGCGAAAGATATCGAAATAGGCCGACCGGCCGAACCCGGAGCACCACACTCACTACGCCCGCAAGTTCGCGTCTCGCCGAGCCAAACGAGGACCGCTGGCGAGCTGTAGCCGTGCTACGCTGCGTGGCCGCAGGAGAGGCGGTGTTGGGCCGGTCGGCCGAATAGGCGTTCGGCGCCTTGAGGCGAACGGTTCAAGGACAGTAAGGTAGCGCCGGGGCCGAGCAGGCGGAAACGAAGGCTATCCGGAAGAACTAACGCGATGCGATTGGAAGTCGGATGAGCAGTTCCGAGGGTAGGCAGCGCCTGGCCGCCATCCTGGCTGCGGATGTCGTCGGCTACTCGCGACTGATGACGGCGAATGAGCGCCGGACAGTCGCATCGCTGGACGCCGGACGCGCCATCTTCAGATCCGAGATCGAAGGTCGGCTGGGCCGTGTCGTCGACATGGTGGGGGATTCGGTACTTGCCGTGTTCGAGTCCGCGGCCGAGGCCGTGAACGCTGCGCTCGCGGTGCAGAAGCAGCTCGCGGCAAATTCGGCCGGCGTTCCCGAAGACCAGCGGATGCGATTCCGCATCGGCGTTCATCTGGGAGACGTCATCGAGAAGGCCGACGGCACGGTATACGGTGCCGGGGTGAATATGGCTGCGCGGCTGGAGGCACTGGCCGAACCGGGAGGCATCGCTGTGTCCGACGCGGTCCATGGGGTCACCCGAGGGAGGGTGGCGGCGCACTTCGAGGACCAGGGCGACAGGGCGGTGAAGAACATCCCCTATCCGGTGAAGACGTATTATGTCCGTGACGACGCCTCTGCGGTTGCTGGGCCGACCGACACCGTCCCTGACGCCCCGCCTGCCTTGGCGGAAAGACCCAGCATCGCGGTGCTGCCCTTCACCAACATGTCGGGCGACCCGGAGCAGGAGTACCTCGCCGACGGCATGGTGGAGGACATCATCACCGCCCTGTCGCGGTTCAGGGAACTGTTCGTGATCGCGCGCAACTCGAGCTTCGTCTACAAGGGCCGCGCGGTCGACATCCAGCAGGTGGCGCGCGAGCTGGGGGTGCGCTACGTACTCGAAGGCAGCGTGCGCAAGGCGGGCAACCGCGTCCGGATCACCGGCCAGCTCATCGACGCCGCCACCCGCGCCCACCTATGGGCCGACCGCTTCGACGGCGCGCTCGAGGACGTGTTCGACCTCCAGGACCGCATCACCGAAAGCGTGGTTGGCGCGCTCCAGCCGACGTTGCGCCAGGCGGAGATCGAGCGCGCGCGGCGCAAGCCCCCGGCCAGCCTGGACGCCTACGATCACCTGCTCCGCGCCCTGCCGCTGCTGATCGCCAACTCCGCGGCCGAGGCCGCCACGGCAGTCCAGGCGCTCGCTGAGGCGTTGCGCCTCTCTCCGGATTACGCCTATGCCCACGCCCTCATGGCGATGGCGTATGGCCAGATCTTCCGCTCTGCCGGCGGGGCCGAGCGCGAACAGATGCGGCTCAAGGCGGTCGCCCACGCCCGACGCGCGCTGGAAGTGGCCGGCGACGACAGCACGGCGCTCGCCCACGCCGGGTTCATCCTGCTGGTCACCGACCAGGACGTCGCCGCCGCGCGCGCCGCCCTGGATAAAGCGGTAGTGCTCAACGCGAACTCGGCGAGCGCATATGGCTACCGGGCCCTGGTGCTCGCCATGTCCGGTGAGCCCGAACCGGCGATCGAGAACGCTACCCGCGCGCTGCGTCTGAGCCCGCTCGATGCCACGAATTACCTGCCGCAGATGGCGGTGGTAATCGCGCGCCTCGGCCTCGGCCAGTACGACGAGGCGGTCGCCTGGGCGCACAAGGCGATCGAGAGCGCCCCGCCACGCTATCCAATGAGCTACGCCTTTCTCATCGTCGCCGAGTGCAAGCGCGGCAACATCGCGGAAGCCGAGCGCCAGGTGAACCGCCTGGCCGCCATCCTGCCTGGGTTCGAACCGGGAACGCTCGCCAGGCTGTTCCACGTGTTCCCCGAGCCGCTACGTTCGAATTCGGTCGCCGTGCTGCGAGATGCCGGGTTGGTTCCCGCAGCGAGTTGAACACGCCGAACAAGCGCATGCAGCCGACGGCGCGCAGGGCGCACCGCGGCTGAT
>DASYRM010000163.1:0-5965 GCA_036004405.1 Vicinamibacterales bacterium
ACGCCTTGGCGATGTAGTCGTCGCCGATGCCGCGGCGCCACGGCGAATCGCGCAGGGTGCCGTCGTCGTTGAGCGCTTCGTTCACGACGTCCCAGCCGCGGATCCGTCCCTTGTAGCGGCCGACCACCGTGGCGATGTGCGTGCGCATGCGGTCGAGCATCGTCGCGCGGTCGGCGAGGCCGCCGTCGGTGGCGGCCCACACCCAGGCTGGCGTCTGCGAGTGCCACACGAGCGTGTGACCGATCACCGCCATGCCCCGGTCGCGCCCGAACGCCACGTAGCGGTCCTGGGCGTCGAATGTGAAGCCGTCGGGCTGCCGGTGCACGCTTTCGAACTTCAGCAGGTTTTCGGGGCTGATCGAGTTGAACTGGCGGGTGATCAGCGCGACGGCGACGCCGTCACGCGCGTCGCTCTGATTCTGGTTGATGGCAACTCCGATCAGCCAGCCCTTCGGCACGACGTCTTTGAGGGCGGGAGCGCTCTGGGCGGCGACGCCGGGTTCGTCGACAAACGGCGACCACCGGCCGGCCGCGAGCACACCCGCCGCCGCGGCGGTCAGCGTATTCCTGATGACGGTCCTGCGATCGCGGCGCCAAGGCCGTTGTTGCCGTTGCGTATAGTGCAATGCCGATTTCTCCGCGTCGAGAGCGGGGCGGACATTAGCACTGGAGCGGCGCCACGACAACGGCAAATCGCGGGCCTCGACGCGATGTCGAGGCGAGGCTCGGGCCAAAAACCGTCAAAGCCGCCGGCGTCAGGAAGCGCGGCGGCGGCGGAGCAGCCGGCGGAATCCGGAATCCGCGCGAAGTGCGTCGAACAGGGGGTCCACGTCGACGGCATAGAGCCAGGCCGAGTTCTCGGCGTACGCACGCTCCAGCTCGGCGAGCGCCTCGCGCGGCCGCCCGAGGGCATTGCGAAAGACGGCCATGTGGTAGGCGTCGATGTATTCCGAGTGCCGGAGCGCTTCGAGGGTGACCAGCATCGCGTGGGCGTCGTCGCGACGCCCCATCGCAGCCAGGCAGGCACCCTCGACGGCGCGCAGCCACGGGACGTCCGGAGCGATGATCGAGGCGATCTGGTACTGGGCGAGCGCCTCGTCGAGGCGGCCGGCGAACTGCAGCGCCTGTGCGTAGTTCACGCGCACCGTCTGCAGGTGCGGATGCAGTTCCACGCTGCGACGGCCCACGAGAACGGCGGTCTCGAAGTCGCGCCGCCAGTTGTGCATCAGCACTTCCGTGGCCGCGAGCGTCCCGAGCAGCGGGTCGACGCGCGTACCACGCGCGATGGTGTCCATTGCTTCGTCGAACCGGCCGGTCCCGCCGTAGAGCAGGGCCAGCCGCACATAGGCGGAGGGCAGCGTCGGCTTCTGCGCCAGCACGCGCGAGAACTCGGCCTCCGCTTCGCACGGGCGGTGCTCGAACACGTGCAGGCCGAAGGCGCGGTCGCAGCGCAGTTCGGGCCGCAGTCCCGTCAGCGCGACGGCGCGCGTGTGGGCCTCGAGAAAGCGCGAGTACATCGTGAGCGGACAGCGCATCCCGAACACCGCCAGCGCCAGATACGACGCCGACAGCCCTTCGAACGCGCGGAAGTTGGACGAGCAGTCGGCGGTGACCCGGGCGAAGCATTCGATGGCACGCTCGCAGCCGGCGCGGGTGCGCTGGCTCCAGAAGTGCCAGCCCTGTCGCACGAGCTCGTCCGACAGCGGCACCTGCAGCGCGTACCCGTACTTCCCGCGATGCTCGATCCAGCGTCCGTACTCGCCAAGCCGGCACCGCACTTCGGCCAGGGTGACGTCCACGGTGTGTCGGGAGACGTGCACACCGTCCCATCCCTCGGCGATGATCGTGTCGTAGTCGACGACCCCGCCGACGTGGGAGAGCAGCACCCGCAGCGCATGAAAGGCGCGCGGGCGCAGCCGTACTTCCGCGCCGTCCCGCGTCAGCCTCGACACCTCGGTGTTGAGCGAATACGGTCCGAAGGTGAATTCCGGCATGTCGTGGCGTGCGCCCTCGGGGGGCGCCTTGACTCGTCGGGGTTCGGTTGCTAGCATGCTCGCCATCAACGGTTGGTGCGCAATGCGCAACAAGTGTTGCACGCAAGAGCCCCGGCGTGCAATCGGCGCGCTCGCCGACGCGCGGGGCGCCGCCGAGCCCGGGTCGACAGGCGGGGGTGGAGTGGTATTCTGTGCACGCCGCTGGTTCTCTCGATGAACGGGAAATCGACATACGACACGCCACCTATCCAGAGTCTGGACCGCGGTCTGGCCATCCTCGAGGCCGTCGCGGCGTCGTCCGACCCGGTGCCGCTGAAGCACCTCACCGAACTCATCGGCATCGATCGCAGCAGCGTGTTCCGGCTGGCGAACACGCTGCGTCAGCGCCGGTTTCTGGCCAATCCGCAGGGAAGCAAGGACTACATCCTGGGCCCGAGCGCCTGGCGGTTGTCGAGGAAGTACGGGCGCAGCGTCCTGGGTGCGTTCTTCCATCAACACCTGCGAGACCTGGCGACGAAGATCGGAGAGACGTCGCACTACGCGGTGCGGGAGGGCGGCCAGGCGTTCTTCATCGACCATCACACGCCCACCGGCCACGTCGTCTCGGTCGCCGGGCAGACCGGCGAGTTCGCACCGCTCCATTGCACGGCGCACGGCAAGGCGCTGCTCGCCGACGCCGATCTCGCCGAGCTCAAGGAGCTGTTCGGCCGGGCGCCGATGCACGCCTATACCCGCAACACGATCACCTCGCTCACCAAACTGGCGCGCACCTGCGAACGGGTCCGCACCGACGGGTTCGCGCTCGACGACGGGGAGTACCTGGCGGAGGTGACGTGCGTGGCGGCGCCCATCCGTGGTCCGGAGGGGGACATCGTGGCGTCGGTCGGCATCTCGTCGCCGGTGGCGCGCTTGCGCTCGAAAGGGATCGCGCGCGCCGCGGCCGAAGTGGTCGCGGCGGCGCGGGCCATCAACGCGTCCCTCGCGGGCTGACAGGGTCGTCCGCCGGGACGACTCGCATGAGCAATCCCACCAGCAGAACTGCTCAAAGGAAGGGCGTTTCATGAGAGCGCTGTATCGTGTGGCCGCCGCCTGCATGGCTGCCAGCTTCGTGCTGGTGCTCGAGGCGGCGCAGGGCCCGCCCGCGGGGCGCGGCGCCGGCAGCGCCGCCGCGGCATCCGGCGGCAAGTTGATTGGGGGCACGCTGACGCCGGCCGCGGCCGATGCCCGCGGCTGGGGCTGGCAGGTGAAGGCCTCGATCAACCCGGCCACGCCGCGCCCGTTCTACAACAAGGCGAAAGAGCTGCTGTTTCAGGACAAGCAGATCACGAGCTACACGATCTCCACCTACAACCCGGATCTGTACTGCGAGGTGGGCAAGCATTTCGACTACATCTGGTTCGAGATGCAGCACAGCACCATGTCATGGGATGAGGTGCGGCGGATGATCCTGTCATGTGTCGGCGTGGGGGCTGCGCCGATGATCCGCATGCCGGACGCCCTGGAATCGAGCATCCAGAAAGCGACCGACCTTGGCGCCATCGGCATCATCGTGCCCACGGTGGACGACGCCCTCGAGGCGCGCGACGCCGCGCGCTTCTCGCGCTACCCGCCGTTCGGCCGCCGGAGCTCCGGCGGCGGGTCGTTCGGCCAGGTGTGGCCGGGGGTGAACTACCGCGCGACGGTGAACGACAACATGCTCGTCACCGTCATGATTGAAACGCTCGAAGGTGTGGCCAACGCCGAGGAGATCGCCGCGACGCACGGCGTGGACGTGGTGATCCTGGGCAACAACGATCTCTCGAGCTTCTCCGGCTGGTCACAGAACGATCCGCGCTACCAGGACGCGCTGGTGAAGGTCCACGACGCCGCGCTCAAGTACGGCAAGTACTTCGGCAATGCCGGTGCCCAGTACTTGAATGGGTACGTGCTCAGCGCCGACACCCGCATGGTGCAGAACGGACCCGCGCGCGACGGATGGGTGCCGCCGGCGCGCGGCGCCGGCGCCGGCCGCGGTGCGGCGCCGGCCGGCCGCGGGCGCGGGGACGGCGCGCCGGAGCCGGACGCCGAGCCGGTCATCGGGTTGCCGGGCAGCCAGGCCCCTGGCACGACTGCACCGGCACCGGGACGTGGTGGCCGCGGGCGCTGAGCGGATCCGCGGGCGTTGGCTGCGTCGTTCGGCCTGCGCGACGATGGTCGTCCTCGGATGCGCGGCACTGGCCGACGCGGCGTCACGGTCCGTGTGGTCCGGGGTATACACGGACGATCAGGCGACGGCCGGGGAGAAGGTCTATTACGCCAGGTGCTCGTCGTGCCACGGTGACGATCTGGGCGGCATCGAGCGCGCCCCCGCGCTGGCCGGCGGGCCGTTTCTCGAGGCGTGGCGCGGCAGGAATCTGCGCCGGCTGTTCGATCGCATCGACGAGATGCCTCCCACCGAGCCGAAGTCGCTGTCGCCTGCCGATGCCGTGGCGGTGATGGCGTTTCTCCTGCGCTCGTCGGAGATGCCGAGCGGGCCCACGGCCTTGCCGCCGGATCGCGCGCAGCTGGGCGACATCACGTTCGAACGCACACCATAGGAGAAGGCGTGAGGGTCCTGAGAGTCGCCGGGAGCGCGCTCGCCGTCGTCGCGATCGCCGCGTTCGTGTTCAGCCTCGGTGCGACCGTTGCCACCGGGCAGGCGGGAGGTCCCCCCGCGCCGCGCATCAACTGGCCGACCTATGGCGGCAACCTGTCGAGCCAGCGCTACTCGCCGCTGGATCAGATCACCGGGGACAACTTCAACCAGCTCGAAATCGCCTGGCGGTTGAAGACCGATTTCCTGGGGCCGCGCCCCGACCCGCTGTATTCCGCCACGCCGCTGTTCGTAGACGGCATGCTCTACACGACGGCCGGCATGCGGCGCGCGGTGGTGGCGCTCGACGGGGCGACCGGCGAGATGCGGTGGATGCACAGCGAGGACGAAGGCGTCCGCGGCACGAACGCGCCGCGTCAGGGCGCGGGCCGTGGCGTGGCCTACTGGGCCGGCCCGAACGGAACCGATCGCCGCATCATCTATGTGACGCCGGGTTATCGGATGAAGGCGCTCGACGCCACGACCGGCGCGCCGATTCCCACGTTCGGCCGCAACGGCGCCGTCGATCTGAAGCTCGAGGCCGATCAGGAGGTGGACCTCGACACCGCGGAACTCGGGCTCAACGCCACGCCGCTGGTCGTCGGCGACGTGATCGTCGTCGGCACCGCCCACCGGCCGGGATCCGCGCCGCGCACGATGCGCAACGCCAAAGGCTCGGTGCGCGGCTACGACGTGCGCACGGGCAAGCGGCTGTGGATCTTCCACACCATTCCCCGACGCGGAGAGTTCGGCTACGACACCTGGCTCGAAGGGTCCGCCGAGTACAACGGCAACACCGGCGCGTGGGCACAGATGAGCGCGGACCCGGAGCTCGGTCTGGTGTATGTGCCGACCGAGATGCCGACCGGCGACTATTACGGCGGGAACCGCCCGGGCGATAGCCTCTTTGCCGACACCCTCCTGGCGCTGGACGTCAAGACCGGACGCCGCAAGTGGCACTACCAGACCGTGCACCACGACGTGTGGGATTGGGACCTGCCGTGCGCGCCGATCCTCTTCGACATGCGGGTCGGTGGACGGGTGGTCAAAGCTCTCGCGCAGCCGACGAAGCAGGCCATGCTGTTCGTCTTCAATCGCGAGACCGGCGAGCCGATCTGGCCGATCGAAGAGCGCCCGGTGCCGCGGTCGGACGTGCCGAAGGAACGCTCGAGCCCGACGCAGCCGTTTCCGACCAGGCCGTCGCCGTTCGATCGCCAGGGCCTTGGCGAGAACGACCTGCAGGACCTGACGCCGGCGCTCAAGGCCGAAGCGCTCGAGGTGGTCAAGCGCTACAAGATGGGCCCCATCTTCACGCCGCCGGTCGCGAGCTCGCTCGAGGGGCCGCTGGCTACCCTGCAGGT
>DASYRM010000164.1:0-63493 GCA_036004405.1 Vicinamibacterales bacterium
ATCGCCATGACTGCGCGGGCGATGGCCAGCGACCGCGAGCAGTGCCTCGCGGCCGGCATGGACGGCTATCTATCGAAACCCATCGACCGCACGCTGCTGTTCGAAGCGGTGGAGGAAGCGGCGCGAGTCCGCGTACCGAAGTAGCTCTCGAACTGAATCCACGCTACTCTCAGTTCGAGGGACAGGATGCAGGACGCTGGCGATCTCGAACGTATTTTGAGCAGCGTGCACCCCGACGACTGGAACGCCTTCTTCGAGATCTCCGATCAGTTCCGGCCCAAGACTGCCGACAGCTGGAGGGCGATTGCCGGTCGGCTCGGTGCGGGGCAACGGACGTATTCCCCCGAGGAGATCGCTCGGATTCACGCGGAGACGTGCCGCTACTTCGACGAGCCCCCCGACGCGACGAACCTCCTGACCCGGGCAATCTACGAGTTCGCCGTATCGGAGGAAGCGATCCGGCGCCTGCCCTTCCTCAACCTCGGATACCATCCCTCACCGGACGAGGCCACCGGAACCATTGAACTGACCGGCGACCTCGGGCGGTTCCAGTGCAACCTCAACCTCTACACCCAAGCGCTCGGAGCGGTTCGGCTCCACGGCCGTGACGTCGTCGAGGTCGGATCGGGACGGGGGGGCGGTGCTGCGGCCCTCGTGCGTCACCACAAGCCGCGCTCGTACATCGCGATCGACGGCTCGCGCAAGCAGGTCGAGATGTGCGGTGCAATCCACTCGCACGTACAGTTCATCTACGGCAACGCGTGCGCGCTTCCGCTTCCCGATGCGTCGGCCGACGTGGTCCTGAACGTCGAGTCGTCGCATTGCTATTCGGACCTGGACGGGTTCGTTGCCGAGGTACGCCGGGTGCTTCGTCCGGGAGGCGTGTTCTGCCTCACCGACATCATCTACGAGAAAGCGCGGATCGTCAGGTATTTCGAGCTTCTCCACCGGCACTTCAAGGTGGAGCGCCAGATCGACGTCACGGCGAACGTGGTGAGCTGTCTCGAAGCGCACGGCGGCGATCAGTTCGTCGCGTGGGTCGCGTCGCTTGGAGGAAAGCCCGCGCATCCAGCGCAGAGCATCCCCATGGTCGCGAGCATCTACTTGCCGCTCGACATCGCACCCTGGTCCAACTATCGTGCGCTGACGAGCGGCGGTTCGCTCTACCTCACGTTCGCGTGCGTCAAGCCGGCTAGTTCCTCTTGAGGTGCTCGGTCGAGCGCTCGTTCTCGTTGCAGATGAACTCGATCATCTCCGAGTCCACCAGCAGGCGATGGTTGACGCGCACCGTGAACGGCTTGGTGTAGGCCTTGGCGTCGTCGATCGTGATGTCGATCTGGAGCGACCCGAAGTTGGGCCGCCGGAAGCGCTCGGTCATCTTGAGCGCGTCGGTGTAGGGGTTGCCGTTGACGTCGAGCCAGCCGGCGCGTTCGTCACCCAGGAAGTTCGTCGTCTCCACCACCAGCGTGTCGTTCCCCTCGTACCAGCCGCGCGAGTAGCCGAACCACCACGGCGTCGGGTCGTTGTTCGGCGCCGGCCGCCCGTCCATGTAGACGTAGCGCAGCCCGTAGTTCGACTCGTAGGTGATGAGCATCAGGTTCTTCGTCTCCACGATCTGCCGCGGCTGCGGGTGGTTGTGATACTGCATCAGGCCGATCGGCAGGCACCACACGTCGGGGTTGTCTTTGCTGTTGTCGGCCATCCGCTTCTTCTTCAGCTCCGCGGCCCACGGCTGGAGCGGCAGCGGGTAGCCGCGCCCGGCCACTTCGAAGAACTGCGAAATCGGAATCGCGTCGGGATCCACGGGAGGCGGCGTGGTCGGCGGCGCTCCGGCTCCGCGGCCCCGTCCGGCCCCGCCACCGCCGCCAAACGAGAGATTCCAGATACCCGAGAAGTCCACTTTCCCGTCGGGCGTGCGCGGCGCGGGGCCGTCGAGGATGGGCTTGCCGTCGGCGGCCCGCGGCACGCCCGGCGTGGGATACGATGGCCACTGCGCCCCGATCCCGGACGACAGCGCCAGCACAACGGCAATCACAACAGCAACAGTGGCTCCCCAACTCCTCACGCCTGACCTCCCCTGAAAACTGCGAGGCTCCGCCTCGACATCACAAGGCTGCGCCTCGCAGGCAGTGCCTAATTGCCCGCCTCCGGCGGGCGACGGCGGCATCAGTGTCATGGAACTCAAGCGGAAGCGCAAGCGTCCGCGGCGTATCCCTTGCAGCTGTAAACACCAGGGGGCTATTGACCTATGGCATCGCGGAGCGCCCGAGCTAGCTCGCTCATCGATTGGGACGACCCGGATCGGAATGCCCGGATCCTGGACTGGCGGTCGCGCGCGCGCGACTTCGGCCTGCTGCCGGTGGGCGGCGCGGACGGCGAAACTGATGCGCCCGGTGTGGGGGTCCCGCAGGCGCCCGAGCAGCTGCTGCACGACGAGGAGCCTGAGGCCTTCGACGACCAGGCGATGGACGAGTCCGACGAGGAGTACGAGCGCCCGGCGCCCGAGGCCGCCAGCGCGGCGCCTGACGAGGCCGCCAACGCGGCGTCTGACGAGGCCGCGGACGCCGATCTCGTCCGCACGTACCTCACGCACATCGCGCGGCGCAAGCTGCTCACGGCGCGCGACGAGCAGACCATCGGCGCTCGCATCGAAGCCGCACGCGCCGATCTGCTGGCGGAAATCGCCACGATTCCGACCGCGCTGCAGACGCTGGTGACGCTCGCTGACGGCGTCACGAGCGGCACGACGCCGGCCGTCGAGCTCATTCTCCTGCCCGACGGAGGGGAGCTGAAGCCCGAGAAGATCGAGCCGGTGCTCGCGGCCTTCGCCCGCGTGCGGCGGCACCAACGCGCCGGCGCCTTCGACAAGGCCGGCGCGGTGCTTCGCGCCCTGCCCATCCGGCCGGCCGTGCTGGACACCATCGTCGGGGAACTGCGTGGTCTCGACGAGGCGCAGGCCGGGTTGCCGAAGCGCGAGTTCCGGAAGCGGCTGGCGCGCGTGCTGGCCCGCGAAGACGAGGTGAACGAAGCCAAGCGCCAGCTGATCGAGCCGAACCTGCGCCTCGTGGTATCGATCGCCAAGCGATACCTCGGCCGCGGCCTCACGCTGCTCGACCTGATCCAGGAAGGCAACATCGGGCTGATGAAGGCCGTGGACCGCTTCCAGCACCAGCGCGGCTTCAAGTTCTCCACCTACGCCACCTGGTGGATCCGCCAGTCGGTCGGACGCGCCGTCGCCGACTACGGGCGGACGATCCGCCTGCCCGTGCACGCCATCGAGGCGCTCAACAAGGTGACCGGCGCGCGCCGGGACCTGGCGGCGCGGCTCGGGCGCGACCCGCGCCCTGAGGAGCTCGCGGTCCGGCTCGGCATGGCGGTGGACAAGCTGCAGATGCTGCTCGACGCGGCGCGGGTCCCCACCTCGCTCGACTCGCCCATCGGCGAGGACGATGAAAGCACGCTCCGCACGGTGCTGCGGGACGTGAACGCGCCATCGCCGGAAGAGGAGGCGATTCGCGGCCAGATGGCCGAAGAGGTGGAGCGGGCGATGGCGCCCCTCAGCGAGCGGGAGCGCGCGGTGCTGCGGCTCCGCTACGGCCTGGGGACCGAGCGCGAGATGACCTTGGAGGAGATCGGCCGCCGCCTGTCGGTGACGCGCGAACGCGTCCGCCAGATCGAGCAGGCGGCGGTGCGCAAGATGCGCGCCGCACGCAGCGCGGCGTAGAGGCGGTCAGGTCCGCCTTACTGTTTCGCGACCAGTTTCTCGATCAGCGCCACCGTCTCGGGGAACGGCTCGCCCGCCGCCTGGCGCACGCCGGGCACGCCGACACCCTTCGCGAGAGCCAGAGGGGTCCGCCCCGCGGCATCCTTCGCCTGCAGATCGGCCCCGTGCTCCGCCAGGAACTTCACGATCGGCGTGTAGCCGCGCTGCGCCGCCCCCATGACTGCCGTCTGGTCCGGCACGGCCGTGGCGCCCGGCACCTGGCTCGGTCGTGCACGTATCGTGAGGTTGTACGACGCCGCCTGCGATGCGGCGTCGGGCACCGCGCTCCGCCGATCGGTCACCATCCGCGCGTTGATGTCGGCGCCGGCGTCGAGCAGCAGCTGCATCGTGGCCAGCACGCCCTCGTTCGTCCGGTTCCGTCCGCGGGTCACGCGGGTGCCGAAGTCCACTCCGGCCGCCGCCATGAGCGGTGTCACGCCTTCCTTGCTGGGCAGGTCCACGAGCGCCTTGTGCTCGAGCAGCAGCTTGACGAACGGCGCGTCGCCGGCGCGCGCGGCCCGCAGGAGCGGTGTGGCTCCCTGCGCCAGGATGGCGTCGCCGCCGCGGTCCTGGGGCACGTCGCGATAGGGCGGGCGCCGCTTCAACTGGAGGTTCGGGTTGGCGCCCTTCTCGAGCAGCATCTTGCCGATGTCGAGCGCCGAGATCGAGTCCTCGCTCGGAATCACCGCCATCGCGCCGTTGCCCTTCACGGGCAGCGTGCTGACGTCGGCCGCCATGTAGATCGGCGACCGGCCGTAGAGGTCCCACTTGTCCACGTCCGCACCGCCGCGAATCAACTCCGCGGCCGCCTCGAAGTGGAGGTTCATGATCGCCATGACCAGCGGCGTGATGCGCTCGGGATCCTCGAGGTCGAGATCGGCGCCGGCGGCGACCAGATGCCGGATGCAGTCGGCGCACCCTTCGCGGGCGGCATAGAGGAGCGGCGTGAAGCCGCCCTTGTTCATGTCCTTGGGCCGCGGCTCGGTGATGACCTTGCGCTCCCACTGGCGGACAACGCCGTGGGCGTTGAGGTCCGCGCCCTTCGACGCGAGCAGCTTCACCATCTCGGCCTGGCCCTGCGCCGCCGCCCACATCAGCGCCGACTGGCCGCCGAACGCTTCCGTCGCGTTCACGTCGGCACCGGCTTCGAGCAGACGCTTGGCGGCCTCGACCCTGCCGCTGCGCGCCACCGCCATCAGCGGCGTCTCCCCTTCCGGGTTGCGCGTGTTGACGTCCGCGCCGGCTTTGAGCAGGGCGTCGATCACCTTCTCGGAGCCGATGATGGCCGCCTCGGTCATCGCGCTGGTGCCGAACTGGTTCTTCCGCGTGACGTCCGCTTTGGCGGCAATCAGCGCGCGCACCAGCTCGAGGTCGTCGTTGGCCGCCGCATACATGACGGCCGTGGTGCCGTCGTGCCCGGGCGCGTTGGGGTTGGCGCCTTTGGCGAGGAGCCGGAGCGCCGCCGCGCGATCGCCGCGTTCGGCCGCGGCCAGCACCGTGTCGGCCTGGCCGGCCGCCGACGCGACGGCAACCGAAAGAAGGATGGCGGGGAGGACGGGCCACCTGAAGGTGGCCCCTACGACTGTGCGCACGTTAGACCTCCGACAGGATGCCGCCGCTGTCGCCCAGCTTCTCCACCGGGATGTTGTTGCGGTCGAACAGCGTGACGAGCAGATCGGAGAAGCGGGAGTCCTGCGGATACTTCAGATGCTGGCCACCTTTGATCTTGCCGTTGGCGTGCCCGAGGATGGCCGCCGGCAGCGGGTCGTTGTTGTGCCGGTCGCTGTTGCTCATGTTGCTGCCGAAGAGAATCGTCGAGTGATCCAGCACGGTACCGGTGCCTTCCTTGCTCTTGGCCAACCGATCGACGAACTTCGCGAAGACGTCCGTGTGGTAGGTCTGGATCTGCACCAGCTTGTTCAGCTTCTCCGCCGCGTTGCCATGGTGCGACAGCGGGTGGAACGCCTCGGCGATGTTCAGGTTGGTGTAGGTCCGCATGCTCGCTTCGCGGTCCATCGAGAACGTGATGACGCGCGTGATGTCGGCCTGGAACGCCAGCGCCATCAGATCGAACATCAGCTTGAAGTGATCGGTGATCTCGTTCGGCACGCCGACGGGCGCGTCGGGGATGTCCAGCCGCGACATGTCCGCCTTCTCCGCCATCTGCACGCGACGCTCGATTTCGCGCACCGAGTCGAGGTAGTCGCTCACGACCACACGGTCCTGAACGCCGAGGCCGGCCTGCAGCCGCGCCGCCTGCCCCTTCACGCGATCGAGAATGCTGCCTGTCTCGTGCAGGATCGCGGAGCGCTCCTGCTCGGTATCACCCTGTCCGAACAGCTTCTGGAACACCGCCCGCGGGTTGCCCTCCTGCGGCAGCGACTGCGTCGGCGTGCGCCACGCCACGCGTGCGCCGCCGAGCGCCGTCGTCAGCTCGAGCGACGGCAGCCGCGTGTCCTGCCCGATGTGGCGCGCGGCGAGTTGATCGGCGCTGACGCCCGAGTCGGGCCCGGCCACGCCGTGATCCCACGGCTTCACGCAGGTGAGCCACGTCATCTCGATGTAGCCGTGCGGCTCCGGCGTCTCACCCGGCTTGTTGCGCAGCCCCGAGACGATCGTCAGGTGCTCGCGCAGCGGTTCGAGCGGCGACAGGATGGGCGACATCTCGAAGCCCTTCCCGGTCTGCGGCGGCGACCAGCGGTCCATGACGGCGCCGTGCGGGAAGCCGACGAAGGCAAACCGCTTCGGTGAGGCGGCGGCCGCCGTCTGCGCCCAGGCGGTGGACGCGGGACTCATCGCGTCGAGGACCGGCAGCGCAATCGACGCGCCCACGCCCTTGAGCACCGTACGCCGCGAGATGTGCTTCCGAGAGAGATACATGATGGTCTCCAGGCGAACCTAAAGGTTCGCCTCTACTATTTGTCTCCCAGGCGGACCCACAAGGTCCGCCTCTACGTACGCCCCTAACGGGCGGCCTAAAGGCCGCCCCTACGAGCCGTCTGGGTCGCCGCCGGCTGCGGCACCCGCCGCATCAGGAACTGGTCGCTCTTCACGACCGCCTGCACGAGCGTCGAGAACTTGTAGCCGCCGCCCGCCGCCCCGTGCACGATGCGGCGCACCGCCGGCATGTCGTAGGCCTCCAGTTTGCGCCCGGTGGCGTAGGTCAGCAAGCCTTCCACGAAGGTCTGCACGAACTGCTCCGGCTTGCGCAGCAGCGCCTGGCGCAGGTCGTCCGGCCCCTTGATCGGCGTGCCGTCGGGCAGCTCGCCGCTGGAGTCGATGACCGCGCCGGCATAGCGGTCGCGATCGCGCCACATGCCGGTGGCGTCGAAGTTCTCGAGCGCCAGCCCGAGGGGATCCATCACCGCGTGGCACGACGCGCACGTCGGGTTGGAGCGGTGCTTGGCCATCATCTGGCGGACGGTGAGCGCCTTCGTGGTGCCGATGTCCTTTTCGTCGAGCGTCGGCACGTTCGGCGGCGGCGACGCGGGCGGCACGCCCTGGATGTGCTTCAGGATGAACGCGCCCCGCAGCACCGGCGACGTGCGGTTCGGATAGGCGGCGGCCATCAGCACGGCACCCTTCCCCAGCAGCCCCCATCGCGCCGACTGCTCCAGCTCCACCCGGCGGAAGCGATCGCCCTTCACGTCGGTGATGCCGTAGTGCAGCGCCACGCGTTCGTTGAGGAACGTGTGCTTCGCGCTCAGCAGATCCACGACGCTGCGGTCTTCCTTGAACAGGCTGTCGGCAAAGAGCGTGAGCTCGGTGCGGAAATCGTCGCGCGGATCCGAGCGACCGGAGGCGTAGGGGAAGACGGTGGAGTCGGGCACGATCTCGTCGAGCCGCTTCATGTCGAGCCACTGGTGGACGAAATTGCCGGCCAGCGTGATCGACCGCGGGTCGGCCAACATCCTCGTCACCTGCCGCTCGAGCACGCCGGGCTGCTTCAACCGCCCGTCGATCGCCAGCTGGAGCAGCTCGTCGTCGGGAATCGTGTTCCACAAGAAGAACGACAGGCTTGACGCCAGCTCGACATCGCTAATCGTGTAGGTGCCGCCGGGGCGGAGCCCCTTCGGCACGTGCTCCCCGCGATACAGGAAGAAGGGGCTCGCGAGCACGCCGGTCACCGCGCCGCGAATGCCGGGCTCGAAGCCGTCCTTCGCGCCGTCCTGGTAGTAAGCGAAGAGCTCGTCCACGTCTTCGGGCGTCACCGGACGCCGGTACGCGCGCCGCGCGAGCGTCCCGATGATCCGCCTGGCGCACGCCGCCTGCGCCGCCGGCGTGGCGCCCGTCGCCGGTCTGCAGACGAAGATACGGTCGCGACTCGGGGTAGCGCTCAGCCCGTTCGCGTTGAAGGGGCCGCGCACCTGGAACGACTGCACGCGATACAGCCGGTCCTGCCCGCCCCCCTTCGAGAACATCTGGATCTGATCGTCGGACTCGGCAAACGTGCGGCGCCGGAACGTCACGCCGATCTTGTGAGGCCCCGCCGTCGCCTTGAAGCGGATGTTCTTCAGGCGCGCGTTCACGCGGTCCAGGGCGCCGTTCTGCACCTGGTCGTACGCCTTCATGTCCTCTTCGCCGCCGATCACCGTTTCGTAGACGACCTTATTGTCGAGGAGCACCACCAGGGGGTTTTCGAACTCCATCCCGTTGCCCCAGATGTGCGTGGCCATGTCGGCGACGTCCACCACATACTCGCCGTCGGACGGGAGCTCGACGTCGGCCAGGATGCCGCCGCGCGTCCCGAGCGGCAGGCCGGGCACGTGCGTGAGCTGGGTTCCCGAGCCGGCGCGGAACGTCCAGCCGCCGGGCCGCGCATCGGGCCGGCCCATCGCCTTTACCGCCACGGCGCGCGCCGCGATGATGTACTGCTCGATGAACGAGGGCGACACCTGCAGCGCGATGGCGATGTTGTCGAAGCCTTCGGCCACATCGTCCACCGGCAGCACCTCGGTGGCGTCGAAGTCCACGGCCAGCAGATCACGGACGGCGTTGCGGTACTCCTTGCGATTGAGCCGGTGCAGGACGACCTTGTCGGGCACGTGAGCCGGCCCCTCCGCCTTGTCGAGGGTCTGCTCGAGCCACGCCACCAGCGCGTCTGCCGCCTGGCCGCCGGGCTGACGCGCATTCGGCGGCGGCATGACGCGCCCGCGCACCTTGCGCACGGCCTTCTCGAACACGTCGGCCTGCTGGCCGATGCTCTCGACCGTCAAGCCGTCGAAGCTGACGCCGCCCGTCTTCACGCGGTCGTTGTGGCAGGTGGCGCAGTACTGCTTCACCCTCGCGAGCTGCGCTTGTGCATCCGGGGCGGGTGCAGGCGAACCTAAAGGTTCGCCTCTACGAACCGGGGCTGAAGGTTCGCCTCTACGTACGTTGGTCTGCGCGCTCACGGACACAATCCAGGCGGCCCCGACAATCGCCGTCACGAGGAGGAATGGCGTTCGCATCACGTTACGCATCCGGCGAGAGATACGCCCAGAGGCTTTCGAAGGCGCGGCGCACGAACTCGTCCGGATTCCCCATCTGCGCATCGAATTCCTTGGTCGGTTTGGCGGCAACCGCCTCGCTCGGGCTGCGGCCGCGGTTGAGGAGCGTCGAGAGCCGCTCGTAGATCGTGGCGTACATCCCGGCCTGCGCTTTCAAGTCGGCCAACGTCAGCACGGGGCCGTGCGCGGGCACGATGCGGGTCTGCTCGTTGGCGACCGCCAGAAGACGCTGGACGCCGCCGACCGTGCCGCCGATCCACCCACCGGTGATGTAATCGACGGTCGGCCAGCCCTGGCCCGAGACCACATCGCCCACGGCCAGCACGTTCTGCCGCTCGAAGGAGACATAGAGGTCGCCGTCGGTGTGCGCGCAATCGGGCATGTACCCGTACTTGATGCCCGGCTCCAGCGTCCCGCTGGTATAGAAGGTCTTGTTCGGCTGCGCCGCCTTCGGCAGCCGTCTGAACGTCTGCCCGTTCCACGGCCACTTGACGTCAGTGGACAGCCACAGCCGCGTGTTCTCGTGCGCGACGATCTGCGCGCCGGCCGCGGCGAGCGTCTGATTGGATCCGGTCTGCTCGGGATGCCAGTGCGTGTTGAACAGCGTTCGGACGGGGCTGGCGCCTGGAAGACCGGCGACCGCCTTCAGAACCGCAGCGGAGCTGGCCGCGGAACCGCCATCCACCAGCACCACACCACCCGCTCCGGTGCGGGCCAGCACGTTGATCCCTCCGGCCGTGACGATGAAGAGATCGTCGGCCAGCTGGACGGTGGTGGGGACGGCCAGCGCCTGTCCTGCGGCCAGCAGCCGTACAGGCGCGCCCAGCGCGATGCCCGCAGCACCGCCCAGCGCAGCCTTCAGCAGCTGCCGACGGGTGTGACGACCCTGGTCCACCACAGATCGCTGGTAGTTTAGGCGTCCTGCCCCCGCCGGTCCACCCCCCAAAACGCGGACCGACAGGCACATGACAGCGGCCGGCTCCCGGGATATGCTGGCCCCCTTTCGCAGCGCCAGAGCGGGCCGCGCGCGCCCCAAACCCTCGTGTCCACAGGGGGAACCGATGCGGAACTCACGCCTCGCCGGGATCGCGATCATCGCTGTCGCACTCACCGCATGGGCCCGACCGTCGCAGGCCGCACCGATCGCACTTGGATCAGCCTCCTGGGCTTCTTTTTTTGGATACGCATCGAACGTCAACACGCCCGACGGCATGGCCTTCGACTTGAGCTACGGGGCCGCTCCACTTGATTGCGCCGGCTGCGACGTCGTCCTCGCCCTCGGTACGACCGGCACATTCGACTTCAACTCGGGGAACGATCCGCAGTTCGCCGGCCTGGTGGCCCATCTCACCAATGGGATCGACGAGGGGTTCTTGACCGGGATCACGCTGTACTCCGCCGGGTCGTTCCTGGCAGGCGGCGGGCAGATTCAGCTCGAGTCCCTCGTCTTCCCCGGCAACATGGACTTCGTCGGACACACCATCGACTTCGTCCGGCTCGAAATCCTGTCCAACGCGATCACGCCCACCCGGGAGGATGGCCTCAACGGAATCCGGATCGACTTCGACGTGAAGTGGACAGTGTTCGGTGACGATCCGGCACCGGTGCCGGAGCCGGCGATTGCCGTCCTGCTGGGGACCGGCGTCCTGGCGGTCGTTCGCGCGCGACGCCGCCGGTGATCGCGCATGGGTGGTCACTGGCCAATCCCTAGGAGCGCTTCCCCGAATGGGGTACGCTCTGCGGGATGCAGGACCTGACGACCGGTTCCATCTCGAAACACCTGCTCGCGACCGCCAGCTTCATGCTGGTGACGATGGTTTTCCAGACGCTCTACTTCCTGGTGGACCTCTTCTGCGTCGGCTACCTGGGCAAGGAGGCCGTCGCCGGCGTTGGCGTGGCCGGCAACCTCACGTTCGTCGTGCTCGCGGTAACGCAGATGCTCGCCGTCGGCACGACCACGCTGGTCTCGCACGCGGTCGGCCGGAAAGACGAGCCGCGGGCCCTGCTGGTGTTCAACCAGTCGCAGCTGCTGGCGATGGTCGCGGGCCTGCTGTTCCTCGTCGTGTCGATGGCGACGCGCATCGCCTACACACAAAGCCTCGCCGCCGATGCCGCCACGGCGCAGGCCGCCGGCGACTATCTGCTCTACTACCTGCCGGCGATGGCGCTGCAGTTTCCGATGGCGGGGATGGCGGCGGCGCTGCGCGGCGTGGGCAATTTCAAGCCCGGGATGATCGTGCAGACCTCGACGATCATCATCAATATCGCGCTCGCCCCGCTGCTGATCTTCGGCCCGTTCGGCCTGCCGCGCCTGGGTGTGGCCGGCGCCGCGCTCGCCACGTTCATCGCCGTGGTCGTCGGCACGGTGTGGCTCTCGACGTACTTCTTCGGACGAGAGGGCTATCTGCGTTTCCACCGTCCCGATCTGTCGCCGCGGTTCGAACTGTGGGGGGCGATGCTGAAGATCGGACTGCCCGCCGGCGCCGAGTTCCTGATGATGGGCGTCTACCTGATGCTCGTCTCGGCGCTGGCGCGCCCGTTCGGCGCCGAGGCGCAAGCCGGTTTCGTGATCGGCATGCGCGTGGTGCAGGCGCTGTTCATGCCGGTCGTCGCGCTTGGATTCTCGGTGGCGCCAGTGGCTGGTCAGAACGTCGGCGCGCGGCTCGGCGAGCGCGTGAAAACCGTCTTCAAGGACGCGAGCCTGATGGCCGTCGGCTGGATGCTGCTGATGGCGGTGCTCTGCGAGATCGCGCCGGCGGCGCTCATCGGCATCTTCTCGAACGATCCGGGCGTGATCGCGGTCGGCAACGAGTATCTGCGGATCGTCGCGCTGACGTTCGCCCTCTCGGGTCTGATCTTCGTCTGCTCCAGCATGTTCCAGGCGATGGGCAACACGATGCCGTCGCTCATCGCGTCGGTCACGCGCATCGTGGTGATCGCCGTCCCGGCCATCCTGCTCTCGACGACGCCCGGCTTCCGGCTGGTGTGGATCTGGTACCTGTCGGCTGGCGCCGTCGTGCTGCAGCTCGCGATCGTCCTGCTGCTCCTGCGCCGCGAGTTCCGCGTGCGGCTCGGCTCGCTGGCGGCGACGCCGGTTCCGACCGCCGTCGTGTCACCGGAAGCTCTCTAGCCGCCTCCGCTGCTGCCCCTCGGCGTCGAAGTTCTCGGGCGCCAGCCACGCTTCGAAGGCGGCCGACAGGATCGGCCATTCGCTGTCGATGGCCGCATACCACGCCGTGTCGCGGTTGCGGCCCTTGACCACCGTCGCCTGGCGGAAGATCCCTTCGTAGGAGAGCCCGAAGCGTTCGGCCGCGGCACGCGACGGCGCGTTGAGCGCGTCGCACTTCCACTCGTAGCGGCGGTAACCGAGGTCGAAGGCGCGCCGCATCATCAGATACATCGCCTCGGTCGCGATGCGCGTGCGCTTCATCAGCGGCGAGAAGTACACGTGGCCTACTTCGATCGACCCCTGCGCCGGTTTGATGTTCAAGTACGACGCCTGGCCGACGGCTCGTCCCGTGGCCGCATCGACGATGACGAAGAACAGCGGATCGGCGCCCAGGCAGGTGGTGACCAGCCACTGCCGATACTCGTCCTCGCTCTGCGGTTGAGCGTACGGCAGGTAGGTCCACGTGCGCCCGTCCACGTCGTGCGCCGCGGCCGCGTACAACTCGGCAGCAAAGCGCTCATCGGCAGGCTCGAGCCGGCTATAGCGGCCCGGCATCACAGTGCTCGCCGGCGCGGCCGGCGGCGTCCAGTCCGGCAGCGGAAACCCGATCGGCTGATTCAGCGCATTGAGCGGAGACATCTCTCGTGTATCGTCGCGCGAACGGCTGTGGCGGGCCAGATCCACTTCTACCGCAAATCCAGATGTCGGTGGCTGGGATAGGATACCGACGCCATGAAGAGGCGCCTCGCGGTCCTCGTGCCGATCGTGCTGGGGATCGCGGGCCTCGCCTGGGGACAGTTCCGCGGCGGCGGCAGCAGCGTGGACGCGCACCTCGCGCGTGAAGGCAGCTTCGACGGCAAGTTCCACTACTGCCGTGCCGTGTATCGCCTGAACCCCCGCGGCGATGGCGGCAGCTGGCTCACCGACTATCCGGGAGCCGACATCGATCTCTCCATCCGCCTGTCCGAGCTGACCAAAGTGCGCGTCAGCTTCGACGGCACCGGGCAGCCCAACCACCTGATCGTCCGCCTCACCGGTGAGGAACTGTTTCGCTGCCCGATGATTCTGATGCAGGAGGTCGGTCGGCTGTACATCACGGACGAAGACGCGGTCGCGCTGCGGTCGTACCTCGAGAAGGGCGGCTTCTTATGGGCGGACGACTTCTGGGGTTCCTACGCCTGGGACGTGTTCGAGAACGAGATCCGCAAGGTGCTGCCGCCGCCGGACTACCAGATCGTCGACTTGACGCCGGACCACCCGATCTACCACACGATGTTCGATCTCAAGGGCGTGCCGCAGATCCCCGGCATCGGCACCTTTCTCGCCGGACGCACGTCGGAGCGTGGTGCCGACAGCGCCGAGGTGCACGTGCGCACCATCGCCGACAGGCAGGGGCGCTCGATGGTGTTCATCACGCACAACACCGACGTCAGCGATTCGTGGGAGCGCGAAGGGGAAGACCCCAACTACTTCCGGCAGTTCTCGGTGGACGGCTACCGTGTCGCCGTCAACGTCATCCTCTATGCGATGACGCACTAACTGGGTCTTCAGACCGCCCTGAATCTGCCGATTGAGAGCCCATGCGGAACGGAGCCAGCTTCTCGGAGATGCTCGACGCGCACCTGGGTTGCACGGTTGTGCCGCCGCCCGCCCCGCCGCGCGCCTGGAGCAGCCGCCCGCTGACGACTCCCCTGTTCGCCTTTGAGCTGCCGCTGACCCCGGCCCGCCCGGTTCCCGTCGAAGCGCCGCTGCCCGTCCACCTGACATCGCTCGAACGGCAGACGCTCGAAGACGCCTCGACGCCGGACGCGTTGCGCCGCGCCTATCGGGCGCTGGCACGCCGCTACCATCCGGATCGCCATCAGGGCTGCAGCCCCGCGGAGCGCGAACAGCTGGCCCGCCTGTTCGCCGAAGCCACCCAACACTACCGGCTGCTTACTCGTCGCTTTTGACCGGCCCCGTCGGCGGCAGCACGTAGCCGTGCTTCGTCATGCTCATGTCCGGTGCCAGCTCGCAGGGCGTGCAGTCCGGCATGAAGAGCTCCGGCGTGCGCCCGCTCACCGGGTTCCGGTAGTGCCACCACATCGGCAGGATCTTCGGCCACGCCCACTCCTCGCCGGTGCCGCCGCGGAAGTGTTCCTGGCGCACGCCGAGCGCCGTGATCGGCACGTCGGGCGCGTACTTCGCCACCAGGTCGGCACCGAAGTAGCCGTAGGGACGATTCGGGTTCGGCGTGGGCCTCGGCGCTGCCGGCGCGCCCGGGGCGGGCCCGAACGTGCTCGGGCGATCCTTCATGCCTGCCCATCCCGTCTTCCAGTCGCCGCTCGAGAAGTAGGGCTCGTTGAGCGACAGGCCCCACAGCCGCCAGATGCCGTTCTCGCTGACGGCCTGATCGAGATACATCGCACCTGACAGTCCGCCCGGACGGTCCTTGTTCGTCCTCGGCTGGAAGAGATAGGTGCGGATGTTGGCCGAGCGGCCGTCCGGCGCGATCAGAATCACCGGCTGCATGCGCCAGTGCCACGAGAGGTTGGTGCGGGTGTCGGTGGGATCGCCCCACTCGAGATACGTCGCGCGCGCGATCCGCTCGGCGCTCTTGTAATAGCCGACAAACGGGATCTGCTTCGCCCCCCGCGTGCCGAAGATCGCCGCCATCGGCGGCCACTGGAAGTCGTCGGCGTACATGCCGTATGTGGTCGACACGTGCTCGGCGCCGTCGTAGGCGATGGCCATGCGCAGCCGGCGTGCGTCGTCGTCGAGCCGCGCGCGCATGTCGGCCGGCGGCACCCGCCGCGGCGCGCCGGCGATGGCCCCCGTGAGCGGCGATGCGCCGACGAACGACAGCCCGTGCGGCGCCGTGACCGCCGTGCCCGTACCGGGATTCTGCGACAGGAACGCGGGAACCACCCGGTCCTGGCGCGCGTCGAGCCGGCTCTTGCCCCAGCCCTCGCGATAGTCGGACCTGAGGACCGGGAACACGCGCATCTCGCGGATCTTCCACAGCCCGTCCTCTTTCACGAGGCGGTTGCGGAACACGTTCACCTCCCAGAAGCCCTCGCCTTTGTCGGCCTCGCCGAGGAGGCCGAGCTCGATGCCGCGGACGTACGCCTCGCGCCCCCCCGCCGCGATGGTCACGACGGTGTCGAACTGCAGGCGATCGTTCAGCACGCCGTGCGTCAGGCCGGCCGGCCCCATGTGCTCGAGCACCGCGCGGACGCCCGCCGGGCCCGTGTGCACCTTCCCGGCAACCTCATACACGCCGTTGGCGGCAAAGAGATCGACGACGTCGTCCCACATGCGGCGGTTGACGTAGTGGCCGTAGGCCGCCTGGATATTGCGAACCAGGTTCTCTTCGGTCATCACCGCGATGCGGCGCTCGAGATCGGCCAGCGACGCCGTGCTGGCGGGCGCCGCGCCGGACGGCGGCGGAATCGGGACGCCGCTTTCGTCCGCGTTGAAGTGATACGGGATGATCGGCAGGTTCGCGCCCTTCCAGTTGGTCCAGCCCGTCTCGTAGGCGCCGGCGAACTGCGGATAGAAGTGGAGCGACCGGATCTTCCACACGCCGTTCTGCACGGCGTACTCGTTCTCGAACATGCCGCCGTCCACGCTGGCGTGGCCGGCACCGTCGGCGTTGAGAAAGAACCCGTACCAACGCCCCTTGGCGCTGCGGCCGTCGGGCGACAGATTCACGACCGGCCCGTCGATCAGCTGCGTGTGAATGGCGCCCGGAGCCAGCCCCTGCCGGCCGCCGCCCGCGCCGGTGAGCCAGGCGGCAATCGCGCTACGGCCCGTCACCGCGTCGTCGCCGATCGTCAGCCGCGCGTCGTCGGCAAAGAGCGCGGCCATCTCGTTCCACAGCCCGTACTGCGAGTACTGGGCATAGGTCCGCTGGAGCGTTTTCACCGCCCGCACCGCCTCGGCGCGCTCGACGTCCCGCGCCAACGCGTCCACCGGCGATTGCGCTCCCACCCGCGCTGACACCGCCAACAGGCTGCACGCAACTGCCACACGCCACACGACACGGCTCGTCATGCCGCAAAGAATCCACCGGATCTTCGCCCGGCACCAATAGCTCGACCGGGGTAGGACGTGTCCCGACTGCAGAGGTCCACTCTGCCGCCGATTACAAGGCAGCCGGAAACCCGACATCATGCGCCGACCTGACCCTGCTCGCGATTGCGCACCGATGGCTCCCCCAGGAACCGCACGGTGAGCGTCTATCCCGTCGGCGGATACGGGCTCTACAGCGGTCCGCCGATCGTCACGCCAACCACGGACGTGTCCGGCTTCACGTCGGCCGAGATCCGCGCGCTGTCCAACCGGCAGGTCGCCGCCCTCACCACCACGCAGGTCGCGGCCATCGCCACCGACGCAATCGACGGGTTGAGCGCCCGTCAGATGAAGGCGCTGTCCACGAAGGTCAGCGCGTTCACGACCGACCAGATTCAAGCGCTCTCCCAAACTCAGCTCAACGCGCTGCACAAGCCGCAGGCGGCGGCGCTCACCAGCGCACAGCTGAACGCGCTGACATCGGGCCAGCTCCAGGGGCTGAGCTCCACCGTCGTGTCGGCGCTGAGCACCACCGAGCTTGCCGGGCTGAGCACGACGCACGTCGGCGAGCTCACGGCAAAGCAGCTCCAGGCTCTGACCACCGCACAGGTGGCCGGCCTGACCAGCACGCAGGTAGGCGCGCTCGGCACCGATCAAGTGTCGGCGCTCAAGGTGACGCAAGTCCGCGCCATCGAGACCGGCGACCTGCGCGCGCTGCAAACGGACCACATCGCCGCGTTCACCCGCTCGCAGGCGGCCAGCCTGACCTACGCGCAGGTGGCCGCGCTCGAGACCGATCAGGTGGCGGCCATCGAGACGGTCGATCTCGGCAGCTTCTCCAACGGGCAGCTGGGGGCGTTCAGCACCGGTCAGGTGCGGGCGCTCGGTACTGGTCAGATTGCCAGCCTGGCGCGCGGGCGCGTGTCGTCGCTGAGCACGGCCGCCATCGCGGCGCTCACGTCGGACCAGGTGCGCGCGCTGGCGCCGCGGCAGTTGACGGGGTTGACCACGGCGCAGATCCAGGCGCTGACGACCGAGGAGTTCGACGCGCTCGACACGTCTCAGCTGGCCAGCCTGACGACGCGGCAGATTGCGGCAATCGAAACCGCGGACATCGCCAGCCTGTCCACCGACAAGATCGCCGCGCTCACCGCGACGCAAACCTCGAGACTGACCACCGACCAGGTGCAGGCGCTCACCAACGGGCAGATGGCCGCCATCGAGACCGCCGACCTGGCGGCCCTCACGCGGGCGCAGTGGAACGCGTTCAGCAGCGGCCAGGTGCAGGCGCTCTCTACCGACCAGATCGCCAGTCTCCGGAAACCGCAGCTGACGCTGCTGTCCACCTACGCCGTCGCCTCGTTGAGCACCGAACAGATCGGGGCGCTCGACGCGAGCCGCCTGCAAAGCCTGACCTCGGCCCAGATTGCCGCGCTGACGTCGCCCCAGCTCGGAGCCTTCACGACGGATCAGGTCGTGGCGCTGCGGCCGGAGCAGATGTCGCATATCGGCGCGGCGCGCTTCGGCAGCCTGAGCACCGAGCAGATTTCGGCCATCACCGGCGACCAGGCCGCCAAGCTGACCACGGCGCAGCTGCGGGCGCTGGACGACGCGCACGTCGCGGCGCTGTCCACCGAGGGCCTCGCGCGACTCACCGCGCAGCAGGTCCAGTCGTTCACGACCGACCAGATCCAGGCGCTCGGCACCGATCAGGTGCAGGCGCTGCGCGCATCGCAGCTGCGAACGCTCAGCACCAGCCAGGTGGCGTCGATCACCACCGATCAGTTCCAGGTGCTGACGACCGGCCAGATCCACGGGTTCGGCCCCGCGCAGATCGCCGCCCTGACGCCCGGCCAGGCCGCCGCGATCACGACCGACCAGCTTCAGAGCTTCTCGAACGCGCAGATCACCGCGCTGACGTCGGGCGATCTCAACGTGCTCTCGAGCGATCAGGTGGCCGCGCTCACGAGCAGCCAGGTGGCGGCGCTCAGCACCTTCCAGGTCAGTCACCTGGCGACAGCGCAGCTCACCGCCATCGAGACCAACGACATCGCCGCCTTCAAGACCGCCCAGCTTGCGGCGCTCACCTCGGATCAGATCGCGGCGCTCACGACCGATCAGGTGCGGGCGCTCAGCCCGCGCGCGCTGAGTGCCTTCTCGTCGAACCAGATTCAGAGCTTTACGTCAGACCAGATCGCGGCGCTCACCACCGAGCAGATCGCAGCGCTCCGGCTCGGCGTCCAGATCGCCCTGACCAGCGATCAGATCCACGCGCTGACCACCGACCAGATCGTCGCGCTGTCGAGCGCGGCAATCCACGCGCTCACCTCCAGTCAGCTTTCGGGCCTCGACACCGACCAGATCCAGGCCATCGAGACGCGCGACGTGCCGGCGTTCACCACGTCGCAGCTGAACTCGCTGGCCACCGAGCAGGTGGCCGCGCTCACCACCGACCAGATCACCGCGCTCACCACCGCGCAGGTGGCGTCGTTCGACGCGTCACGCGTGCAGGCCTTCACCACCGACCAGTTCGTGGCGCTCTCGACGGGCCAGCTCGTGGCGCTCTCGACCGACCAGGTGGCGGCGCTCACCACGGACCAGCTGACGGCGCTCGACACCGACGACCTCGCCGCCCTCACCTCCTCGCAGGTGCGCGCGCTCGACACCGATCAGGTCGCGTCGCTGACCACCGAGCAGGTGGAGAGCCTGACCAGCACGAAGATCGGCTGGCTGACGACCGACCAGGTGGGCGCGCTGACGACCGATCAGACCGCGGCCATCACCACCGCCGCGCTTGCCGGCCTCAACACGTCGCAGCTCGTGGTGCTCGACAGCGCGCAGGTACAGTCGCTGACGACCGACCAGATTGTCGCGCTCTCCACCAGTCAGGTTGCGGCGCTCACCCCGGAACAGGTGGAGGTGCTGACCACCGACCAGCTGAACGCGTTCGAGACCGCCGACGTGGCGGCGCTCACGTCGGACCAGGTGAGCGCGCTGACGACCGACCAGTTGACGGCGCTCGACGACACCCGCCTGACCGCGTTCACGCCGGCGGCGCTCGCCGGCCTCGGGAGCGCGCAGGTGGCGGCGCTGACGAGCGATCAGGTCGCCGCGTTGACCACCGGCCAGTTCGCGGCCCTGGACGACGGCCAGATCGAAGCGCTCACCACCGACCAGGTGCAGTCGATCGAGACCCAGGACCTGGCGGCCCTGACGGCGGCGCAGTGGGCGGCGTTCACCACCGCGCAGATCCAGAGCCTGTCCGCGGCGCAGTTCGGCAGCATCGAGACGCAAGACCTCGTCGGCCTGACCACCGAGCAGATCCAGGCGTTGACCACCGAGCAGCTCGACGCGCTCGGCACGGCGCAGATCGCCGCGCTCGACACCGACCAGGTGTCGGCCCTGACCACCGATCAGGTCGAGGCGCTGTCGACCACGTCGCTGCGCGCGCTCACGACGGACCAGGTGCAGGCGCTCGCAAGCGATCAGATCGATGCGCTGTCGTCCGACCAGCTGCAGTCGTTGACCACCACGCAGGTGTCGTCGCTCACCACCGACCAGCTCGGTGCGTTCTCGAGCGACCAGCTCAACACGCTCACAACCGGCCAGTTCAACGCGCTGACGAGCGATCAGATCGAAGGGCTGAGCACCGAGCAGGTAGCTGCCCTCGACACCACGCAGATCGGCGCGCTCACCGCCGGCACGGTCGGCAAGCTGACGACGCTGCAGGTGTCGGCGCTCACGAGCGACCAGATCCAGTCGCTGACCAACGCCAACGTGGCCGCCCTCTCGAGCGATCAGGTCGGCGCGCTGACGACAGGCCAGATTCTGTCGCTGAGCAACGGGCAGGTGGCGGCCATCGAGACCGGCGACCTGGCGGCACTGGACGAAGACCAGATCGCCGCGTTGACGACCGATCAGATCGGCCACCTCACGACGGCGCAGCTCAACGCGCTCGGCAGCGCGCAGCTGCCGTCGCTGACCACGGACCAGCTCGCCGGCCTCAGCAACGCGCAGATGGCGGCGCTCGCCGACGCCAGCCTGCAGGCGCTGACGACCGAGCAGGTGCAGGCGCTGTCGAGCGGTCAGCTCCGGGCCCTCTCGTCAGACCAGTACGGCGCGCTCGCGACCGAGCAGCTGGGGGCGTTCACCGTCGCGCAGATCGGCAATCTCGATCCCGCGGATCTGGGCGGGCTGACCGCGGCCCAGACGCCGGCGTTCGAAACCGCGCAGATCGCCGCGTTCTCGACAGCGTCCATCCAGGCGCTCACGACCGACGCCTTCGGAGCGTTCACCGGCGAGCAGATCGGCGCGCTCACGACCAACCAGGTGGTCGCGATCACCACGGCCCAGGCCGAAGCCTTGAGCTCGACGCAGGTAGCCGCGTTCTCGACGGATCAGATTGTGGCGCTCGAGACCGACGACCTCGCGGCCATCACCACCGACGCCATCGTCGGCCTGCAGCAGGATCAGATCGACGCGTTCACGCAGCCGCAGCTCGACGCGCTGACGCCAGACCAGCGCACCGCCCTGGGGCTGTAGGGGCCACCTTTAGGTGGCCCGTCAACGGGAGCTGGGTCTGTAGAGGCGAACCTCTCAGGTTCGCCTGCAGGCGGACCTGACAGGTCCGCCTCTACGTACGGACCATCTGCAGCAGCTGCTCTTCCAGGCTCCGCGCCAGGCGCGACGGCGCCAGGCGCCAGCCCGGCGCGCGCCGCCGCATCTCCTCTTTGATCGCCACACGGCGGGAGGCGTCGCCCGCGAGCTCGACGGCCAGCTCCTCGTAGCCCTCGACGCTGTGGGTGATGAGCCCGTCGAGGCCGGCGGCGCGCAGGAGCCCCCCCGCCATCCGCGCCACCGGGGTGCGGCCGGCGAGCGTGACGAGCGGCACGCCGGCGTCGAGCACGTCGCGCGCCGTGGAGCCGGCGTTGTACGGGTAGGTGTCCAGATAGAGATCGGCCAGGGTCAGCTTCTCGCGGAACTCGGCGTGCGTGGAGCGGCCGCTGAACACGAGGCGCGCCGCGTCCAGCCCGGCGTTGGCGGCATGGGCACGGAGCGCCGCCGTGGCCCACGGGTTGTCGTCGAGCAGCCACAGCACGGCGCGGCCGCACCGGTGCAGGATGCGCAGCCAGCACGCAAACAGCCCCGGCGTGATCTTGTAGATGTTGTTGAAGCACGCGAGCACCACCGCGTCGGCGGGCAGCCCCACCGACTCGCGCGTGAAGCGCGACGCCGTGATCGGCTGGTGAAAGAGCGGAATCATCGAGCCGTCCACATAGAGCGGGCGCTCGGTCACAAACGGCACCGTGGCCTCGGGCAGCGTGAAGGGATCGGTCACCACGAAATCCACCCACGGCAGCGCCGTCGTGCCGATGAACCCGAGGTAGGTGCCCATGAACGGCGCCGGCCGCAGCGCCAGGATGCCGGGGCGCGCGCCGGAGCTCAGCCCGTGCATGTCGATGAGCACGTCGATCGAGCGGTCGCGAATCGCCTCGGCCGCGGCCCGGTCCGGCAGCGTGTGGATGGGGACCATCTCGTCGACGGCGCGCCGCAGCCGCGCGCGATGGGCCGTGCCGTCGTCGGGGCTGAAGTCGAACGCGGTCACGTGGACCCGCGTGCGGTCGTGCGCTTCGAGCAATTCGGCGATCAACAGGCCGACGGCGTGCGTGCACAGATCGCCCGAGAGGTAGCCGAGACGAAGCCGGTCCCCCGGCTTGCGCGGTCCCGGATTCACGGGCGCGGCGGCGGCGGCGGTGTACTTCCGGGAGACGAACGACCACGCCGCCAGCCACTGCATCGCCGGGTCGTCCAGCAGCGCCAGCATCGCCAGTGGCGACGTCGCCGCCATCAGCCGGTTGACGGTGATGCCCGGAAGCGGCGCATACACCGGCCACGTGCACTGCTTCTGCCGCAGGTGCACCCAGTGCTGGATGGCGTCGGGCTGTGCCGGGTCCAACCGCAGGCTGTGAGCCAGCGCAGACTCCGCCGCCGCAAACTGCCGGCGCGACTCCTGCAGCCGTCCCAGGTGATTCAGCGCGATGGTCGCGAACGGAACGGCATCGGCCTGACCGTCGACCACCGCTTCCGCCACGGCCAGCCAGTGGCGGGCCGCCTCGGCGTCCTGCTGCTGCCGCTCGGCCACGAGCCCGGCGTTGATGCGCGCCTGGTGCAGCCGCGGCGCGATCTCCAGCGCCTCGTGGTAGGCCGCCGCGGCACCGGCCAGGTCGCCCATGTCGGAGCGCAGCACGCCGAGATTGAAGAGCGCGGCGCTCCGGGCCGGCGAGTCGCTGGCGGCGATCCAGGCTTCGTAGAGCCCGGCCGCCTCCGGCAGCCGGCCGGCGGCACGCGCCGCCTCGGCATTCGAAATGACGTCCTCGAGCGACTGCGCGGCGCGCTGTTTCACGCGCACATGTTACTCAAGGTCCCATCCCTCTTAGTGGTTACCTCTTGTTGTGTATTTCCGTCTTTCGCGCCGAACGTAACACTCGCGCCTCATTCGACCCGCACTGATCTCAGTGCGTACCAGGAGGCGCAATGCAGCGAGTGGTCGTCCTTACCCTGGGTGTCCTTGTGCTCCTCACAGCCATGGCGCACGACGCGGCCGCGCAGGGCGCGATCACCGGCGTCGCCAAGGACGTCTCGGGCGGCGTGCTTCCCGGCGTCACGGTGGAAGTGGCCAGCCCGGTCCTGATCGAGAAAGTGCGTTCGGTCACCACTGACGCAACCGGGCAGTACCGCGTCGTCGACCTGCGTCCCGGCGCGTATTCGGTGACGTTCTCACTCGGGGGCTTCAAGACCGTCAAACGCGACGGCATCCAGCTCACGGGCACGTTCGTGGCCACGGTGAACGCCGACATGACCGTCGGCGGGTTGACGGAAACGCTGACCGTCACTGGTGAGTCGCCGGTCGTAGACGTCCAGAGCGTGAAGGTGCAGCAGACGCTGAGCGACGAGATCATCGCCGCCATCCCGAGCTCGCGGAACGCCGCCGGACTGCAATCGCTGATTCCCGGACTGAACGTGTCGCAGGCCGGCGTCGCCGTTGGGGGCGGAGATGCCGGCGGCATCACCGGCGGCATGGGCGGCCTCGCCGGGACCATTCACGGCGGGAACACCTACGGTTCGCGGACCAAGACCGACGGCCTCAACACGGACTTCACCGGGCAGGCCACCGCCGGAGGGCAGCTCCTGAACACGGCCGGCTCGTCGGAAGTCGTCATCAACACCTCCGGCGGACTGGGCGAGGCGGAGGGAGCGGGGGTGAATCTCAACGTCATCCCGAAGGACGGCGGCAATACATTCCGGGGCTCCGCGTTCGGCAACACCGCACGGGGCTGGATGCAGGCCAGCAATTTCACCGATTCGCTCAAGGCCCAAGGCCTGAGGACGCCGGGCAAACTGAAGACCCTGTACGACGTGGACGGCCAGTTTGGCGGCCGGATCATCCGCGACCGGCTGTGGTTCTACTTCACGGTGCGGCAGGTGGTCTCGAACATCACGGTCCCGGGCATGTGGGTCAACAAGAACGCCAACAAGCCGGACGTGTGGACGGTGGATTTCGACCTGTCGCAGCCGGCCTTTACAGACACGCGGGACCGGAACGAAGCGCCGCGTCTCACGTGGCAGGCGTCGCAGCGTCACAAGCTGACCTTCTACTGGCAGGAGCAGCACAACTACATCGGCAAGGAAGGCGGCGGCACGCCGACGCAGACGCCCGAGGCCACGGGCTTGACGAGCTTCACGCATTCCCGCGTCCAGCAGGGCACCTGGACGTTTGCGATCAACAACAAGCTGCTGGCGGAGGCCGGGATCGGCACCTTCCTCGGCATCTACGATCAGAGCGGCGGTGGCGGCCCGCGCATCGGCGGGATCGGCGGCGTGAACAACCCGGCGATGATCCAGCAGCTGGAACAGACCGGCTCCAACCTCGCTGGCTGCAACTGCTCGATCCCCGGGTTGCTCTCCCGCCATCCCGGACTCGCGCTCGGCGGCTTCGCTCGCAACGACATCGGCACCCACGAATGGCGGGCGTCGATGTCGTATGTCAGCGGCGCGCACAGTATGAAGTTCGGCTACCAGGGCGGGTTCAGCACGCCGACCAAGAACTACTACTACGACAGCCAGGTCATCCAGGTCCGGACGAACAACGGCATTCCGAACCAGATCACCGAAAACCTCGCCTACCCCGGCTGGCTGCGCACCGGCCGCCAGGTCATCCCCATCAACCTCTATGCGCAGGATCAGTGGACCCGCAAGCGGCTGACGCTGCAGGGCGGCGTGCGCTACGACAACGGCATCACCAACTACACCTCCGACCCGATCGGCGGTCCGGACTATCTGCTCCTGCCGACAGTCGTCTCGTTTCCCACCGGATCGACCCAGGGCATCAACTGGAAAGACATCACCCCCCGGGCCGGCGTGGCCTTCGATCTGTTCGGGAACGGCAAGACCGCGGTCAAGGCGAGCATCGGCAAGTACATGGAAGGGCTCAGCTCGCTCTTCGGGCTGGACATGAACCCGATCTTCCGCATTCCCACCCAGACGAACCGGGCGTGGCTGAATCCGACCAATTTCAATTTCACCAACAGCCCCGGCTGCGATCTGAAGAACCCGGCGGCACAGCCCGATTGCGGGCCGATGCTCAATCAGACCTTCGGAACGCAGGTCTTCAACACGAACTACGACCCGAACATGGTGACCGGCTGGGGACACCGGCCCTACGTCTGGTCGACAGGCGTATCGGTGCAGCAGGAGCTCCTGCCCGGGGTGGCGTTGAACGTCGGTTTCTTCCGCAACTCGTGGGGCAACTTGTCGATGGTGGACAACACCCTCACGGCTCTCTCCGACTACACGCCGTTCAGCATCACGGCGCCGCTCGATTCGCGGTTGCCGGGAGGCGGAGGGCAGGTGGTCACGGGCCTCTTCGACTTGAACCCGAACAAGGTTGGCCAGGTGCTCAACCTCCATGAGCTCTCGTCCGCGGTCGGGCCCGACATGGTCAACAACTGGCAGGGCGTGGACATCGGCATCAACGCGCGCATGAAGAACGGGCTCACGGTCCAAGGGGGCACCAGCACGGGACGCCGGTTGACGGACTCCTGCGAGGTGCGGGCGTTGGTACCGGAGAGAACGTCGAGCACGGCCATCGTGCCGGCGGGAGGACTTCTGAGCAGCCTGACGAACCCGTGGTGCCATGTCTCCGAGCCGTACCGCACCTCGGCCACCGGTCTCGCGACCTACCTGGTGCCCAAGGTGGGCGTTCAGGCGAGCATGACCTGGCAGAGCAACCCTGGGCCGGAGATTGCCGCGAACTACGTGGCGACGAATGCGTGGATTGCTCAGGGGCCGCAGCCGCTCGGCCGCAATCTCTCGGGGGGCGCCAATGTCACGGTGAACCTGATCGAGCCGGGCACGGTGTTTGGCCCTCGACGCAACAACTTCGACATGCGCCTGAGCAAGCTCCAGAGATTCGGCTCGAAGCGGGCCACCATTTCGGTCGACGTCTACAACCTCACGAACACGGATACCGTTCTCACCTACAACAACTCGTTCGTGCCGGGCGGCGCATGGCTGACGCCGACACGGATTGCGTCGGCGCGCTACATGAAGATCGGTGGGCAGATCGAATTCTGAAGGCGTACGTAGAGGCGGACCCGAAGAGTCCGCCTATGCCTTTACAAGGGGCACACATGGTGGGACGAGCATTGGGAATCGTGTTGGTGGTTCTGGGCGTCGTGGTGCTCGGCGCGCAGACCGAGCACCGGGGCAACGGGAGATACGCGTCGCGGGAGAAGCTCGAAAAACCGATTCCGCCGGAGATGCAGAACCTGACCGATCCCGCGCTCAACGGCGCCGTGGACATTCACTTCCACGTCGGTCCCGACAGCTATCCACGATCCATCGACGCGCTCGACGCTGCCAGGCTCGCGCTCTCGCGCGGCATGCGGGGCGCCGTGCTCAAGCACCACTTCAGCCAGACGGCGGGCCTGGCGTATCTGGCGCGCAAGGCCGCGCCGGGGTTCGAGGCGTTCGGGGGCATCGCCCTCAACACGCCGGTGGGTGGCCTCAACGTCGAGGCCATCCGCCACATGGTCGAAATCGAGGGCGGCTACGGCAAGGTGGTGTGGATGCCGACCCACGACGGCGAGACCGAAGGCAAGCGCGAGAACCGGCCGTACGTCATCGTCTCGCAGAACGGCGCGCTCGTCCCGGCGGCGCTCGACGTGATCAAGTTCGTCGCCGCGCGGCAGCTCACGCTCGAGACCGGCCACTCGACCCCGGACGAGCAGCTCATGATCGTCCGCGAAGCGAAGCGCCAGGGCGTGCGCCACATCATCGTCACGCACGAGGGCAACATCCCTGGTCCGATGACCACGCCGCAGCTCAAGGAAGCGGCGGCGCAGGGCGCCTTCATCGAGTTCTGCACGACGGGCCTCACGGCGCAGACCGCGCCGGTCAAGATCGCTCGCATCCGCGAGATCGGACCCGAGCACGTGATCGTCTCGAGCGACGTGGGGCTCGTGGGGTCACCGCTTCACCCCGACAGCCTGGCGTGGTTCGCCAAGCAGCTGCGCGCGGCCGGCGTGGCCGAGCGCGACATCGACGCGATGTACAAGGACAACCCCGCGACGGCGCTGGGCCTGCCGCTTCGCCCACGTACGTAGAGGGGCCGCCTTCAGGCGGCCCGTGTGTGTAGAGACGATTCTGGACCCGCCTAGGGCAGCGCGTAGGCGAACAGCGCATTGCCGGCGGCAATCGCGACGTACTGCTTGCCGTTGACCGCGTAGCTCATCGCGCCGGCGTTCACCTGCCCGCCGACCGACGCCTTCCACAAGAGCGCGCCGGTCTTGGCGTCGAGCGCCAGGAAGTAGCCCTCACGGCCGCCGCTGAACACCACGTCGCCGGCGGTCGCGAGCGTGCCGCCCCACGTGATGTCGCTCATCTTGAACTCCCACACCTGCTCGAGAGTCTTCGGGTCGTAGGCGCGCACCACGCCGAAGGGTTCCGTGGAGTCGTTGTAGAACGGCACCAGGTTCGTCTGCCCCATCGCCGTCTGCTGCGTGTTGGCGCTCGCCGTGCGAGGGAACTGCCCGGTGACGGCGACGATGCCGGAGTTCTCCCACGAGGCGACATAGAACCAGCCGGTGCGCGGGCTGAACGCCGGCGGCGCCCAGTTGATGCCGCCGTGCACGTGCGGATGCACGAGCGTGCCTTCCGGCGACGGGAACTTCACCTGGTGCGGCCGCCCCTTGGCGTCGAAGCCGTCGAGCCAGTTGGTCTTCACGAACGGCTTTCCTTTCAGGAACTCTCCCGTCGCGCGATCGAGCACGTACATCACGCCGTTGCGGTTGGCCCACAGCATCACCTTGCGAGCGCGCATCTCCTGACCGGAACGGCTTGACGCCGTTCCTACGGGCCACTGGATGTCAGCGAGCAGCGGGACCTGCGTCGAGTCGTAGTCCAGCTCGTCGTGCGGCGTGAACTGGTAGTGCCACTTCAACCTGCCGGTGTCCGCGTCGAGGGCCACCACGCTGTCGCTATACAGGTTGTCGCCCAGGCGGTTGCGGCCGTCCCAATCGGGCGCGGGGTTGCCGGTGCCGAAGAACACGAGGTTCGTCTCCGGGTCGTAGGCGCCAGCGTTCCACACGCCTACCCCGCCCGTCTTCCACGAGTCGCCGGACCACGTCTCGTTGCCCGGCTCGCCGGGACCGGGAATCGTGTAGAAGCGCCACACCTCTTTGCCGGTCTTGGCATCGAAGGCGGAGATGTGGCCGCGGATCGGCCCGTCGCCGCCGCCGATGCCGATGATCACCTTGTCTTTCACGATGGTGGGGCTCGACGTGATCGAATAGCGATCCGACGCCTTGGCCACGGTGGTGTTCCACAGCGCCTTGCCGCTCTTGGCGTCGATGGCGATGAGATGCGCGTCGATCGTGCCCATGTAGAGCGTGTCGTCGAGAATGGCCACGCCGCGATTGACCTTGCCGCAGCACGGCCGCCCTTCGGGCGCGGGCGCATAGGCGAACGTCCAGAACACGCGGCCGGTGACGGCGTCGAGCGCGACGACGTCGTTGGGCGCCTGCACGGTGTACATGATGCCGTCCACCACCAGTGGGGTGGCCTCGAACTTCTCGAGCGACTTCGCCTGCCACACCCACTGCTGCTGCAGGTTCTTCACGTTGGCCGTCGTGATCTGCGTCAGCGGGCTGAAGCGCTGGTTCATCAGCGTGCCCGAGTACGACAGCCAGTTCTGCGGCTCCCGGTCGCCGTGCAGGATGCGGTCGAAAGTCACCTGCGCCTGGAGCGGCGCAACGAGCGCGAGAACGACGAGGAGACGAAGAGCTCTGCGCATTACTGACCTCGCAACGACGACAGATAGCTGACCACGTCGGCAATCTCCTGCGGCGTCATGGTGGCGCGATACGACGGCATCGGCGTGGCCACGAAGCCCAGCTCGCGCAAATCGCTCTTCGCGAACGATCGCAGCTGTTCCCTGCTGTCGAGGAGCTGCACCGAGAAGGTGTCGTGGCCGAGCAGCCGCCCGGTCACCGTCGTGCCGTTCTTCAGCACGACGCGGTAAGAGCGGTTGGCCGGCGCCACCTCCGCGGCGGGGTCCAGCAGCGCCCGCTCGATTTCCACAGCGCTGCGGCGGCTGCCGACGTCGGTGAGATCCGGACCCACCCTCGAACCGCTGGAGCCGACCCGGTGGCACGACGTGCAGCCGCCCGACGTGGTCGTCCGCTCGAAGGCAGTCTTGCCGCGCAGCGGATCGCCCGCCACCACGCTGCTGCGCACGCCCGCGGCCCGGTTGCGCAGGTAGGCCACGATCTTCTGGGCCTGCTCCACGGTCATCTGGCTGGCCGGCATCGGCGTGTTGGGAATGCCGGTGCGGATAATCCGCACCAGATCCTCTTCGGTCATCGGCCGCCGGAACCGGCCGCGCCCGAGATCGATACCCGGAATGACGTCGCCGTCCGGCCCGTGGCAGTTGGCGCAGGTGTTCTTGAACGCGCGCTCGCCGTCGAGGAGGTCCGCGGCGGTCTCGTGTTGCGCCGCAGCGGCCGTGCGCGGAGCGAAAATGCCGAGGCCCGTCGCCAGCAGTGCGACGGCGAGCCATCGTGTGAGGTGTGCCTGTTCCATAACGCCCTAGCCCCGTCGGGGCATCGTAGCTTACCGCGGGGTGAACGATACTGGAGGGCCGATGCCCTCACCGTCCCCCGTCCCCCAGCCCTTGAAGCCGGTCGATCTCGAAGTCAAGGACGCACGGCTCATATTCGAGCCTGTATGGGAGGCGCTCGTCGCGGAAGTCGGCGTCGAGCACCTGCGCTTCCCCAAGGAGATGATCCTGCTGGGGGGCGCCCCCGGGGCCGGCAAAGGCACGCAGACGCGATTCATCAGCGAGACGCGCGGCCTGACCTGCCCCCCCATCGTCGTCAGCGAACTGTTGACGACGCCGGAGATGGAAAAGCTCAAGGCACAGGGCGTCATGGTGGGCGACAAGGAGGTGGTGGCACTCCTTCTCCGCAAGCTGTTGGAGGCGATCTACCGCGACGGCGTGATCCTCGACGGCTTCCCGCGCACGCCGGTGCAGGTGGAGTGCCTGAAGCTGCTGGTCGAAAAGATCGGCGAGCTCTACGACCGCTTTGCCGACACGCCGCTGCGCGCGCAGTTCCGCCGGCCGACGATTCACGTGATGGTGCTCTTCGTCGGCGAGGCGACGAGCATCGCCCGGCAGCTCGGACGCGGCCGCGAGATCGCCGACCACAACCGCAAGGTGGCCGAGACCGGCATCGGCGAGCCGATCGAGCTGCGGGCCACCGACCTGTCCGAAGACCTGGTGCGGCGCCGGTACCAGGTCTTCAAGGAACAGACCTGGGAAGCGCTCACCTCGCTGCGCGAGCTCTATCACTATCACTTCGTCAACGCCGAAGGCCCGATCGGGGAAGTGCAGGCCAACATCCTCGAAGAGCTGAAGTACCAGAGTTCGCTCGAGCTCGATCCGCGCACCTTCGAACTCCTGCACGTCCTGCCGCTCGCGGAAGAGCTGGTCGTCGGCGCACGCCAGGAGCTGGTGAAGCGCCTCGACGGCTATGCGCTCGAGCATCCAAAGCTGTTCGCTGAAATCGTGCGGATGATCTTCTCGAAGTTCATGCCGATCGTCGCGCGGCACGCGATTTCTGGACGCGCCTACGTCAACTCCGAGGATCCGATCTTCA
Organism: Vicinamibacterales bacterium; assembly: GCA_036004405.1. Lineage (GTDB taxonomy): Bacteria > Acidobacteriota > Vicinamibacteria > Vicinamibacterales > UBA2999 > DASYRM01. The sequence continues at coordinate 30,691 of DASYRM010000164.1, forward strand.
ACGAGCCGCTGGCGCTGCCGATGCTCATCGACATCTTCTCGGAGCGCGGCTACCACATTGCGGTGGACAAGCAGCTCCACGAGATCCCGGAGCGGGTGGACCTGAATACCGGCGCGATCATCCGCCGCGCCAAGACGGTGTATCGCATCCACATCTTCTTCGAGGCCTCCAAGATCCGCCGCGGCTGACAGGCGGACCTGACGGTCCGCCTCTACGTACGGGCGACCAGGGTGGTATAACCACCGCCATGACCTCACGCCTCCGCTTCGTCGCGTTCGCCGCGTGCCTGACGACGCTCGCCCTGGTTGCCCCACTGGCCGGCCAGCAGGCGCCGGCCGGCCGCGGAGGCGCCACGGCGCCGCCGCCGATCGTCTGGCCATCGCCGCCGATTCCCGACGGTCCCCTCTCGATCGACACCGGCCTCGTGCGCCCGATCAAGATCACGGTGACCAAGGGGCTGAACCAGCCGTGGTCCATGGCATTCCTGCCCGACGGCGTCATTCTGGTCACCGAGCGCGGCGGGCGGCTGCGCCTGGTGCGTAACGGCGTGCTCGATCCGACGCCGATTGCCGGACTGCCGCAGATTCAGGCGCAGGGGCTCGCGGGGCTGATGGACGTGCAACTGCACCCGCGCTTCGCCGACAACAGGCTGGTGTATTTCACCTACCACAAGCCGCAGACACCCGCGCCGGCTGGAGCGGCACCGGCAGTCGCGCCCGCGCCGGCTCCTGGCGGGCGCGGCAACCAGCTGCCGCCCGGCGTCATCACGCTCGCGCGCGCACGCTGGGACGGCAGCAAGCTGTTCGACGCCAAGGACCTCTTCAGCGCCATCCCGTCCGGGAACGCCGCGCGCATCATCTTCGGCCGCGACGGCATGATCTACATGTCGGTCGGCTACGGCGACCCGCCGGTCGGCAATCCCGATCCCATGCACATGCCGCCGCAGGACGGGATGAGCCTCGCCGGCAAGACGCTGCGGCTCAAGGACGATGGCACCGTGCCGCCGGACAATCCGTTCGTCGGCAAGACGGGTTACCGCCCCGAGATCTACACGCTCGGCCACCGCAATATCCTCGGGCTCACCGTGCACCCGGCGACCGGCGCGATCTGGTCGGTCGAGAACGGGCCCAACGGGGGCGACGAGGTCAACGAGCTGAAACCGGGCAAGAACTACGGCTGGCCGGTGATCGGCAACGGCCGGTTCTATCTCGGCCCGCGCGTGAGCGTCGATCCGTATCGCGAGGACATGGAGCCGCCGATGGTCTACTGGGTACCGGCCATCGCACCGTCGGGCCTCCTCTTCTACACCGGCGACAAGTTCCCGCAGTGGAAGGACCACCTGTTCGTCGGCGGCATGCGGCAGGGCGAGGTGCCGCGGTCGGGGCATCTGGAGCGGGTGGACTTCAACGACAAGTGGGAAGAGCTGCACCGCGAAGGCATGCTGCGCGAGCTGCAGCAGCGGATCCGCGACGTGCGGCAGGGCCCCGACGGCTACCTGTATCTGCTCACGGCCGAGAACGACGCCGCGCTGCTGAAGATCGAACCTGGCGCGCCGGGCACCAAATGAGCGCGGTCATCGGCACGCTCGATTCGTAAGATCCCCGATCCGCTCACGCTTCCACCACGCGCCCGTCGCCGCCCGCTCGGCGCGTGACGTGAAGTGGTACTGGTAGTACACGAGCTTCACGCATTGCGGGCGGCCGCCGAGCGGGTTCGGCCCCAGCAGGCGGGCTACCGCCGCGTCGCCGTCGAGCACGCGCTGCATCAGCGCCGCCAGCCACCGCTGCGCGCCCTGCGGATCGAGCGCCGCGAACCACATCTGCCAGTCGAGCCGCGGCATGTGCGGCTCGACGAACGACGGCCGGCGCGTGACGTCACCCGCCTTCCACATGAACTCGTATTCCTTCCAGCTCGTGCCATCGCCGCTGACTTCGATGACGATCTCCGGCCGTTCCGTGGTCATCACGCGGAAGAGCCCATAGCCGTTGATCGAGTCGAGCGGCGCCACGGCACCGAGCGCCGCGCTCGACCAGGCGCGGCGCAGCACGCTCGGCTGCCCCCGCGTCAGATCGATCTCACGGAAGAGCGTCATCACGCTGAAGCAGGCGACGAGGAGGGCGAGGCCGCTCGCCAGCAGGTGCCAGATCGCCGCGCCGTTGAGCGGACCCGGCGGCGACCCGGCTGGCGGCGGCCGCCACGTCAGCATGCGATCGTCGAGCAGCGCCAGGTACAGCACGATCGTGAGCAGGTTGAAGAACCCGTAGTTGCCCGTCGCCGCGATCCCGAGCTGGAGCGCGATCATGATCACCGCCGCCACCGCGCGCACGCGGACGAAGCGCGGCGGCGCGAAGATCAGCCACGACACGGCCACCTCGACGACGAACATGCCGGCCGCCGACCAGAAGTGGACCGACGCTGGCAGCTGGTGCATGTACCAGCTGGTCCAGGCCGGGATCGGCTGCGTTTCGTAGTGATAGGTCAGCGCCGTCCACGCCGCCCAGGTGCGATCCCCGCTGACGATCTTCGTCACGCCGGAGAGGAACGTGAGCTTGAACGCCAGGAACCACAACACCCAGCGCACGGCCGCCGGCGGCTCCAGGTCCGTGGACAGGCGCGAGCGCCAGGCGAACGGCGCGTAGAGGACGGCCAGCAGCCCGGTCTCGAGCAGCAGCCCGTCCCACTGAAACCGCAGAAACTCCTCGCCGGCGATCGTCAACGACCAGTAGAGCGCCCAGGCCACCACCGCCGACGCCGCCGGCACGACGCCGGCGACGAGCAGAACGGACACCGCCGCACCGCCCCAGGCGCGCAGCAGCAGCGATCGGTCGCTGGCGGCAGGGATCAGGCCGTGCTCGCCGACCAGGCCCGTGATCTGGACCGCCAGCGACACGAACGCCATCAGATATACGACGCCGAGCAGCCGGAGGAACAGCCAGCGCGAACGGACGAACGTGGCCAGAGGCACGTGGGTCTTCAGACCCGCCTCAACGTGAGCTCTTTGGATGTCCCGGCGGCGCCGCGTCGGGCACGATCAGGAAGTAGCGGTTGTTCTCGTCGCAGATGTATTCGATCAGCTCGTCGTCGGGCTGATACACGAGCGGCTGCGTTACCTTCCAGGGGCGCGTGTACGTCTTCGGGTCATCGATCGTCACCTCGATGTCCATGTGGCCGAAGTCGCGGCGGATGAACCGCTCGATGACGCGCAGCCGCTCGGTGGCCGGACGGCCCGCGTTGTCGAGCCACACGTTGTCGTTGAAACCGGCGCTCTCCACCACGAACGCGTCGCCCTCCCACTTGCCCACCGAGTAGCCGAACCACGCGGGGCTCGGGTCCTTGGGCAGCTCTCGCCCGTCGGTGAAGATCTGGCGGTACGAGTGGATCGCCTCGTAGAGGATGACCACCATCCCGGGCATGTCGAGGATCTTGAACGGATAGGGCACGAAGTCGGATCGCGGCACGCCGCCGACGATGCAGTTCGACGTTGGATCGTCCTTGGCCAGGTTGGCCGCGCGCTCTTTCGTCACCGCCTCCGCCCACGCCTGATAGGGAATCGAGTCGCCGCGCGCCAGCCCGGCGGCGACGTCTGCGATCAGCCGGGCGGGCGCCGGCTTCCATAGCCCGGACAGCGAAGGTCGGCCGTCGGCCGTACGAGGCGCCGGGGCCGCGAGGTCGGCTCGGCCGTTCGGTAAGCGCGGGATCCCGGGCGTGGGGATCTTCAGCCACTGACCGTGGAGCGACACGGCTGTGGTCATCGCCAGGGCCAGCACGAGCAGCACGCGTCTCATGGCCGGAAGGATATCTCGTCCCCGTTAAATCTTTCACGCTCGAGCCTCCGGGTGCGGCGAGGGTGGCAGACTAGACGTTTACGGTAGATATCGGGAGGTGTTCCGATGGCAGTTGCGACCTCGACCTTGCTCGGCCGGCCGGTCTGGTACGAGCTGATGACGACGGATATGAAGGCGGCCGAATCGTTCTACAAGACCATCGTGGGCTGGACGACCGAGCCCTTCCCCGGTGCGGGCCATCCGTACACGGCGCTCAATCGCAGCGGCAAGGTGGGAGTGGGCGGCATCATGGAACGGCCGGCAGAGATGAAGGCGCCGCCGTTCTGGGCGATGTATGTCGCCGTGCCCAAGCTCGAAGATGCCGTGGCGCAGATTACGCGGCGTGGCGGCAAGACCCACACCGATGTCATCTCGATCAAGGACGTCGGCCGGATGCAGCTGATGATGGACCCGCAGGGCGCGGCGTTCTACATCATCGAGCCGGCCAGCTCCGAGCAGCGGCCCGAAGCGGCGCCGGAAGTGGGCGACGCGTCGTGGCACGAGCTGATGACCACCGACGCCGACGCGGCGTTGAAGTTCTACCAGGACGTGTTCCACTGGCAGCTCGACTCGACCATGGATATGGGCGAGATGGGCAAGTACCTGATGTTCAAGCGCCCGACCGGGCACGGCATGATCGGCGGCATCATGAACAAGCCGCCGCAGATGGCCAACGTCCCGCCCAACTGGCTGATCTACTTCCGTGTGCCGGACGTGGATGCCGCCGCCGAGCGCATCAAAGCCGCCGGCGGAAAGATCCTCTCCGGTCCGATGGACGTCCCGGACGGGGACCGCGTCTTGAGCGCCACCGACCCGCAAGGCGCCGCCTTCGGGCTCCATACCAAGAAGAAGGCCTGAGCGCCGCTTGGCGTGGTGCGGCAACGGACTTATCCTTGCCGCACCATGCCGACTCCTCCATTCAAGCGGCAGATGCCGCCGCTTGCGCTGCGCTGCCTGATGGGCGCCACCATGTTTGGCGTGATGGGCCCCCTCGCGCGCTATCTGGACCGGCGAGGGCGGGCGCCCGCCGCCGCCGCCAGGATGGCGGCTCGCCGCTACGCGTCACTCAAAGCCAGGAATCCGTTCACAGGCTACACGCCAACGGCCCACGACGTGTTCGTGGCCGCGCACGTGAAGAGCGGCACCAACTGGATGATGCAGATCGCCCATCAGCTCGCCTTTCACGGCGAAGGCGAATACGAGCACATCCACAGCGTGGTGCCCTGGCCGGACGTGCAGCTCCTCGGTCCGATGAAGGGCTACGCCATCCCAATCGATGATCCGTCGGTGTGGATGGCTTCGCCTGAGCAGAAGCGCGTCATCAAGACTCATTGCGACTGGGATTGGCTGCCCTACTCGCCCGAGGCCCGCTACATCATCCCGATCCGCGACCCCAAGGACGTCTTCGTCTCGAGCTATCACTTCTTCGTCAAGGACGGTCCGCTGCAGGCTACGCGCTTCTCGCCGGAGACGTGGTTGGAGATCTTTCTGCGCGCCGGCATGGGCCCATGGACCGTCTGGCCAGTGAACACGGCCAGCTACTGGGCAGAGCGGCACCGGCCCAACTTGCTGATTGTGCCGTTCAACGCCATGAACGCCGACCTGCGCGGCACGGTGCGCAGGGTGGCGGAGTTCATGAACGTGCGCCGTGACGACGGCGTGATCGACCGCGTGTGCGAAAAAGCGTCCTTCGGCTACATGAAGCAGACCGACCACAAGTTCCGTGCGTGGCAGATGATCCCCTGGGCCGACACCGCCGCCCCGATGATGCGAAAAGGCGAGAAGGGGTCGTCGGGCGACCTCCTGACACCCGAGCAGCAGCGCCGGATGGACGAGCACTTCATGACGGAGCTCCGGCGGCTGGGCTCCGACTTCCCCTACGAAGAGTTCTGCGAGGTGAGCTCCGGGCTGCAGGCCACGGCCTGATATCCTCTCCGCCATGCGCCGAGCCGTAGCCGCCACCCTGTTCCTGGCCGTCGCCGCGGCTCTCGTGGCTCTGTACGTAGAGGCGGACCTTCAGGTCCGCCTGAGCGCGCAAACCGCGCAGCGGGACTTTTCCACCGCCGCGCTCGTCGCGCCGCCCTCGTCGCGCTGGCCGACCAACGGCGGCAACTTTGCGAACCAGCGCTGGTCGCCGCTCACGGCGATCAATCGCGCCAACGTGGCGCAGCTCAAGGGCGTGTGGCGCGCGCGGCTGCGCGGGTCCGGCACGCAGCCGCAGTACTCCGGCTTCGGCACTCCGCTCGTGGACGATGGCGTCGCCTACGTCAGCACCGGCGCCAACGACGTCTTCGCCCTGTCGATCGACACTGGCGAGATCCTCTGGCAGTGGGCGTCGAACGTCGACCCGAGCATCACCTCCGTCTGCTGCGGCTGGAACAACAAGGGCGTCGCGCTCAGCGACGACAAAGTCTTCCAGGGGCTGCTCGACGGCCGCCTCGTCGCGATCGATCGCGCCACCGGCACGCTGGCGTGGTCCATTCAGGCGGAGCGCTGGCAGGAGAACTTCTCGATCACCGCCGCGCCGCTCTACGTCGACGGCATGGTGGTCGTCGGCTTCGCCGGCGGTGACCGCGGCACGCGCAGCCGCTTGAAGGCCTACGACGCCAAGGACGGCCGGCTGCGCTGGACCTTCTACACGATTCCCGGCCCCGGCGAGCCCGGCCACGACACCTGGCCCAAGGACAACGACGCGTGGAAGTACGGCGGCGCCGCCCTCTGGCAGACGCCGGCCTACGACCCCGAGCTCGGGCTGCTCTACTTCTCCACCGGCAACGCCGCGCCCGACTACAACGGCGGCAACCGCGCCGGCGACAACCTCTATGCCGCGTCGATGCTCGCCATCGAGGCCAAGACCGGCAAGTACCGCTGGCACTTCCAGCAGGTGCATCACGACATCTGGGACTACGACGCCGTCAATCCGGTGGTGCTGATGGACGTGCGCATGGGCGGGCGCACGCGCAAGGCGATCGTCGAGGTGGGCAAGACCGGCTTCGCCTACATCCTGGATCGCGAGACCGGCAAGCCGCTGATTGGTATCGACGAGAAGCCGGTACCGCAAGAGCCGCGGCAGGCTACCGCCAGGACGCAGCCGTTCCCGCGCGGCGAGGCCATCGTGCCGCAGTTCATCGAGCTGGCGCCCGAGGGGCACAAGCTCGTGAACGACGGCCGCATCTTCACGCCGTTCGTCGGGCCCGACTCGGTGATCGTGGCCCCTGGCATCTGGGGCGGCGCCAGCTGGCCGCCGAGCTCGTACGACCCCGTGCAGCAGCGGCTGTTCGTCTGCGCGTCGTCCGTGATCAACGGCTACACCGGCGGCGGCGATCCCAAGGTGACGCCGCCCGTCAACGGCAACTCGTTCTTGGGCGGCGCCACCACGTTCACGCGCGTGGCGCGCACCGGCGTCATCGCCGCCGTGGACGTGACCACCAACACGCTCGCGTGGCGCTACCAGTGGCCCGAGCAGTGCTACAGCGGCACGCTGGCGACGGCCGGCGGGCTGCTGTTCGTCGGCCGCAACGACGGACGGCTCACCGCGCTCGACTCCGCGAGCGGCAAGCAGCTCTGGGAGTTCCAGACCGGCGCCGGCATGCACGCGCCGGCCACAACGTTCGAGCACAAGGGGAAGCAGTACGTGCTGGCGTATTCAGGCGGCGCGGCGCTGCTCGGCTCCGCGCGCGGCGACAGCGTGTGGCTCTTCGCGGTGGACGGGACGATGGGGCCAGTGCAGGCGGGCTCGCCCGTGCCGCGGAACGCCGTGACCATCTCGGAAGGGCGCGCGCCAGGCACTCCGGTCGCGGGCGGCGCCGCACCTGCCGCGAGCCTTGCGGCCGCCAACGTCGAGAACGGCCGCAGGCTGTTCGCCCAGGCGTGCGCGGTGTGCCACGGCGAGGATGGGAAGAGCGGCCACGGCGCGGCGCCGTCGCTCGCCGCGGTGAAGGATCTGCAGTTTGCGATTCAGACGGTGACCGCCGGCCGCAACACCATGCCGGCGTTTCGGGAGTCGTTTACGCCGGAGCAGATTCGCGACGTGAGCGCGTTCGTCACGGGCACGCTGGCGCGTTAGGCGACTAATTGGGCGTCGGTCGCGAGATGGACTCGACGACGAGAACGTCGTAGGGCGCCCTCGTCGCTTCGAGCGTCAGCCCGAGCTGTTCTCGCAGCGCGGTGAGCAGGGCGGCGCGCCCCTCGGGCGTCTGGTCGCTCGGATCTTTGGTCGGGTCGCCGGCGTCCCCCCACGCAAGGTCGAAATCGAAGGTGCCCGTGAGCCCGGTGCGATCGACGACCGGACCCTTGATCACCGCATCCAGCAACGGCGTCAGCTGAGCCATCGTCCGGCCGAACCCCTTGATGGACCCGTCGGTTTGAAACATGCAGTATCGATTCTGACAGTCGTTGCGCGACTGCGTCAGCTTCGGCCCCAGCGTTCCGTCGCCGCGAACCTTCTTCAGCTCGTATACAGGAATGGTGCGCTGCTCGCGCCGAGCCCGCAGGGCGAAACGATCGGCGAGGAGCCGCTGCACCATGCGGCGCACCTGCTCGTCGCTGGCCGAGGTATCCGCGAACCTCGCGTCGATCTGGTACCGCGTCTCGGTCCAACCGGGCGCGCCGATGACCTGATAGTCGCGGAGACGGAAGGCGTATCGAAGGATCCAGCGCACGGACAGATTCGTGACCGTGAACCGTCCGGGAGTGCTTCTGAACACACCATCGAGCTCGAGCGATTCGCTCTCCTTCACGGAGGCGACTTCGAATGCGGGGCTCTGGGTCGGCTGGTCCTGAGGGAGCACGGCGGCCGGTGCGCCAAGTAACGCCACGAGCAGCAACGGAAGCAATCGTCGCGACATGGCGACCATTGGTATCAAAGAACGAGCGCGACGATCAACGCCGCCAGCGCCAGCACAAATGCGGCGGCGCTCAGCGGCACGGCCCAGGCCGCCGCTGGGAAGCCCGGCGGCACGTCGTGCGCTACGACTGGAACCAGACCCGTGCCGGCGGCTGCCGAGAACAGCGACTGCTGCATCACGCGCTTGCCAGCGATCACCTCCTGGATACCGGTTTCGAGGTGCCGCTGGTGGATGGCCCGGGTGGCCTCGTCACCGGGCTCCAGCGCGGCGGCCGTCGCCGCCTTCAGGACCGCATTGCGGATGTCTCCGCCCGTCACCTCGTACGGCTCGGCCAGACGCACGAAATCGACGTCGCGGTGCAGCGGCGTGCGCGAATGTATCTGGGCGCGCCAGATGCGCGCACGCGCCCGCGCGTCGGGCACCTCGAACAGCACCTGCGTGCGAATGCGCCGCTCGAACGCCGGATCGAAATTGACGGCCAGGTTGGTGGCGAAGATGACCACGCCGCGAAAGGTTTCCAACTCCCGCAGGAGCACGTTGACCACCGCGTTCGCCTCACGCGTATAGCCGATGTCGGGCGACGTCGAGCGCCGCGCGGCGATGCTGTCGGCCTCGTCGAACAGCAGTACGGCGTTCTCCTCGCGTGCGATCTGGAAGAGCTCGGCCACGTTCTTCGGCGTCTCGCCGGCCCACATCGACTCCACCTCGGCGTAGCGGACCACCAGCAGCCGTCGGCCGAGCGCATGTGCAATCGCCTCGGCGCAGATGGTCTTGCCGGTGCCGGGCGGTCCGGCGAAGTTGAACGCCAGCGCCTGGCCGGTCGAGTACCGCTCGCCCAGCCCCCATTGACGAAAGATCAGGTCGTGCCGGCGCACCTGCGTCAACGCGTGGTCGAGCGCGCGGCGCGTCGCCTCGGGCAGGACGACGTCGTCGAACGTGAGTCGAGGCGCGATCGATTGCGCGAGTGGACGCGAGCCGGTGAGGCTCGAGATCATGCGCTGCAGCGGACTGGCCACGATCCAACGTTAGCAGGCCGCGGGCGTTGAGCTAACCTGAGCCACTGAGTCCGACGAGCTGACGCTGGGCGAGACGGGACGCGTTTCTGCGGAAATGCGGTTCACGAAACGGCGCGGGAAGATGACAACCGGAGCGTTTTTCGCTTGACATGATTTCCGAGCGGCCATGAAGCGGAATCCGTGAGCGCCGCCAGATAGCGCACTGAACGCGCTGCAGGGATCGCTGAGACTCGAACATCGAGCGGGTCGACACCGCAATCAACTCGCAACGCGATCGCGTCACAGCGCGCCCTCCTGCCCGCAGAAATGCGCGGGGTTACTATCGCGCATGACGCCTCCTCCGCTCTCTACTTCCGATCCCGCGCACGCTGATCTCGTCCCATCGACGTCGATCGAGCAGCTCGGCGAAGCGATCGCCGACATCGCCGCCGGCCTGCACGCCGCCACTTATCAGCTGCTCGTCCTGCTCCGAGAGTTCGACGCGCGAAGTGGCTGGAATAACGGCTTCATGTCGTGCGCCCACTGGCTCAGCTGGCGCACCGGCATCGACATCGGCGTGGCGCGCGAAAAGGTGCGCGTCGCCCGAGCGCTGCCGGAGCTGCCGCTCCTGAGCGGTGCCCTGCAGCGCGGCGAGATCTCCTATGCCAAGGTGCGCGCGCTGACGCGAATCGCAACGCCGGCGACCGAGGAGAGACTCCTTGGGGTCGCCCATCACGGCACCGCGGCGCAGGTGGAGCGGCTGGTCCGAGCCTGGCGCGGTGTGACTGTCTTGAGGAAGCACGGAAACACCTCTCGCGTTCCGCCAGCACCTATGTTGACGAGGACGGAATGGTCATCCTGCGCGCCCGGTTGACGCCCGAACAGGGCGCGGTGGTGCAGCGGGCGCTCGAGGCCGCTTCGGAACGCCTGTATCAGGACAGCCGCGAGGCGGCGGCGCCGGAGCGGATCGAAGAAGAGGTCACGTCCGCCCAGCGCCGCGCGGATGCCCTCGCATTGAGCGCCGAGTGCGCGCTCACCGCAGACCTCGACCGCGGGACGGCTGGCGATCGCTATCAGGTCGTCCTCCATGTCGAAGCCACGTCGGCGGCAGCTTCAATCGAGTCTCAGACGGTACTGGAGCTCGCAGACGGCGGGATCGGCGTTTCCGCGGAAACGTCGCGGAGGCTCTCGTGCGACGCCTCCGTCGTGGTACTGCGCGAGCGCCGTGACGGTTCGGTCCTGGATGTCGGCCGCAAGACGCGCGTCATTCCCGCCCCCATTCGACGCGCGCTGGCCGCCCGCGATGGCCGCTGCGTCTTTCCCGGCTGCACGGCCCGGCGTTGCGACGCCCATCACCTCGTCCACTGGGCCGACGGCGGTCGGACCGCGGTCAACAACCTCGTTCTGCTGTGCCGCCGTCACCACACGCTGGTGCATGACCGTGGCTTTCACGTCGAGCGGACCACCGAAGGACCGGTGGTGTTTCGACGACCGGACGGCCGACAGATCGAAGCGTCGCCGCAGATCACGTGGAGCGGCGGCCAGCGGCTGAGAGCGGACGTCAGCGGCCGATCGCTGCGCTGCTGGGACGGCACGCCGCTGAACCTGGCCTACGCGATCGACGTGCTTCACCCTCGGGCGAACCCTTCGCCTAACTCCTGATGACGCGGCGATTGGCCCGCAGCAGCAGGAGCACTCCCAGCACGACGGCGATCCCGCCGTAGACCGCCCACCGGATCTGACCGGTCATGAAGCTGCCCGGCAGGATGTTGATCCCCTGCAGAAACCACACGGCGCCCATGAGCACCATGAGGACGCCAACGACGTTGAACACGATCTTCATCGGTTCCTCCTGCGCGACGCGCACGCCTAGACGTCTTGACCGCCCGGAATGTTGAATCTTGAGTCAAGTATTCCTCGGTCAAGACGTCTACGCCCCGCCGGAGGCGGGGCAATTAGACACTGGCTCTAGCGAGGCGAAGCCTCGCTAGAGCTTCAGCACCCGTTCCATCGCCAGGCGCGGCCCGCGGTCGGGGTCCGGCTCCACGCGGCTGGCGGTGTTGAACAGCATGGTGTCGCGCCTGGCGGCGCTGTACGCCGGCCACTTCGGCAGGCCGGACACGTTCGGATCACCGGTTCGCGCGAACGCCACCCACGACGCGCTCACCTTCTCCGCCAGCCCGTAGGCCTCGGGCATCTTCGAGATGAGCGGGCCGGCGATGGCGATGTTGCTGAAGACGAACGGAATCTCCACCGTGTGCGGCGACCGCATGTGGCCGCCGCCTTCGGGCGTCTCCCAGTCGAAGCGATACAGGTACGCGGGCGCCGTGCCCTGCGCCGCCTTGCGCTTCGCGGTCTCGCGCGAATACGTCCCTCGCGGGTGATCGGTCGCGATCAGGATCCACAGGTCCCACGGCGTCGCCTCCGGATGCGCGGCGCGGAACGCCGCGATCACGCGCTCGGTGTCCTCGCCCACGCGGCCGCGCGCGCGGGCCCGCAAACCAGCCTCGTCGAGTGCCAGCGTCTCCGGCGTCGGCCGGTCGTAGAGCGTCTCTTCGGTGCGCGCGTAGCCAATCATCAGCGGAATGCGGGCGGAGAGCGCCGGCGCACCGGGATCCCACGGATGGCCGGGAATCGCCTTGCCGTCCACGGTCGGCGAGTTGGCCGTCTGGCCGGGCTCGCGGATCGGCACCTTGGCCGAGATGGCGGCGTAGGCTTCGAGCAGGCGGGCCATCGGCATCTCCTGCAGCTGCCGCACCTGCCCTTTGCCGAGGCCGAGCTCGGCCATCAGCATGTCGGTGGTCTGCACGGCGTCCGCCTTCTCGGTGAGGCGCAGAACAGCGCCGCTTTCGATGATGGCGCGATGGAAGAGCCCCTTCGCCCCCGGCATCGCCATCAGCGTGGCCACCTTTCGACCGCCGCCGGACTGTCCGAAGATCGTCACCAGGTTCGGATCGCCGCCGAACCGATCGATGTTGTCGCGCACCCACTCGAGCGCCGCGACGATGTCGAGCATGCCGGCCGCCCCCGACAGCGCGAAGTCGTGGCCGCCGGCCTCGCCGACATAGGTGTAGCCGAACACGTTCAGCCGGTGGTTGATCGTCACGACCACGACGTCGCCGGCACGCGCCAGATTGCTGCCTTCGAGAATCGCGTCCGAGCCGGTGCCGTACGAGAACCCGCCGCCGTGCAGCCACACCATCACGGGGCGACGGCCGCTGCCGACCGCCGGCGTGAACACGTTCAGCACCAGGCAGTCCTCGCCTTCGGCCGGAACGCCGCGGCGGGCGCGCCCGAGCGCCTGCGGCGCGGTGGGCCCGTAGGCGACGGCGTCGCGCACGTTGGTCCACGGCAGCGGCTTCACCGGCGGCATGAAGCGGTTCTTCCCGTTGGTCGGACCGCCGTAGGGAATGCCCTTGAAGACGTTGATGCCCGACTTGCTGGTGCCGCGTACGCGGCCGCACGCCGTGGGCGCGATGACGCCTTCGCCTTCGGCGGCGGCATCACCGATCCATTGCGTAGCATGGGCGACGGCGAGCCATGCCGCGGTCGTCCTGACGAAGGCTCTCCGGCTGGGGATGCGGGCCATTCGACCTCCTCGCGCTGGGCGAGAGTGTAGTCCAACGGCCGGCCTGGGCCTACCCGGCGATCGGCGGCGCCTATTTGCCCCGCGAGCGGATCATCCGCTCGTAGGACTGCTCCCCCTCGAGGCAGAACTCGTCGACCAGTTCGGTATTGAGCTCGATCAGCTGCGTGAGCTTCACCGTGAACGGCCTGGTGTAGGTCTTCGGGTCGTCGATCGTCACGTCGATCTCGAGCGTGCCGTAGTTCGGCCGCGTGATCCGCTCCACCATCTTCGCGGCGGCGCTCATCGGGCTGCCGGTCCCGTCGATCCACAGGTCGTCGCGGAACCCCTCGGTGCGCACCACGAGCGTGTCGCCCTCCCAGCGCGCAGTCGAATACCCCATCCAGCTCGGGTTCATGTCGACCGGCAGCGGGCGCCCGTCGACGTGAATCTGCCGATACATCGCGTTCACTTCGTAGAGGATGGCCAGCAGCTTCGGCGTGTGAATGAGCCGGCTCAGATGCGGCAGGTTCCAGTGTCTCGGCGGGTTGTCGGGCAGGCAGCGCACGTGCGGGTCGTCGCGGGCGTCATCTGCCTTCCGCTTCTCGTAAAGCGCCTTCGTCCACGGCTGATACGGCAGGCCGCCAGGCGTGTCGGCCCCGAGCTCGCGCGACAGCCGTGAGGCGCCGATCTCGCTGTCGCAGACGATGAACTCCCCCGTCCCGGGGACGCACGGGCGCCGGTTGCCCGCGTGCCAGATGCCCGAGAAATCCGGCTTGCCGTCGGACAGGCGCGGCGCTGGTGCCTTCAAGTTCGGCGTGCCGTCGGCGTTCCTTGGCACCCCCTGCGTGGGAATCTTGAGCCACTGGCCGAAGCCGATGGCCGGCAGGGCCAACGCCGCCACCAGTACGCACCCGATCACAGCACCGCGCATCTTGTCTTCACCCTGTGGTCGTTACTTCCCGCGCGACCGGATCATCCGCTCGTAGGACTGTTCGCCTTCGGCGCAGATCTCGTCCACCAGCTCGGTATCCAGCTCGATCAGCTGCGTCAGCTTCACCGTGAACGGCCTGGTATACGTCTTGGGATCGTCGATCGTGAGGTCGATGTTCAGCGTGCCGTAGTTCGGCCGCGTGATCCGCTCCACCATCTTGGCGGCGCTGCTCATCGGACTGCCGTGCATGTCGATCCACAGGTCGTCGCGGAAACCTTCGGTGCGCACGACGAGCGCGTCGCCTTCCCAGCGCGCGGTGGAATACCCCATCCAGCTCGGATTCATGTCGGCCGGCAGCGGACGGCCGTCGATGTGAATCTGCCGGTACATCGCGTTCACCTCGTAGAGCAGCGCCAGCAGCTTCGGCGTGTGGATGGCACGCGAGAGGTGCGGCAGGGTCCAGTGCCGCGGCGGGTTGTCGGGCAGGCAGCGTACGTGAGGATCGTCGCGGCTGTCGTCGGCCGCCCGCTTCTTCGTGAGCTCGGCCGCCCACGGCTGATACGGCAACCCGCCAAGGAGATCGACGCCCAGGTCGAGCGCCGTTCGAGCGCCGCCGATCTCGCTCTCACACACGATGAAGTCGCCGCTGCCCGGCGTGCACGGGTTGCCATTGCCCGCGTGCCAGATGCCGGAGAAGTCCGGCTTGCCGTCCGGCAGGCGCGGCGCCGGCGCCTTCAGGTTCGGCGTGCCGTCGGGATTGCGCGGCACGCCCTGGGTTGGAAGCTTGAGCCACTGACCAAATCCAGCCGCCGCCGGCATCACGACGGCGGCTGTCAACATCACTGCAAGTACGGCTCCCCTCATGCGGACTAGAAGTCTATCTGAGCGCTGATCTTGAAGAGCCGCGGATCGAGGATCGCCGTCGGCACGAGCCACGACGCGAACGCGGCGTTGACGCCCCGCACCGGGTTGCCGTTGGTGACGTTGTAGATGTCGAAGTTCGCCCGGAGCACGTTGCGTCCGTACTTGAACTCCTTGGTGAACCGCATGTCGAGCTCGCCCAAGCGCTCCCCATACATCGTCCCCGGCGTCACCAGGTTGATAGTGGTGTTGGCGCCGCCGCCCGACAGATTCCGTCCCAGCGACGGCGCGATCACCGCGTTGGTCGCGATGTAGTTGGCCGCCACGAGCGGCCCCGGCAGGCTCTGGAACGTGGCCGCGACGCCGACGTCGACCTTCGGCACGTTGTAGGTGGTGAGGAGCTTGGCCTGGGTCAGGAAGGGCGTCACCACGTGGCACATGTCCGCGCTCTGCACCGTGCCGATCGTCGTCGTGACCGTCACGTCAGGATGCGTCTTCACGATCGCGCAGGTGTCCTGCGTGACCTTGCCGGTGCTGATGCCGCCGCGAAACACGATGTTGAGAAGGCGCGCGTTGGCGCTGATGTCCACGCCGTTGAACACCTCGGTTTGCCCGCCGAAGTCGTCGGCCGCGGTCACGTAGTTGTCCACCTGGCCGAACTTGTTCTGGTTGACGTTGAACAGGCCGCCCAGCGTCCCGCCGCTGTTCGGCAGCCGCGAGTCCACCGGCACCGGGATCTTGTAGGAGGTGAAATCGCTCGGGGTCACGGCGCGGTTCTGCGTCACCGTGAAGTTGCCGTAGGCGCGGCGGAAGTAGCCGACGTCCACGCCGAGTCCCTTCACCAGTTCCTGCTGCACGCTGACGGAGAACTCCCAGTTCTTCGGCCTGGCGTTCCATCCGGTGAGGATGGCCGGGTCGTAGGCCTGGCTTGGAATCGCCGAGCCGAAGCGGAGGTCGGAGATCTGCCCGCAGGTGTCGATGCTCCCGGTGGTGGCCGGGCTCTGCGCCAGCGGGTTGATCAGATCGCAGTCCGGCACGAAGTCGAGGTCCGTGTCGGTCCACGACCGCGTCACGCGTCCGACGATCCGGTCGCGGGCCGGGACCCCCTGGGTCGGGTCGAGCGCGATCCCGTACTTGCCGATGTTCACCTTGATGGCCGTCTTCCCGTTGCCAAAGAGGTCGTAGGCACCGCCCACACGCGGCATGAAGTCCTGGAACTTGTAGAAGTCGCTCCTCGGAAGCGTGAAGTTCCGGTTCGGCACGAGCGGCCCGGGACCGAACGTGTATTCGTCCCAGCCGGTGTGCGCGTACTCGAACCGCAGGCCGGCATTGACCGTGAGCCGGTTGACGGTCCAGCGGTCCTGGACGAACGCCGCCAATTCGGCGCGCACGCCGCCCCGTATCCCGTCGTATTGGTTCTGGCGCTCGGTGATCTGGTTCGGGATGCCGTTGAGCATGCGGATGTTGTAGGCGTTGTTCAATTCCGGAGAGTTGTAGGTCTGCATCCCCCAGAAATCGCTGAAGCCGAACTTGAGCGCATGGCTACCGGTGACGTAGGAGAGCGAGCCCTTGATCTCTTTCGTGTCGTCCAACACCTGATCGTTGGCCGCGATGCCCGTGTCGTTCGTGTTCGACCTCCCCCGGTAGCGCAGGGTGCCGATGGACCCGATGCCCGGGATCACCTGGTTCTGCTCGACCACCCCGATCAGATTGCGATAGGCGCCGGCCGGGTTCGTGTCATAGAAGTTGAAGATGTCCTCGGCGTGGATGCCCATGCGAATGTCGAGGAGCATCTTGTTGTTGATCGGCGACGAGTAGCCGGCCGTCACGGTCCACAATCTGGGAAAGTCGTACTTCTGTTCCG
The DNA here is from genome assembly GCA_036004405.1 of Vicinamibacterales bacterium. Classification (GTDB taxonomy): domain Bacteria; phylum Acidobacteriota; class Vicinamibacteria; order Vicinamibacterales; family UBA2999; genus DASYRM01. The sequence goes on from DASYRM010000164.1 coordinate 47,581, forward strand.
ACTCGGAGGACACGCCGCTCAGCGCGGCCAGCCAATAGCGCCAGCTGTTGTCGACGTAGAGGTTGAACTTGTTGCGGGGCGACGCCTGCCACGTCACGCGCGTATTGGCCGTGTTGCTCTTCAGGAAGCTGGACGTCTGATGGTCCAGGTCGGCCTCGTAGAGCCACTTGCTGAGGTCGCCGGCGTTCTTGTTCTCCCAGAGCTGCGAGATGTAGCCCTCGCTGCGCTGAAAGCGCGCGCTCGCGTAGAACCACAGCTTGTCCTTGGCAATGGGGCCGCCGGCCGACCCGTTGTAATCGAACAGGTTCTTCAGCCGGTTGGGCGCGCGCAGGCCCTGGTTCGCCAGTTCGGTCGTGTAGTTGCTGTTCTGGAAGCTCGAGTTCGTCTGCATGCCAAAGAACGAGCCCGAGAACCGGTTGCCGCCTTCCTTCGGAATGAAGTTGAAGAGCACGCCACCGGTGATCGCTTCCGCGTTGCCGGCGGCGTAATCGATCGTCATCTCCTGGCTCGAGCCGACGTCGACGACCGTGTTGGTCGAGTTGCCCTGGCCGGCCACGTTCCGCAGCGTCAGCCCGTCCACGCTCTGCCGCTGATCCGTGCCGCGACCGCCGTGGATGGAGATCGCGCTCAGCGTCTGGTTGTTCTGGCCGCCGACGTCCTGCCCGCCCGCGACCATGCCGGGAATCAGCACGGCGAGCGCCGTTTGACCACGGCCGGCGGGAATCGCATCGATGATCTCCTTGCTCAGCACGCGCTGCAGCGAGCTGCTCTGCACGTCGACGACGGACGCCTGCCCCGACACCGTGATGGTCTCCTGCACGGCTCCGAGCTTGAGCTCCGCTTCGACGGTGGCGGTGAACGAGCCCGTGAGCTCGACGCCGTCGCGCTTGAAGGTGTTGAACCCGGGAAGCGTGAACGTGACCGAGTAGGTGCCGGGACGGAGATCGATGATGCGGTACTGGCCGGAGCCGTCGGTGATGACGGTCCGGACCTTTTCGATCAGCACGGGGCTCGCGGCCTCGACGGTCACACCCGGCAGGAAGGCACCGGTTCCGTCCTTCACGGCGCCGGTGATGGAGGCCTGCGCAAAGGCCAGCCCTGGCAGCAGGACTGCGCATGCGAGAACGATTGCGACGAACCTGGTCGATCGACCCATACAGTCTCCTTCGCGGACCGAGCCTCGAACCTTCTTCGACTACTTCACCGGCGTCGTGGCCGGCTTGCCTTTCTCGATCACGTAGTTGGCGATCACGACCGCGGGGCCGCCAACCGCCTTGGCGTCGTGCACCTTCCCCGCCGGCACGTGAAACGCCTCGCCGGCCTTGTAGGTGGTGGACGCGCCGTCGATGACAATCTCCACGGATCCTTCGGCGACGTAGCTGATCTCGTCGCCCGGATGCGTGTGCAGCCCCGTGGCCCCGCCCGCGGGGAAATCCGCCCGCGCCGTCACCACCTCGCGTCCAGCGATCGAGAGATCCTTCTGCTGCAGCACCGTCCGTTTGATCTGCCCGATGGCGACCGACGCACCCAGCAGCACGACGATCCCGACAGTTCCCGCTACACGCATCGCTCTTTTCATCTGTATCTCCGGCTCAGCCTCGGGGAAGCGGGTGCCATTGTAGGGATTCGAGCCTGCAGACGCCCTCCCCAGTTTGGGTGGGTGACGGCCGCAGACCTCACCCGTTTGGGGGACTTGGAGCGTTCTACGTGAAGACGGCAGCCGGCTGGGGCTTCAAGAGCCGCACGGTGACCATGCCGTCACCGCCCGTCACGGCATCCGGCAGGTGAAGTTCGCCGGATCGCCCACGTCGCCGCGCCCCGTGTAGGCCGACACCTGTGGATAGGCGCACACGAGCCGCTTCCGTGTGGGCCATCCCTCCCCTGAAGTCGCGACGACGATCTGGTCGGGCGCCTTCCCCGTCGTCTTCCACTGCCTGACGGCCTGCACCGGATCGAAGTCCACCTTGTAGGCGCCCGGGTAGACGCCGCCAAAGCAGTGGTGCATGCCGGGCACCATGAACAGGCGCACGGAGTCGCGCGCGCCCTCGCCCATCGTCTTCAGCACGTCCTCGTAGTAGCTCACCACGTTCTGCGGCGGCAGGTCGTCCTTCCAGCCGCCCACGAGCAGGAGCTTGCCGCCCTTCTTCACGAACGGGCGCAGATCCGGATTGGTGTGGTTGATCGCCACGTTGGCGGCGCTCTCCGAACGGTCGATGTCGCTGCCGAAGTTGGGGCGCTGCGTGTCGTAGGTCCAGGCCGGGTCCTTGAAGATCAGGTTCCGGTAGTACGTCAGCGCGTAGCGGTACGGCTCGGTCGAGCCGATCATGTCGCCCCATCCGAGCTCGCTGCCCTTCTCCATCGGCCCGTAAATCAGCTCGCCGGTGCGCTCGTGCCGCGGCGTCTCATACATCCGTCTCACCGCCGTCACCTGTCCCGGCGTGAGGCAGCTGGCGTTGTCGCCCTCCCCGCACGTGAGGACGCCGGGGTCGAAGCGGCAGGCCTTCGGATTCTCGATGACCCGGTCCTTCACGCCGTCGTTGAGATCGCAGGCGTCGAGCACGGCCTGGTGCAGCATCGGCAGCTTGCCCACCGGCAGGAGCGCGTCGGGCGAACGGTGCGTGGCGTCGTACAGCCACATCTGCGACACGCCATGACGGGTGCCGTAGTTGGTGAAGTTCACCGCCACGGCGGCGTCGAGATCCTGCGGGAAGCGCTGCACCATCGCCAGCACGTCGCGCGACCCGCCGCCGCCGCACTCGTTCATCACCGAGAACGTCGGCCCCGGCGGATAGTAGGCCGCCGCCAGCGTGCGGGCGCGCGCCACCACGACGTGCAGCGGCTCCATCTTCAGGTTCTCGAGCTTGCCCGGCTGCGTGAGGACGAAACTGGGTCCGGTGAAGCCCTCGATGCCGAGATCGGTCCCGACGGTCACCGCGCCGGTCCGCAGAATGTCCCTCATGCGCGCCAGCGGCAGCGGGCCGCCCCAGAAGCCGCTGCCGGCCGGCATGATGTCGCCCGTCCAGCGCTCCACGGGCAGCCACACTTCGAACTTCACGTTCGAGTTGACCGCGCGCGTCGAGCCGGCCACTCGACAGTAGGCCGGCAGATGGCCCTCGGCTCGAATCATCTGGCCGCCCAGACCCTCGCACGTGCCCGTGGCCGATCGGGTCTGCGCAGCAGCCGGACAGACGAGCGCGGCGACGATTGTCGCGGGCAGCACGAACGGCAGGTTTCGCACGCGCGTATTATGGCCGCCGCGTTCGCGAAATGTTCGTACCCAACTTTGGTGGGCGCGGGATCTCCCGGTTCGGCGCATGATGTCGGCTGTCGAGAGGAGACACATGGTGCGCTTCACAGGAATTCGGGGACGAATGGCGGCTGCCGGTGCGGTGTGGGGGCTCACGGGCCTGCTGCTGAGCGGGCAGGCGCCGTCGGGGCCGAAGCAGGGGCTGGTGATCGACACCGGCGCGCTGACGCCATTTGTCGAGAACATGGACCGTTCGCTGGCCTTCTATCACGATGTCTTCGATATGGAAGTGCCGCCGCTGCCGGCCACCGGCATGCGTCCGTACAACAACCCCAACCCGCGCCTCTTCGCCTTCTTCGACATCCCCGGCGCCAAGGAGCGGCACCAGTCGGCGCGCGTCTTGGGCATCCGGACCGGCATCGAGCCGATGGAGATCCAGCAGGTCCCGGTCAAGACCGTGGCGCTGCGCATCCAGGATCCGGGCAACGTCACGCTGGTGCTGAAAGTCCGCGATCTCGACGCCACGCTGGCGCGCGTGAAGAAGGCGGGCTATCCCGTCATGTCGGCCGGCGGCGCGCCGGTGAGGCTCGACGACGGCACGCGCGCGGTGATCGTGCGCGACGTGGACAACCGCTTCCTCGAGCTCCGGCAGCCCCCCTCGATTCCGGCCTCGGCCCCGGCCCACAACATCGTCGACATCACCGCGATGGTGACGGTGGGCGATCTCCCGCGGACGACGCAGGTGTATCGCGACGTGTTCGGGTTCACGGTCGAGGGTGAGAAGACCGCGTTCTCTCCCGATCGGCCCACCCGTGCGCTGACCGGCCTGGGCCAGGCCGAGTTCCGCTGGGCGCGCGCCAAGGCGCGCGACTCGCAGCTGTGGCTGGAGTTCGTCGAGTACAAGGGCGTGGACCGGACGCCGCTGAAGATGAAGATCCAGGACCGCGGCGCCACGCGGCTGCAGTTCCGTACCCAGGGCATCGACGCCGTCGTGGACGCGGCCAAACGTGCCGGGCTCACCATCGCCACGGTGGGCGGCAAGGCGACGCCGATTCCGCCCAACTTCCTCGGCGCGCTGGTGGTGGATCCCAGCAACTTCTTCGTGTCGCTGTTCGAGTCGTGCGACGGCTGCGCGCCCCGCGAGGCGCCGCCGGCCTCGACCGCATCGGCCCAGGCGGCCCCCGCTTCGACGCCGCCACCGGCCACGCGCCCGGCACTGCTCTACAAGGAGGACTGGCGCGAGCCGCCCGTCACCGGCGAACGCACGGACGAGAACCAGCGCATCGGCTTCGGGGTGGTGGCGAACCCCAACCTCGAACTGAAGGTCTACGGGGCCGACGCGAAGGTCGTTCGCGCCGCCCGGCACGAGGGGCGCGTCGATCTGTGGACCGGGCTCACCTCGTCGCCGACCGCGGTATTGCTGCGCGACAAGCGCAACTACGTGGACCTGACCGGCCTGGCGCGCCTGCGGTGGATGGTGCGCACCAACGCCATCCACACGCTCTACCCGGCGGTGAAGCTGGCCGACGGATCCCTGATCGTCGGCAACCGCGCGATCAACACGGCCGACGAGTTCTACGCGGTCGAGGTCAGCTTCATGGGCATGCGCTGGTACAAGCTGGATCCCGTGAAGGTGATCGTGGGAACCGAGGTGGAGAAACCGGACTTGAAACGTGTGGACGAAGTGGGGCTGGTCACGCTGGCGCCCGGCGGCGGGCACGGCATCGCCGGCTCGGCCAACTTCTCCGGCGTCGAGCTCTTTGCCAGCGGGGTGCCTCGATGACCCGCCTTCGCGGGCCGGGACTGCAGCCCCGCCTCACTCTCGCCGCCGCGATGGCATTCTGCGCCTCGGTGGCGCAGGCGCAGGCGGTGCTGACACCGGGGCCGTTGACGGACAAGGACAAGGCCGACATCCAGGCGCTTTGGAGCACTTACCGAGACACGCTCTTCGCCTGCAAGGGTGAAGCGTACGCGGATCTCTTCGCGACGCCGGGCGGCTACTTCGCCAGCGCCCCCCGCGGCGAGGTGCGCGAAAAGCGAGCGCTGATGGAGATGGTGGTCGGCTACGACCGCTGCAAGCCGGACACGGGCAAGCCCTCGGCCGAACCCGCGCCGCGGAACCCCACACCGGTCGCTGGCGAAGCGGCCTCGCGCTTCCCCACGCCGGTGATCGAAGCGGCTCCCGAGGGCGCGAAGGCGCGCATCATCAACAGCCGCGGCGGCGGCTACTACGACGACGTCTACGTGAAGACGCCGGCCGGATGGAAGTTCAAGTCACGCACGGTCATCGCCGACAACGAGCTGGCGGCCGGCCTGAACACGCAGGACTTCATGGAGATTCGGGCGCTGGCCGGCGACGACCACGGCTACTACGAGGACCTGTTCGGCGAGTACAACAGCACGCTGTACCCGCGCGGGAGCGGCAAGAAGGACCTGCCGTTCCGGACGTCCGGACTCAAGCTGACGCCGGACAAGGACGGCACGGTGCACGGTGTCGCCTACCTCCGCAACAACGGCGGCCACTACGAGGACGTCTACGTGAAGACGCCGCAGGGCTGGCGCATCAAGGAACGGAAATACTTCAAGCCGTAACGCGCTGGCTACTTCACTTCGGACGCGGCCTGCTGAGCGGCGGTGGCGGACTTGGGCGGTTCGCCCGGGGCGCCGAGGTCCTTGAGCGCGGCGACGACGTCGGGCCGGAGCTGACGGTTGCTGCGGTCGGTCCGCGACAGCGCGATCGACAGCGGCGTCTGCTCGCGCTTGTTCTTCGCGTCGAGCCGCGCGCCGTGTGCGGCAAGATACTTCACGATATCGCCGCTGTGCGCCACGTGAAGGGCCGTGTCGCCCTGGTCGTTGGCGATGTTCGGATCGAGGTGCAGCTCCTCGACGCACACCTTGACGGCGGCGAGCAGCTCGGCCGGCGTCCCCTTCTCGTACTCCAGCGCGTCGGCGTTGTGATCGCCGCGGCGTCCGAAGCCCGAGGCCAGCATCAGCATCGTCGTCCCGTTCTTCTGCTTCGCGGCCGGGTCCGCGCCGGCCTTCAGCAGCAGGTGCATCAGCGCGACGTCGCCCGACGCGGCCGCGCGCAGCAGCGGTGTCGTCCCCTCGCCGAGACTCTGGGTGCTGGTGCTGTTGTGACGCCGCAGCAGCGGCGACTTCAACTTCTGGTTGAGATCGGCGCCGTGTGCAAGCAGCACCTTGACCATGTCCTCGACGCCCAGCCGCCCCGAAGGCTTCGGGTACGGCCGGCCGTGCATGAACGGCAGCGTGTGCATGTCCACCGCCGCATACAGCGCCGCCATGCCGGCCGAATCGGCGATGTTCGGGTTGGCCCCCTTTTCGACGAGCATGGCCGCCACGTCGTAGTGCCCGTTGATGATGGCCAGGATCGTCGCCGTGGTGCCGTCCGGATCCTGCGCGTCGAGCTTGGCGCCGCCCTCGACCAGCGCCTGCGCCGCCGCGTACGCGCCGGAGCGCACGGCGTACATGAGCGGCGTCATCGCACCGACCGGGAGCGTCGTCTGGCCGCCCACCTTGCGGGCGAATTCCATCTTCTTGCCGGCCAGATCGACCTTGGCGCCGGCTTCGAGGAGCATCCGCACCGCGTCGGCGTGATTCTGCGCCGCCGACCACATCAGCGCCGTCTCTCCGAACCAGCGCTCCTGCGCGTTGGGATCGGCCCCGCGTGCCAGCAGCAGCCGCATCGTCTCGAGATTGCCGGTGCGCGACGCGGTCATCAGCAGCGTCTCGCCCTCGGGCGAGGCGCTCTTGGCGTCCGCGCCCGCCTGCAGCAGCGCGTCCACCACCTTCGGGTCGCCGTTTTCCGCGGCGAGCTCGAGCGGCGTCGTACCGTAGCGGTTGGCGGCGTTGGTGGCGCCGGCGCGCAGGAGTGCCGTCACCAGCTCGAGGTCGCCGGCTTCGGCCGCCCAGTGCAACGGCGTCGTGCCGTCGGGCTCGGCCTGCTTCACCAGCGTGCGCTGGCGGATGAGCGCCAGCGCCGTGCGGCGATCCTGCTGCTTGATCGCCGACACCAGCGCCGACTCAGCATGAGCGGGTCCCGCCACTGCGAGCGCAAGGACCAGCGCCGCCGCAGGCGCACTTAAAGGTGCGGCTCTACGAGAGCTAGACCAGCGTGACACGGCCCGTACTCTCGCCGTACATGTGCTCGGGCAGGCCGAACATGTCGCCCACTCCGACCCACAGGTTGCCGAGTGGTGTGTGCTCCTTCGTCACGATGTGCCGGTAGCCCTTGCCCTGCCACCCGCCTGCCACCACGAGCGGCAGCGGATACGGGCCGTGCACGTTCGCGTTGCTCATGCCACTGCCGTAGAACACCAGCGAGTGGTCGAGCAGCGTGCCGTCGCCGTCGGGCGTCGCCTTCAGCTTGCCGATGAACCTGGCGAACAGCGACATGTGGTAGGCGTTGAGCGTCGCGTGCGCGATCTTCACGTCAGGCTTCTCGCGGTGGTGCGAGATGGTGTGGTGCGGCTCGGTGATGCCGATTTCCGGGTAGGTCTTCATGCTGGCCTCGCGCGCCATCATGAACGTGGCCACGCGCGTCAGATCCGCCTGCCAGGCCACCGCCATCAGATCGAACATCAACCCGACGTGCTCCTGGTACGACTCGGGCACGCCGATCGGCGCGTCGAGCGCGATGCTGGCGTCGGCGTTGTTGCGCGCCTCAGTCTTCTGGATGCGCTGCTCGATCTCGCGGATGTTGTCGAGGTACTCGTCGAGCCGCGCCTTGTCGCGCGGCCCGAGGCCCCGCTCGAGGTCGCCCAGGTCCTCGGTCACCGAGTCGAGAATGCTCGCGTCCTGCCTGGCGCGGGCGACGCGCTGCTCGTGCGTGCCGGGACGGCCGAACAGCCGCTCGAACACCACGCGCGGGTTGATCTCCATCGGCACCGGCGTCGTCTCCGACGACCAGGAAATGGTGTTCATGTAGGCGCAGGCGTACCCCGGGCTGCAGCCGCCCACGTAGCCGTCGAGGTTTTCGGTCGCCACTTCGAGCGACGGGAACGGCGTGTCGCCGCCGATCTGTTTGGCGATCACCTGATCGACCGTCCGTCCGAGATGGAAATCCTGCCCCTCGGTCTTCTTGGCAATCGCGCCGCTCAGCCAGGCGGCCGATGCGGTGGCGTGACTGTCGTCGATCCCCGGCCGGTCCAGGTTGCTCACCACCACCACGTTGTCTTTGTAGGGTTGGAGCGGCTTCAGGATCGGCGTGAAGTCGAACCCGGTGCCCACCTTGGCGGGCGTGTAGCGCTCCATGATGGCGCCGTGCGGAATGTACACGGCCCCGAAGCGCTTCTGGGGTGTCGCCGCCGTCTTGGCCAGCGCCGTGAAGGACGGCACCATCGCATCGAGGAAGGGCAGGGCCACCGCGGTGCCGAGACCTTGAAGAAACGTCCTGCGCGCCAAATGCATCTTGCGAATCTGCATGGTCTGCGTCCTCTAAGTTTGGGTGGCCTTCACGCGCATCTGGAACGCCGGGCTCTTCACGATTCCCAGCACGAGCGACGAGAACGTGTAGTTCTGCCGGGCGCCGTCCCGGACGATGTGCCGCACGCTCGGCATGTCGGCGGCGTCCACGCCGCGCTCGAGGGCGTAGGTCATGAGCTTTTCGGTCAACGTGCCCACGAACACCTCGGGCCGCTTCAGGAGCGCCTGCCGGAGCTGCACCACGCCATCCACGTGCGTGCCGTCGAGCAGGTCACCGCTGGCGTCGATCGGACCGGCCGCGTCGGCGGCGCGCCAGCGTCCGATGGCGTCGAAGTTCTCGAGCGCGAACCCGATCGGATCCATCAGCTTGTGGCAGCTGGCGCACACCGCGTTGGCGCGGTGCTGGGCCATCTGGGCGCGCATCGACTTCGGCTCGGCGCCGGCCGAATCCGGGAGCGGCGGCACGACGGCCGGCGGCGCCGGCGGCGGGATGCCCAGCAGGTTGTCGAGAATCCATTTACCCCGGACGACCGGCGACGTGCGGTCGGCGTTGGAGGTGAGCGCCAGGATGGCGCCCTTGCCGAGCAGACCTTTGCGCGCCTCGTCGGTCACCGTCACGCGGCGGAACTGGCTGCCGTAGATCCCCTCCATGCCGTAGTGCCTGGCCAGCCGTTCGTCCACGAACGTGTAGTCGGCCGTGAGCAGCTCCAGCACGCTGCGGTCCTCGCGCATGACGCTCGCAAACAGCAGCTCCACCTCGCGGCGGAAGGCCTGACGCAGGTTGTCGTCGAACTCCGGAAAGCGATCGTTGTCGGGCGTCACGCGCTGCAGGTTGCGCAGCTGCAGCCACTGCGCCGCGAAGTTGTCCACGAGCGAGCGCGCCCGCTCGTCGCGCAGCATCCGCCGCACCTGCTGCTCGAGCACGATCGGGTCGTGCAGTCGCCGGGCGGTGGCGAGCGTCAGCAGCTCCTCGTCGGGAATGCTGCTCCACAGGAAGAAGGACAGGCGCGACGCGAGCTCGACGTCGCTGATGCGGTAGGGCGTGCCGGGCGCCACGCCGGCCGGATCGCGCTCGACGCGGAGCACGAACTTGGGGCTGGCCAGGACCCGCTGCAGCGCCAGCTGGATGCCCGACTCGAAGCTGCCGGCGGCGCGCCCGGTCTTGTAGAACTCCATCACGCGCGTCACGTCCTGCGGTGACGGAGGCTGACGATAGGCGCGGCGTACCAGCGAGGTGAGGATCTGGCGCGCGCACGGCTCTTCCTGCGGCGCCGACGCCGGATGGCAGGTGAAGATGCGGGCGCGGCTCGGCGTGGTGCCAGGCGCGTCGACGCTGAACGGCCCCTTCACGACCAGCGTCCGGATGTGCGGATACCCGGTGGCATCGTAGGTGTCGAACGAGCTGCGATACGGCTGCAGCTTGCGCGCGTCGGCCGCGCGCGAGCGCTGCAGGAAGGCCGCGGTGACGTCGCGCGGGCCGGCCTTGACGTGCACGCGCACCTGCAGGCCGGCATCCACGGCGTCGGAGCGCGAGAGCAGGCGGCCGCGCCCCGTCGCGGCCTCGTCCACGCCGCCAGGCGTGCCCGGCGGCGTGCCGCCGATCGTCTGCAGGAACACCCGCTCGCCGTCCACCGCGATCTCGACCTGGTGCTGGTGCTCGAGGCCGCGGGTCTGATCGACGTTGGTGCGATACAGCGTCGCCTGCAGGATGTAGTCGCCGTCGACCGGGAAGGTGTGCGTAGCCTTGATGCCGCCGACGGTGCCGAACGGCAGGCCGTCCAGGTGCTTGTCCTGCGACAGGTCCTGCCGCGCGGCATACGTGTCCGAGCCGGGGACCACGTCGAGCGACCCGACGGCGAGCGCGCTGATGCGGCCGGCCGCCGACAGATAGCGCTCGAGCAGCACCTGCGAGACGCCGAGGAAATCGGCGATGGTGTCGAAGCCGTACGCCGAGTCGTCGGGCGGCAGCAGCGCGGCGACGTCGCCGGTGTCGATGGCCAGCAGATCGCGCACCGCGTTGCGGTACTCGCTGCGGTTCAGGCGATGGAGCACCGCGCGGCCCGGATTGGGCGTCGCGGCCGCGGCGTCGAGCCGCTGCTCGAGCCACGCCAGCATGGCGGTCTGCGTCGGCACGTCCGGGTGCGGCATGCCCGACGGCGGCATGGCGCCGGCGCGCAGCTTGCGCACCACCTTTTCCCACATCGCCGCGTTGCCGCCGACGTTCTGCAGATCGACGGTGTCGAAGACGACGCCGGACGCGGTGGCGGAGCTGTTGGCGCGGCCGTTGTGACAGCCGGCGCAGTACTGCGTGATGACGGCGGCGTACTTGCCCGCAGCGTCTCTCAGTGCGGTGTCGGCCGCGGGCCGCACGGCGGACTGCGCCTGCGGCAGCGCGCTCATTTCGAGCGCGACCACCGCCACGAGGACGCCGGACAGCAACGCGTGACGCGTCATCTGGACGCCATGGTAGGGCGTGGGTGGACAGACCCGCAATTACAAGAACTGGTCATTCCTCGCAGACTTACCTGACTTCGACGGCCTGACCGTTGGGGCCCGGCGGCAGCTCGGGCAGAAGGTCCGCGAGTGAAAACGCCAGCCATTGCCGGCATTCTCGTAGGCGTCGTCGTAACGCCCCCCGCCCTTCAGGTAGACGCGGCCGGTCACGCCCGCCGGCGTGGCGGCGATGACGACGCCGGACGAGCGGAACCGCCACCCGTTCGGCGTGTTCGTGTAGAGGTCCCCGTAGCCGGGCGAGCCCTCGCCGGCCAGGCGCCGGAGGGCCAGGAAGTCCTCGCCCGCCAGATGGGCCGCTCTCTCCTGGCCGGTGATCACCTGGCGCAGCTTGAAGCGCCAGCCGGCGTGCGTCTTGACGTAGAAGACTATCCGCATGATGTGGCCACCATCTCGAGAGACACGACGTTCAGACGGTCACCGCCCGGATCTTTCACGATGAAACCCTTGCCTTCCATCCGGTGCCCTTTGTGCTCTTCGGGCGGCGCGTAGAGCCCGAGCAGCTGCAGCGTGACGCCGCCGGCAGGCGTCGCCGCCAGCTTCGTGCGCTGCTCCTGGGACGATGCGTCGGGGTTCTCCGTCTTGACGGGGGCCGACGCCTGCGTCAGCGCCCAGCCGCCCCCGGCCGGCTGCAGGCAGCCGATCACCTGCACCAGCGTGCCGGTCGTGATCGGCGCCGGCGCGGCGGCCGCCTTCGAGGCCTCGCGGGCAATGAACGTCGAGGTGAGCATCGCCGTGTCGGCCGTCAGCTCCTTCTCGCCGGCCGGAAACTTGTTCGACTGCAGGATGTAGGCGACGAGCGACAGGTACTCGGCGCTCGTGAGCGACCGCGGCTGGTTGCGCGGCATCCGGGTGCTGATCTCGGTGTAGAGCTGATTCAGCGTCTGCAGATCCCACTTCTTCGTGAAGGCGTTGCCGGCCAGCTCGGGCCCCTGCCCGCCGCCCGCCTGGCCGCTCAAGTCCTTGGAATGGCAGCCGGCGCACTGCACCTCGTAGGTGGCCTTGCCTTCGGCCGCCTGTTCGGCGGTGAAGACCTTGTCCCACACCGTCTTGCGATCCTGCGCGTCCACGACCGCCGAATAGATCATCACCGCCCACACCGCCACGCCGAACCCGGCGACGAGCCTCCGAGGCGTCATGCCTCGCTCCCCGGCGCCTTCTTCGCATGCGCATCGAGGTGTGCCATCGCGGCCGTCCACGCCTGCCTGGCGACATCCGGCTTGTAGGTTTTTGTCTCGGCTGGGTCGTGAAAGCCGCGTGCCGTGCCTGCGAACACCTTCGCGATGTGCGGCCGCCGGCCGCCCACCGTCAGCTGCCCGATCCGCTCCGACGCGCTCACCCCGTCGGGATCGTCGCCGGCGACGATCGCGAGCACCGGGGCGGCCGTCTTCGCCAGCGCCGACTGCACCAGCTTCAAATCCGGCGAGAACGCCACGCACGCTGCGAGGTCGGTGCGTCCGGCGGCAAAGAGCACTGCCTGCGTCGCGCCCCAGCCGAAGCCGACGAGCGCCAGGCCTCGCCCGCCGGAACCGCCATGCGACTGCACGAAGGCGAGCGCGGCCGACGCCTGCGGCGACACGGCGGCCGGTGTCGTGGCGGCGACGGCACGGCGAACGTCCGCGTCCACGCCGCGAAGACTGGCCACGCCACCCTGCGGCGAGAGAAAGTCTGGCGCCACGACGGCGTAGCCGGAGGTGGCCACGTTGCGCGCCGCGCCGCGAACGCCGTTGGACAGCCCCGTCACGTCGTGCAGCAGGACGACGCCCGGGTGTGGACCCTTGCTCTTCGGCTGCGACAGATAGCCCAGCGTCATACCGGTCGCGCCCTTGAACGCCACGGCAATCGACTCGAGCGAGGTGTCGAACTCGGATGGAATCTCCACCTGCGCATCCAGCGAGGTCGCGAGCGCCAGCGCCGACCACCCGTGAATGAACTCGCGGCGGCCCAGCATTACTTCGTCTTCTCGCCCTTCTCGCGCTCGATGATCGCCGCGGCCAGGCGCGGCGAGTCCGCCAGCGTGTCCATGCCGGCCGGAAACATGTTCATCTTGAGCACGTACGCCGCGATGTCGGCGTAGGTCTTGGCGCCGAGTGTGCCGCGCGAGTCCTGCGGCATGTTGGTAGCCATGTAGTCGAGCAGCTCCTTCACGCTCTTCCCGGACCACTTGGCCATGAAATCGGGGCCCGCCAGCGCCGGCACGTCCTTGATGGAGTCGCCGCTCAGGTCGTGGATGTGACAGTTGCCGCAGTTGTACTCGTACTCGTCCTTGCCGCGCGACGCCTGCTCGTCGGAATAGACGCCGTCCCAGACGCTCTTCTTGTCCTGTGCGTAGAGGACCGACGCCGCCGCGGCCGCCAAAGCCGCCGCCGCAATCGCGGCCCGCGCATCCATCCGCCGGCTCATGGCGCTAGCTGCCGCAGCCCGTGGCTACCGACCGCAGCGCGGTGACGTCGATGCGGTTGTCGCCGGGCGCGCGATAGATGAGCCCCACCGCCTCCACCTTGTGCCCGGCCTGATCGTCGGGACCGAATCCCTGTACGCTGGTCAGCAGGAACGTCTCGTTGCCGAGCGGACGGTCGCTCGGCGCCGCGGCCTTCGCCGGGAAGGGCGACGCCTGCTTGGCTGGCTTGCCGGCGTGCGTCAGCGTCCACGTGCCGCCGCTGCCCCTGGCGAGACACCCGACCACCTGCACGATGGCGAAGTTCGGCATCGACGCCGCCGCGCCCTTCTTGACGATCTGCAGCTCGTCCAGCGCGTCGCGATCGGGCTTCATCTCGCCGCGCCCCGCCGGGAACTCGTTGGTGCTCAGGATGTGCGACACGATGTCGAGCTTCGTCTGCGGGTCGAGCTCGGCACCGGTAAAGTTCGGCGGCATGTTGTCGCGGACCTTCACGAAGAGGGTCGCGACCGTTTCGTTCTCCCAGTGCGACCAGAAATTGTCGCCCTTCAGCGCCGGCCCGCGCTCGGTGCCCTCGAGATTGGCGCGGTGGCATCGCGCGCAGTTGGCCTCGAAGGCCTGCTTGCCCCGGGCCGCCTGCTCGGGCGAGAACACGCCGCCGTAGATCGGCACGTCGTTCTCCTGGGCCCGCACGGCGCCGCCGAGCACAGCGCCAATCACGAGCGCAAAGGCCGTGCACACGATCGCGGAGATGGTGACTCTCGTCATGGCTTGGCCATCGCCTCTTTCAGGAGCGCGGCGGTGCTTTCACGAACCGGGACTTCTTCGTCGGGGGTGCGGGCCTTCAGGCCGGTGCCGAGCGCGAGGTCCAGCGGCGTGCGCTTCTGCTTGTCGCGCAGATCGAGCCTGGCGCCGGCGGCCATCAGCTCCAGCACCAGCGGATCGGCTCCGCGCTGCGCGGCGATGTGCAGCGCCGTCTGGCCGTTCAGGTTGAAACCGTTTGGATCCACGCCGGCCTTCAGCAGCATCCTGATCGCCTCGAGATTGCTCGCGCCGGGGATGGTGCTGGGGCCGGTCGGCAGACCGCCGCCGCGGCCGGTCGCCGCCATCGTCAGCGCGGTGCCGAGGTCGCGCCGCCGCTGGTGCGGGTTGGCGCCGTGGGCCATCAGGATGCGCATCAGCTCGACGTCGCCGGTGCGCGCCGCGCGCATCAGCGGCGTGGTCCCCTCGCCCATCGAGGCGTCACCCGACAAGTCATGGTGACGTCCGAGCGCCGGCCGCTTGAGCCCCGCGTTCGGATTGGCGCCGAGCTCGAGCAGCTTGGTGACAATCGCGGGCGCCTCGAGCTGGCCGAACAGCTTCGGCGACGGACGGCCGACCATCGGCGCCAGCGTGTGCATCTCCACCGCCGCGTACAGTGGCCCCTGCCCCGACACGTCCGCCAGGTTGGGATCCGCTTTCAGGTCGAGCAGCGCATCGGCCATGTCGTAGTGGGCGTTGGCCAGGGCAATGAGGAGCGGCGTCGCGCCGTCGGGATCCGTCGCATTGACGTCGGCGCCGCCCGCCACCAGCGCACGCGCGGCTTCCACCGCGTTCTGGCGCGCCGCATACATCAACGGCGTCCACGAGCCCTTGGGCAGCACGGTGGACACCATGCCGTTGACGCCCCACTTGAACGGCGGGAAATTGAGCGCCGCGGAGCGCTTGTTGACGTCGGCCCCGGCCTCGACCAGCACCCGGACCGCGTCCGCGTGGTTTTCCGACGCCGCCCACATGAGCGCCGTCTGCCCCACGGTGCGTTCCGTGGCATCCACCCGGGCGCCGCGCGCGAGCAGCACCCTGACGGCGTCGCCGCGGCCGGTGCGCGCCGCCGTCATCAGCACGGTCTCGCCCTCGCCCCGCTCGGCGTTGACATCGGCGCCGGCGTCGACGAGCGCCGTGATCATCGCGGCGTCGCCGTTCATCGCCGCCAGCGCCAGCGGCGTCACGCCATAGCGATTGGCGGCATTCACCTTCGCACCGGCCCGAAGGAGCCGCTTCACCGCGGCCGCGTCGCCGGCACGCACGGCCCAATGCAGCGCCGTCGTCCCGTCGGGATTCGCCACCGTGGGTTCGCCGCCCCCCTTCTGGCCAGCGACGGCCGGCGCCGCCGGCTGGACCGCCAGCAGCGCCGCCACGACCGCGATCGATCGCAGGTACGTCGAACGCATCCGTCAGATGACCTCGAACCGGCCGGTGCTGAGCCCCATGCGATCGACATCCGCGCCGAACTTCTGGGCCACGTCCACCAGGAAGTTGCCGATCGGCGTCTCCTT
>DASYRM010000165.1:0-31770 GCA_036004405.1 Vicinamibacterales bacterium
CTATTCCCTGCTAATCCCTAGTCCCAATTCCCTAGTCCCTAAGCCCTAAGCCCGTCTCAACGCCCCTGCATCCGGGCGATGACCTCTTCGCTCGTCGACGGCGGCGCCTGCTCGTAGCGATCGAAATGCATCGAGTAGGTCGCGCGCCCCTGCGTGCGCGACCGGAGATCGGTCGCGTACCCGAACATCTCGGACAGCGGCACCCGCGCCTGAATGATCTGCGTGCCGCCGCGGTCTTCCTGCGACTGAATCTGACCCCGCCGGCTCGAGAGGTTGCCCATCACGTCGCCCATGTGTTCTTTCGGCACGACGACTTCGACGCGCATCATCGGCTCGAGCAGCACCGGCCTGGCTTTCTTCGCGGCATCCTGGAACGCCATCGAGCCGGCAATCTTGAATGCCATCTCCGAGGAGTCGACGTCGTGGTACGAGCCGTCGTACAGCTCGATGCGGACGTCGTCGATCGGATAGCCGGCGAGCACACCGCGCGTGAGCGCTTCCTTGATGCCCTCGTCGATCGGCTTGATGAACTCCTTGGGAATCGACCCGCCGGTGATCTCGTTTTCAAAGACGTAGCCCGAACCCGGCTCGCCGGGATGGAGATGGATCTTCGCGTGGCCGTACTGCCCGCGGCCGCCCGTCTGCTTGATGTACCGGCCGTCGCCGTCCGCCGGGCGCGTGAGCGCTTCCTTGATGCCCTCGTCGATCGGCTTGATGAACTCCTTCGGAATCGAGCCCTGCGTGACCTCGTTCTCGAAGATGTAGCCGGTGCCCGGCTCGCCGGGGAAGAGATGGATCTTGGCGTGGCCGTACTGTCCGCGCCCGCCCGTCTGCTTGGCGTACTTCATCTCGCCGTCGGCGGCGCGCGTGAGCGTTTCCTTGTAGGCGACCTGCGGCTTGCCGACGCTGGCCTCAACGCCGAACTCGCGCTTCAAGCGGTCGACGATGATCTCGAGGTGCAGCTCGCCCATGCCGGCGATGACCACCTGGCCGGTCTGCTCTTCGGTCTTGACGCGGAAGGTCGGGTCCTCGGCCATCAGCTTGGCGAGGCCGACGCCCAGTTTTTCCTGGTCGCTCTTGGTCTTCGGTTCGATGGCGAGCGAGATGACCGGCTCCGGGAAGTCCATCGATTCGAGCACGACGGCCTTCTTCTCGTCGCACAGCGTGTCGCCGGTGCTCACCTGCTTCAGGCCCACGGCCGCGGCGATGTCGCCGGCGTAGACCTCCTTGATCTCCTCACGCTTGTTGGCGTGCATCTTCAGGAGGCGGCCGACGCGCTCGGTCTTGCCCTTGGTGGCGTTGTAGACCGACGACCCGGACGTGAGCACGCCCGAGTAGACGCGGATGAACGTGAGCTGGCCGACGAACGGGTCGGTCATCAGCTTGAAGGCCAGCGACGAGAAGGGCGCGTCGTCGGCAGCCGGACGCTCGATCGTCGTCTCTTCCTTGGCGTAGGGATCGAGCCCCTGAATCGCGGGCACGTCGAGCGGCGACGGCAGGTAGTCCACGACGGCGTCGAGCAGCGGCTGCACGCCCTTGTTCTTGAACGCGGTACCGCAGATGACGACGACGAAGGCGGTCTCTTCCTCGCGCACCGACTTGATCACGCGGCTGCGGAGCGCCGCCTTGATCTCGTCTTCAGTGATCTCCACGCCGCCGAGATACTTCTCGAGCAGCTTGTCGTCGTGCTCGCTGACCTTCTCGATCAGTTTCTCGCGATACTCCTGGGCCTCGGCCAGCAGATCCGCCGGGATGTCATTGACATCGTAGTCGGCGCCCATCGTCTCGTCTTTGTAGGTGATCGCCTTCATCTTGACGAGGTCGATCACGCCCTTGAACTTGTCCTCGGCGCCGATGGGCAGCTGAATCGCCACGGGATTGGCGCCCAGCTTCGACTCGATCTGCGACAGCGTCGCCTTGAAGTCGGCGCCGATGCGGTCCATCTTGTTGACGAAGCAGATCCGGGGCACGCGGTACTTGTCCGCCTGCCGCCACACCGTTTCAGACTGCGGCTCCACACCCGACACCGCATCGAACACCGCGCACGCGCCGTCGAGCACGCGCAGCGACCGCTCCACCTCGGCGGTGAAGTCCACGTGGCCGGGCGTGTCGATGATGTTGATGCGGATATCCCGCCAGAAGCACGTGGTCGCGGCCGACGTGATCGTGATGCCGCGCTCCTGCTCCTGCTCCATCCAGTCCATCACCGCGGTGCCTTCGTGCACCTCGCCGATCTTGTAGGTGATGCCCGTGTAGAACAGGATGCGCTCGGTCGTGGTGGTCTTGCCGGCATCGATGTGCGCCATGATGCCGATGTTCCGGGTCCGATTGAGTGGTGTCTGCCGTGGCATTGCGGTGATTCTTGTTGGCTCTAGGCTCTGGGCTTTAGGCTTTGGCTGGCTCTGGGCCTACCAGCGGTAATGGGCGAAGGCCTTGTTCGCCTCGGCCATCCGGTGCGTGTCCTCGCGCTTCTTCACAGCGCCGCCGCGAAGGTTCGACGCGTCGAGCAGCTCGTTGGCGAGCTTCTCCTGCATGGTCTTGCCGTCACCGCGCGAGTCGGCATAGCTCACCAGCCAGCGAATGCTGAGCGACATGCGGCGGTTCGGGTTCACTTCGACCGGCACCTGGTAGTTCGAGCCGCCGACGCGACGCGACTTCACCTCGAGGCTCGGCTTCACGTTGTCGAGTGCCTTCTTGAACACCTTGAGCGGATCGTCGCCCGTGCGCTCCTTGATGATGTCGAAGCTCTTGTAGAGGATGCGCTCCGCCGTGCTGCGCTTGCCGTCACTCATGATGGTGTTGATGAACTTGCTGACCAGCGTGCTGTTGTAGAGCGGGTCGGCTGCGAGTTCGCGCTTGGGGATTTCTCGTCTGCGAGGCATATCTGCTGTCCTACGACTTCGGGCGCTTGGCGCCGTACTTCGACCGACCCTGCTTGCGGCCCTGGACGCCGACGGCGTCGAGCGTGCCGCGCACCACGTGATACCGCACGCCCGGCAGGTCCTTCACACGGCCACCGCGAATGAGCACCAGCGAGTGCTCCTGCAGGTTGTGGCCGACGCCAGGGATGTAGGTGGTGACCTCGATGCCGTTGGTCAGGCGGACGCGGGCCACCTTGCGGAGGGCCGAGTTCGGCTTCTTCGGCGTCTGCGTGAACACGCGTACGCACACGCCGCGCTTCTGCGGACTGACTTGGAGCGCCGGGCTCTTCGTCTTGGTGACGATCTTCTCCCGCCCTTGGCGAACCAGCTGGCTGATGGTCGGCATATCCGGTCTCTACCGTCGAAAAGCTAAAGACAGCGCCAGGCACGCCGGGACGAACTCGCCCGGTCGGCCCGCTGCCGTCGAGAAATCTGACGCGTCAGACGACAGCGGCCCATCCGCTGATGCCTTTGCGGCGCGTTGTCCAAGGCCTTGAGGCGCTCGCATACGCGGCGTCTGGCACCCTGGACGGGTAACCCTATCTCTTTGATTCGCTACGGCTTACGCCACGCCAAGTACTTGCTGTGGCGTCGCGTTCACCTGGGGGAAAAGGCTCTTCGAACCGCCTCTTCCGTGCGGCTGCCGGCTAGATAGGGTGTCCTAGCCGTCAGGAGAACCTAGGAAATATACATCAAGCCCTTGTGCGCGCGCAAATCGGCGTCACTTCCGCGCGGCCAGGTACTTCACCACCGCGGCCATCTGCTCCGCCGTCAGGAAGTCCCTGAAGCCGGGCATGTTGGCGCCGGCGTCGATCTCGTCGGGCGCCGAGATCCAATCGTGCAGCCACTTGGCGTCGTGCGCCTTGCCGATGTGCGTCAGGTCGGGCGCGCCGGGGCTGCCCTCGCCGTCGATCATGTGGCACGTGGCGCAGTAGCGGCCGAGTACCAGCGACGCCGTCCGGGTACCCGCGTCCAACGGCGGCGGCAGCGGCTTTCCCGCGCGGATCCGCTTGGTGTAGCTCAGAACCGACTGCGCCTGCCCTGGGCTCATCGCGCCTGACGGCGGCTCGCGCAAGCCGGGCGCGATGATCTGCGGGTCGCGCACGTGCGACAGCAGCCAGTCGGGATCCTTGAGCATCGCCAGGCCGGTGATCTCGATGGAGGTCCCGCCGGCCCGATGGCAGGTTGTGCACCGCGCGTCTCGGACGAACTCGCTCCCAGCCACGGCCAGCGGGCTCCACCCTTCAGTGACCGAGTGGCCCGGCGTATCGCGCAGCCCCATCACCGTGAGCCCCGTGACGCCGAGACCGATCAGCAGAAAGAGCCCGGCCACCACCGGGCGGTCGCGCAGCCGCCGGCTGGCGCCCTTGCTCAGAAACGGCAGCAGGACGAGGAACAGCACCACCAGGCCAGGCATGCCCTGCGTGGCCGCGGGCTCGAGCGGCCCGGGAAAGTACTTGAGCAGCTGAAAGAGGCTCAGGAAGTACCACTCGGGTCGCGGCACATAGGTGGCGTCGGTGGGATCGGCCACCGCGTCGAGCGGCGCGCGGAAGGTCACCGCGACGCCGATGAGGGCCGAAAACACCAGCGCCATCGCCAGCGTGTCCTTGAGGGCGTGGTACGGATAGAACGGCCGGGTCGCGCCGTCCACCGGATCCACGGGGCCCGAAATGCCGTGCCGCCGCATCAAATAGATGTGCGCGATGACGAACCCGATCAGGCAGGCGGGCAGCAGGAACACGTGCGCCGAGTACCAGCGCAGCAGTGTGAGCGGACCGAGACCGCTGCCGCCGCGCAGCAGTCCGGCCACGTACTCGCCCATCGGCCCGCTGCGCGCCACGTTGATGGTGACGGTGGTCGCCCAGTACGCCTTCTGATCCCACGGCAGCAGGTAGCCGCTCAGCGCGAACGCGAGAATCAGCAGCAGCAGCACCACGCCGGTCAGCCACGTCACCTCGCGCGGCTTCTTGTAGGAGCCGAGCAGCACCACGCGCAGCATGTGCACGAGCGCCGCCACCACGATGAAGCTGGCGCCGAAGAAGTGCAGGCCGCGCAGGACGCGGCCGAACGGCAGCTGGTCCATGATGAAGCGGATGCTGTCGTAGGCGTGGTCCGGCGCCGGCACGTAGTACATCGTGAGCACGACGCCGGTGGCCAGCTGCACCAGGATCAGGAACAGCACGATGCTGCCGGTGACGAACGACCAGCCGGTGCCCGCTGGAATGGGTTCGTCGAGCAGGTGGGCGCGGGCGGCGCGGATGCCGGTGCGTGAGTCGAGCCAGTCGACGAGCGCGCGCCGCATCAGAGCTGCACCATCACGCGCCCGTCCTGCTCGACGCGTGTGGTAAAGCGGGCCAGCGGTGCCGGCGGCGGCCCGGATGTCACCTGGCCGTTGCGATCGTAGGTACCGCCGTGGCACGGGCACTTCAGCTGCTGCGTCTCGGAATTCCAGCTGACGCGACAGCCCAGATGCGTGCAGGTGGAATCGAGCGCGGTCACCGTGTCGCCGTTGCGCACGAGGAACACGGCACGCCGATCGATGACGCGCTGATAGCCGTCCTGCCGTTCGAGGCGCAGCATCACCGGCGTCGGCTGGTTGATCGCCAGATCGGTCAACCGTCCGGCGGGCAGCCAGGAGGCGTCGCGGCGCGCCAGCCCCGGCGACAGCACCGCGCCCCCCATCACCACCCCGAGAACTCCACCAATGGCGGCCTGGATCGTGGCAATGATGCCGCCCAGGAATCGACGCCGGCCGCGGGCGTCGATGGCATGGGTCACCGACTCGGACTCGTTCATGTTTCCCAACGACGTGTGGATTTTCCGCTTTCGTTCATTACGCCGCCCCGTACGCCCCTGTTTCAGCACACGCGGAGCCTGTGCTTCAAAAGGAAAGCAAAGTGTTCGCCGGAACGGGCGCGCCGCGCACCCGCCAAAAAGGGTGCACGGCTCACCTGAACAGGGGGCCTGCGCGGACGAGGCGCGAGGGGGCTTACTTGGCCGGAAGAGTCGGCACCAAACCCGGGAACACGTACGCGTAGAGCAACGACACCAACCCCATGATAGTCATGAGGAGCACGCTGTGTCTGATGGTGAAGCGGAACAGCCTGCTTTCGTCGTCCCGGGACATTTGTGTCGCCGCGACGGCCACCGCGATGCTCTGCACCGAGATCATCTTCCCCATGACGCCGGCCGCGGTGTTGACCGACGCCATCAGCACCGGGCTCAAACCCGTCGCGTTCGCCGTCACCACCTGCAGATTGCCGAAGAGGGCGTTCGATGAAGTGTCGCTGCCGGTCAGGAACACGCCCAGCCAGCCGAGCGTCGCGCTGAAGAACGGAAACGCCGGGCCGGTGGCCGCGAGCGCGAGCCCGAGGGTGGAGGTCATGCCCGAGTAGTTCATCAGATACGCGAGGCCGAGCATCGAGGCGATCGTCAGCATCGGCTTCTGCAGCTGGATGAGCGTGGCCTTGTAGGCGCCGAGGAATCGTGCCGGGCCGACGCCGAGAAACGCCCCGGCGAGGATGGCCGCGAACAGGCACGCCGTGCCCGACGCGGTCAGCCAGTTCCACGCGAACACCGCCGCGTACGGCGCGGGCGCCGCGCTGACCGGGGGGATGCGCGTGATCAGGTTGTGCAGGCCGGGCACGTTGATGCCGTTGAGCGCGGTGGCGTGCGGCAGGAAGCTCGGAAAGAAACCGTCACTGAACCGGTCGAGCGCGGCCTTGACCGACGGCTCGCCCCACAGCAACACGAAGATCACGAGCAGCAGGTACGGCATCCAGGCCATGAACACCTCGGCGGCGCCGTGCTGCACCGGCGCCGCGGTGATCGGCTTGTCGTCGGGCAGCCGCAGGATGTTCTTCGGCTTCCAGAACTTCAGCACGAACACCATCACGATGATGCACGTGAGGGAGCTCAGGATGTCCGTGAGCTCGGGCCCCATGTAGTTGGAGACGTAGAACTGCACGCCGGCAAATGAGATGCCGCAGGCAAGGATTGCGGGCAGCACTTCCATCGCCCGCTTCCATCCCACCATCACCACCAGCAGGTAGCCGGGGATGAACACCGAGATCAGCGCGCACAGGCGTCCGACCATCGCGCTGAGCGGCAGCAGCGGCAGGCCGGTGACCGCGGCGAGCGTCACCACCGGAATGCCGATCGAGCCGAAAGCGACCGGCGCGGTGTTGGCGAGCAGGCAGATGCCGGCGGCGTAGAACGGCGAAAAGCCCAGCCCCGCGAGCATCGCCCCCGACACCGCGACCGGGGTGCCGAACCCGGCCGCGCCCTCGATGAAGGCGCCGAACGAGAAGGCGATGAAGAGCGCCTGCAGCCGGCGATCGGTGGTCAGGCCACCGACGGAACTCTTGATGATCTCGAACTTGCCGGTGTCCACGACGATCCGGTAGAGCAGAATCGACGCGAACACCACCCACGCGATCGGAAACAGGCCATACGCGGCGCCGTAGAGCGTCGAGATAATCGCCAGCGAGACGGGCATCTTGTACGCCACGAGCGCCAGGACGAAGGCGGCGGCGAGTGCGGTCAGCGCCGCGATGTACGACGGCGACCGGCGGACGCCGAGCATGTAGAACAGCACGAAGATCGGAATCGCGGCGACCAGCGCTGACACGCCCAGGCTGCCTGCGATCGGCTCATAGTTGTGTGTCCACATAGCTCCTCCGCCTCGGCCAAGGGCTTCGGCGAGACAAGGCCCGTCGCGAGCTTCAGTCGGCGGGCCTGCGCGGATCGACGCCTCTCATGGACGCGTCGATCAATTCCACTGGGTGAAAAACCGGCCAATTATGCCCGAGACGTCGCCCGGCCGCGGCGATCTGCAGCGTGCAGCCCGGATTGGCGGTCGCGATCATATCCGGAGACAGGGCGGCCAGGTGGCGGGCTTTGCGATCGCCGAGATCGGCGGCGGGGCCGGGTTGCACCAGATTGTAGATGCCGGCGCTCCCGCAGCAGATCTCGGATTCGGCCGGAGACACGAGTTCCACGCCGGGAATCGCCTGGAGCAGTGTACGCGGTTCGGCGCGCACGCCCTGACCGTGCGCCAGGTGGCAGGCGTCGTGATACGCGACCCGCGCCTTGAGCGGGTGCCGCGCCGCGCGCTGCGGCCCCAGCTCGGTCAGGACCTGCGAGACGTCTCGCACCTTCGCGCTGAAGGCGTGGGCATGGTCGGCCCAGGCCGGATCCCCGGCAAAGAGCTCGCCGTAGTCTTTCATCGCCGACCCGCAGCCGGCGGCGTTCACGACGATGCGGTCGGCACCCGAGCGCTCGAACACCTCGATGGTCCGCTTGGCGAGCGCGCGTGCCTGATCGATGTGCCCCGAGTGCAGCGGCAGCGCGCCGCAGCACCCCTGCGCGGCCGGCGCCAGCACCTGGCACCCTTCGGCCGACAGCACCCGCACGGTGGCCTCGTTGACGTGGCCGAACGCCAAGCGCTGGACGCAGCCCGTGAGCATCGCCACCTTCAGCCGCTCCTTGCCCTGCGCCGGCGTCACCGCCCGCGTGCTCGCGAAGAGCCCCGACAGCGTCACCGGCGGCGCCACGCTCAGCGACGAGCGCAGGCGCGCCAGCAGACCCTGGCGCGATCCGCCCGGCTGCTCGGCTCCGAGCAGGCGGCGCAGCACGCCGCCCATGAGGGCCAGCGGCAGCATGGCCAGGCGCATGCGCCCGGGATAGGGCACGACGGCCATCAGCACACGGCGGAACCAGCGATCGGCGGCCGGACGTGGATACTTCTGCTCGATCTGCGCCCGTGTCTTCTCGATGAGCGGCCCGTACTGCACGCCCGACGGGCAGGCCGACACGCACGCCAGGCAGCCGAGACAGTTGTCGAAGTGCGTGACGAACGACGGCGTCAGCTCGGCGCGCCCCTCGACGCCGGCCTTCATCAGGTAGATGCGTCCGCGCGGCGAGTCCATCTCCTCGCCCCACAGCAGATAGGTCGGACAGGTCGGCAGGCAGAAGCCGCAGTGGACGCAGGTGTCGATGAGCGCCGTGGGCGGAGCGTCGGGGCCGCTGAGAACTCCCATCACAAAGGTCCTCGGCCGGCATTCAGGATGCTGGCTGGATCGAGCGCGCGCTTGAGGGCGGCGGCGGGGGCCGACGGGGCCGCCCCCCACACGTCCACCTGGGCCCGCAGCGGGCGGCTGGCGCGCAGCAATACGACATGGCCAACCGGCGAGGTGTCGAGGCGCAGACGTTCGACGGCGGCTCCCACGGCGGCGTCGGACCCGGTCAGGCGCAGCAGCCCGCTGCCGGCACCCACGCGGCCAGTGAAGGTCACGCCGCACTCGGCGCGCAGCGCCCGCAGGAGTCCCAGCAGTTCGCCCAGCCGCGACGGCAGCCAGCTGCAGCGGACCACGGCGCCTGCCCCGAGCGCAGTCGACGGGTCGCTCTCCCACGCCAGCCCCACCTGCTCGGACCAGGCCCGCGTCTCGAGCCCCTCGCGCAGCGCCGTCGGCTCGCCGTGCACCAGGGCGCGCGCGGCCTCGAGCTGCGTGGAGACGGCCACCGGGCTCGACGCGAAGCGCACGAACAGCGTCCACCGCGGACCGTCGGGGGTGTCCGCGACGCGCACGTCGAACGCGAGCGGCTCGAGCTGCCCTGCCGCAATCGCCGCGGCGTCGGCGGCGAGCGGCTCGGGATCGGTGTAGACGGCGCGCAAGGTCGCCGACGCGTGCGGCAGCGGCAGCAGCTTGAAGGTGGCGTCCACAATCGCGGCCAGCGTCCCGTGGGATCCCGTCACCAGCTTGCCGAGGTCGTAGCCGGCCACGTTCTTCACCACCGTGCCGCCGGCCTTGACCACGCGCCCGTCGGTGAGCGCGAGCGTGATGCCGATCAGCAGATCGCGCGGCGTGCCGAAGCGCTGGCGCAGCGGGCCGCTGTCGTTGGTGGCGAGCAGGCCGCCGATCGTCGTGCCGAGGAACGCCGAGTCCACCGGCAGCCACTGCCCCCGCGCCGACAGCGTGGTGTTCAGGCGCGCGAGCGTCACCCCCGCGCCGACGGTCGCGGTCAGGTCGCCGTCGCGGTGCACGAGCAGATCGGCGAGCGACTTCGTGGACAGGACGAGATCGACGGCATCCACCGGACGTCCCCAGCCACTCTTGGTGCCGCCGCCGCGAATGACGGTGGACAGCCGGCCGCCGGCCGCCGCTGCCAGCGCGGCCGCAAAGGCCGCGCCGCTCGTGGGCTCTGCGACGAAGCGAGGCGTGACGCCGTCAACGGCCTCACCCGGGGTGCCCTGTCTTGCGTGATCGACGACGGTCATCAGAAGCGCTCGGCCAGGCCTGCGCGCTCGACCGGATGCTCGCGGTACGGTCCGGGCACCTCACCGCAGAGGCGCGGCGTCGGCAGCACCTTGCCCGGATTGCAAATGCGCTGCGGATCGAACGCGTCGCGCACCTGCTGAAACGCATCGAGATCGTCCTCGGAGAACATGCGGGGCATGTAGTTCTTCTTGTCCGCACCGACACCGTGTTCGCCCGTGATCGACCCGCCGGCTTCCACGCAGTAGGTCAGGATCTCGCCCGCCACTTTTTCCGCGAGCTCGGCCTGCCCCGGCACCGACTCGTCGTAGCAGATGAGCGGGTGCAGATTGCCGTCGCCGGCGTGGAAGACGTTGCCGATGCCGAGACCGCTGCGTTCCGACAGCGCCCGGATGCGGCCGAGCACCTCGGGCAGCTTCGTGCGCGGCACCACGCCGTCCTGCACGTAGTAGTTGGGCGACACGCGGCCCATCGCGGCAAACGCCGCCTTGCGTCCCTTCCAGATGCGCAGGCGATGCGCTTCGTCGGCGGCCACTTCCACCGTGCTCGCGCCGGTCCGGCGGCAGATCGCCTCGACCGTCGCGAAGAGGTCGCGCACTTCCGCTACCGGCCCATCGAGCTCGACGATCAGGATGGTGTCGGCCGGCGGAAAGTTCGGGTGGACGGCGGCTTCCGCGGCCCGGATCGCCAGCGCGTCCATCATCTCGACGGCCGCCGGAATGATGCCCGCCGCGATGATCTCCGACACGGCGGTGCCGGCGGCGCTGATGCTGTCGTAGGCGGCGAGCAGCGTCTGCACCGTCTCGGGGCGCCGCAGAATGCGCACGACGACTTTGGTGACGATCGCCAGCGTACCCTCGCTGCCGACGAGCAGGCCGAGCACGTCAGGGCCGGGCTCGTCGGCGAGCCGGCTGCCGATGCGCGTCAGGCTGCCGTCGGGCATCACCGCCTCCACTTCGAGCACGTGGTGCACCGTGAAGCCGTACTTCAGGCAGTGCGCGCCGCCCGAGTTCTCTGCCACGTTGCCGCCAATCGAACACACCTGCTGGCTGGACGGGTCGGGCGCGTAGTAGTACCCGAACGGTGCGACCTGTCTCGTGATCTCGAGGTTGGTCACGCCCGGCTCGACCGTGACCTGGCGGTTGGGGATGTCGATGTCGAGGACGCGATTGAGCCGCGCGAGGCTGATGACGACGCCGCCCGGGACCGGCAGCGCACCGCCCGACAGCCCGGTGCCGTGTCCGCGGGCAACGAAGGGCACGCCCTCGCGTGCGCAGACGCGCACCACCGCCTGTACCTGCGCCGCCGACGCCGGCAGCACCACGATCGCCGGCGACTCCCGCAGGTGCGGCAGCGCGTCGCACTCGTAGGTGAGCAGCTGCACCGGCTCGGTGAGCACGGCGCTCGCGCCGCAGATGCCCCGGAGTTCCTCCGAGAGTCGTTCCATCATGCTGGTCTCGCCGCCGCCCCGCATCCGCCCGATGGTACACTCTCGGGCGGTGCGCGTGCGTCTCGACTACGGCGACGACGGCCTCGAGGTCGATCTGCCACCGTCCCCCGTGACCGTGATCGAGCCGGTGTTCCGCGACGCGGATCCCGACCCGCACGGCACGCTGCTGGCAGCGATCCGGGCGCCGATCGACAGCCCGCCTCTCCGCTCGCTGGTGCGACCCGGGCAGAAGGTCGCCATTTCGGTGTGCGACATCACGCGCGCGCAGCCGCGGCGCGAGACGCTGCGCGCGATCTTCGAGGAAATCCCCGACGTTCCGGGCCGCGACATCACCATCCTCATCGCCACGGGTACGCACCGGATCAACACTGACGCCGAGCTGGAGCGCATGCTGGGGCGCGACATCCTCGACCGCTGCCGGGTGATCAACCACGACAGCCGCGACGACAGCTCGCTCGAGCGCATCGGGACGACGTCCACCGGCGTGGACGTGCGCCTCAACCGCGAATGGCTGGCCGCCGACGTGCGGATCACCACCGGTTTCGTGGAGCCGCACTTCTTCGCCGGGTTCAGCGGCGGGCCTAAGATGGTGGCCCCAGGCCTCGCCGGCCTGGGCACGGTGATGACGCTGCACGACGCCACGCGCATCGGCCATCCCAACGCCACCTGGGGTATCACCGAAGGCAATCCGATCCACGACGACGTGCGCGCGATTGCGGCGATGTCGCCGCCGACGTTCTCGATCGACGTGGCGCTCAACCGCGACCAGAAAATCACGGCGGCCTTCGCCGGCAACCTGTTCGCCGAGCACAAGCGCGCGTGCGCGCACGTGAAGGCGACCGCCATGCGCGCGGTACCGGCGCCTTTCGACGTCGTGCTCACGACCAACTCCGGGTATCCGCTCGACCAGAACCTCTATCAGGCGGTGAAGGGGATATCGGCGGCCGCGCAGATCGTCAAGCCGGGCGGCGTGATCGTGTGCGCCGCCGAGTGCCGCGACGGCCTGCCCTCGCACGGCTCGTACGGCGAAGTGCTTCGCTCGCAGCCCAATCCGGCGGCACTCCTGCAGATGATCCGCGGGCGCGGCTATTCGCGCCCCGACCAGTGGCAGGTGCAGGTGCAGGCGCAGATTCAGTTGAAGGCGCGGGTGATGGTGAAGACGAGCGGGCTCCAGCCGGACGAGCTGCGCGGCGCGCACTTCACGCCGGTGACAGACGTGGCCGGCGCCGTGCGCGAGGCGCTGTCGGCCGCGGGGCCCGCGGCCACGCTGTGCGTCCTGCCGCAGGGACCCCAAACGATCCCCTACATAGACGCCGCGGCCGTTTGAACCACCGCGGCGGGGAGACGAGATGCCCGATCCGAAGATTCTGCTGCTGGCCGCGCTGCTCGCCATCACCGCCGCCTTCGTGCTGTTCTGGATCGCGCAGGAGCGCGCGCGCCCCAACCGCGGTCCGCTGCTGAGCGGCCTGCACACGCTCATCGGCTTCCTCACCAACTTCTTCGACACGCTGGGCATCGGGTCGTTCGCCACGACCACCACGGTCTACCGTCTGTGGCGGCTGGTGCCCGTGCAGCAGGTGCCGGGCACGCTCAATGTGGGCGACGCGCTGCCCACGGTGGCGCAGGCGCTGATCTACATCACCATCGTGGCCGTCGGCTTCGAGACGCTGGCGCTGCTGATCCTGGCCGCAGTGGGCGGCTCCTGGATCGGCGCGTCGATCGTCGCCGGCATGCCCAAGAGCAAGATCCAGCGCGGCATGGGGATCGCCCTGGGGGTGGCCGCCGTCCTGATGGTGCTCACGGCGCTCAACCGGATGCCCGGCGGCGGCGACGCGCTGTCGCTCACCGGCGGCAAGCTCGTGCTGGCGTGCGCGATCACCTTCGCGCTCGGCGCCCTCATGACGCTCGGCATCGGCGCGTACGCACCCATCATGATCATGGTGAGCCTGCTGGGCATGAACCCCACCGCCGCGTTCCCGATCATGATGGGGGCCTGCGCGTTCCTGATGCCGACGGCCAGCGCGCAGTTCATTCGCAAGAACAAGTACAGCCTGCGCGCGGCCATCGGTCTGGCCGTCGGCGGCGTGCCGGGCGTGCTGATCGCCGCCTACATCGTGAAGTCGCTGCCGCTCGGGGCCGTGCGCTGGCTCGTGGTGGTCGTGGTCGCCTACACGTCGGCGATGCTTCTGCGCGCTCCCGCGGGGGGAACGGCGGAAGACAAAGAGCTCGCGCGAACCGCTTAGGGCTTAGGTCATAAGCCGCGATGCCCCGTCAGTGGGTCATCGCGTGGACGAGGACGTTCACGCCGAGCGCGTAGCCGTCAGGTGAGAACTGGCGGAAGTAGTCCGGATCCTCTCCCTCGCGCTCCCACGAGTCGGCGATGTCGGTGTTGTGGGTCATCACCACCATCACCTGGCGCTTGGCGTCGCGGATGACGCGCAGGTGCACCACATCGCTGTCGGCGCCGCGCTCGGACGTGCGGCCGCCCGACCGGCGCCAGAACTGGAAGTTTGAAATCTGCGGCACGTGGTTGAGCGAGTACACCGAGTGCATCATCGGGTCGTCGAGCGCCACGTCCTCAATCGGGTATTCCGCCGGCGGCAGCACCTTGCCGATTTGCGACTCGAACTGGTTCCACGCGGCGGTGCCCCAGTAATCGTCCGCCCACAGGAACCCGCCCTTCAACAGGTAGGTGCGCAACCGCTGCGCCTCGGTGTCGCTGAAGCCGATCGTGCCGGCGTCTGACGCCATCAGGAACGGGCAGTTGAACACCGTGTCGTCGGTGAGCCGAACCACGTAGTGCCGGGGGCTCTGACTGTCGTCGTGGCCGATGCGCGTCTTCGTCAGCTCCGACAGCCGCGTCATCAAGTTGATCTCGGCGTAGGGATAGTCGGTCTGCCAGCCGATGCCCGACTGTTCGAAGCGCACGCTGCGATAGGCGAGGCGGCAGAACGTGAACGACGCTTCGGGCATGGCGGCCGGTGCCCACAAGGTGGGGAACGTGCCCTCGCGGAAGCTGCCAAACCCGCCGAACCGCTGCGCAGACACCGCTGCGGCTGCCAGCAACAGGACGGCAAGCAGCCCGGTCGTGAGGAGCGTGCGCCGGCGGGGCGGGCTCATGTCCGGAGCCTACCGCTATTCGAAGAGCCGGGCAACCTGCGGCTTTACGACTTTGCCCATCGCGTTCCGGGGCAAGGCGTCCACCGGCGCCAGCGCACGCGGCACTTTGTACGGCGCGAGAATCGTCTTCGCCCAGCGCTGCAGGTCGTCGAGCGACAGCGACGCGCCAGGCTTCAGCTCGACGGCCGCGGAGACGCGCTCGCCCCACTCGGGGTCGTTCACCCCCACGACGGCGCATTCGGCCACCGCCGGGTGCGTGCGGAGCACTTCCTCGATTTCGAGCGCCGACACCTTGAAGCCGCCCGTCTTGATGATGTCCACGCTCGTCCGCCCCAGCAGCCGGTACGACCCGTTCTCGAGCACCGCCATGTCGCCGGTCCGGAACCAGCCGTTGCGGAACGCGCCGGCGGTTTCCTCGGGGCGCTGCCAGTACTCGTGGAACACCGCCGGCCCCCGCACTTCGAGCTCGCCCGGCGTCCCCTCCGCCACTTCGATGCCGTCCTCGTCCACCAGATGCACGTCCACGCCGGGGAGCGGCTGCCCCACGCTGCCTGGCCGGCGCTCGCCCTCGAGCGGGTTCGACAGCGCCATGCCGATCTCGGTCATGCCGTAGCGCTCGAGCAGCGTGTGGCCGCTGATCTCGCGCCAGCGTTCGAGCACGTGCACCGGCAGCGCGGCCGAGCCCGACATCATCAACCGGAGGCGCCGCACGCCGGCGGAACGCGCCGCCTGCAGGGCGGGGGCCGCGTCCCATGCCGCGATCAGCTTGCTGTAGATCGTCGGCACCGCGGTGAACACGGTGATCTCTCCGGATGCCAGCCGCTCCCAGACCTTGCCGGCGTCGAAGGCGGGCAGGATCTCGCACGTAGCGCGCACCGCCAGCGCCGATCCGAGCCCGTTGATGATGCCGTGCACATGGTGCAGCGGCAGCACGAGGAGCAGGCGATCCGACGGCCGCCACCCCCAGGCCTGCACCAGCGCCGCCACCTGCGAACCCACGTTCTCGTGCGTGGTCACGGCGCCCTTGGGCTTGCCGGTCGTGCCGCTGGTGTAGATGATGAGCGCGCGACGCGCGGAGGGCAGGTGCGGCAGGTCGGTGGCCGGCGACGCCTTCAGCGCGTCCGCCGCGCACACGAAGCGCGCCCGCACCGCCTTGGCGAGCGGGGCGAGCACGTCCTCGAAGCCGGGGCCGGCCACGACCACCGATGCACCCGAGTCGCGGATGACGTACTCGAGCTCGGCCGGCGGATGCGATACCGCCAGCGGCACGGCCACGCCGCCGGCGCGCCAGACACCGCGCTGCACCGCGGCGTAGGCAAAGCTCGGCGAGATCAGAAAGGCGACGCGCGTCTGACGCAGGTCGTCGTTGTCGCCGAGGAGGCTCCCGGCCACGCGTCGCGAGGCGTCGTCGAGATCGTCGTAGGTGAATGTACCGTCAGAAGCGATGATGGCTAGCCGTGATTCGCTCATTTCCCTGGGGGGAACCACCTTCCGCCCGGCGAAGCCGGGCAAAGAAACGCTGGTCATTATCTCGCGGGGCGCAGCCCGCGAGATAATGACACGTATGGCTTTGATCGACCCCGGCAAGAAAGCTCCCGCGTTCACCCTCGCCGATCAGAACGGCGAGACGCACAAGCTCTCGGCGTACCTCGGACGCCCGGTCATCCTCTACTTCTATCCGAAGGACGACACGCCCGGCTGCACGCAGGAGACCTGCGAGTTCCAGGCAGCGCTGCCCGGCCTCAAGAAGTCCAAGGCCGTGGTGCTCGGCGTGAGCATCCTGGACGAAAAGAGCAAGGCGAAGTTCGCCAAGAAGCACGGGGTCACGTTCCCGCTGCTCGCCGACGCCGATCACGAGGTGGCGGAGAAGTACGGCGTGTGGCAGGAGAAGGCGCGCTACGGGCGCAAGTACATGGGCATCGTGCGCACCACGTATCTCATCGACGCCGAGGGCAAGGTGGCAAAGCGGTGGGACAAGGTGAAGGTGGACGACCACGCCGCCGAAGCCGCCGCGGCGGCGGCAGATCTTTCGTAGGTCGATCTGCCGTAGGGGCCACCTTCAGGTGGCCCGTAGGGGCCCATCTTCTTGACCGCCGTAGCTTCAGCGAAGGCGGTTAGATGTGCCCGACGGTGATGTCGCGCCCCAGCAGCTGCGACATCACCCGCGTCGCCTGCTCGACGTCGCCCGTCGTGAAGTAGCGCTCTGAAGCCACGGCGTCGTCCGGCGCCAGCTGCGACGCCACCGTGAGGCGGCGGCGCAGCTCACGCGCCACGGCCGGCGCCGGATCGATCACGGTCACCCCCGGTCCCGCCACGTCCTGAATCACCGGCGTCAGAAACGCGTAGTGCGTGCAGCCGAGCACGATCGTGTCGGCGCCCTTCTCCACCAGCGGGCGCACGAACTGCTGGACCAGCGCGCGCGTGGCCGGCGACTCCAGATCGCCGCGTTCTACCTGCTCGGCCAGCCCCGGGCACGCCTGCATCTCGGTGCCGCCGGGCGCGGGATACTGCCCGACCAGCCGCAGCAGCTTGGTGCTGGAGATGGTCACGCTGGTAGCCATCACGCCTACGACGCCCGAGCGCGTCGCCGCCGCCGCGGGCTTGACGGCCGGCTCGATCGCAACGATCGGCAACGAGAACCGCTCCCGCAGCACGTCCACGGCCGCGCCGGTCGCGGTGTTGCACGCCACGACGACAGCCTTGACGCCGCGCTCGACGAGCGCTCGCGTGATGGCGATGGAACGATCCTGGATGAACGCGGCCGGACGATCGCCGTACGGCGCCGACCCGGAGTCCGCGATGTAGACCACGCTCTCGTGCGGCAGCTCGCGGCGGATTTCCCGGAGCACCGAGAGGCCACCGACGCCCGAATCGAAGGCACCGATGGGAGCAGTGGGAGCGAGGTCCACGCCGGCGTCAGTTGCTGGCCGGCCGATCGCCGCTGGCGAGCCGCTGCCGGGCCTTGTCCACGTCGCGGTGAAAGACGAAGAGGCGATCGGCGTTGCCGTCGGGATCGGTGAAGTTGTACTGCTTGCCGCGACGCACCTTCACCTTCAGGTTCTTCTCCTGATAGTCCACCTGGAACTGCTCCAGGTCGCCGAAGGCGACCGTGAACCGATCGTCCTTGTCGTCGGCGGTGTACTGCAGCCCCCGTGGCGTGGCCACCAGCTCCCCCTTGCACGACCCGATGCGATGCTTGTGCACGACCGCAATCCGGGCGTCGAGCTTCACCTCTTTGAACCGGATCATCAGATCCTTCGACCCAGGCTCGACGTCGATCGAGCGGGCGACTCCGTCGAAACCTTCGGCGGACACGTTGAGCTGGTGGAATCCAGGCTTCACGTTGGCGGCCGTGACCGGCGCGGTGCCGATGAACTGCCGATCCAGGAACACCTGCGCGTTCGGCACGTCGGTCTCGATGCGCAGCGTGCCGGCGTCGGGCACCACCTCGACGCCCGCCGGCGCGGCGGGTGCCGCCGCTGGCGACGCAGCAGGACGCTCGGCGCGCGCGCGCGGCGCAGCGGTGGGAGCTGTCGGCCCTGGTGTCGGTGCCGGGGTCTCCCCGGGACGTGCAGCCGGCGCGGCGACCTCAGCCGCCGGCGCCGACACCGGTGCCGGCCGGCGGGGCACGAACAGGAAGAAGACGGCGACAGCCACCGCCGCAGCGACGGCGGCTATCGCCAGAACGCGAGCGCTCACGAAGGTGATTGTACGCCGTGCGCGGCCGGGCTCAGGATTCCTGCTCGGCGAACGTGATCACGTAGCCGTCGGGATCCGTGCACGCAAACTCGGTGACGCCGTACCACTTCTTCTCGAGCGGCATCTCGATGGGGACACGCGTCTTCAGCGACTCGTAGGCGGCCCGGATGCCCGTGATACGCACGAACAGCGTCAGCGATCCGCCGATCGGGCGCCCTCTCAGCGACGGATACTCCTCGGTCGCCGGCGCCGGCGCGTTGAGATACACCTCCACCGGTCCCGAGCGCACGATGACGAAGACACAGGGCGGCGCCTCGGGGACCGTCTGCTCCACCGAGAAGCCAAGCACGTCCCGGTAAAACGCAAGGCTGCGCTCGATGTCGGCGACGATGAGATTGGGAGTGAGGGACGAGAACTGATAAGGCATCGCACACACCTTTCGCGTGTGCTCGCTGATGCCTACATCCGCGAGCCCGGCGAGTACGGGCGGCAGGTAAGGACCCGGACAGATCGTGGGATCCTGCTAGGTACGGCGCCAGTCTATCACCGCGTCGCGGCGGCGCGAATACCCGGGACGTCCACCAGCGCGAGCCTCCCCGGCGCGGGCGGATGCTCGACCGCTCGCACGAGCGCCGCCACCATCTGATCCAGCCGCACCAGGCCGAGCCGTTCGGCGCCCGCACGCGTCGCCGGCACCAGACGCGCGACCGCGTAGAGCGGCACCAGGACGAGCGGCCACCAGTGGCCAGGCCCGAGCACGTACCACGGGCGCAGCACGGTGGCCGTCAAACCCGACGCCGCCAGCGCGGCCTCTCCCTCGGCTCGCACCGCGAGGTAGGCGTGCATCACCGGTGCGGGCTGGGCCACGCTGACGTAGACGACATGCGCGGCGCCCGCATGCTGCGCCGCGGCGACCGACGCGAGGATGGAGGGCAGATCGACGCGCCGGAACTCGGCCGCCTTCGACGGGGACGGATGCGGCGTGCCGACGAGATGGACGAGCGTGTCGCCGGCCCGCAGCTCGGCCTGAAACGACGACGCGTCGAGCGCGTCGCCAACGACCGCGGCCGCTCCCGCCGGCACGCGTCCCGACGACGCAGAGCGGGTCAGCACTCGGACGTCGTGTCCCAGTTCGAGCAGGGCGCGCACCAGCCGCCGACCGACGTAACCCGTGCCGCCAGTGATGAAGACGCGCGCCATGACCGCTGTTGGATGATACGCAGCAAGCCGCCCCCTGGATGTGCGGTATCGGGCCGCGGGGGGACCGGGGTAGACTGGCGCCATGCGGTTCGTCCAGCGGCGGCCCGTCGTCAGCCTGGTCGTGGCAGCGGTGCTCATCGCGGCCGCCACGACCGTCGAGGCGCAGTTCCGCCGCGGGTTCTTCAATCGCGGCTTCGGCAACGTGCGGCTGTCCACGACGGCCGACGTGGACGGGTCGTTCCAATTCTGCCGCATCGTCTTCAACGGCGACTTCCGAGGCGACAACCAGGGCGGGTCGTGGAACGTGGACTGGCCGCGCGCCGACATCAACCTGTCGATCCGGCTGTCCGAGCTCACCAAGACCACGGTGGGCAAGGCCAGCGACGGCGAACCTGAACACCTGCTGCTCCGCCTCACCGACGACGTGCTCTTCCAGTGCCCGTTCATCATGATGACCGAGGTGGGCTCGGCGGCCATCAGCGAACCCGAGGCCGCCAAGCTCCGCGAGTACCTGCTGAAGGGCGGGTTCCTGTGGGCCGACGACTTCTGGGGCACCTACGCCTGGCAGTGGTGGGAGGCGCAGGTGCGGCGGGTGCTGCCGGCCACGGAGTATCCGTTCGTCGAGCTCCCGCACGACCATCCGCTCTTCCACAGCCAGTTCCAGGTGCAGAAGACGCCGCAGATCTCGTCGATCAACTTCTGGGCGTCGAACGGGGGCAGCACCTCCGAACGTGGATTCGACAGCGCCGAGGTGCACACACGCGCCATCCTCGACAAGGAGGGGCGCATCATGCTGCTGTCGACGCACAACACCGACCTGGGCGACTCCTTCGAGCGCGAGGGCGACGACCCGGAGTACTTCCGGACGATGTCGGTGCCCGGCTATTCGTTCGGCATCAACGTGCTCGTCTATGCCATGACGCACTAGGCTACGTACGGAAGCGCCCTTCGAACGCCCACTCCTCGACCTTCTTGCGCTGACCTGGCGTCTCGCGCGCGCGGAGCGCTTCGCTGAGGTTCTCGAGTGGTCCGGGGCGGCCGATCGCGCACATCGCGTTGACGTGAAACTCCGCCGGGACACCCAGCTCAGTGCGGGCGCGCTCGTAATCGAAGCCGGCCATCCCGTGCACGACGTAGCCACTCACCCAACCCTGATACGCCAGGCTCATCCACGCGGCCCCAGTGTCGTACGAGTGCGTCGGCAGGACGCGGTCGCTGCCGTCGCGGAGCGTCTTCGAGACGAAGACCACGAGCACCGCGGCGTTGGCGCACCACGTCTTGTTGCCCTCGGCCAGCAGGCCGAAGAAGGTGGGCCAGGATTCGGTGTCGCGGTGCGCGTAGAGCATGCGCCACGGCTGGCTGTTGCCCGACGACGGCGCCCAGCGCGCGGCTTCGAACAGCCGGAGGAGCTCGTCCTGCGTGATCGACTCCCCCGTCATCGCGCGCGGCGACCAGCGATCGACGAACAGCGGATCGATGGGATGGTCCGGCGTGCGGGTGTCGCTGCCCTTGACGCGCGCCACTAATAGCCCATCTTGAATTCGCCGGTCTTTGCACCGTTCACGGTGCCCTTCTCGAGCCATTCGAGCGAAGCGTTGAAGAGCAGCGTGTGCGCGCCCTTCTCCCACATCGCGTTGTGCGACGCGCAGCCGAGATCGACGAGCACCTTGTCGGACGCGCCCAGGTCGGCGTAGAGATCCTTGGCGCGCAACGGGTTCACCTGCTTGTCGTGAATACCCTGCACGATCAGGGTGGGCGTCGTCTGCCTGGCGACGGTGGCGGCGTCCCAGCCCCAGGTCGTCGTCTGCGGCGCCCGGCGCACCCCCGGTCCCCATGCCGCGCCCACCGGATCGGACGCCAGCATCTCGGTCCACACCGAATCGCGCGCCGCGGGATCGTACTGCCCCGGGCAGCCGACCTGACGTTCCCAGTTCGCGTCTAACTCCGCGCGCGACTGGGTGTTGAACACCACGCCTTCCACCGGCAGCTTGGCGGGCGCCGCGGCCGGCATCTGACGGTTGTATCCGGGCGCCAGCAGTACGAGGCGGTTCACTTTCTGAGGGTAGCGCGCGGCGTAGCCGCCGGCGCGCGGTCCGCCGAGCGACCAGGCCACCAGGCTCACCTTGTCCACGCGGCGAAGCGAGCGGATGTAGTCCACGGCCGTGTTCACGTCGTCCCAATCCGAGGCAATGGTCGTGAGATTGCCCGGATAGCTGGCCTTGCAGGGTACGGTGAATCCGGCCTGCCGATCAGCGGCGAGGTTGCACGGATCGTTCATCGGGAAAGGACGCGTCGAACGGCCGTAGCCGGTCATGTCCACGGAGAACACGTCGAAGCCGGCGCGGGCCAGATGGGCCATCCAGCTGTAGTCCTGGTACGGCACGTCGAACGACACCTCGGCCGGAGTGCCGGCGCCGTGAACGAACAACACCACGCGGTTGTCGAACGACCGCCCGCGCAGGGCCGTGCCGGCGAGCACGCGCTCGCGCACGTACAGCTGCGCCGGCTGACCGGCAATCGCCGGCACCGTCGAGGTCACGCGGACGAAGTGATCGACGCTCAGCAGCCGTTGGGCGTCGTCGGCCATCACCAGCGCTCCCGCCCCGGCCGCTGCCATCACCAGGGCCGCGATCCACGTTCGCATCATTCTCTACTCCGCTCGGAAGGGCCGCTCGACGGTGCGGCGCGGCAGATGGTACTACGGCGGGTGGCGCGATTCGCGATCGACGAGCGTTGTGATACAAGCACTCCAGACCGGCCGACGCCGCCGACTCGGAGGAGCCGCACATGTTGAGAGAGTTCAAGGAGTTCGCCATGCGGGGCAACGTCCTCGACATGGCCGTCGGCATCATCATCGGGGCCGCGTTCGGCACCATCGTCAACTCGCTGGTCAACGACGTGATCATGCCGCCGGTCGGGTTGGCCCTGGGCGGCGTGGACTTCACGAATCTGTTCGTCACCCTGCGCGACGGCGCCAAGGCCGCGGGCCCCTATGCGTCGCTGGCGGCTGCGAAGGACGCCGGCGCGGTGACGTTGAACTACGGCGTGTTCGTCAACTCGATCGTGAGCTTCCTGATCGTGGCCTTCGCCATCTTCATGCTGGTGAAGGGCGCCAACTCGCTCAGGCAGCAGCAGGCCGACGCGTCTGCCGCACCGCCCGCGCCCACGGCGGATCAGCGGCTGCTGACAGAGATAAGAGATCTGTTGAAGAGCCGCTGACGAAAGGCGGAGAGGGCAGGGAGGGCAGAGAAACGATTTGCTCTCCCATCTCCGCCATCTCCGCCCTCTCCGCTATCTCCGCCTTCTCCGCCTCCAGACGTGCTGCCAGCTACGGAAGCGCGTACACGTAGAGAGCGTTGTAGCCACGGTTCGGCTTGATCCCAGCCTGATCCATCAAGCCGCCGGTGACGAGGCCGCTCCCGGTCATCACCGCCACATACTGCTTGCCGTTCACGGCATAGGTGACCGTGCTGTTCTGAATCGGGCCGTTGAGCGCCTGCTCCCACAGCACCCGGCCGCTCACGGCGTCGAAGGCGCGGAACTTGTGGTCGAGGTCGCCCCAGAACACCAGGTCGCCGCCGGTCGTCAGCACGGCGCCATTCCCCGGCGCCCGCCCCTGGTAGATCGGCGTCATCTGCCCGGTCGACGCGTTGATCTTCATCAGCCCGGCCCACTTGTTCGGGTCGCTCCCCTCGCGCGGGATGCCGACGCGATTCTCGCGTGGAGTGTTGTTTGGCCCGGCCGTCGTCATGTCGAGGCAGTTCTCGACGTAGGGCACGAACAAGGAGTTGCTGCCGGGGTGATAAGCCGTGGGCCAGTAGCTGCGCGTGTTCCAGTAGCAGATCACCTTCCGATCGCGCGGTCCGGTGAAGGTGACGTCCCGGTTGATCGTGACCCGGCCGGTCCGGCCGTCGATGTTCGAGATCAGGAAGTTGGGCGTATCAACGGGAAAGGGATTGGCCCACAGGAACTGTCCGGTGCCGCGATCCAGCGCGAAGATGCCTCCGCCCTCCCCGACCATCAGCGCCACGTCGCGCTGTTCGCCCTTCTTCACGTCCGGATTGATCCACTTCACAAACTTCGGGTCGGGACTCACGGCCGTGCGCAGCAGCGTGCGCTCGTGCGGATAGTCTTCGTCCCAGTCGTCGCCGGGCAGGTGCTGGTAGTACCAGACCAGCTTGCCGGTGTCGGGGTTCAGCGCAATGGTCGAGTTGGAGTAGAGATCGATCGGCGCCGTGTAGCCGACGGCGTCGTACTTCCCGCCGTGCCGGTTGGCGCGCGTGTTGGGCGTCGGGTTCGCCACGCCCCAATAGAGGAGCCGCTTGACCGGGTCGTAGCCGCCCGGCAGTCCCCACGTCGAAGCCGCGCGAGTGGCATCGGGGGCGCCAGCCCAGGTCTCGCCGCCAGGCTCGTTCGAGCCCGCGGCCGTGTAGAAACGCCACCGCTCGGCGCCGGTCTTGGCATCGTGCGCGGCGATGTAACAGTTGTCGCGCGACGGCGAGCAGCTGCGTCCGGAGATGACCTTCCCTTCCACGACGACGACGCCGGACACCATACCGCCGCTGCTCTTGGTCTCCCAGCGCACCTCGCCGGTGCGCGCGTCGAGCGCCACGATGAAGCCGTCGGGCGATGTGTAATAGACCATGTCGTCGTAAATGGCGATGGTCTTGGCGCGCGACCCCCCGCTCGGGCGCCGGTGCTCCCAGATGAGCGCGCCGGTCGAGGCGTCCACGGCCTGAATGCTCGATCCGGGCAGCAGCAGATACATCACGCCGCGGTAGACGATGGGGATGCTTTCGTGCGGCCCGGTGCCCAGCTCTTTCTTGAACACTTCCTTCAGCTGGCCGACGTTCTGACGGTTGATCTGCTTGAGCGGACTGAACCGTTGCGCGTCGTAGGTGCGGCTATACATGAGCCAGTCATCGGGACTGGGCTTGAGCAGCATCTCCTGACTGACGGGGACGAAGGGCGGCCGCTGGGCGATGACGGCGCTGGCGGTGGCAACGGCCGCGACCGTCGCGGCGGCGAGGACTCGAAACAGGGAACGGGTCATTGGCTCGGCTCCGGCGAGGGCGGATGGTACCATGCGCATTTGCTCTCTGCCGCTCGACCCAAAGTTGCGCGGTGCGACGTTCGTTCCCTAGCTCAGCGCCGCACGCGGATGCGCGCGAAATCTCACCAATCCAAGGGTTTACCCCCTAGCGCGATCGCGGCGATTCAACGATAAAGAGAACATCTTCCTTTTTACAGGGTCTGACTGGTTGGAGTACGCATGATCCCAGGGGTTCGACGGCTGATCGTCATGTCGGTTCTGGTGGCACTCGCCACTCCGGCCTGGGCTCAGGATGAGCCGCCGGTCGCCACGTTCAAGTCCAGCGTCGACCTCGTGTCGATGGCCGCCATCGTGCGCGACGGGCGCGGCAAGATCATCTCGTCGCTCCGCCGGGAGGACTTCGAGGTGTTCGACGCCGGCAAGGTCCGCCCGATTCTCGATCTCCGCACCGAGCTGGCCGCGCCCGCCAGCGTGGCGCTGCTGATGGACGGCTCCGGCAGCATGAAGGTCGGGGCGGCCAACGAACTCTCGCAGCGCATCTCCGGCGCCATCCTGTCAAGCCTCAACCCGGCGCGCGACGACGCGGCGCTCTACTCGTTCGACACGCGGCTCCTGTCGGTGCAGGAGTTCACCCACGACCTCAAGACCGTCACCAACCGCGTGAGCGTCGTGGATGCGTGGGGCTCGACGTCGCTCTACGACGCGATCGCCGGCACCGCCGCCATCGTGGCCAAGCGCACCGCGAACCGCCG
Source organism: Vicinamibacterales bacterium (assembly GCA_036004405.1). Taxonomy (GTDB): domain Bacteria; phylum Acidobacteriota; class Vicinamibacteria; order Vicinamibacterales; family UBA2999; genus DASYRM01. The sequence goes on from DASYRM010000165.1 coordinate 25,473, forward strand.
CGCGCTGGTCGTGCTGACCGACGGCGCGGACACGGCCAGCGCCTACTCGCCCGAACAGGTGTCGGCCATCGCCAGCGCCGTCGATGTGCCGGTGTATGTGTTCGTGATGGCCACCATGACGCGCGAAGGCGAGAAGATTCCGTTCGAGGCCGAGCGCCGCTCCACGCTGGCCAACCTGGCGCGCGCCACCGGCGGCGACTTCTTCGTCGCCTACGACACCGCCTCCACCACCGCCGCCATCAACCAGCTCGTCGAAGAGCTGCGGCACCAGTACGTGCTGGCCTTCGAGGCGTCGCCGGAACACGGCTGGCGCAACGTGCAGGTGCGCACGCGCAAGAAGGGTCTCGTGGTCCGCACTCGCGGCTGGTACCTCTCCGGCGCCACCGCCGAGTAAAGCGCGGCCCGTACGTGGGGGCCGCCTTCAGGCGGCCCGTGTAGAGGCGGACCTGAAGCTCCGCCTGCGCTATCGTCAGGACGATGGCTCCCCGTCGGTCCTCCTACACCTACCTGCTCGGCGACAGCCGTACTGAAGCCGCCCGCCTCCGCGCGCAGGCGCGCCTCTGGGATCCCACCGCGCACGCGCTGTTCGATCGCCTGAAGATCCACCGCGGGATGCGCGTGCTGGAGATTGGTCCCGGCGCCGGCTCGCTGCATCGCGAGTTGCGGCGGCGCGTGCGCGGGCCGGTCGATTCGGTGGAGCCCTCGGAGACGTTTGCGCGTGGGCTCGATCGGCTGGCGGCGCGCGACGGCTTCGGCCGCGGCCAGCACTGGCCGGCCAACCTGGCCGATGTGCGACTGCCCCACGGCCGCTACGACGTCATCTTCGCCCGGTGGGTGTTCCTCTTTCTGCCGAATCCGAGGGCCCACGTGCGCCAGCTGGCCGCCGCGCTCAAGCCGGGCGGCGTGCTGGCCATCGAGGACTACCAGCGCGAGACGCTGCGGATGGTTCCGCCGCCCGCGGCGTGGGAGCGCTTCCTCGCGGCCGATCGAGCGTTCTTCGAGAGCCAGGGCGGCGACGCCAGCATCGGCGCGCGGCTGCCCGCGCTCTACACGGATGCCGGCCTGAAGCTCGTGGACATCACGCCGACCGTCAAGAGCGGGCACCCCGGTTCTCCTGTGTGGAACTGGTTGTCGGCCTACTTCCTCGGCGGCGTCATCGATCGGCTCGCGGGACTGGGAGGATTCACCACCGCGGACGCGCGCCAGCTGACGCGCGACTGGGTCGCGGCGTCGAAGGAACCGACGTCGCTCCTCATCGCGCCAGCGCTGATTGATGTGGTGGGGAGGCGGAGAGGGCAGAGAGAGCGGAGAGAGCAGAGAAAACAGCTCGAATGACCCTCTCAGCCTTCTCCGCCTTCTCCGCCGTTAACGCCGCGGATTCTCCAGCGAAGCAAACGCACCGGCGGCGTAGACAATCTTGCCGCCGACCATCGTCAGCACGGATTCGATGTCGCCGATCTCTCCCACCGGCACGGTGAGGTAGTCCTTCGACAGCACGGCGAGATCCGCGAGCTTTCCGACCTCGAGCGAGCCGCGTTCGTCGTCGTCGTGAGAGAACCACGCGCTCCCCTTGGTGTAAAAGCGCAGCGCCTGCTGCCGCGTTGGGATCTCCTCCGGACCGCGCATCGCCAGCCCGCTCACCGTCTTGCCGTCGAGGAACCACTGCAGCGACGTGAACGGGTTGTACGACGCCACGCGATGCGCGTCGGTGCCGCCCCCGATATGCACGCCCAGTTTGTCCCCGCTCACCACCGGCGGCGTCCGCCGTGCGGCCTCCGGCCCCGACTGCTTCACGAACCCCTCGCCGCCGAAATACATCGCGTCCTGCACCGTCCAGCCGACGCCGAGCGCCTGCATGCGTGCGAGCGTCTTCGGCGACGCGTCGTTGAGGTGCGCAATCGACCACCGCAGGGGCGCGATCGGAATCTCCTTGTTCACGCGCTCGAAGATCGTCAGCAGCTGGTCGACGGTCGCGTCCGGCCCCCAGTGCATCGTCAGGCCGTAGCCGCGCTGCGCGGCCCAACGGGCGATCTCGAAATACTTCTCCTTGTCGGCGTCGCTCGGGCGCGGGTTGTTGTTCATCGCCTCGGTGAGCCGCTCGCCAAGGCCGACGAAGTGCAGCATGCCGTCGCCGAATCCCATCGGCACGAGCGCCAGCAGGCTCTTGTAGTCGTCGAACTCCTTGCCCGACGTCTGCCCGTTCAGTGAGTAGGCGATGCGCACGGTGATCTCGCCCCGTCGCCACACCTCCTGCACCGCCGCGTAGTCCGCCGGCCCAAGATTGTTGCCCCCCGGATCCATCGCGCCGGTGAGCCCCAGGCGGTTCATCTCGCGGAAGAACGCGCGCGTGCCTTCCACCTGCTGTGCGTAGGTGGGGCGCGGCAGCCGATCGAAGAGCCCGATGATGGCCGCCTGCGGCCCCGTGACGGCCCCGGTGGGCTTGCCGCTGGCGTCGCGCTCCAGGCGCCCGTTGTTGGGAATGTCGGCGTCGGTGGCGATCTTCAGCGCGCGTAGACCGTCGTCGGTCAGCACCGCCCAGCCGTACCCCAGCTGCACGTAGACCGGGTTGTCGGGCGCCGCCGCTTCGAGCTCCGCCTGTGTCGGACGCCGCTTCTCCGCGAACTGCTGCTCGTTCCAGCCGCCGGCGACGATGAGCCAGGAGCCAGGCGGTTTCGTCTGCGCCGCCTTACGAATTCGGCCCAGGGCCTCCTCGATCGACCTGGCGCCGATCCAGTTCACTTCCGTCGAGAAGCTGAGTGCCGCTCGGATGGCGTGGAGATGCGAATCAATCAGGCCGGGAATGACCGCGCGGCCCTGCACGTCGATCGTGCGCGTGTTTGCGCCCGCGAGCTTCCGCATCGCCGCCGACGTCCCCGTCGCGACGATGCGCCCATCGCGGATCGCCAGCGCCTCGACAATCGATTCGCGGCTGTCGACAGTCACGACCTTGCCGTTCAGCAGAACAGTGTCCGCAGCCTGAGCTCTGGCTGCGGATGGCAATGCCGCCCCAATGAGGACGACGACAGCCGCCGCGTACAGACCTTTGGCCTTGGGCCTTTGGCCTTGGGACGTGTGGGCAAACATGGCTAAGGCCTAAGGCCTAAGGCCATCAATGGGTGCCGCTCGGTTGCGAGGCACCCAGAACGGAAAACGCAACGGCGTTCTCGAAGTCGCCGCGAATCTCCTGATTCGGCGTCTGCGCCATCAGGATCCCGATCACCTTCTCCTTCGGGTCGATCCAGAAGTGCGTGCCGTAGGCGCCGCTCCAGCCGAAGGTGCCCGGCGACACCGCGGTATTGCGCGCGGCCGGATTGTTCACCACGCGCATGCTGAGACCGAAGGCCTCGCCCGGCTGACGGCCCGGCAGCGTGTCGGGCGCCATCACCGACGCCATCATCTCGACCGCGCGCGGCGACAGCAGCCGCTTGCCGTTCAACTGTCCGCCGTTGAGCAGCATCTGCGCAAACTGGAAGTAGTCCTCGGCGGTGCTGGCCAGGCCACCGCCACCGCCAAAATAGCGGCCGTTCAAGAAGTTGGGCGTGCTGGTGTTGCGGCGCAGCGTGCCGTCCGGCTGGCGATCGTAGCGGCCGGCCAGGCGCGGATTCTCCACCGGGTAGTAGAAGGTGTCCTTCATGCCGAGCGGATCGAAGAGGCGCGTCTTCAGGAACTGGTCGGCCTGCATCCCCGACGTGATCTCCACGATGTGCAGCAGCACGTCGAACCCGGCCTGTGCGCTGTAGGCCCAGCGCGTGCCCGGCTGGAACTCGAGCGGCGTCTGCGCCAGGCGCGGCAGATAGTCGGACAGCGACTCCTGCCCCTTCAGCACGACCTTGCGGTTGGCGGCGCCGCTGAAGGAGCCGCTGACGAGGCCGGAGGTGTGCGTGAGCAGCTCGCGCACAGTGAATTCATGGTCGGCCGGCACCGTGTAGTAGCGCGGCTCGGCCGGCGCGCCGGCGGCGGGTGGTGCCGCCGGTCCCGGCTGCGCCACCGCCACTTGCATGCCCTTCAGTTCAGGAATGAACTTCGACACCGGATCGGTGAGGCGGACCTTGCCCTCCTCCATCATCATCATGATGGCCGTGCCCACGATCGGCTTGGTCATCGACATGATGCGGAACATGTTGTCGGTCTGCATCGGCTTTTTCGACTCGAGCTCGGCGAAGCCGTGTGCCTGCAGGTGCGCGATGCGCCCATTGCGCGCCACCAGCGTCACCGCGCCCGCGAAGCTCTTCGCGTCGAGGTGACGCTTCACCAGCGCGTTCACCTGCTGCAGGCGCTCCGACGACAGCCCGACGTCCTCGGGGCGGACGGCCGTCCCCGCGCCAGTGAGCGGCAGGGTCGCAACGAGACACACGAATGCAACGACGATCCAGGACCGCGTCATCTTCGACATAGGGAGCTCCTGTCGCTGGTCTAAAGGATGGGCCGCCTAAAGGCGGCCCCTACTGCCCGTCTGGTGCTTCTCGTGGTGCGCCGGTGCCGGACGAGCCGAGGAACAGACGCTTGCCGTCGGACAGGATCAGGTCCGCGCCGTTGGCGCGATTGGCGCCGTTCTTCGCGCGAAATCCCTCGACCGTGATCTCGGTGCCCGGAAGCAGCGACTGCTTGGTGAACCCGCGCCGCACCAGCGTGTTCGGCGTGCCGCTCTCGATCATCCACTCCGTGGTCGTGCCGTCCGCGTTCTTCACCGCGACATGGATCCAGGAGTGCGGGTTGATCCACTCCATCTTGATCACGGTGCCCTTCAAGGTGACGGGCTGCTTGGCGTCGTACTCAGCGGAGAACGAATGATGCGCCACAGCAGTGGCCGTCGTGGCGCAACCGGCCACGGCCAGGGCAACCAGAGCACGCAAGAGTTTCATTTGGACTTGCCCCCGGCCGGCTTGGCGGCCTTGGCCTTGTCTTCGTCGCGCGCCACCTCGAGAAGGTTGAACATCGCGTAGTTGCCTTCGTGGCACGCGTACTCGATCAGCTCGCCCTCGGTGGGGCTCATCGGGAGCAGCACCGTCCATGGCTTCTCCCACGTCGTGGGATCGCTGACGGTGAGGCGCATTTCGAGCCGGTCCGGGCTGACGCGCGTGTAGCGCTCGACCAGGTGCAGGCCGGTCGTAGAACCGCGGTAGTTCTGCTGGCCGGAGAAGTTGGTGGTTTCGACCACCAGCGTGTCGCCTTCCCAGTGGCCGCGCGAGCTGCCGATCCACTGGCCGATCTTGCTGCTCAGGGCTGGCCGGCCGTCGAGCGGCACGATACGCGCCTCGTGAATCATCTCGTGCACGATGACGGCCGTGTCGGGCGTCTGCACGATCCGAATGTTGTTGTTGTAGAGCGTCGGCAGGCTGGCCGACGGCAGGCCGTAGGTGATGCAGCGCTCCTGGTTGCCGCGGTCGAGCCACGACGACACCGCAGCGCCGCTCGCCGCGCGGTTGGGCAGCCGCGCCTGGCGCGCCTTCCCTTCGGCGGTCACTGCGGGGATACGGCCATCGGGTGGATCGATGATGAGCGAGGTACGCCGGCCGGCCAGCCGACGGCCGGGGTCGGTCAGGTACTGCGCATGATTCAGCCCCGGCTGAATCGACTCCGGCGGGCCGTCCATGCGGCGGCCGGCGCGACCCTCGAGCTTGGCGGCCTCTTCCTCGGTGTAGAACTCGCGGCCGTTGAGCTCGCGCGGACGCTCGAGCGGCGTGATCGTCCGGTAGTCCCAGGTCCCCTGCAGATCGGGCGAGCCCCACGGCGTCCGTGGCACGGCCGCGGCCGGTTTGGCGTCCTTGGCTGCCGGCGCCTGGGCCATGGCCAGCCCTCCCGCCATCAGAACGGCCGCAACCAATAGCGAACCGAGCTTCATGCTCTTCCTCCTGCGCCCTGGGTTCTGGCCCTGGGGTCGTATCCGCGGCGATCGTAACCCAATTGTTATAAGTCGGCGAGGCTACGCCACTTGAGGATAGAGGCTCCGACCCGCCGACGCAGTGTCTAATTGCCCGCCCTCCGGGCGGGCGGCGGGCCGGCCCTGGCGGTTTACTTCGGAGGGGGCGCACCTCGTCCGGTTGGCGGCGCGGCTCCGCGCCCGGCTGGCGCGGGACCGCCACCACGCGCTGCCGGCGGTCCACCGCACGAATCCACGCATTTCTCGGGCGCCTTGTAGATGTCCTTCAGCTTCTTCCGGTACTCCGGGTAGATCGTCTCCGGACCGCCCAGCACCGCCTCGAGCGGAATCCCCTTCTTCTGGGTCATCTCGTTGACGAACGGATTCTTGCCCGGAAGGTAATGCGGCACGAGCGCCGGGTTCTCGTGGAGATACGGC
>DASYRM010000166.1:0-2651 GCA_036004405.1 Vicinamibacterales bacterium
CGCGCAGGCGTGAGCCGTGACAAGCGCTTTTCGCCGAGCACCCCCGGGGTCCCCGCCGCGCGGACTTTGCGCGGTGGGGTGGCTCGGACGGGGCTGTTCGCGGACAGGCCCCGCCACGGCTAATGCTGACAGCCCAACGGAAGTCGCGGCGCACGGCGCCGCCGGAGGAGTTGAACGAGTTTCTGATCCGGTGCGTCGCGATGGCATCGCGTGGGCCGCTAAAGGCGGACGCCACGGTGATTTTTTCACGGCCCTTCAGCTCTGCCCGACGAGTTCTTCCAGATATTCCACGGCTGCGGGCACACCATTGCGTGACGCGATCACCGGACCGCACGCCCTCGCACGACCGCGAATCTCGCGGTCGTTGAGGGCACGATCGAGTCGTTCGGTCAGAACATCCGCCGTCACCAGATCCACCGGCAGCGGGCGTGGGCCGAGGCCGAGCCGCTCGACGCGGCTCGCCCAATAGTACTGATTGGGGACATGCGGCAGGACAACCTGCGGCACGCCCGCCCGTGCGACCGCCGTCGTCGTGCCGGCATCGCCATGGTGGACGGCGACGGCCACGCGCGGCAGCACGGCCTCGTGGGGAAGCTCGCCGGCCGCCAGCACGTCTTCCGTCTCGACAATGTCTTGACCGAGGGACGCCTGTCCGCCTGCCATCAACACACCGCGGCCGACGGCATGTCCGGCGGCGACCACGTGATCGGCAAGCTCACCGGCGCGGCTCGCGTCCCTGCTGTCAAACTCGACGTAGATCGGCGCCGGATTCAGATCGAGAAACCGCGCGATGCGTGGATCGAGATCGGGTTGCGGCTCATCGAGCACCCAGGCGTCGGTCGGGATCACCGTGAGCGGCGCATCATCGCCGAGCGGCGCAAGATCCGGATCTGCGGCGAGGAGCGTCGCATGACGGGTGAGATGCGACAACGGATTGAACAGCGACGCCAGGCCGAGCCGGGCGCGGCCGCCATTCACCGAGCGGCGCAGTGCGAGGCCCGCCAGCGGCATCCCCCACTCCCACAGGAAGCGGTTCAGGAACCGCGGCAGCGCCTGCGTTTTCACCATCGGCGGCGGCGAGGCGTCGTTCGGGACCGCGCAGGGGCAGAACACCGCGTTCACGTACGTGACGCCCCACTGCTCGGCCACCGATGCCGCTGCCACCTGCGCGCCGGAGCCAACGATGGCGTCCACGTGCGAATCGATCCTGCCGAACGACTCGAACAACGCCGGCACGACGACATCGACGAACTGGCGCCACTGCCAGCGCACAGAAGCCACGGCCGCACCGCGCGATCCGAACGTCCCGGCGACGTCGATGCCGTTCGGTTCGCACGGAAATCCGGAGTCGCGGATCCATCGGACACAATCATCCGGCACGAGAAACGACGGTTCGTGACCGCGTTCACGCAGACCGAGCGCCAGGGCCAGCAGCGGCTGCACGTCGCCGCGCGTGCCGTGAGGAGCCAGCAGCACCTTCATGGGTAGAACCACGGAGGACGCTGAGGACGCGGAGGTTCAATCCTGTTGTTCGACATTGCTCTGAGCACCCCGAGCTTCATCCAGAGGTGAATCAACAGGATTGATCCTCCTGTCCTCCGCGTCCTCCGTGGTGGTTGGTGGACCATCTCGCGAGTATACTCACCGTCTTTCAGAGAAAGCCGACAGCACATGGTCTCGACTGCGGTATCGCGTCCAAGCCTGACGCCGAATCAGGTACGCGGGTTCTGGGCGGCCTGGGGCGGCTGGGCGCTCGACGGGATGGACTCGTTCATCTACGCGCTCGTGCTCGCGCCTGCGCTCCGTGAGCTCCTGCCGCGATCCGGCATCGCGGCCACGGGAGAGAACATCGGGTATTACGGCAGCGTGCTGTTCGCGCTGTTTCTCATCGGGTGGGGCCTCTCGATGATCTGGGGGCCGGTTGCGGATCGGTTCGGGCGCGTCCGCACGCTGATGCTGACGATCCTGTGCTATTCGCTGTTCACGTTTCTCGGCGCGCTGGTGACAAACGTGTGGCAGCTCGCCGCATGTCGCCTGCTGGCGGGTGCCGGCATCGGCGGCGAATGGTCGATGGGCGGCACGTTCGTCGCCGAGGAATGGCCCGAGGACCGCCGCAAGATGGGCGCCGGTTACATGCACACCGGTTACTATTTCGGTTTCTTTCTCGCGGCGCTGGCGAACTATGTCGTCGGCGTGCGCTACGGCTGGCGCTGGATGTTCGTGGTCGGCGGCACACCGGCGCTGCTCGTCACGTTCATCCGGTACGGCGTGCGCGAATCGGATGCCTGGAGAACGCGCGTCGCCGAGCGCCGGCGCCCCGCGCTCGGTGAGGCGTTCGGACAGCTCTTCTCGCCTACCTACGCGCGCCGAACGATCCTGAACTCGTTGTATCTGCTGGTGTCGATCGTCGGCCTCTGGGCCGGATCGGTCTACGTGCCGGCGTCGGTCACCGAGCTGGCTCGTCGCGCCGGCTACAGCGCGGCCGACGCGGCGCGGCTCGCCTCGTACGGCACGATGGTGCTGTCGGTGGGCACGATCCTCGGCTGCCTCGTGCTGCCGCCGCTCGCGGAGTCATTCGGCCGCCGGGTGACGCTCGGCGTGTACTTCGCCGTGATGTTCCTGAGTATCTCGATCGGATTCGGCTACGTGTT
>DASYRM010000167.1:0-6074 GCA_036004405.1 Vicinamibacterales bacterium
GTGGTGTTCTTGCCGAACAGCGTGCCCTGCGGGCCGCGCAGCACTTCGATGCGCTCCACGTCCACGAAGTCGAGCGACGCCGACGCGGGCCGCGCGTAGAACACGCCGTCGATGTAGAGCCCCACGCCCGCTTCGATGCCGTCGTTGGTGAGACCGAACGGCGCACCCAGCCCGCGGATGTTGATCGACGAGTTGCGGGGGTTGGTCGAGTAGAACTGGACCGTCGGGATCATCTCCTTCAATCGGTTCACGTTGAAGGCGCCGGCCTCGGCCATTTGACGGCCGCTCACGACCGAGAGCGGGATCGGAACCTCCTGCGCGACCTCCTCGCTGCGGCGGGCCGTCACGACGACGCCCTCGGTGATGCCGGCGGGCGCCAGCGTCAAATCGACGTCGACGATCTGATTCGCCTCGAGCGAGACGCGGCGCACCGCGGTCTCGAAGCCGTCGAGCGATGCCTCGACACGGTAAGCGCCCGCGGCCAGCGAGGCGGCCGCAAACGCCCCTCCGGCGTCGGTCACAGCCTCCACCGTGGCGCCGCCCTCTTTGACGACGCGGACCACGGCGCCGGGAATGGACCCGCCCGACGAGTCCTTGACCAGCCCCTTTACCGACGCAGTGCCCTGCGCAAACACATTCGCAGCCGCCAGGAGCGCCAACACCGCCAGGTTTCCAAACCAGTTCCTCACCGCGACCTCCAGACGTTCCTGCTCGTCACATGACTGCGCGGCACAATGCGACCGCACGCGCCGTTGTTGGGGGCTGCCGAGCGACTGGCTGTTGGGAGGTTTGAAGCGGAGGATGGAACTAGACGCTCGCTATGGCCTCACCTGCCTGTCGTCGGCTGAATACACGCGCACCGACACGTGGCGCACGCGCAACAGGACCAACAGGTGGACAGGTGAAGTGCCATTACGAAGTCAAAAAAGGATAGCTGGCCCGTCGATCGCCTGTCAAACGGCCGGGGCCTCGCGCTACCTGACACCCCAGCGAGAATACAGAAAGGAAATGAGCGATTCCCGCTCTTCCGGCGTCACGCGAGCGCCCCACCGGATCATCTTGTCCACCTCGCGGCCCCAGCCGTCCGGCGTGAGGCGCTGCTGAGCCGACAGGTCCTCGTCGTGGCACACCCGGCAGGCGCGCTCGAACGTCGCGTTGCTGGCGGCGGTGTCATGAGAGGCAACGGGCGTCGCCGCCGTGCTCTGTCCCGCGCCGCCGACGCTGATGTCGATGCGGTCCGGGGCATTCCACAAATAGCCCGACGGATTCCAACGCGGCACGAGCGGCTGCGTGCTTCCCCGCTCGTCTGTGGCGCGCGACAGTAACGTGTGCACTTCGGTCTGCCGCAGCACGGCGTCGTACTCGAAGCGTCGCCACGCGAACCTGTGCACAGGTCCGGTGAGCCGGGCGGCGGACCATGTCGCGCCGCCATCGGTCGACACGTCCACGCGGGCGATCCGGGACTCCCCTGCCCAGGCGAAGCCCGCAATCTGCACGCGACCGGGCGGCACCGCCGTGCCATCGAGCGGCCGGGTGATCAGCGACTTCACCGCGAGCCCCATGAGCGGCGCCTGATCGCCTGCCGCCACTGCGGCACCGGGCAGCACGCGACTCTTCGGATAGCGATAGGCGCTCGCCACCCAGAAGCCGTCGTGCTCTTTCGACGCCACCGTCAGGCGCTGCAGCCACTTCACGGAATAGGCGCCTTCCCATCCGGGCACGATGACGCGCAGCGGCGCGCCGTGCAGCAGCGGAATCGGCTGCCCGTCCATCTCGTAGGCGACGATCGTGTCGGCGTCCATCGCCTTCGCCCACGGAACCTGACGCACGAACGGCGGCTGCGCGCCGAGCGGCCGATCGCCACCCGACATCCACAGGTGCGTCGCCGCCGCGGCGCCCCCGGCCGCCGCAACGACGTCGCGCAGGCGCGCACCTGTCCACCGGCTCGTCCCCACCGCGCCCTTCCGCCACTGAACGCCGGCGACCGGCGGATCGAAGAACGCGCGGCCGTTGCCGGCGCACTCGAGCGTGGCCGTGACGCTTACGGCTGGGAGCGCGCGTAGATCGGCCACCGACAGCGCCCGTGGCGTGCGGACGTCGCCGTCGATGTTCAGCTGCCAGGCCGGCGCGTCCACTGCGGGCGCCGTCATATGACCGCGCACGAAGAACGCCTCGGTGGGCGTGATGAAGGAGTCGAGCAACTCCACCGGCGTTTCGAAATCGACCGGCCGCGCCGAGCGCGCGATCAGCTTCGCGTGCGTGCCGCTGGCGCCAGCCTGCAGCCCGCCCAGGACCTCCCGCGGCAGGAGTGCAATCGCGGCCGCGCTGGCGCCGGCACGCACGGCAAGCGTGAACAACCGGCGGCGTGAGACGGACATCGGAGAGATCTTACGGGATGACGACCACCACGTTGCCGACTTTGTGGTCGGTATCGGCGTAGCGGTGGGCCTCGACGATGTCGGTCAACGAGTACGTGCGGCCGATGACCGCGCGGAGCCGCCCGTCCTCGATCAGTGTCTTCAGGAATTCGAGATCCGCTTGCACGGGGCGTGCGGCGCCGGCGATGAACACCGCTCTTCCACGCAGACGCACCCCGGCACCGCGCAGCAGCGCCGCAAGAATCGCCAACAGGCCGCCCGAGAAGCCGACGAGGAGATAGCGCCCGCGCGGCTTGAGCGCGCGAAGGCTGGCGGGAAAGCCGGCCTTGCCCATGACGTCGCAGATCACGTCATAGACCGGGCCGTCGCCGGTGAAATCCTGCTTCGTGTAGTCGATCACGGCGTCGGCCCCGAGCGACCTCACGAGATCGACATTGGTGGGGCCGCACACGCCGGTGACGTGGGCACCGTAGTACTTCGCAAGCTGCACGGCAAAGGTCCCGAGGCTTCCCGACGCGCCGTGCACGAGCACTCTCTCGCCGGGCCGGATGTTGGCCTTGCGCAGGAAGTACAACGAGCACACGCCGCCGACGAAGACGGTGGCGGCTTCATCGAGCGACATGTTGGCGGGCTTGTGCGCCAGGAAGCCGTCTTCGGCCACACAGGCGAACTCCGCGTGGGCGCCGAATTTATCGCCGCGCGATCCGAATACCGGATCGCCGGGCGCAAAGCGGGTCACGTTCTTACCGACCGCTGTCACAGTGCCCGCCAGATCCACGCCGAGGATGTGGGCCTTCGGCCGCCGCAGGCCGTTCGTCAGGCGGACGAGCAGAGGACCGCGGCGGATGATCCGGTCGCCGAAGCAGACCGTCGAGGCGTGCACGCGCACGAGCACCTCGTTGTCCTGCGGAACGGGCCCGGGCACGTCCCGGATCTCGATGACCTCCGGGGGTCCGTACCGCGTGACAACCGCCGCTCTCATGCGCACGCGTATACGCGTCCGCGGACGAGGGGGTTCCCCTGTGCCCGTATGTACGTAGCTGCGGGTCTTTAGACCCGCCTCACTTCTTCGGAACCGGCGGTGGCAGCGGCGCCGGATTGTCGTAGCCGCGCGTGCCGTCGGCGCGGATCGGCCCGGGACCGAAGCCGAGATGCGCCGCGTCCACGTTGTTCTCGCTGCAGGAGTACTCCTGGATCTGCTCGTCGGGCTCGCCGAGCGCCCAGGTGCGCGCGTAGGTGAACGATCGGGTGTAGAACTTCGGATCCTCGATCAGCGTGTCGACGTGGATGTGGTTGTAGTCGGGACGCGTCCAGCGCTCGACGACGTGCAGCGCGTCGCTGTGCGGGTTGGCGTTCTCGTCGATCCACACTTTCTCGTCCTTGAAGCCGATCGAGTCGATGACCAGCGTGTCGCCCTCCCACCGTCCGATCTCTTCCCCGAAGAACGACGGATCGGGATCGTCGGAGTGCTTCAAGCCGGGCGTAAACGGCACCAGCCGGAAGTAGCTGTACCAGTACATGAAGACGACTTTGTTGTTGCCCTGCAGGACTTCGAACGGCAGCCCGCTCGCGTTGTGGCGCGGCGTGCCGCCGATGATGCACACGGCTTCCGGATCGACGGTCGCCGTGAGGTTGTGCTTCAGCGCGGCCTCGCCCGCCGCCGTCAGCGGCAGCTTCCAACCGGGCAGGTCCTTGCCGATGTTGCCGCCCGGCCGCGTCTGGGTCGTCCCTTTCCAGTAGCCGCTCAAGTCGGGCTTGCCGTTGGCCATGCGCGGCGCAGGGCGGTTCTTGGGCACCTTGGTGTCATCGAGCTGCATCGGGCGCTCCTGCGCGATGAGGACGCTCATCGCGGCCAGCCCCGCACACAACGAGAGCATTACTCGGGCAGGGCGGCCGGTCACTGCGGCCCCCCGTCGCCGGCCGAGGCGCCAGACAGCACCTGCCCGTCGGGCAGCGTGACCCGGCGCGCGTCCATCAGGTTCGCCCCGTTCTTGGCGCGATAGCCGTCCACGATCAGCGTGTCCCCGAGCTTGAGGAGGCTGCGCTTGAAGCCCCGTCGCGACAGCGCCCCGGGGGCGCCCGACTCGCATGCCCAGCGCACGACGGTGCCGTTCTCGTCCTTCACGTCGACGTAGAAGTAGGTGTGGGGGTTGGTCCACTCCACCTTCGCGAGGGTGCCGGTAACCCGAATGGCCTTCGTGGCATCGAATTCGGCAGCGAAGGAATGGTGGGCCGCGGCATGGCCCCCGGCCGCCAGCGCGATGACCGCGGCGAGGGCAAGATGCGATTTCATGGGGTCGCCTCCGTGAATAGGGAGCCTACCGGCGCCGCCCGCCAAGAGCGCGGACCGCGCGACAGTATCTGGCAAACCGGCTTAACGCCGGTTCGCTATTTTGCGCCATCCCTTGGCAATCTCCTCGGGTAGGGGTAAAATCGGACCTATCGTGTCTGCATTCCCGTGTCGTTGCTCGTGTTGTTGTACCAGGACTTCTCAAGTCCCCGCGGCAACGGTTCGGCTGTTCGGGTAACACCCAGAAACAATTGAACAGTCAGGCAATTCGAGGCCCGGGGACGATGTCCACCGGGCCTTTTGCTTTCTTATGTCCACAGTAGCCACATCGCCACTACCGTCCACGAGTCTCCAGCTCGACCACCTGCGCGCGCTCGAGGCCGAGAGCATCCAGATCATGCGCGAGGTAGTCGCCGAGTTCGAGCGGCCGGTGATGCTGTATTCGATCGGGAAGGACTCGTCGGTCCTGCTGCGGCTCGCGCAGAAGGCGTTCTACCCCGGCCCCATCCCGTTCCCGCTGCTCCACGTCGATACCACCTACAAGTTCCGCGAGATGATCGAGTTCCGCGACCGCATGGCCAAAGAGGTGGGCGCGCGGCTCATCGTCCACACCAACCAGGAAGCCATTGCCGACGGCACGCAGCCGTTCAAGGTGGGCACGCAGCGCTGCTGCGGCCTGCTCAAGACCAAGTCGCTGCTGGACGGCCTCTCGGCCGGCAATTTCGACGCCGCCATCGGCGGCGCGCGCCGCGACGAGGAACGCTCGCGCGCCAAGGAGCGCGTGTTCTCGGTGCGCGACGCCAACGGCCAGTGGGACCCGAAGCGGCAGCGGCCCGAGCTGTGGCACCTGCTCAACGCACGGCTCAAGCCGGGCGAGAGCATCCGCGTGTTCCCGCTCTCGAACTGGACCGAGATCGACGTCTGGCAGTACATCCACCTCGAGAACATCCCGATTGTGCCGCTCTACTTCGCCAAGGAGCGCCAGGTGATCGTGCGCGGCGCGTCGCTGGTCGTCCAGGAGCAGCCCTTCGTGGTCACGATGCCGGGGGAGAAGCTGCAGAAGGTCCGGTGCCGGATGCGGTCGCTCGGCTGCTCGCCCTGCACCGGCGCCATTCTCTCCGACGCCGACACGGTGCCGAAGATCATCGACGAGCTGATCGCCACCCGCCAGTCCGAGCGCCAGCTCCGCATCATCGACCACGATCAGGACGGGTCGATGGAGCTGAAGAAGCGGGAAGGCTACTTCTGATGGCGATTGCCCAGGGAGCGGGTGCATCCGGCGGACTGCTCCGCATCTGCACCGCCGGCAGCGTCGACGACGGCAAGAGCACGCTCATCGGCCGGCTCTTGTACGACTCGCACTCGGTCTACGAAGATCAGGTCAGCTCGATCGAGAAAGCGTCGAA
>DASYRM010000168.1:0-45624 GCA_036004405.1 Vicinamibacterales bacterium
TCGTCCCGAACCGGTTCGCGCGAGGGCCCCGACGGCAACGTCAGCGCAGGCTCGCGCGGCGTGTGGTCCGTATCGCGAGCACGAAGCGCACCGCGCTCAGGGAGCGCGTGAATGCGCGGCCCCTCGTCGTGCTGCGACGGCGCGGTACGCTCGCCAACACCCTCGGTTGATCCGCCTCCTGTCGACCGTTCGTCGTCGAAATCCCAGCGTCCCATCCGCGTGTCCCCCCGGTCGGAGCGCAGCGTAGGGATCGCGGGTGAGGATGTCTGTCACCTCAGCGACAGTGTCACCTTCAAGACACTGTCACCGGCATGACAGTTCGACACGGGCAGGTGTTGTATTGCTGAAGCTTGCCTTGCGCCGAGCACAGACGCCATGAGATACGACACGCCTCTCGGAGTCGCAGTTGACCACGCGGCGGAGCCTCCGTCTTCGGAGCTGCACGAGCTGCTCACCGTCGACGAGGTTGCGGCGCTCCTCAAAGTCAGCAAGAGCTGGGTCTACGAGCACACCCGCACGCGCAGAGTGGCCTGCGCTGATTGTCTGCCGCACATTCGGATCGGCAAGTACCTTCGCTTTGACGAGCGGGATCTGCGGGCCTACATGAATACCAAGCGCGAGGAGTACGAGCGTACTCCTGGCATCCGGCGGTGATTGACTACAATGCTCGCCGGGCTAAACCGCGGAGAGCCAGCAAGAGGAAAGGGAATTCCTCAAATGGCTCACAAACGGCAATACGGAAGCGGGCAGTTGAAGGAGGCCCGCAACGGGTGGGTGATCCGCTGGTGGGAAGTGGAGATCGCTCCCGACGGCAGCAGGCAGAAGGCGCTTCGCTACGAGCGCCTGGGGCCGATGTCGCGCAAGCAGGCTGCGGAGATCCTCTCGCAGCGGACTGCGGCGGCCGGCAACGCGAGAGCGGTCCGCTCGCGGGTCGCGTTCCGCACGTTGGTCGCGGAATGGGAGCAGTCGATCCTTCCCATGTACAAACCGTCGACGCAGAAGCATCGGCGGTTCATGCTGAAAAAGCATCTGTTGCCGGAGTTTGGCGACAGAGCTGTGTGCGACATTGCGCGGCAGGACATCCAAGGGTATGTCGCTCGTCTCATGCGCCACGGATACGCGCCGAAGTCCATCGATCACATTCACGATGTGCTAAGCGCCATCCTTCGCACGGCGGTGAAGTGGGGGCATCTCCAGGAGAATCCAGCTCGCGGCGTCGAACTGCCAACACTGAGGTGTGTGCGCCCGAAATGGGCACTGACACCGGCGCAGGCGGCGGTACTGATCGACGGGCTTTCGGCCATAGCGAAGGCCATGGTTGGCTTGGCGATTCTGTCAGGGCTGCGGCGGGGCGAGCTGTTCGCCTTGCGCTGGCGGGACATCGATCAAGATGGGCAGCGGCTGACGGTGCGCGAGTCGGTGTACGACGGTCAGTTCGGAACGCCCAAGACGGAGGCTGGCATTCGTCAGATCCCGCTGTCGGCCCCGGCCTTCACGTTGATCTCGGACTGGAAGCGGCGAGCGGAGCGGACGGACGCAGACGCACTCGTGTTTGGGACGCGGACAGGAGGGCCGATTGCCCCCAACAACGTGCTACGGCGACATGTGTTCCCAGCGTGCAAGCGGCTGGGCCTTCCTCGCGCGACGTGGCTCACGTTTCGGCGCACGTACTCGTCCTGGTCGCATCAACAAGGCGTACCGGGCAAGGTGACAGCGCAGTTGATGGGCCACGCGAACGTCGACACCACGATCAACGTGTACACGCAGGTGCTGGACGGCTCGGTCCGCGAGGCCGTTGAACGCGTCGGGAGTCAATTGAACGAGATTGAACGTAGTGCCAACAATTCGGCAGGCACGACGACACCGACGACGCGAATTGCTTAGGAAAGAATGGTGCGCCCTGCACGACTCGAACGTGCGACCTCCTGGTTCGTAGCCAGACGCTCTATCCAGCTGAGCTAAGGGCGCGAAGGGGCTAGATTGTGCCAGGCACGTACTCTGGGGAACCCAGAACCATGCCCAAACATTGACTATATCACACGGGTTTCGCTCGACTGGCCCGGTCCGGCGACATACGATCGACGGCCATGAGCGCCATGGAGAACCGTCAAATCGAGCTGAAACCGGATCAGATCGCCTACCTCGACGAGGCGGTGAAAGCCTTCGGCCTGCCCGACACCGGCAAGGCCCTTCGCATCCTGATCAACTACGCCCGCGAGAACCCGGACAAGCGCGAGGAGATCTTCAGCGAAGTCCACTGCACCGGCGACTGCTGACGCCGTGAGATGACGACGAGGGAGAGCCCGGTCGAGGGCGCGCTCGACGACGCCATCGCGCTGGCCACCTGGCTGCGGGACGCGGAGCGCGCGTCCGGCAGCATCGCAGCCATGGCCCGGCACCTGGCGGAGTGCCTGCGCGCCGGCGGCCGCGTGCTCACCTGCGGCAACGGCGGTTCGCTCTGCGACGCCATGCATTTTGCCGAGGAGCTCTCGGGCCGCTTTCGCAACGACCGGCCGGCGCTCGCCGCGCAGGCGATGGCCGACCCCAGCCACCTGACCTGCGTCGCCAACGACTACGGCTTCGATCGCGTATTCGCCCGCGGCGTCGAAGCGTGGGGCAAGACCGGTGACGCGCTGATCGTGTTCTCGACCTCGGGAAAGAGTCCCAACCTGATTGCCGCGGTGGAGGCTGCGCGAGCGCGTGGCCTGAGCGTCGTCGGTCTGCTCGGGCGCGACGGGGGTCCGCTGCGGACGGCGTGCGATCACGTCATCGTCGTGCCCGGCACCACGGCCGACCGCATCCAGGAGGTGCACATCAAGATCGTGCACCTGCTGATCGAGTTGATCGAGAAGAGCCTGTTTGGCTGACGCTCGACGGGCCGCCTGAAGGCGGCCCCTACGACGGACGGGACGCGCCGCCTCAAGGCGGCTCCTACGACGGACGGGACGCGCCGCCTCAAGGCGGCTCCTACGACGGACGGGCGAGGAGCTCGTCGGGTGTGACGGTGGCGGTGCCGCGCTTGCCCACCACGACGGCGGCGGCGCGATTGGCGAGCGACACCGCGCTGCTGTGATCGCAGCCGGCGGCGCGCGCGAGCGAGAACGCCGCCACGACGGTATCGCCGGCGCCGCTCACGTCGAAGACTTCCTTGGCCTCGGCGGGCGCCACCAGGGGCGCGCCGTCGTCGCGATGGAAGAACGCGATACCGCGCGACCCGAGCGTCAGCAGCACATTCGATCGGAACCGCCGGCTCAGAAGCGTCCCGACCCGCCTGACGTTCTCGGTGCTGTAGCCCGAGTCGTCTTCGCCGAGCAGCCCGAGCGACTCCTTCCAGTTCGGCGTCAGGTAATCGCACGACCAGTAGAACGTCGCATGCTGCGGCCGCGGATCGACCACCACCTCGCGCCCGGCGGCGTGCGCCCGCTTGATCACTTCGCGGCACACGTCGTTGGTCAGCAGCCCCTTGGCGTAGTCGGAGATGACGACCACGTCGCAGCCGCCGAGCCGCGCCGCCACCATCTCGAGCAGCTGCTCTTCGTGCGCACGGTCGATCGCGGCCGTCTGTTCGTAGTCGATGCGCAGGAGCTGCTGCTGCTGGCTGATGATGCGCACCTTGCGCGTCGTGGGCCGGCCGTCGCGGAGCGGCACGAACTCGATGCCGATCTGCGTGCAGCGACGCGCGATGTCCGCGCCGGCGGCATCGTCGCCCACCAGGCCGACGAGCGTCGGCGCCCCGCTCAGGCTGGCCACGTTGGCCGCGGTGTTGCCGGCGCCGCCGAGGGTGGCGTGCTCGCCGGTGTAGTGCAGTACCGGCACCGGCGCTTCGGCGGAAATACGCGACGACTCGCCGACCAGATACTCGTCGGCAATGACGTCGCCGATGACGAGGACTCGGCGGCCGGCGATCTGCTGAATGACCTGATCGAGCGGTGACGACATCACGGTGGGGACGTGCTGCGACTATAGCATCCGCGTGAGACACTGGCAGACGCATGGCTTCCGAGCGCGCTACACAGTCCTGCACGCGCGTCTGCCACGTCGTCGAAGGACTCGGCCATGGCGGCGCCGAGACGCTCGTCCACCAGCTGGCGCTGCGCATGCGCGACACGCCGTTCGCTCCGCTCGTCTGCTGTCTGCAGGATGGCCCGGTGGGCGAGGCGATGCGCCGCGACGGCATCATCGTCGAGAACCTCGACCTGCGGCGGCGCACCATCACCGAAGGGCCCGCCTTCGGGATCTTCGTCGCGCGCGTGGTGGCCCGCCTGCGGCGCGTCATCGACCGTCACGATGTGCGGCTGCTCCACGCCCACCTGCACGACCCGATCATCTGGGCCACCGCCGCTGGCCTGCTGCACGGCACGCCGGTCGTCGGCACCTACCACGGGCTCGGCATCCTGCCGGCGGGACGCGGCGCACTCGACCCGCGAAACGCGCTGCGGCGCGCGCTGTATCGGCTTGCCGCGAAGCGGGCGGCGCGCATCATCGCCGTCTCATCACCGGTACGAGACCTGCTCTGCGCGACCCTGGGATTTTCGCCCGCGACCACCGTCGTCTTGACCAACGGCATCGACACCGCGTCGTTTGCCGGCGCGCGCGGCGGCACCCGCGTGCGCGGTGAGCTTGGCCTCGAAGGGCGGCGTGTCGTGACGTGCGTCGGCCGCCTCGTCCCGAACAAGGGGCAGGCGCTGCTGATCGACGCGCTCGGCGAGCTGCAGGCGACCCATCCCGACCTGGCGCTGCTGCTTGTCGGCGATGGGCCGGACCGCGAGGCGCTGGCGACGCGGGCGGCCGAGCGCGGCCTTGCGGCGCGCGTCGTCTTCACCTCGCGCCGTCAGGACGTGGCCGACGTGCTGGCCGCCAGCGACCTCTTCGTCCTGCCCTCCTTTGCAGAGGGTATTCCGCTGGCGCTGCTCGAAGCGATGGCGGCCGGACTCCCGGTGGTGGCCACCGCGGTGCCGGGGACGATGGAGGTCGTCAGCGATTCGTCGCTCGGCGTGCTCGTGCCTCCGCACGACGCGGGGGCACTTGCCCAAGGCATCGCGCGACTACTGGGTCACCCGGACGACGCCCGCGGAATGGCCCTGGCCGGGCAGGCCCATGTGCGGCGCCGCTTCGATCTCGCCTCGATGGTCGGCGCCACCACGGCCCTCTACGAGGCGGTCCTGGCGGAACGCGTGTCGGGCCAGCGCGCGGCGGCGTGAGCCCGGCATGAACGTCGCCATCCTGGTGTCGGGACTGCCGCCAGACCGGATCGGCGGCGCCGAACTGCAGGCGGCGCGGGTGGCACAACACCTGTCGGCGCGCCACGACGTGACGGTGCTTACCCGAACGGCCACCGTGCCGGGCGAGCTCGCGTCCGCGGCGCGCTGCACGGTGGTCCAGCGGCTGGCCACCTCCGTGCGCGGCGTGCGCTTCGCGGCCGACGTCTTCGCCACGCTGCGGCTCCTCCATGCCAGGCGGCACGATGTGGACGTCATCCTCGCCTACCAGACTGTCATCGACGGGCTGATCGGCGTGCTCGCCAAAAAAGTGCTCGGCGTGCCGGTGGTCGTCTCGGTGCGCTGCGACACCGAGTACCAGCTGGATCGGTTTCCCCAGAGCCGGTGGCTCAGCCCCTTCGTGTTCCGGCACGCGGACCGGCTGCTGGTGCAGTCGCCGCGGCTCGGCGCCGAGCTCCTCGAGGCGTTCGAACGGCGGCCGGGGCAGCCGTCCGCCTCGGCGCTCCGGGTCAAGCTCGCCGCCGTGCCGAACGGGATCGCCGCCGCCACGCCGGCCAGCGGAGACGGGCGGACGATTCTGTTCATCGGGCGCCTGACGGCCGCCAAAGGCGTCAACTTCCTGATCGAGGCGATGCGGTCGTGCCTCGGCGAGTCGCTGACCGTCGTCGGCGACGGCCCCGAGCGGCAACGTCTGGAGGAGCTGGCCAAGGACCTCCCCAACGTCCGATTTGCCGGCGCGGTCGCGCGCGCCGAAGTCGATCGCCTGCTGTCGTCGGCGCGGCTGCTCGTGCAGCCGTCGCTGCAGGAGGGCCAGCCCAACACGGTGATGGAAGCGATGGCGAAAGGTGTCCCGGTGGTCGCGACGCGGGTCGGCGGCGTGCCGGACCTGGTGCGCGACGGCGTCACCGGCTTCCTCGTGGATCCCGGAGACGTGCCCGCACTGGCGTCGCGCATTCGCGAGGTGATGAGCGATCCCACGCTGTGGACAAGATTGTCCAACGCATCGCTTCTCGAGATCCGTCGCTACGAGTGGCCGTCGATCATCGAGCAGCTCGAAGCGCAGTTGTCGGCCGCGATCGGCGGCGCTGTGCCTCAACCATAGTCACGCGTTCGGCCGCCCATAAGTCTTCCAGAACGCGGTCTCTTCGCGATCCATTTCGAGACACCCGACGATTTGTCGAGAGATTTCTCACACCTTCAACACGGTCTTCAAGTTGCTAGTAGTAGCGAAACCAGCCCGGGTGCAGCACGTCCATCGGTCGCCTGCGCGGCCTGCGGCTACGAAGGAGTCACATCACATGAAGCGCGCCGTCGTTCTCGCAACCCTGCTCGTGGCGGGCCTTGCGACCGCACCCTCAGCCAACGCCGCACCCGTCATGGTGGGGCTCGATCACTTCGGTTTCGCGACGCTGTACACCTTCGACGAGTTGACGAACGGCACGCCGATCCTCAACCAGTATGCGGCCGACGGCATCACGTTCAGCGCGGGGCTGGTGGCCACCGACGCATTGGCCCCCTTGGGGATTGCCGCCACCAACGGCGACCCGGCCATTCCGATCGGCACTGACATCACCATCAACCTTCCGAACGTGAGCAAGGTCGGCTTCGACATCATCACGGCCGATTCGTCCAAGACTCAGTTCCTGATTTCGGCGTACATCGGCGGCGTTCTCACGGGAACGGGCAACTTCGTCGCCGACACGAAGTTCCAGCGGATTTTCGTCGGGTTCGAGGACTTCGACCTCGGAATCGACAAACTCGTCATCAACACGTTCGCGGAAGACGGCTCCAACGCCGACGCGCCGTTCCTGATCAACGACCTGCGCGTGCCGGAACCGGCGACGATGGCGCTGCTGGGGCTGGGGCTCGTGGGCGCCGCGGTTCGCCGCCGTCGACGCGTGTAGAGGCGGACCGTCAGGCCTGCCTGGCAAGACGTTAGGGCTCCCGGCCTACCAGAAGCAGCGAGAATCCGTCCGCGCGGCCACCGACGACGACGCGTCCGTCGGGACCGTGCGGACCCACTCATCGAACCGCACGAACACCCCCGCTATATAGAACCGCGACGAACCCGACGTCGCCTCGCAGTAGACATTGTTCGCGGAAGACAGCCCCGACGTCTCCGACGGTTCGATCGCCCAGAACAGGTCTGGCGGTCCGCCGTGGCCGCCCACCAGGTTGCGCAGCTGGTTGCCCGACACGGTGACGCCCTGGTTCGGCTGGCAGCCGCCGGGGCAGCCGCTGACCCCCTCGGTCGCCGCGCTGAGCAGGCGCATGCCGGCGCCGGCGGCGGTGATCTTGTTCCCCTGGAACTGGCAGTTGGAACAGGAATAGAACTCCGCCGCAAACGCGGCGACGTTCTGGAAAGTGTTGTTCCGCACCGAGAGGTTGTACGCCTCGAACGAGTCGGGATGGGCGTTACCGGTGCCGCCCATCGAGATGCCCTGCGTGTTGGAAATCTCGTTGTCGACCACGGTGATGTCGCGGCTGCCCAACTTGATCCCGATCGCCTTGGCATCGACCCCGCGCGAGTCGTGCATGCGATTCCGCTCGATCGTCCATCGTGTAACCGCAGTCAGATCGATCGCCTGGGAGTCCCACTGCGTGAACTCGTTGTCCCGCACCGTCACCTCGGTGGCGCCGCCGTCGCCCTTGAGCGAGTCGCTGGCGCCGTTGTTCAGGAAACGGTTCCCCTGGATGACGATCTGGCGTCCGCCCCGCACCTCGAGGTTATAGCCGGCGGAGTTCTGCAAGGTCAGGCCCTGCACCGTGACGTACTGACCGGACACCTGCAGCAGCTCGCGGGAGGAGTTGCGCCCATCCAGCACGGCGGTCTCACCCTGAAACGCCGCGATCGTGACGCGATCCCCTTCCGACGATCCGGCGCCGTTGATGTCGAGCCCCTGGGTGATCGCGTAGGTGCCCTGGCGTACGAAGAGTGTCACGCCCTTGGCGTTGTCGAGCAGGTGCAGCGTCTTTGTGGCCGTGAAGTCGCGGAACGGGCAGGTGCCGTTCCCCTGATTGGTCGGCGCCTGGCCGTTGCACCTCTCGTTGTCGGCGCCGCTTTCCTGCGACGCGACGTAGTACGTATTCCCCGACGCGCTGATGGGGGCGGGGCCGGTTGCTGAATTGCCGTGGCAGCCCACGCAGACGAGGGTTCCGACGAGGGCCAATGACCGGGTGTACATGACCATCTATTAGGCTACATCCTGACTTTGAGGGGCTTCTTCAATGCGAACCCCCACAACACGCTGAAGATGAGATAGGGCGCCACCCAGGGCATCTGCCAGCCCATTAAGACGACCGTCCGGGGCGCATAGTCGATGCGCACCTCGGAGACCGGCGTGCCGCCGGGAATCGGCGCTTCGGCCGGATTGACCATCTGGGCGATCAGCCCCTCGGACGGGCGCACCGGCGAGCGGCGTGCAGGGCCGTCCGAGGCCACCAGCGTCTTGTCGAACGTCCACGCGCCGACGCGAACCCGCACTACGTAGGCGCCGGACTCCCTCGGCTCCACCTTCCACACCAGCTCGCCCGTCGCAGGAATCCAGATCGGCGGCGTCAGCACGCGCACGCCATCGGGCGCTTCGAGCGATGCGGAGGCGGCGCCGTTCGGCAGCGCCGCCGCGTCGCGCATCCGGGCCGTGAGCAGCCGCGGCTCGCGCGCCGCGGCGCGATAGCCGAAGAAGAGATCGAGCTGCGTCAAAAGCAGCGCCATCGGCACGGCGGCCCACAGCAGCGGGCGCAGCGACAGCCCCACGTAGAGGACGTTGCTCCAGAGCATCTCGCCAAGCGCGCGGAAGACGGCCGGCAGGTCGTCCTGGAACAGCCGGCACTCGAAGATGCAGGCGTGAATCTGCCGTTTCACCTCGGCGAGCCGCGCCTGGTTCGACGCCACGCGGATGCACAGCAGCATCGCCACGGCCGTGACGAGCGACACCACGGCCAGGCCGGCGAGCGGTGACAGCATGGCGAGCGGCGCCAGCAGACGATCGAACAGCCAGCCGATCACGGCGTTGAAGGTGGCCAACGTCAGGAGATGTATCCGAGCCCGCGGAGACGCTTCTTCATCTCGTCCTCCGAGCCGGCCTGCTCCACGCGCGACACCTCGCGCTCGACGATGTGCACGATGAACTCGTCGACCGACGAGTAGCCCGCCAAATCGGCGCACCGCTTCGCGCGCGCGAGGAGCGCCTTGTCGATCTTGATACGCGAGGTGCCGAACATGTCAGTGTGTCTCCACGAAAGGAAAACCGTCGATGCCGAACTCGCTGAGGAGCGCGCCCGCGAGCCGCTGCAGCGACGGCGACGGCGTCTTGAGCGGACGGCTCGTGAACAGAATACCGGGGACCGCCGCCGGGTCCATGCAGTGATCGCCGTTCCACGGCGCCTGGTTGATCGACACCACCCCGGCCGGCACGCCCCCGAGCGACGATTCGTCGGACGACCGGATGCCCTTGGCGTATCCCACCACCAGATCGGGCGCGACCTCGTCGAAGCCGGCGCTGTAGACGTCCTCGCGGCGGTAGACCCGCGCCACCAGCGTCTCGCCGCTCGCCGGATCCCGCGCGGCTTCGAGCTTGGCAGCGATCTCGCGCATCAAGGCGGCGCGCTCGTTCGGATCCACCACACCGCCCGCCTCGCGCCCACGGAGGTTGAGGTACAGCCCGTTGAGGCCGAGCCCGTACGCGCGGGTGCGCGACCAGTCCACGTTCTGGAACGGCACCGACCCGTCGGTGGCCTCCGACGACCGCAGCGCGAGGTAACCGTTGTCGCGCAGCCAGCCATTGAGGTTGAAGGAGCGGCGCCACGACGTGAAGCCGTGGTCCGACATCACCACCAGCAGATCGTCGGGGCGCAGCCGCGCCATCGTGCGGCCGACCATCGCGTCGAGCGCCACGTAGCGCTCCTCGATCACTCGCGCGAACGCCTCGTCCCGCCCGGCCTGGTAGGCAGGATGCCCGGGGTCGCGCGCGCGCCACATCATGTGCGAGATCTGGTCGACGTTGCCGACGTAGTAGAAGAGCAGCCCGCGTTCGAAGCGCTCGAGCACGTAGTCGTACTGCTGGTCGACCTCTGCACCGGCGATGCCGGCCTGGGCAAGGAATTCAGCCGGGGTGAGAATGCCGGTCTTGAGCGCCTTCGTCTCCTCGGGCATCCCCTGGCTGTAGAAGCGCCCTGACGCGCGCGCGAGCTCCGTCGCATACGAGCCCGGCGACGAGATCGGCATCGCCGGCGACGCCGGGTCCATGTTGGGCGGGCTCGCGTAGAGCTGGAACGACGGATCGAGCTGGCGCATGTAGAAGCGATACTCGGCCTGCAGCGACTGGCCGACCCCGAGCGAAAAGCGCACCGGCACCCAGTCGCTCCACTCGCCGGCCGCCAGCAGGCGCGTCTCGTCGCCGACGACCAGCTTCACGAACTTCCGCGAGGCGTCCACGTAGGCGGCAAACGAGGCGGTCACCTTCTCGGGCGCGGTCCGGAACGGATTGTCGGGACCTTCGAGCGCGCCGCGCACCACCCCGCCCGTCGCGTCCACGCGGTAGACCACGCCGCCCGACAGCGAGCGGTCGGTCGCCGCGGCCGGATCGGAGGTGAAGAACGAAAAGGTCCCGTAGCCGCCGAGCAGATCCGGCGTGCCCATGCCGCTCAGCTCGCGTGTCGCGGTCCCCGACGGCGGAAAGTTCGCGGGCATCCGCAGAATCGTCGTCTCGATGCCGTGGCTTTCGAGCACTTCCCAGAACGGCGTGCCGCGCCGCAGCAGCTCGACGCGACCGCTCGAGAGCGGCACCTGCCAGCCGCCGACGCGAATCTCGCGCCCCGCGGGCACCGTTCGCGACGTCGACAGGTACGGCTGCATCGTCTTCGGGTCGCGATGGATGAAGTCGAAGATGCCGTGGCGCCCCGGGTCGAGGCCGGTGATGAACGTGGACCAGGCAACGGGGCTCTGCGGCGGATTGGCGGTGGCCAGCGACGCGAAGGTCCCGCGGCTCGCCAGCCTCGCCAGGTTCGGCAGCCGGCCGCGCGCCATCAGCTCGCGCGTCAGCTCGTAGTCCATGCCGTCGAAGCCGAGGACGACGACGCGCGGGGTGTGCGCGTTCGAGCGGCCGCAGGCGCTCGCGGTGACGAGCAGCGCCGCCACAATCGCCAGCGCGCGCGCGCCGCGGCTCATGCCAACCCCTCGAGCGGCCGGCCGTCCATGTGCGGCGGCGGGTCGATTCCGAACAGCCGGAGCGCGGTTGGCGCGATGTCGACGAGCGCGGGGTCCTCGGTGGTCGTCCGCCGGTTGCAGAAGAACACGCCGGGCACCAGCCGGGGATCGATGCAGTGATCGCCGCTCCAGGCCTTGAGGTTGTCCTCGCAGACCGGGCCCGCGATCACGCCGCTGGCGCAGTCCCACGACACGCGGTAGCCGGCGTTGTAGCCGATGAGCAGGTCGGGAGCGTTGCCGACATACGGGCCGTCATAGAGGCGGGCGGTGTCGAACACCTCGCGAATCGCGGTCGCGCCCTTCTCTTCGTCGCCCAGACCGTTGAGGCGGGCGATGATCTCCGCCTTCAGCCCCTCGGCCTCCTCCGGCGCGACGATGCCGGCCGCCTCGCGCCCCTGGAGGTTGAGGAACATGCCGGTGAGCCCCAGGCAGTAGGCGCGGGTCTTCGACCAGTCCACGTCGTGCAGCCACTCGGCCCGCCCGTCGCTGCCCGGCTTGAGCGCCAGGTAGCCCTCGCGCAGCAGCCACGCGTTCAGGTTGACGCCGCGGCGGAACGAGCTGAACCCGTGGTCCGAGATCACCATCAGCACGTCGTCGTCGCCGAGCCGATCGAGCACGCGCCCCACCAGCGCGTCGTTGTGCTGGTAGAGGGCCTTGATCGCGTCCTTGTGCTCGGCGTCCTCGCGACCGGCGGCGGCCGGATGACCGGGGTCGAGATAGCGCCAGAACATGTGCTGGATACGGTCGGTGGCGTCGAACACGCACACGAGGGTGCCGCGCGTGAGCCGATCGAGCGCCGCAAAGAACATCGACTCGCGCTCGCGATCGATGTCGTAGGCCTGCTGCAGGAACGTGCCGTCGTCGATCACGCCCTCGTTGAGCGCCCACGTGTCTTCGGCCAGACCGAGCGTCGCGAAGCTCCCGATGCGCTTCGTGAGATACGTCGCGTAGTACGACGGGTGAGCGATCGGCATCGCCGGCCGCTCGGGGTTGATGTTAATCGGCGAGAGATAGATCGAGAGGTGCTCGCCCAACTCGGTGACGAGCAGTCGCGTGAGCCCGGTGACCGTGATGCCAGGGCCGGCGTGGAAGCGGAGCGTCACCCAGCCGGTGAGCTGTCCCGGCCGCAGCTCGATCGACTCGTCGCCCACCCGGGCGCGCACGAGGGCGGCGGCGCGATCGACCTCGAGCTCGAACGGCAGCGTCAACGGCGGGCCGCCGACGACGAACGTGTTCTCCGGCCCCTCGATCGTCGCCCGCGCGTGTCCGCCTTCGAGCGCGATCGCGACGCGGATGCCGCCCTCTTTGAAGCGCGCGCCCGCCGGCCGGGTGGTGTAGAGCAGGAACGTCCCCTGCGTGCCCAGCAGGTCCGGCACGCACATCGCGCTCAGCTCGGCCCCGTAGAAGCGATCGGGCGGAAACGTGACCGGCACACGCAGCACGGTGCTCCAGATGCGGTGCTCGCCGAGGATGGCCCAGAACGGTTTCGACTTGCGGAGCAGCCGCAGCTCGGGGCGTTCGAGCGGAATCCGGTAGCGTCCCCAGGTGAGGAAGCGCTCGACCTTCCCGATCTTCACCGACGAGAGCATGGGCAGATAGGTGTGGCGATCGCGATCGAGGAAGTCGAAGATGTTGTGACGGCCCGGGTGGGTGCCGGTGCTGAACGACGACCAGGCGACCGGCGACACCGAGGGAAACGTCGTCCGCAGCGGCCGGTAGGATCCCTGCGCGGCCAGACGCGAGAAGTTCGGCAGCAGCCCCTCGCGCATGAACCGGTCGGTGAGGACCGGGTCCTGGCCGTCGAGACCGACCACGATGAAGCGGCCGACCGAGGCGCGCGGGGCGCGCGTGCCCGTCAGCAGACGCCACGCCGCGCGCAGCGGCCACGCGAGCAGCGACAGCATCGCCACGACCACCGTCGTGAGCAGCACGAAGAACGACGACACCAGCGCGAAGCCGGCGCCGGGGCCGATGTAGGCGTGCGCCACTCCCGGGAGTGCCAGGAGCAGCAGCGCGGCCAGGGCAATCCGGGCGGCGCGCTTAGCCACGGTTGCGATACAGCGCCGGGTCGGCGACCGCCGCCATCCGCGCGACGTCGAGCGGGACGTTGACGAATTCGGCCAGGCGAGCCGCGGCATCGGCGGGCCGTAGCACCACGTCCCCGTAGTGGAGTCGAAGCACGGAAAAGCAGGAGCGGCGCGACAAGAAGCGATCGACCTGGCGCAGATGCTCCTCGTACAGAGCCCGCGCATCGCGGGCCGCGTCGATGGCGGCGTCCTCGCCAAGGTGCCGCAGCATCGCATCCTGCGAGGCCATGACCTCGTCGAGCCGCCGTTCCATGAAGACGACACGATAGTCGTAGGTCTCCGGCAGCCAGGTCAACAGGAACGAAATGATCTTGACCGCCTTGCCGCGCGCGTCAGCGAGCCACCGCGCGTCGCCGCGCCCTTCGAGGGTCTTCACGCGCTCCAGCTCGTAATAGCCGTTGGGATTGCTGGCGTCGGCATGGCGGAGCCCGTCGGTCATCACCGGCAGGCCGCCGACGTCGAGCATGCGCATCGCCAGCGACGTGCCCGAGCGGGGCAGCCCCGACACGACCACGATCGGGCGACCGGCACGAAGCCGGCGCGTCCAGGCCGCGAACGGGCTCATGCCTCCGCTCCTTTCATCCACGAGACGATGGCGTCGATCACCGCGCGGGGCACCAACGTCTTGCCGGGGTCGCGCCAGAAGGGCGGCGTGTCGAACGCACGCCGATCCACGGCGGTGCCCACCATCTGCAGGCGCGCGACGAGCGCGTCGATCTCGCCCGCCACGCTGCCGCTCGTCTGCACCACGAGCACGCGGCGCACGGCGGGGCGCCCCGCGGTGCGAAGGTCGATGGCCTCGAGCTGCTCGCGCAGCGCCGGCCCGAACGGAAAGCCGAGCACTTCGCCCTCGACCTCCCCGAACCGCTCGCGCTGCAGCGCCAGCAGCTCCTCCACCCACGTCTTGCCGCTGACGACCGGATCCCACAAGACGAGCGCCGGCGCGGGCGACGCGCCCGGTCCGCACTGCCGGAGGAGCGCGAGCGACGCGCCAAGGCGAAGGCCGGCAATCGACGGGTGCCCCTGCCCGGCCTGGCGCACGAGCTCGGCGGCGGCCGTGGTCACATCGAGCTGCCAGTCGGCGGGACCGCAGTCGCCGCTGTCGCCGGCCGAGTCTCCGGTCGCACGGCAGTCGAAGCGGAGCGCGCTGATGCCGGCGGCGGCCAGACGCGCCGCGAGCTGCACGAGCGTGCGATGGCTGCCCATGCTCTCGTGCAGCACCGGCTGCACGACGAGCGCCGAGCCCACCGGGTCCGCGGCGGCGTGGAGGCAGCCAAACAGCTCCGCGGCGGGATCGCCGAAGAACATCGGCCGGACGGTGCCGGATCCTGCGGCCGCGATCGTCATGCGCGCACGCCGTCCTTCGGCGCGCCGTCTTTCCCGATCGGCTGTGCCACCGCGGCGAGCGCTTCCACCGTCTGATGCTCGAACACCTGCTTGCTCGTCAGCTTGAGACCGGCCTTCTTCGCCTGCGCGACGAACTGCAGGCTGATCACCGAATCGCCCCCGAGATCGAAGAAGTTGTCCTGCGCGCCTACCCGTGCCACTCCCAGCACCTCGCTCCAGATTGCGGCGATGACGCGCTCGACCTCGTTGACGGCGGCGGCCGGCTCTTCGGCGGCAACCGGCATCGCGCTGTCTGTCTTGCGCAAGGTTTCCGCACCGCCCTCACGGCGTCGCCCGTAAATGTGCTCGAGGCGCTCGGGCGACACGATGACCTGCGGCGCGCCCGTGGCGAGCGCGCGGCCCAGCGCGTCCAGCCCTTCGGCGACGGTCATCCCGTTGGGCACGGCCGCATCGGCCGAGGCGCCGCGTTCGATCGCCGACCGGTAGGCCTTGCCCACGTCGCGCCAGCCGGCCCAGTCGATCGCCACGACGCGCCGCGCGAGCCGCCCCTGCTCGGCCAGCGCGAAGGCGTCCTGAAATGCGCTCGCCGCGCAGTAGTCGACCTGTCCGGGGCCGCTGATCGTCGAGACGAGCGAGGAGAAGAGGACGAAGAGGTCGAGCGGCCGCCCGTCGAGCGCGCGCTGCAGCGCGAGCGTCCCGTCGATCTTCGGGTGGAACACGACCTTGGCCGCGTCGAGCGTCTTGCCGCGGATGGTGCCGTCGTTGAGGACGAGCGCGCCGTGCACCACCCCGTCGAGACGCCCCCAGCGCTCCTCGGCACGGGCGACCGCCGCGCGCATGGCGTCGGCGTCCGCGACGTCGGCGGTCACCACCTCGACTTCTCCACCCGCCTGCTCGATGCGCCGCAGCGCCCGCAGCGTCGCCGCCACCGAGCCGTCGGCCGCGCCGGCGTCGCTGCCCGGCTGGATTCCGGCAATCACGCCGGTGTCGGTGCGGGCGCGATCGGCGGCGGCACGCGGATACGCCGTCGGGCGATCGAAGCCGGCCTCGGCGAGCGCGCGCTCCCAGGCCTCGAGCCCGAGCAACGGCGACGTCGTCCGTCGCGTCGTGTCCTCGAACGACCACCACCCGTCGGTGAGCC
The DNA here is from genome assembly GCA_036004405.1 of Vicinamibacterales bacterium. Lineage (GTDB taxonomy): Bacteria > Acidobacteriota > Vicinamibacteria > Vicinamibacterales > UBA2999 > DASYRM01. The sequence goes on from DASYRM010000168.1 coordinate 16,003, forward strand.
CCCAGATCAGGTCGATCCAGCGCGCCGGGCGCGTGCTCTCCTGGAGCAGCAGCAGTCCACCTGGTGCCAGCAACTGGCGCGCGTGCCGCAGGCTGGCCACGACGTCCGGCGTCGCATGCAGCACGTTGAACGCGAGCACGACATCGTAGGCACCAGCCTCGAACCCCTGCTCGCCCGGCGACCGGCTGATGTCGAGCACGTCGGCGCGCACGAAGCGCTGCCCGGCCTCCTCGGCGCGGCGGCGCGTCCCCGCCACGAAGGCACGTCCGATGTCGGTGAAGTGATAGTCGACGTTCCGCCCCTCCAGAAGCGGGAGGAGCACCTGCGTGAGCAGCCCTTCCCCGCCTCCGACTTCGAGAATGCGCAGCCGGCGGCCGGTGTCGCGCGGCAGCTTCGACACGATGTCGCCGACGATCCGCTCGCACGCGGGCACGAACGAGTGGGCGCGCACGGTCTGGACCGCGCGCTGGAACGCCTCGTAGTGCGCGTCGCCGAAGAGCGGCTCCAGCGCGGGAGCGGCGCCGGTGAGCGAGTCGTTCATCGCATCCGCGCACGTCCGCAGCACGTCGAGCAACGGCGCCATCGACGGATGACCGGCCCGGGTCGCCGCGGCCAGCGCCTCCGCGTCTGGTGCGCTGGCGCCGTCCACGAGCCCATCCTCTTCGAGCATGCGGACGAGCGCGTCGACGTAGCGCGTGAAGCGCGGTTGTACGCCGCAGCGCTCGCGCAGCGCCGCACGATCCCCGGTCGAGGCGCGTCCGGCGTCCACACCCGCGCGAGCGAAGAACCGCCACGCGTACGCCGCGCACAGGCGGTCCACCTTCGCCGCCCACTCCGGACCAGGATCGACCGGCTGCGCGTCAGGCGAAGTAAACGCCGCGCCCTCGTCGCGAGCCGCCGCGAGCAGCAGGTCGCGGGCCCAGGTGTGCCCGGCGTCCCCCTCGGCATCTGCCGCCGCCGAACGCGGCGGCAGCGGCGTCCGCCCGACGAGCATCAGCCGCGCGCGCAACGTGCGCGCCAGGTGCTCGGCGAGCGCGAGGCCGACCCCTTTGAGACCGCCGGCAATGAGGTAGGCGCCGCCAGGCTTGAATCCGGGCAGCGTTTCGACCGGCCCGAGCGGGCGCGGCCGCATCACCTGCCGCCAGCGGTGCCGGCCGCGAATGGCGAGCGTCTCGCCCGGCGTGTCGAGCAGCGTGTCGATCACGAGCTTCACGATGCGCGCCCGGTCGTGCGCGTCGGCGTCTCCCGGGTCCACGTCGATCGACAGGCACTCGAACTGCGGATACTCGAGCGGAATCGTCCGGCACGGGCCGAGCACCGTTGCCTTCTCGGGCCACAGTGCTTCGCCGCCGGTCACCTCGTGCAGATGGCTCGCGAGCACGGTGAGCCGGCACGACGACAGCCACGGCTGATCGCCGAGCGTCCGCGCGATCGAGAGGAGGCTCAGGAAGCCGCGCGCGTACACGTCGTCGAGCCCTTCGGCGCCGCGCCGGATCTCGCCGTCGGCGTCGATCGTCCAGCCGTGCACGATCTGCAGCCGCGACGGGCGGCGGGCGGCGAGCAGACCGGCGAGCCGGTCGTAGTGCGCGGCCTCGGCCGGATCGATGGTGCAGGAGTCGCCCCGCTCGTCGTAGCGGGCACCGCGCGCGACGGTGATCACCTCCGCCCCGGCGAGGCGGAGCTGACGCGCGAGGTCCGCGCCGACGCCGCGCGCGTCGGTCAGCACGAGCCACAGGCCGGCGTCGCGCAGCCGGACACTGCGTGCCTCGTCGGCACCCTCCGCGGAGGCGATCGCGGCGGGCGCCACGCGCTCCCACGACGGGATCGACAGCCACTGGGCAACATCGGCCTGACGTCCCGCAACCGAGGCCTCCGGGATCCGGTCGATCCAGTGGCGAGCACGGGCGAAGGGGTACGAGGGCAGGGGCACCCTCCGCGCGGTCGACTCGCGATCGAATCGCTGCCACGACACCGCGACCCGCGCGCTCCAGAGCGCCCCCACGGCACGCAAGGTCGCCTCCCCGGCCGTGCCCGGTTCGTCGGGATGCGGCGTCGTCGGCACCGCGACGACCTCCCGCGCCGATGCGTGGCGGCGCGCCAGCGTCGTGAGCGTCGTGCCCGGCCCCACTTCCACCAGCAGGGTGCCCGGCGCCGCGAGGATTTCTGCCAGACCGTCGGAGAAACGCACCGTGCCGCGCAGATGACGGCCGTAGTAGCCGGGATCGACCGCGTCGTCGGCGGTGATCCACGTTCCGGTGACGTTCGAGACATAGCGCGCCTGCGGCGCTCGCAGCCGCGCCGCCGACACGCGCGCGACGAGCGGCGACACCGCGGGCTCCATCATCTCGGAGTGGAAGGCGTGCGAGGTGCGGAGCGGACGGATGTCGACTCCGCGCGCCGCGAGCGTGGCCATGAACGGGGCCACGGCGCCTTCGTCGCCGGAGACGACGCCGCGGCCAGGCGCGTTCACCGCGGCCAGCGAAACGCCTGGCGGCAGCACGCGGCGGAGCTCGTCGGCATCGAGCGCCACCGACGCCATGGCGCCGGCCGGCAGCGCGCTGGTCAGCCGTCCGCGTTCGATGACGATCGCGAGCGCGTCTTCGAGCGTCATCACCCCGGCCAGGCAGGCGGCCACGTACTCCCCGATGCTGTGGCCGATCATCGCGGCCGGCTGTACGCCCCACTCGATGAGCTGACGCGCGAGCGCGTACGAGAGGCTGAAGATCGCCGGCTGCGCCAGCCGCGTGTCGCGCAGCCGCGCGTCGGCCGCCGCGTTACCGCGAGGCGCCTCGAGCAGCGCGCGCAGATCGACGCCGGCCGCCTGCGCCAGCCCGATGCAGCGATCGAGCTCGGCGCGCGCGACGGTGAACAAGGCCGGAAGGCCTGCCCCCATCCCCGCGTACTGCGAGCCCTGGCCGGGAAACATGAAGACGACGCGCGGGCCGAGCTCGGTCTGGCTCGCCTCCCGATGCGGCTGCGAAGCGGCTACACCGGCGGCGGCGGCGAACTGCGCCGCGGCGTCGGCGCCGGTTCGCGCCACCACCGCGCGGCGATGCGGGAACGCGGCTCTCCCCTGGCGCAAGCTGAAGGCGACGTCGTCGAGGCGCGGCGCGGACGTGGCTCCGAGGCGAACCGCAAGTGCGGCGCTTGCGGCCACCAGCGCATCGGGCGTCTTTGCCGAGAGCACGAGCAGCTCGGGTCCCGACGACGCCACAGCCTCGTCTACCGCCGGCGGCTGCTCGACCACCGCGTGGGCGTTGGTGCCGCCAATCCCGAAAGCGCTCACGCCGGCGCGGCGCGGGTGCGGCGGCCGCCACTCGCGGCGGCTGGTGTTGACGAAGAACGGACTCGCCTCGAAATCGATCCGCGGGTTGGCCGGCGCGCCGTGCAGGCTCGGCGGCACGATGCCGTTCTTCACGGCCAGTGCCGCCTTGATGAGCCCGGTCACGCCGGCCGCGGCGTCGAGATGACCGAGGTTCGTCTTGACCGATCCGATGGCGCAGTAGCCGCGCCGTGTGGTGTCCTCGCGAAATGCCCGCGAAGCGGCCTCCACTTCGATCGGATCGCCAATCAGGGTGCCGGTGCCGTGCGCTTCGAGATAGCCGATGGTGTCGGCCGACACGCCGGCCACGGCGAGCGCCGCGCGGATCACCTGCCGCTGCCCCTCGACGCCGGGCGCGGTGTAGCCGACCTTGTGCGAGCCGTCGTTGTTGATCGCCGTGCCCTTGATGACGGCGTGAATGCAGTCGCGATCGGCCAGCGCGCGCGCCAGCGGCTTGAGGACGACAACGGCGCTGCCATTGCCCGGCACGCACCCCTGCGCCGCCGCCGAGAAGGCCCGACAGTGCCCATCGGGCGATGCGATCCCGTCCTCCTGATAGACGTAGCCCGTGCCGTGCGGCACGCGGATCGTCACCCCGCCCGCCAGCGCCACGTCGCAGTCGCCCGCGAGCAGCGCCTGACAGGCAACGTGGACGGCGACGAGCGAGGTGGAACAGGCGGTCTGGACCACGAGCGCCGGCCCCTGCAGATTGAGCTTGTAGGCGACGCGCGAGGCGAGGAAATCCTTGTCGTTGGCCACCACCGCCTGGTGGTCGAACCGCTGCGTACCCGCCGCGCCGCCCAGCACCTGGCGCACGAGGTAGTCGGTCGGCCCCATCCCCGCGTAGACGCCGACCACGGCGTCGATGGCGCCGGGCGCGTAGCCGGCCTGCTCCATCGCGGCCCACGCCGTCTCGAGGAACACGCGCTGCTGCGGATCGATCAGCGCCGCTTCGCGCGGGCTGTAGCCGAAGAAGCCGGCATCGAACCGATCGACACCCTCGAGCACGCCGCCGGCGCGCACGTAGGCCGGGTCGGCAAGCAGCTCCGGGCTGACGCCTGCGGCACCGAGCTGCTCGGGCGTAAAGGTCTGGATCGATTCGACCCCGTCGAGGAGGTTCGTCCAGAGCGCGTCGACATCATTGGCGCCGGGAAAGCGGCCGGCCATGCCGATGATGGCGATTTCGAGCCCCGTCATCTCCACCGGTTCGCTCATGGACGCGACTCGCGCTCTTCTCGCGCCGCCGCGCGGCGGCCGGCGGCCGCCGCCAGCCGGGCACGCCCGGCCGCCAGGGCGCCGCGACGATCCGTGCCGCTGACCGACTCGCTGCCGGCGCCGGCGAGCCGCAAGGCGAGCATCTGCACCGTCGGCAGCCCGAAGAGATCCACCATCGAGAACGCACCGGGCGCGAGCGTCTCCAGGCGCGCATGCACCCGGGCAATCAGCAGCGACGTGCCGCCGAGGTCGAAGAAGTTGTCGGTGACGCCGACGCGCGACACGCCGAGGACGTCTTTCCAGATGTCCGCGATGGCGGCCTCGACACCGGGGGTCGGCGCCACGAACGTCTCGCCCGTCGCCTCCGCCTCACCCGCGGCGGGCAGCCGTGCACGATCGATCTTTCCGGACGGCGTGAGCGGCAGCGCCTCGAGCACCGTCACGATCGACGGCACCATGAACTCCGGCAGCCGTACCCGCAGCGCAGCGCGCAGCTCGTGCGCGGCGAGCGACGCGCCCGCGCGCGGCGTGACGTAGGCGAGCAGACGAGCCGCGTCGAGCCCGCCGCCGCCCACGACGGTCACCGCCTGCTCGACGCCCGGCAACTCGGCGAGACGCGTGTCGATCTCGCCGAGCTCGATGCGATAGCCGCGCACTTTCACCTGCGCGTCGAGCCGCCCCAGGAACTCGAGCTCACCGTTGGCGCTGAGCCGCGCGCGATCGCCGGTCTTGTAGAGTCTGGCGCCCGCGGGTCCGAACGGGTGCGGCACAAACGACGCGCGGGTCAAATCGTCGCGGCGGTGATAGGCCCGCGCCAGCCCGGCGCCGCCGAGATACAGCTCGCCCGCCACGCCGATCGGCGCCAGCGCCCCGCGCTCGTCGAGCACGTAGGCTTCGGTGTTGGCGATCGGCCGGCCGATGGAGGGCGTGCCGCCGCCGCTCGTGCAACGCGTGGCGGTGGCCCAGATGGTCGCCTCGGTCGGACCATACAGGTTGAAGAACCGCCGGCCCGGCGCCCAGCGGTCTACGAGCTCGGCCGGACAGGCCTCGCCCGCCACGGTGATCACCTCGAGCGCGGGCAGCTGGGTGTCGGGGGTCGCGATGAGCGCCGAGGGGGGCAGCGTCACGATCGTGATCGCCTGCTCGCGCAGCGTCCGCAGCAGCGGCGACCCGGGCAGAATCGCCTCGGGCGGCGCCAGATGCAGCGTCGCCCCGGAGCCGAGCGCCATCGCCAGATCGAACACCGCGGCGTCGAAGCTGATCGACGCAAACTGCAGCACGCGCGAGCCAGGGCCGGCGCCGAACAGCCGCTGCTGTTCGAGCGCGACGTTGACGAGCCCGCGGTGCTCCAGCAGCACACCTTTCGGCCGGCCGGTCGATCCCGAGGTGTAGATGACGTAGGCGAGGTCACGGTCGGTGACGTGCACGACGGCGCGGTCCGCGTCTTCGGCGGGCCGCGCCTCATCCGACAGCGCGCCTTCGATGTCGACGATGCCGCCCGCGTACGACCCGAGGCGGTCTCCAAGCCCGCGGTGGGTCACGACGAACGGGGCACCCGAGTCGTCGAGCATGAACGCGAGCCGCTCCGGGGGATACGCGGGGTCCAGCGGGAGGAAGGCGCCGCCAGCTTTGAGAATCGCGAGCGCGCCCACCACCAGATCGAACGAGCGCTCGGCGCACAGACCGACAATCGCCCCGGGCGTCAGACCGCGCGACACGAGCGCGGCGGCAAGGCGTCCCGCGCGCGCTTCGAGCTCGGCATACGACAAGTACGCACCCTCGAAGGCCAGCGCGGGCGACTCGGGACGGACGGCGGCGTGTGCCGCGACCAGCGCGTGAAAGGTCGTGGCGGGCAGCGGCAGCGCCGGCTCGTTGATCGCACGGATCGCCGCGAGCTCCGCGTCGTCGAGCATCGCCAGCTCCGCGAGCGGCGTCTCCGCCCGCGCCGAGGCGCTCTCGGCCAACCTCACGAGCTGGCGGCCGAGCCGCTCGATCGTCGCCGCCTCGTAGGGCTCCGTGCGGTAATCGAACGACACCTCGAGCTCGTCGCCCACGTCGCCGAGCACGAGCGTGACGTCGTACTGCCCCTCGCGCTGCGCCGCAAACGGCAGACTCTCGAGGGCGAGCGCGCCGAGCCTCATCGAGGCGCCCGGATGCCCCAGCGCGAAGGCGCCGGCGTGCTGGTCGGCGCGAACGGCCGGCTTCTCGTACACGAAGAGCACCTGGAAGAGCGGCGACCGGCCCGGGTCTCGCTGCGGCTCGAGCGCCTGCGCGACCAGCGGGAACGGCAGCTCGTCGTGCGTCATCGCCTCGAGCACGGCGTCGCGCGTCGTTTGCAAGAGCGCCGCAAAGGGCAGGTCTGCCGGCACGCGCGCACGCAGCGGCAACGGGTTGGCGAGGTAGCCGACCACGCGATCGAGCTCGGCCGCCGATCGTCCGGACGACAAGTATCCGACGGTGACATCGTCCTGTCCCGCGTGCCGCGCCAGCAGCGTTTCAAACAGCGCAAACACCACCATCTGCACCGTGCAGCGGTGCTCGCGCGCCAGCTGGCGCAGGCGTCCCGACAGTGGCGCGCCGAGCCCGAAGCGATGCGACGCGCCGGCATAGCGCGGCTGCGCCGGCCGGGGCCGATCCGGCGCAAAGGACGCGGGCTGCCCGCGGCCGTCGAGGTGCGCGCGCCAGAACTCGAGGTGACGCGCGCGATCCGCGCCGCCGGTCAGCCGCGCCTGACGCTGCAGGTAGCGCTCGAACCCGGAATCTTCGTCGACCGCCGCGAGCGCGCCTCGACATGCGCGGTCGTAGAGGTCGCCCAGCTCCGACAGGCAGAGCCACAGCGACCCACCGTCGATGGCGATGTGGTGGAACGTCGCGGCCAGGAAGGCGTCCCCCTCGCCGCGCTGCCAGAGGCGCACACGCACCACCGGACCGGCAGCGAGATCGAACGGCCGGTCGATCTCCGCCGCGATGGCGGCCAGCACGTCGTCGTCGCTCCAACCCGAGGCGTTGTCGACCCCACACGGCACGGCCGCGCTGGTGAGGACCCGGCGGACCGGCGCGCCGTCTTCGACGGGAAACACGGTACGCAGCGTCGGGTGACGATCGACCAGCGCCTGCCACGCGCGCGCGAGCGCGGCAGGATCCACGCGGGTGCGCACACGCGCGGTGAAGCCGATGTTGAGGGCGGCGCTGGCCGGCGCCAGCGCGTGCAGCAGCCACAAGGCCCGCTGCCCCTCCGAGAGCGGCGCGACGGTCGCGGGAGCCGCGGTTGCCGCCGCCGGCGCCGCCGGACGTGCCGCCTCGATGGCACGTGCGAGCTCGGCAAACGTCGAGGCCTCGAACACCACCCGCGGCGGCAGTTCCACCCCGAGCGTCTCTCTGAGCGCGCCGGTGAGCCGCAGCGCCGTCAGCGAGTCGCCACCGTGGTCGAAGAAGTTGTCGTCGACGTCGATCGCCGAGGCGTTGAGCACGCGGCGCCAGACCTCGGCGAGCGCCCGCTCCGCCTCGCTCCGTGGCGCCTGACGAGGCCGCGACACCGCCTTCCCGCCGGTCGCCACCAGCTGGGCGCGATCGACCTCGCCGGTCGGCAGCAGCGGCATGCGCGGCACGCAGGTCGCGATCGCCGTCGAGCGCAGCCCGAACCGGTCGCGAATCTCCGCGCCCGTCATCGCCTGCTCCACCGCGGCCGGCTCGGCGCCGTCGTGGAACAGCTCGACGAGCTCGGGCATCGGGGCGCCGAGATACCGGCGCACGCTGCGATGCGCGCCGTCGAGTCCGACCACGAGCGTGCCCTGCCCGGCGGCGAGCCCCGCGAGCAGGCTGACGCGGGCGCGCGCGGGCGACATCGGCAGGTAGCCGCGTGACCGCGGCAGGTCCGACCGATAGCCGCGGCTGAGGCCGGTGTCGTCCCAGGTGCTCCACGCCATGCAGTACTGCTGCACGACCCCGCGCCCGGCGTGCTGCTGCGCGAAGGCGCTCTGGCAGGCGCTCGCCGCCGCGTAGCTGGCGATGTTGGCGCCGCCGAAGATCCCCGCGACCGAGGAGCCGGCCACCAGCACGCCGCCGCCGCGCGCCGCCAGCAGCCGGTGCACGTTGATCGTGCCGGCGAGCTTCGGACGGATCGTCGCAAGCAGCGCATCCGCCGTTTCGCTTTCGATGGCCGCCTCGTGATAGGTCCCGGCCAGGTGCACGACGCCGTCGAGGCGGCGGCCGCACCGGCCCTCGTGCGCGACCACGGCGTTCGAGAGCGCCTCCTCGTCGCAGACGTCCGCGACGGCGTAGGCGACATCGCCATCCGCGACGAGGCGATGGAGCGGGCGCGACGCCGCTTGCTCGAGCGGCCGGCGTCCGATGAGCAGCACGCGCGCGTCGACCGTCTCGCGCAGGAGCGCCACCACGTGCTCGGCCACACCGCCGGCGCCGCCGGTGACCAGATAGCACCCGCCGCGAATGAGCGGCACGTCGGGCCACGACGCGGCCCCGAACGACGCGCGATCGAGCCCCCACACGAACCGGCGGCCGTCGCGGTAGGCGACGTCGCGATCGGGTCCGGCGGCGGCGTGTTCGTCGGCCGCGAGCCGGGCCGCGACGGCGGGGTCGTGCGCCGGCACGTCGATGTGCCGGGCGCGCAGCCAGCCGAGCTCCTGCGGGGCCGAAGCGACGATCGCGGCGAGCGCCGCCCGGGCTGGCGCGATCTCGTCGCCCGCCATCACGCGATGCGTGTGCGTCGCCACACAGGTCAGCGCGACGCCGCTCTTCGGCTGCGCGCGGGCCAGGGCCTGAATCAGCAGCAGAACGCTGACCGCGCCTGTCGCGAGCAGCGCGTCGTCGTCCGCGTCGGGCGACGCAGCGCTCCAGCCGTGGACGAGATAGTCGAGCGGGGCCTCGGCCAGAAGCGCGTCGACGAGCGCCGCGTAGTCGCTCGAGCGCGCGGGCGCGATCACGAAGCGGTCGGCGCCCAGACGCGCGTAGGCGTCGCCGGCCGCCACCGAGACGACCGCGGCGCCGCGCGCGGCGAGCTCGCGGCGCAGGCTCTCGCCGGCGGCGCCGCCGGGATCGAACAGGACGACGCGCCGGCCGTCGAGCGATCCATGACCTTGTACCAGCGCCTTCGCCCGCCAGACGCGGCGAAAGAACCACGACGGCACTACGTCATCAGTGCCGAGCAGCGCCGCGACGATCTTGAGCCGATCGTCGAACCCGCCGGCGATCAGCTCGCGCGCCAGCTCGGTCCGCTGGATCTTGCCGAGCGACGTCTTGGGCACGTCGGCCGGCGCGACCGGCACCAGGTACTCGGCGGTGACGCCGATGGCGCGCGCCACCTCGGCGCGGATGCGCAGCAGGAGCGCGGCCAGCGTCGCCGGCTCGGTCGAGCGCGGCACGAAGAAGATGCTCAGGCTGTCGGTGTCGGTGCCGCGGCGCACGGCGACGGCGGCGGTGAACGACGGCTCCACGCCGTCGATGGCGTCCACCACCGACTCGATCGCGTGCGAGTAGTAGTTGACGCTGTTGACGATGATGACGTCCTTCTCGCGGCCGGTGACCGTGACGCGGCCGCCACGGATCGTCGCCAGGTCGCCGGTCTTGAACCAGCCGTCGCTCGTGAAAGCCTCGCGCGTCTGATCGGGCGATTCGAAGTACCCCTGCATCACCGTGGCGCCGGAGATCTGGAGCCGTCCGACGACGCCCTCGTTCACGACCACGTCGTGGTCGTCCACGACGCGCATCGCCACCGACGGAATCGGCGCGCCCACTTCGACGAACGGCTGATCGTCGGTGGTGGTTTCGAGCGTGAAGCCGTCGCTGTAGGTGACGCCCGACGACGTCTCCGACATCCCCCACGCCGGGCGCATCACGGTAGGGCGCAGGCCATGCGGTGCCAGCGCGGTCAGGAAGCGGCGCGCCGTGCGCGCCACAATCGCTTCGGCGCCGTTGAGCACGTAGCGCACGCTCGAGAGGTCCCACCGGCGCGCGGCCAGCTCGCGCTCGCGGTCGAGCAGCAGGGCGTAGGCGAAATTGGGCGCAAAGGTCACGGTGGCGCGATAGCGCTCGAGGGCGTCGAGCCACGTACACGGATCCTGCACCACCGCGGGCGTGGGCAGGTGGACCTGATGGGCCCCCAGATACACGTCGCGCAGATGGAAGTAGATCAGGCCCGCCACGTGATCGAGCGGCATCCAGTTCAGCGACACATCGGCGTGGGTGAATCCGTTGACGATCTGCGACGCGCGCGTGCGGGCCAGCAGGTTGCGGTGGGTCAACGTCACCGCCTTGGGCGTGCCGGTGCTGCCCGAGGTCATCATCAGCAGCGCGACGTCGTCGGGGCGCGCGCGATGCAGCGGCGCGCCCGCGCCACCGCGGAGGCTGTCGATGCCGCGGACCTGGCAGCGATCGCCGGCCGGGACGAGCGCGCCGGCCGCCGCCGCGGCGCCGCCGCTGGCCAGCACGGCCGCCGGGCGCGTCACGCGCCAGGCCCCGCGCACGGCCTCGAGCGCCGGCGACGGCTGGTCGTAGCGCGCCGGCGCGGCGGCCGGGACGGGCACGAAGCCACCGAGCACGCACGCCCAGAACGCCGGGAGGAAATCTCGATGCTGCGGCAGCAGGAGCAGCACGCGGTCGCCCGGCGCGAGCCCCATGCCGCGCAGGCCGGCCAGCAGCTGCTCGGCATACCCGAGCAGATCGCCGTACGACTGGTAGCGCTCGGAGCCGTCGGCCGCCACGTAAGTCAGCCCGCGCCGGGCCCGTCGGCCGCCGATCGCGGCCCGGCACAGCACGTCGCTCAGCACCGCGGGCCCGCTCGGGTCGTCCGCTGGCAGCGGGCCGCCGTCGGCAATCGCCGGTCGGCCGCCGGGCACGACTGCGCGAGGGGCGCCGACGCCGGCGGACTGCTCGCGAGCGGCGGACTCGGCGCGCCGCCGGCCGGGGCGCAGCTCGGGCGCCAGGAGATCGTCGATGTGCAGGGGGCTTTCGACCGGACGCGGCTCGCGCACGAGCGCCGCCACGTGCGACACGCCGGCGATACCGCGCACCAGCGCCTCCCACGCCGCCGCGACCGCGACGTCGGCCAGCGGCTGCGTGGTAAGGGCGTTCAGGTCCGGGAGCCCGTCCGGTAGATAGGGGATCGACGCGACCGACGCGAACGTGGTCGCGCCGGACAGGCCGCTGGCCGCCAGATGCGCCCGCAGCTCGTCGTCGGCGACCGCGAAGCGGCGGACCACGTAGGCCACCGTCTCGGCGCCACCGTCCGGCCGCTGGCGGACCTCCACCGCGCAGTCGTCGAGCGCGGGGTGCGCGAGCAGCGCCGACTGGGTCGACGCGATCGCCGTCTGCGGGACCGGGTGCGTCATCGTGAGTCCACGGGCCCCGTCAGTGCTGACGGACGATCTCGAGAATCAGCTGCTCGCGTGGACGGCTCTTCTTCTCCATCGGGACGCGATCCCACGCGAGATCGATGCGGTCGAGGGTGGACTGGGAATAGTTCCGCTCGATCCAGGGATAGAGCGCCCGGTAGTCCGCGTAGCGGGTGAGGTGCGCCCAGGCGAGCGTGTTCGACGGCACCTTCATCCCGTGCCGCATCGCGGCTTCGTACTGCGGCGTCCCCGGATACGGGGTGAAGCATTTCGGACCGCTCACCGAGATGTACGGCTCGCCGTGCAGGCGCTCGATCAGATCGAGCGTCTCGTTGACGGATTTGTCGGTCTCTTCCGGAAATCCCACGATCATGGAAAAGCGCAGCGGCAGCCCCACGTCGCGCGAGATCTCGACCAGGCGGGTGTAGTCCTTGGCCTTGGTGCCCTTCTGCATCAGGTTGAGCGTGTCCTGGCTGGCCGACTCGGTGCCGACGAACACCTGCATGCAGCCGGTCTCCTTGAGGAAGTGATAGAGGTCGGCCTCGCGCGTCTCGCCGGTGTCGCTCCACTTGTTGCTCTTCGCCATCAGCTGGCTGGCGCGCGCCTCGAGCAGGTAGCCGAAGTTGCGCTCGCGCATGATCTTGAAGATGTTGCGCGCCCGCTGGATGTGCGCCTCGCGCTCCTTGCCGAAGATCATGTCGTCCCACAGGCCGACGCCGTCCATGACGGTGCCGCTGTCCGCCAGGCGCTTCTCGAGATAGCCGAGCTGCTCCTTCACCCACGTCTCGCTGTGCGCGCGCCACGTCAGGTCGGTGTCGAGGCCGTCGCGCTGCATCTCGTCCTTGAGCGCCGCCGTGCGGGCCACCTCCCAGCAGAAGTTGCACTTGTAGGTGCAGCCGCGGCTGGTGAGCAGGTAGTAGAGGATGTTCTTCTTCTTGAACTCGCTCTTCGCGTGCACCGAGTGCGACTCGGGGAACACGTACTTCGAGATGTCGATGTCCTCCCACTGCGGCCGGTAGTCGTCGAGGCGCGGCGGCGTCTGCACGCGCACCAGCTTGTCCTCGGGGAGCTGCCCGGTGGTCGCAATCTGCATCAAGAGCCGCGGCAGCGTGATCTCGGCTTCACCCGACACCACCACGTCGATGTAGTCCTCTTTCACCGTCTGGTGCCACACGATCGTCGGGTGCATGCCGCCCCAGACCACGGGGATGTGCTTGCGGGTGATGTTGTAGGTGGCCTGCACGTGCATCGAGTGCTTGACGAAGTCGACGATCTCCGGCGCGGTCATCACCGAACAGCCCACCGCGATCGGGTCGTACTTGGAGATCAGCGAGTCGAGCACGTCGGTGGACGCATCGCTCGGCATCACGTGGGTGATGATCCCGTGCGGCAGGAGCGCGTTGGTGAGATACATCGCTCCCATCTGGGGATAGTTCGACCGCTGCACGATGAGAATGAAATGCCGCTCAGCCAATGGGGGCTCCTTGTGGCGCAACCGCGCCCGATCGGTGGAGGCTCGCGAAGATCTGCTGCAGCGAGGCGGCCCGCGCCTGCCACGTGAACTGCTGGACGTCGGCCCTCGATTGCGGGACGGTTCGGACAGCGTCGAGAAAGGCGTCGGGAGACACGGTGGCGTCGGCGGCTTCGCCGAGGTCGATTCCCACCTGCTGCTGTTCGAGGATCGACCAGACCGCGTCCTTCGGCCCGACCATCAGCACCGGACGGCGCGCCCCAAGGTACTCCCACAGCTTGCTGGGAATGAAACCCCTTATGGCATCGTTGCCGGCGGCCGCGGTGACCGTCGAGATCAGGAACGCATCGGCGGCGAGCAGATACGGCGGCAGATCGTGATGCACGACCGTGCCGTGGTGGCGGTACTCGAAACGCATGCCGAACGGGTTGCGGGCGCCCTCGAACACGTCGGTGCCCACGGCGTGCACGACCAGCCGCTGGCCGCGCGCTGCCACGCCCGCCTCGAGCCGGTTGAGGGCGTCGACCAGTCGCCGGAGGTGCTCGGCGCCAACGCCCTCCATGACGCCGACGTGGAGCAGGTGCACCTCCCCGTCGGCTTTCGCAAACGGCACCGGGCGCGCCTCGGCACCCTCGAAGTCCGCCTCGTCGAAGGCGCTCGGCACCACGTGCATGGCGCGCGCCTCGAGCCCGAACGCCTGGGCGAGGTCGGCGCGAATCTGCTCGCTCTGCGTGATCACGCAGTCGGCGCGCTGCAGCACGTGCCGCTGGAACGCGAGGTCGCGGGCATCGCGCGCCTCCGTCTTACGAAATCCCACCAGCGACTTGATCCAGAGCGGACCGCCATAGCGGTAGTCGGCCACCCACCGCACGCCCAGCCAGCGAAGCAGCCTCCCCGGCAGGTGCGCGCTTTCGGGGAACGACGTCGTATAGATCACGTCGTAGCCGTAGCGAAGCTGCAGCCACGCACAGCGCAGCGCCGCGAGGGCCCCCCACAACATGAGGTGATCTGGGAAATAGGTGGCCATCGCGAAGCGCCGATACAGCCCCCCCTGCCTGATTGCCGACGGCTTGCCGCCGTGAACCGCGGTTTCCGACGTCCCTGTCGCTTTATTCGACGGCGCCGACACTCCTGAAGCGGCTGGCCCCGGAGCGCGCTCGACGGGCGTCTCCGCCGGACGCCGGCCTCGCAGACGCCTGGCCAGCGCCGGCAGCACGTCGTGCGGGATCGGCGTCGGCACCCGGAAGACGCGCGGCGGCCGCTCGACGTCGCGCAGCAGGCTCTCGTCGCGGGTGGCGCCGGCAAAGCGCCGGCTCTCGCCGTGGGTGACGAAATCGACCCGGCAGACCGCCGGATCCAGGTACTTATAGACCTTGATCGGGCGGTACGCCCCGCTGCTCATTCGCGGCGGGAAGTCGAACGTCACCCAGAGAATGCGAATCGGCGTGTGCATCGTTTTCGGGGGCTTTGCCCATTGGCCCGCGCGCCCCACCCTGGCTGCCTGACAGGCCGACGACGCCCACCAACCGCCGACTCTTACAGGTCCACCCGTGATCTGGCGAGTAAGTAACGGCTCATCGGTAGCAATCCGGCGGCCATCTCGCGGATCGGCGTGGAGTCGGAGATTTCCCAGCTCGTTCACGACGATGCGACAGGGCGGCGAGGAACATACGACGTAGCGCCGACGAAAGTCTTCTCTACGTGGGACCAACGGCCCGGCGAACCGGTCGCAGACGAACGCCGTGCGAGAGTCTGCTGCGAACTCTGAACAACGACGCCAAGCACATCTGGGGTACGGCTCTTGCGTCGGCGGGGCACGCACCATGCGGAACGTGTTTCCGTCTTGCGCTTGCCGCCGCATCGCCGCGCTGTAAGCGAGAGGGCGGTAGCCTGCAGTCCGCCGCCTCTCCACCCACAAATCGTGCCGTTTTCCTTAGCAAATCAAGCGATTACGATTCTGTCAGCCCCCTGATGCGGATCGGCATGATCGGCCTCAAAGGTGTTCCGTACCCGGCCGGCATCGAAAACTTCACGGAACAGGTCGGCTGGCGTCTCTCGGAGCGCGGACACGAAGTCACCGTCTACGTCCGCCCCTACGTCCAGGTCGGCGATCGATTCCGCGGGATGCGCATCCGCCACCTGCCGTCGATCAACACCAAGCATCTCGACGCCCTGACCCACTCGGCGGTGGCATCGCTGGCGGTACTCTTCGAGGACGTGGACATCGTCCACTACCATGCCCTCGGTCCGAGCGTCTTTTCAGCTCTCCCCCGCTTGATGGGCAAGAAGACGATCGCCCACATCCACGGGCTCGATTGGCGGCGCGCGAAATGGTCGGCGTTTGCGAGCCGTTGCCTCCGCGCGGCGGAATACGCGGCGGTCTACTTCCCGCACCGCACGCTGGCGGTCTCTCGGGAGCTGCAAGGCTATTTGCAGCAGAAATACGGCAAGGCAGTCGCCTACGTGCCGACCGGAGTCGAGTGCTACGAGTACCGGCCGCCGCAAGAGATCAGGCGCTGGGGACTGGATCGCGACAACTATGTGCTGTTCCTCTCGCGGCTGGTGCCGGAGAAGGGGTGTCACTATTTGATCGAAGCGTTCAACCAGCTCAAAACCGGCAAGCGGCTCGTGATCGCTGGCTCGGGCACGCACACTGATGCGTACGAGGCATCGCTGAAGCGCGCGGCCGGACCAAACGTGCTCTTCACCGGCACGGTCACGGGACGCACGCTCGAAGAGCTCTTTTCGAACGCCTACGTTTACGTACTGCCGTCGGACGTCGAGGGCTTGCCGCATACGGTGCTGCAGGCCCTCAGCTACGGGCGCTGCGTGGTCGCCAGCGACATCGCGCCGAACCTGGAGGCGCTCGGCGGCTGCGGTGTCACCTTTGCCGCCGGCAAGCCCGACGAACTGCGGAAGCGGCTGCAATACGTGCTCGAGTCTCCACGCCTCGTCGCCGAACAGGCCGGTGGCGCGCGCGCGCGGACGCGCGATCACTATTCGTGGGACTCCGTCGTGTCGCGGCTCGAAGAGATCTACGCCGGCTGTCTCGACGGCGCGCCTGGATCGGGGGAGCGTTGAGCGCGCGCCTCGATACGATCCGCCTGCTTCTCGGAAACAAGTTCTGGTTCCCGAAAGGCGGGGTCGAAACCTATCTGTTCGAGCTGATCGAAGAGCTGCCCGCGCTCGGCTACGACGTCATTCCATTCGCGATGCGCCACGAACGGAACCGGCCGAGCCCCTATGAGGAGTTCTTCGTCGACGAGGTCGACTACCACGCGCCGCAGTCGGCGCTGGCCAAGCTGCGGATCGCCTCGCGGATGCTCTACTCGCGCCATGCGGCGTCGCAGCTCACGGCGCTGCTGGATCGCCATCCGGCCGATCTCGCGCACCTGCACAACATCTATCACCAGCTCTCGCCCTCGATCCTGCCGGTGCTGGGCGAGCGCGGCATCCCGGTGGTGATGACGCTCCACGACCTCAAGCTCGCCTGCCCGAACTACAAGATGCGCACCGGGGGACAAGTGTGCGAGCGCTGCAAGACGGGCGGCTATCACAACGCGGTGCTGCACCGCTGTGTCCAGGGGTCGGTGACCGCCAGCGCCCTCTGCGCCCTCGAGCTGTTCGCGCACCGGCGGAGCGGCGTCTACGAGCGGCACGTGACGCGCTTCATCGTGCCGAGCCGCTTCTACCTGCAGAAGCTGCGCGAATCAGGGTTGCCGGCGGATCGTCTGGTGTGGGTACCCAGCTACACCGACGTGCGCCGCTACGATCCGCTCTATCGCGGCGACGACTATTACCTCTACATCGGCCGTCTCTCAGACGAAAAGGGGCTGCCGACGCTGGTCGAAGCGGCGGCGACGTTCACGCGCGGGACGCTCGTCATTGCCGGCGAGGGGCCGCTGCGGCCGGTGCTCGAGCAGACGGTCGCCGAGCGCGGGCTGTCGCACGTGCGCGTGGTCGGGCCCAAGTACGGACAGGAGCTGATCGATCTCGTCCGCCACGCCCGCTTCTCGGTCATTCCGTCGGAGTGGTACGAGAACTGCCCGCGCTCGTTGATCGAGAGCTTCGCGAGCGGCACGCCGGTGATCGGCGCCAACATCGGCGGCATACCCGAGATGATCGACGACGGCGTCAACGGGCTGCTCTTCACGCCGTTCTCCACCGACGAGCTGCGCGAGAAGATCGAGCATCTCTGGGATCGACCGGCGCTGGTCGCCGATCTGGGGCGGATGGCGCGCGCCAAGGCCGAACGCGAATACAGCACGCAGGCGCATCTCGATCGGCTGCTGGCCATCTACGATCAGGCGCTCGGACGGGTGAGGCATGCCGCCATCGCCTGAGCCCTGCGCGACCCGCGTGCCGATCGTCGCGTATCACAGCATCGCCGATCGCCACGAGCACCTGCTCGCGCAGCTCTCGCTGCCGGTCGACGCGTTCGAGCGGCAGCTGCGCTTCCTGGCGCGCCGCGGGTTCCACACCGTGACGCTCCACGAGGTGCACGAATTCCTCCGCAGCGGGACGCCGCTGCCCCCACGGTCGGTCGCGCTCACCTTCGACGACGGTTATCTGGACAACTGGGTACACGCCTTCCCGCTGCTGCAGAAATACGGGATGAAGGGCACGATCTTCGTCGTCAACGAGTTCGTCGATCGCATCGAGGGGTGCCGCCCCACGCTGGCCGACGTCTGGGCGGGACGAATCGCGCGGCACGAGCTCACGTGGTGGGGGCACGCGTCGTGGGCCGAGCTGCGCGCGATGCACGCGAGCGGACTGATCGACGTGCAGGCGCACACCCGCACCCACACCTGGCACTTCGTGAGCGACCGCATCGTGGACTTTCACCATCCCGCCGACGAGTACTACTGGCTGGAGTGGAACCAGCATCCGGACCGCAAGCCGGGTTGGCTGACCCGCGACTTCCGGCCGGCGGTGGCCTGGGGCACTCCGGTCTACGAGCACGCGCAGACGATGCTGCGCCCGCGCTACTTCGAGGACCCGGAGGTCACGCGCGCAGCCGTCGCGCACGTCGCGCAGCAGGGGGGCCGCCGCTTTTTCGACCGCGCGGGCTGGCGCGACGAGCTCACGCGGGTGGTCGAAACGGCGCGCCGCGAAAGTCCCGGGGCCGGCCGGCTGGAAACCGACGCGGAATACGAAGCGCGCGTCATCGACGAGATGTCGGCCAGCCGCGAGGCGATCGCGCGCGAGATCGGCACGCCGGCCGATTTCCTCTGCTGGCCGTGCGGCGACTACACGCCGCGGCTCCAGCAGCTGGCCGTCGAGCGCTGCGGCTTTCGCGCCACGGTCAACGTCGCCAAGGTGGCCAACCGCCCTGGCGACGATCCCTCGGAGCTGCGGCGGATCGTGTTCGGGCAGGACTACCGGGGCGCCGGCAGTTTCGATCTGGTCTTCCTGAACTTCGCCGGGAACGTGAGCTATCACAGCGGCCTCGCCTACGCCTTTCCGGTGGCGCCGGTCGCTCGCCGGCTGATGAAGCTCGCCCGGCTTTTGCCAACCGCCCCGACGCGGGGCAAGATGAGTGCGACATCATGAGTCTGACAAACGGTTCCGGGATCTGGTCGAATCGGCGCGACGACGACATGTCGCCAGCGCTGGTCAGCCAGCTGGGAAGTCTCGTCCAGAGCCTGGCGGCCAACCCGCGGCGCCCGCGCATCATCGCGCTCGTGAGCCCTGGCCGGCGCGAGGGCACGACCAGCTGCACGGTAAGCCTGGGGCGCTTCCTGGCCGGCCGCCGCGGCCGCGTCCTGATGGTCGACGCCAACGCGCACGACCCGGCGCTGCACCAGATCAGCGGCGTCGAGCAAGCGGGCGGGGTGCATGAAGTGTTCGAGGGCGACCTCTCGCTCGAGCGTGCCATCAAGCCGACGTCGGTCTCGGGGCTGTTCGTGATGACGAGCGGCGGCTCGATCGCCGACGGCCAGATGCAGCCGGCACTCCTGCGCGACCGGATCTTCAATTCGGCGTGCGACTACGATTTCGTCCTGGTGGACTGCCCGGCGGTGAACGTCTACGAGGGGAGCGCCTCGATTGCGGCGCTCTGCGAGGGCGTCATCCTGGTCGTCGAGGGCGGGCGCACGCTGCGGCAGTCGGCCAAGGCGGCCAAGCAGCTGCTCGTGCGCGCCAGCTGCAACGTCCTCGGCGTGTTCATCAACAAGCGCCGCTACTACATCCCGCAGTTCCTCTACGACCGGCTCTAAACCCTATCGTCCTTGGTCCTTCGTGCTTGGTCCTTGGTCCGTCCGCCGTCCTTGGTCCCTGGTCCCGTAGGACGGACTAAGAACTAAGTACCAAGAACCAAGGACCTTCTAACCTTATCCATGATCCGCACCGGGCTCACGCTGGCGCTCGTCGCCGGCATCGCGGACGTCTCGATCGCGCTGCTCCTGCGGCCGGAAGGGTTCTCGCGCCTCACCGCGCTCCCCGCTCCGATCCTGGCGCTCGCCGCGCTCGTTTTCGCGCTGTTCCTGCCGGCGGCGTGGCTCGCCCGGCGGGCCGCCGGCACCTCGCACCGCGACCCGGCGGTCACCAGCCTGGCGGTCTTCGCCGGCGTCACGCTCACGATTGCGCTCCTCGCTGGCGTGCCGCTCGAGCCGGCAGCCAACGCGCACACGCTGTACAGGCTGGTGCTGTCGCTGGGAATCGGCGGCGCGCTCGGCATCGCGACGTTCGCGGCGCTCGGCGCCCGCTCGGAGGCGCCGCAGCACGGGCAGGCCTCCATGCTGGACATCGCCACCCGCGCGCTCCCGCTGCTCGCGCTCGAAGTGCTGATCGTCGAGTGGACGGCGATCTTCCAGGTCGACCCGCTCTTCTCGGCCGCGGGCGCGCTGCTGGCGGGCGCGCTCGGCATCGGCGTGCTCGCCACGCTGGCGATCTATTTGAGCGCGGCGCGAACCCGCGCCGCCGACTGGGGACTGGCGGCATGTGTCGTGGCGCTGGCGGCGACGCCGCTCGCTTCGCGCGGGTGGCCGGCGACCGGCGTCTCGGTATCGGCGCCAGTGTCCGCGCAGGGGGGCGCGCGGGCGCCCCGACACATCGTGCTCATCTCGGTGGACACGCTGCGAGCCGACGCCGTCTCGGCCTACCGCGGCGGCAGCGGACGTCCGACCCAGGCGATCGACGCGCTCGCCGCCGACGGCGTTCGGTTCGAGCACGCCTACGCGCCGTCGCCCTGGACGCTCCCTTCGCTGGTGTCGCTCGTGACCGGCGTCGCCCCGTCGGCCCATCATGCCGTCGGGTTCGACGCGCGCCTCGACGAATCGGCCACGACGCTCGCCGAGCGCCTCGCGGGGCGCGGCTACTACACCTCCGCGATTCTCCACAACGACCTGCTCAGCCCGATCCGCAACCTTGCACAGGGCTTCGACGACTACGAGGATCTCGCCGCGCCGTGGTTCGGCGAGTCGCTGGGCGCCTCGCTGCTGCAGCGCCTGTCGCCGTCGCGCTTCCCGGGGAAGGAGTGGCCGTCCACCGCCGACCACACGCAGCTGGTCATCGACTGGCTGGACCGCAATCAGTCGCGCGACTTCTTCCTGTGGGTGCACTACCTCGATCCGCACGCGCCGTATGCGCCGCCGCACGAGTATCTCGATCGCGCGCCGGCACCGGGCATGGGCGCCGCCTTCGAGGGGCAGAAGGAGACGATGGAAGGGCTGGTCGTCACCACGAGCGACGAGCGCCGCTGGGTCCGCTCGCTCTACGACGCCGAGGCGCGCTACGTGGACGCCAACGTCGGGCGTATCGTGGCCGCGCTCAAGCAGCGCTCGCTCTACGACGACGCCCTGGTCGTCTTCACCGCCGACCACGGCGAAGAGTTCTGGGAGCACGGCTCGCTCGGCCACGGCCACTCGATGTATCAGGAGCTGCTCCAGGTGCCGCTGATCGTGAAGCTGCCCGCCTCACGCCGGCGTCCGGAGGAAAAGGTGGAGGCCAGAGTGGTGGCGACGCCGGTGTCGACGGTCAGCGTCACGCCGACGGTGCTCGACGTAGCGGGCGTGCCCTACGGCCCGCGCGACATGTCGGCCGCGAGCCTGGTCCCGGCGCTCGACGGGGCGCCACTCGAGCCGACGCCGATCGTATCGACGGCGCAGATGCTCTTCGACCGGCGGGAGACGGTGCTGTTCGATCACTACCGCTACATCGTCTCGACGCTGGACGGCCGGGTCGAGCTCTACGATCACGCCACCGATCCCGGCGAGCAGCGGTCGATCGCCGAGTCGTCGCCGGATCTGGTGGCGCGCGGCGCGGCGCTCCTCGCCGCGAACAACGCCGAGGCGCGCACGCTCGCCCGTCGCCTCGGCCTGCAGGACTCGACGCGCGCGGTCGACGAGGCCACGCTCCGGCGCCTGCGCAGCCTGGGGTACGTGAAATGAGCCGCCGGGTATCAGCCGACGCGCGCCGGCGGGCGGACCGGGCACGCCACGGCGTAGACCGTAATGGTCGGGCCGATACGTTCCCACACGACCGGGTCGACGTCGTAGACGCGGTGATAGCGCGGGTCGCGGCGGATGTCACGGTAGAAGGCGGCGGCGTGCGGGTAGCGGGCACGGGCGGCGTCGGTCTCGTACCGCTTCTCGTTGAACGAGCTGATGACGACGTAGTCGAAGCACTGCGCGACGTAGTAGTCGAGGCTCCCGACTTCGAGCCCGTACATCGTCGAATGCAGGTCGTAGCGGGGACCTGCCAGCCCCTTGGCCGCCTCGCGGTACATCGCCAGCGTCTGCGGCGAGAGCGCGAGCTCGCTCGATTCGACGCCGCTCAGGCGCCGTTCGATGGTGCCGGCGTCGGGCGTCAGCGGAACCCCCTGCACGAAGCGGAAGCGCATGCCGTCCATCAGGATCTTCGCGCCCGACGGCACATGCGATTCGATCCACTCCTTGGCCACGATGCGCGTGTCGGGCTTGGTCAGCATGTAGTCATCGCGGACGATCCTGAAGAGCGGCACCGCGATCACGACGGCAAACGCGGCGGCGAGCAGCCGATCGTCGCGCGCCGCCACCGCGTGCACGCCCCGGCTGGCGAGCAGCCAGACGGCCGGAATCATCGGGAACAGGTACGACTCGGTGAGGCCGCGATTCGAGGCCGAGAGTACGCCCAGCAGCAGCAGCACGAACGGCGTCAGCAGCAGCGTCCAGCGCTCGCGCCGCCACACGCCGACGGCCGCGCCGACCAGCGCGAGCAGCGTGGACGCGAGGTTATAGGGCTGCACGAGCACGCGCGCGTAGCCGAGCCAATCCTGCGCGCGGAGGATCGTCACCGAATCGATCGCGCCACGCACGCCATCGGCGTCGCCGGCCGCCGGCGCGCGGCCGCCGAGGAGCTGCGAGAAGTTGCCGAGGATCAAGCCGGCTCCCATCAGCAGATCGGGCGACATCAAGGCCACGCTGACGAGCACGCCCGCGCCGAGCGTCCCGACGTCGCGGGCCAGCGCGGCAGCGCCGTTCCTGGCGCCGCCCGACGTGAGCAGCGCGAGGCCGACCATCAGCAGCCCGACGCCAGCCGTGTACGCCAGCGCCACGGCCGCGCCGATGAGCAGCCCGGCAATCAGCAGCCAGCGCCGTTCACCGCCGCGCTCGTATCGCAGATAGGCGACGATGCCCGCCCACAGCGCGAACGCCATCGGCACATGGACGTTGATCTGGTGCGCGTCGGCGGCGTGGTAGTAGGCGGTGGCGCCAATGACGGCGGCGCCCAGCCCGATGGTCCGGCTGCCGTACATGGCGCGCCCCGCGGCGAAGATCGCGGCGCAGGTGGCGGCACCGAGCACCGCCACGGTGACGCGGCCCACGAGATAGAACCAGGTCGGATCCTGCAGGTAGAGCAGCCCGAACTCGCGCGGTCCGGAAACCTGTCCGGTCAGCCACAGCACGACGAAGAGCACGCCGTATTCGCCGAACAGGATGTAATCGAGCCCGCCTTTGCCGATGGTGTGCCACATGCGCACCAGCGGGCCTCCTTCGCCAATCCCGATCTTGAGCGCCTGGACGATCTGATGGGGCTCGTCGGCGGTGAGGTCGTACGGCAGGCCGAAGGCGATACCCCAGAGTCGGACCGCCAGGGCCAGCACCAGGATCGAGCCGAGCGCGGCAGCGCCACCCTTGGCGACGGAAGCAGACAATGACCGATCAGGCACCGACGTCAAAGTATAGGAGATGGGCCGGCATCGGCCTGGTGGCGGCCGGCCTGCTCGGCAACCCGCGCGTACTCGGCGCGCTCTTCGCTCCCGACGGAACGCTCGACGGCGAGCATCGCATCGTGTTCGTGCTGTTCGTGGAGCTGCTGTTCGTCTTCTTCGGCGCGGCGCTCCTCCTGCCGCGCGCCGGGCGCGCGCCCCGGGCGTGGTGGCAGCACTGGAGCGTGTCGGCGGCGGCGGCGGTGCTCCTCGCCGGCTGCGTCACCGGCACCGGCTGGGGCATCTGGGCGTATCGCACGGCGCACCACCACACCACCAACCTCACCGGCGTCAACGCGCCCACCGACGCACAGCGCGCCTGGGCCGACGAGTTCGTGCGGCGCTCGCTCGACGCGGCCAAACGCCACGGCTGGTTCGACTACGAGAAGGCCAAGGCCGACGGCTTCCTGCCGCAGTGGGACGACCGCGAGCACTATTTCAACCGCGATTTCCTGTTCGACGATCAGATCCTCGACCCGGACCGGCCGGAGTTCCTGATGTACATGGACACTCCGCGCGGGAAGCTCCTGGTCGGCTACATGTACTACGCGCGCGCGCTCGAGGAGAAAGGGCCGCAGCCCGGCGGCGCGATCACCGCGTGGCACCTCCACCAATGGGGCCCGCGCGGCTACTGCGCCGAGCAGGGGCTGCTCGTCGTGGCGCGGCCCGACTCTCCCGGGCACTGCGCAACCGGCACCTTCGTCACCCACAGCGGCGAGATGCTGCACGTCTTCTTCATCGACCACCCGCTGGGGCCGTACGCGGATGCCATGGTGTTTCCGGACGGATCGGGCGGTTTGAGCCTGACCCACGTCCATCCGATCGCCGTGCACTTCACCATCGCCCTCGTCGTCGTGGCGGTGCTGCTGGACCTGTTCGGGCGGCTGGCGAAATCGCCGCTCCTCCACTCGGTGGCCTTCGTCAACCTGCTGATCGCCGCGGTGTCTGGCGTGGTCACGATCGGCGCGGGCATGGCCGCGGAGGTCAGGCTCCTCATCACCCACGACGTGCACGCGGTGCTCGACACCCACAAGCTGCTCGGCTTCTCCGCGTTCGCCGGCATCCTCCTGCTGACCGCCTGGCGGCTGGCGGCGCGCGGACGGTTCCCGCGCTTCGGCGCGCTCTATCTTGCCGCCGGCCTCGCCACCACGGGCGCCGTGCTCGGCGCCGGCTACATCGGCGCGCAGCTGGTCTACGATCGCGGTCTCGCCGTGCAGGCCATCGATCGCCAGGCGCTGGAGCGCTACGAGCGCGGCGTCTACAGTGGCGAAGGGCCGCTGGCATCGGGCGGACCCGCTCCGGCGACGGCCGCGCCCGCCACGATGCACATGCACCATGAACAGTAGCGACCCGTTGCCGCGCCGGTCCGGGCTGATGAGCGCGATTGCCGGCCTTGCCGCGATGGCCGCGCTCGGCGTGGCCGAATGCGCCTCGCCGGATCGCGACGTCTCGGCCGCGCCCGCCGTGGCCGAGAGCGCCGTGGCAGAAAGTGCCGCGAACGACGCCGGGCTGCCGGTCTTCCCCGGCGCCGAGGGCTACGGGACACGCACGCGGGCGGGGCGCGGCGCCAGAGTCGTGGCGGTCACCTCGCTCGCCGACAGCGGTCCGGGCTCGCTGCGGGCCGCGCTCGAAGACGCCGCGCCGAAGACGATCGTCTTCAGGGCCGGCGGCGTCATCACGCTGAAGTCACATCTCTTCATCCGCCACCCGTTCGTGACGGTCGCCGGGCAGACCGCGCCGGGCGACGGCATCGTGCTCAAGGACTTCGGTCTGGTCATCACCACCAACGACGTGCTCGTCCAGTCGCTGCGGATCCGGCCCGGCAACCACGGTAACGTGCGGCCGGATCACAACGACGCCATCGCCGTGCTCGGCAAGACCGGCGACGCGACCGGCGCTCGCAACGTGGTGCTCGACCACTTGAGCGTGAGCTGGGGCGAAGACGAGTTGATCAGCACGTGGTTCGCGCCGACCGACATCACCGTCTCGTGGTCGATCGTCAGCGAAGCGCTGAGCCGGAGCCGGCACGCGAAGGGCAATCACAGCGCCGGCCTGATCGTCGGCGACCGGACCAATCACGTCTCCGTGCATCACAACCTGCTGGCGCACGACGACTTCCGCAATCCGCTCATCATCTCGGGCGGCACGCACGACGTGGTCAACAACGTGGTCTACGACTGGGGTGCGCTGCCCACCGAGATCGTCGACGACGCGCCGACATCGGTGAACGTGGTGGGCAACTACTATCGCCCCGGCCCCTCGACCACGACGCCGCACGTCATCTTCATCAATCCCAGCGGCAAGAACGTGGTGCCGAAGATCTTCGCGGAGGGCAACGCCCGCCACGGCGCCGACGAGCCGGGCGGCTGGAGCCTGGTGCAGTTTGGATGGCGCGGCTCCGGTGCGCCGGATCGCTTTCGCGCCGCGTCCCGGTTTGCGACGCCCGCCATCACGACCACCAGCGCGCGCGAGGCGTTCGATCAGGTACTGGCCTCGGCCGGGGCGATGGTCCCGGCCAGGGACGCGGTCGACCGGCGAATCGTCGACGAGGTTCACCAGGGCACCGGCGCCATCATCGATACGCCCGAACAGGTCGGTGGATATCCCGCCTACCGCTCGGCGACGGCGTCATCGGACGCCGACGGCGACGGTCTGCCGGACGACTGGGAGCGCGAGCACGGGTTGAACCCGGCCGATGCCGCAGATGGCGCCCGGGACCGTGACGGCGACGGCTACACGAATCTGGAGGAATACCTCCACGCCCTCATGCGGGCGCGGTAGCCGGAAGCGTGAGGTCGCTGGCTCGCTCGGCGGCGGTTCCCGCCCGCGCGTCGAGCTGGGCGAACACCACGCCGGCCAGGAAGAAATAGACGCCGTTCAAATAGAGGAACGGCGGCGTATCGACGAGCAGACATTGCACCAGGTAGACCACAGTCGCGAACAGGAACACATCGGCGAAGCGGCGTTCATCGTCGCCGTCACCGGTCTGCCGCCGCAGGGCTACGCCGCCGCGGACGAACAGCGCCAGGGTCGCGACGAGCGCCAGCAGGCCGGGAAGTCCCCACTCGACGACCGTCATCAGAAAGGTGTCGTGGAACTGACCCGGGGCGAGGTCGGCGCCGGCGCCGCCGCGGGCCAGCAGCTTGCGGCGCGCCGCCCGTCGCGACGGCCCGCCGCTGCCGTAGCCGGTGAGCGGCCGCTCCAGCGCGAGCTCGGTGGCGATCTCGTACATCAGGAGACGGCCCGAGACCGGTTCGACCGAGACCGCACGCTCGCGGAACGAGGAAGTGGCCGGCAGGAACAGGAGCGCCGCGAGACCAGCGACGGTGACGGCGGCGGTCGCCGAGAGCACCAGCGCGCGGCGCGGCCGATCGATCCAGCCGATCAGCGGCACCGCGAGGTAGGCGGCGATCCACACCGAACGGGTCATCGAGATGACGACCGCGGCGCCGAGCGGCACGAGGAGCGCTGCCGCCACGACACGCGTCACGGGCGCTCCGTGCAGCGCGAAGACGAGCGCGGCGCCAAACGCGATGGCGACGACGGCGCCGTACTCCACCGCGTTGGCGAACGGGCCGACCGCGCGTCCCTGCTCGAGGTGACTCTCGTTCGTGCGCTCGCCGCCTTCTTCGCGCGCGAGCGACTCGGGTGCGTCGGTGATGCGCGGACCGCCCGAGGCCCGCGCCCACTGATAGGCGCCATGCGCGAAGAGCGACACGCCAACCAGGACCAGAATCCAGATCACGCGGCGGCCGTCGCCGGCGCGGATGTAGAGAGTCCGCGCCACCAGGAACAGCAGCACCGGCGCGATGCGCTCGTCGAAGCGCTGCAGCCCCTCGGACGCCACGTTGGACCCGCGCATCAGCAGGTCGGCGCCGACCACGAACAGCAGCGCGCCCATCGCCATCTCGACCGACGTGAGCGGCAGCATGCGCCGGCCCTGGACTCGAGCGCGCAGCAGCAGCGCCACCCCGACCAGCACGATCGTGGCGCGGCTGAAGGTGATGTCGGGAATACCGCCGGGCAGCGGCACCGTGCCGTACTCGGTGGCAATCGGCGCCAGCGCCAGCCAGAGGAGCATCGCGGCCCGCGGGCGCGCGATCGCCAGCGCCGCAAACAGCACGCCCGCGACCGCCACCGGCACGTACATCCAGGTGTCGGTGAGAACGGCAGCCGTGGCGATCGCCGCGATTGCCAGCGCGGGAATCCAGGTGCTCGGCTTCATCGGGTCGTCCAGAAGGATACGGGAAAACCGCAAAGGAGTCAGTGTGTCTAGAACCACGATGATGAGCGACGTCTCGAAACGGGACATCGCGTTCCTGTTCTTCAAGCGGAAGAACCAGATCCTCGTCGCGTTCGCGGCCACCGTGGCCTTGGCCACGTTCACGAGCTACGTGGGCCCGCGCAGCTACGACGCGAGCGCGACGGTCTACGTCGTGCGCAACCTCCCGCCGATTGCCGCGACCGGGCCGACGTCGCTCAACCAGGTGCTCGACCGGCGCGAGGTCCTCAACTCCGAGGTGGACCTGATCACTTCGCGCGCCGTGGCCGAACAGGTGGCCGAGGAGCTCGGTCTCGGGAAGGACAGCGGCCGCCCGAAGCGGCAGCCAGGCGCGTTCGTGGCGGCCGTGCGCGCGGTGCCGGCGGCCATCCGCGAGGCGCTGCTCAAGTCGGGGCTGATCGATCCCCCCGGCGACCAGCGCTCCGGCATCGTCCCGGGGCTGTTGTCCGGGCTCTCGGTGGCGCCGGCCCTCAACTCCAACTTCATCACCATCAGCTTCCGCGGCGACAGCCCAGACTACGCCGCGCGCGTCGTCAACGCGTTCACCAAGGTCTATCTCGAACGGCGGCTGTCGCTGCTGAAGCGGCCCGGTCTCGAGTCGTTCTACGAGCAGCAGATCGTGCGGGCGCGGACGGAGCTGCTGCAGGTCGAGAGCGAGCTGAACGCGATGAAAGGGAAGACCGGCGTCGTGTCGGCTGACGAGCAGCTTCGGCTCGCGCTCGAGGAGCAGAGCCGTCTCGACGGTGCGATCCGCGACGTCCAGAGCGTGCGGGCGGAAACCGAGCAGCGGATGGCGTCGCTGCAGAAGCGGATCGAGAGTCAGCCCGACTCGGTCGTCTCCTCCCGCCTGACGCAGCGGAGCCCGGAACTGGCCGCCCTCGACCGACGCCGCCTCGAGCTCGAAGCGGAACGGGCGGTGGAGCTGAACCGGTTCTCCGAGAACAGCGCGCCGATTCAGGAGATCGACCGCAGCATCGCGCGCATCAAGGAAACGATCGCCAAGGAGCCGCAGACGGTGGTCAGCAGCGAATCGGTGGCCCCGAACGGCATTCGCGCCACGCTCCAGACCGACCTCTTCCGCGCCGAGTCCGACCACGCCGCGGCCGAGGCGCGCGAAATCGCGCTGCTGGCGCGCCGGGCAGCAGCGGCAGCCGAAGTGCGGCGGCTCGATCAGGACTCGGGCACCGTGCGCCGCATCGCGGAGGCGGCGACGGCCGCCTCGCGCACCTACGAGACCTACGTGCGCCAGAAGGAAGAGGCACGGATGTCGTCCGAGACCGACCCGGGCGTGACCAACGTGCAGGTCGTGAGCGCCGCCGCGCCGCCGACGCGTCCGGTCTACCCGCGGCTCCTCGAAGTGATCCTCGGCGCCGCCCTCGGGCTGATCCTGGGGATCGGCTACGCCTTCCTGGCCGAGATCTTCTCGCAGACGCTCGAACGCCGCGATGACATCGAACGCGAGCTCGACCTGCCGGTGCTGGCGTCGATTCCCTACGTGAGCCGCAAGCAGCTCAGCCTGCCGTGACCGCCCAGACCATCGCGTCCGGCTCGCCGATGCGCGCCGCACTGGCGTTCATCCGGCGCGATTTCCTGATTGCCGCCAGCTACCGCACCGCGTTCGCGGCGGATCTCATCGGCGTGCTGCTGAAGGTGATCACCTTCTACTACATCGGCGCCGTGTTCGAGTCCGGCGCCAGCCGGGCGCTTGCCGGTTTCGGTCACAACTACTTCGCGTTCCTGATCATCGGCCTGGCGCTGACCGACTTCGTGGCCACCAGCCTCGATACCTTCTCG
>DASYRM010000169.1:0-46385 GCA_036004405.1 Vicinamibacterales bacterium
GTTCGCCGTCCTTCTGAAAGCGCGAGACGCCGAACGACACGAAGAGGTTGCGCCCGACGAGCGCCTCGGCCCCGGCGCCGAACAGCACGCCGGTGTGCGAACCGAGCACCGCATCGAAACTCTTCGACGCCGTGAAAGTGCGTGCGCCTCCTTCGACGAAGGCGCGCACGCGTACGGCCGGTTCCGCCGCCGGCCGGCGGACCGGTGTGCGCGTCTGGCCGATGGCTGGGGACGACAGCATTGTGAGTGCGACGCAGGCGAGCGCCGCGATCCGGGCGCGACGGCCAAGGTGGCGGACCGTCATCGCACCACCCCCATGCCGCGCAGCGCGGCCCGTCCATTGATCAGCCCGTAGCCGAACTCGTTGTCACGCCCCGCTGTCCCCAGATCCGTCGCCGACTGTTTCAGGATGGCCTCGATGGCGGCGGGGCTGGTGATGCCCTGACTCACGAGCAATGCCGCCAGCCCTGACACATGCGCGGTCGACATCGACGTGCCTTCGAAGAAGAAGTAGGCGAAGGCGTCGAATCGCGGCGCGGTGTAGCGCGACACCGGCCCGGCGAACGTCTCCACGAGATCCAGGGCCAGCGTCTGCTGGAGGATGCCGCTCGGCGCACCGCCGCGGCTGAAATCGCCGCCCGGCGCCGCGAGCTCGATGTAGCTGCCGGTCGTGGAGTAGGTGGCGCGACGGGAATCGGCGCCGGTGGCGGCCACGGCCACCATCCCGTCGATTTGCGGCGCGAACGACGCGTAGGCCTCCAGCTCGTTCCCCTCGAGCGCGTCGTTGCCGCCGGCGACGGCGACGAAGGCGCCGTGCGAGACCGCGTACTCGATGGCCGATCGGACCACCGGCGCGGGGTCGCCCTCGCGCCCCAGGCTCATGTTGATGACTTTCGCGCCGTTGTCCGCCGCGTAGCGGATGCCGCGGGCCACGGTGTCGTCGGTGCCGATGAAGGGGCTGTTGAAGATGAAGTCCCACTCGTTGTCGATGACCTTCACCGGCATCAGCCGGACGTTGAAGGCCATGCCCGCGCCGCCCACGCCGTTGTTCGAGAGCTGACCGATGGTGCCCGCCACGTGGGTACCGTGCCCGGCGAGGTCGAACGGCAGGTTGTCGTCCCAGATGAAGTCGCGCGGCGAGACGAAGCGGTCGGCGCCGAGGTCGGGTGCCGCGGCAAACGGAATGTCCACCGGCCCGAAGGCCGGGAACGAGACGCCGTCGTCGCGCCGCCAGGCGACGCCCGAATAGCGCAGGGTTCCGCTGCGAAATGCCACCCCCGTGTCCAGGATCGCCACGATCACACTGGAGGCTCCACCGCGATTGATCTCCCAGCCCCGCTCCATGTCGATCTGCGGGTAGTTCCATTGGCGCGGGTAGAACGGGTCGTTCGGCACGAACATCGGCCGCGCGCGGTAGCGGGCCTGCGCGTATTCGACGTCGGGCTGCGCGCTCAAGCGGCGGGCGACGTCCTCGGGATCGGCGACACTGGCCACGCCGACGATATCGAAGTCCGCAAACGTGGGCGTGGCAGCGGCGGTGGCATCCACTTGCGCCAAGAGCGCACGCTGCGTGGCGGGCAGCGTGCCCGGCCGGAAACGCACGATGAGGCTGCCGCCGAGATACGCGCCGCCGGCGCGGTCGGGTATCCAGCGCGGTGTTGATGCCGTCGCCGCCGGGCGCGGCCGATCGGCATCGCGAAGGCCGCGATCGATGCCGGGCGCGTTGATGTCGGAGAGGAGCTCTTTGACGCCGCTCCGATCCGGTTGCTGGGCGGCGGTGGTCGCGAGCCATCCGGCGACGGCGACCAGCACCAGCACAGCTGGAGCGACGGGGCGGCTCAGACGGACGAAGGGACGCATAGGTCCGCGATTGTAGCGTGCCGGCCTTAGGCCCTTAGCTTTGGGCTTTGGAATGCCTAGAGGTACGAGAGCGGATCGATTCCGAGATCGCCCACGTCCACCGGTGCCTGGATCGCTTGGGGCTGCCCCTCGTGCGTGTCCCAGAGGCTCACGTCGTACGGATGTTCGAGCTTCTGACCGTTGGGCCGCGTGAGCACCTTCACGCGCGGCCGGTACGGGTCGGGGGCGTAGGCTTTGAGCACCACGGCGATTTCGCCCGTGTCGAGGCGCACCAGGTTGCCGGCCGGATAGATGCCGACCAGCTGCACGAACCGCTTCACGAGCCGCTGATCGAACTGCTTGCCGTCGTTGCGTTGCAGCACCGCCAGGATGCGGTCGGTGGGGTGCGCCGCCTGGTAGACGCGCTGTGACCGCATGGCATCGTAGACGTCGGCAATGCCGCAGAGGGTCGTGGCCAGGTTGAGCTGGGGTCGCACCGTGCCCACCGGATAGCCGGTGCCGTCGCTCCGCAGGTGGTGCTCGAAGGCGACGATCGGCCCGAGCGCGGGGATCTCGGGTGTGTTCTTCAGGATCTCGGCGCCGTCCACCGTGTGGCGCTTCAGGATGTCGAACTCCTCGTCGCTCAGCTTGCCCGGCTTGTTCAGCACTTCGTTCGGCGTCTTGACCTTGCCGATGTCGTGCATCAGCGCGGCCAGGCCGAACTCGCGCAGCAGGCCGCCTTCGATGCCGAGCCCGCGCGCCTGGCCCATCGTGAGAATGGAGACGTTCACCATGTGGGTGAACGTGTAGTTGTCGTAGTTCTTGAGCGCGGTGAGCGCCAGGAGCGCCGTGCGGTTCTGCGCCACGGCCTGCGCCAGCGAGTCCACCAGGTTGCGGGCCGCGTCCGCGTCGGGCTTGCCCTCCACCGCCGCGCTGTCCCACAGGACGCCGGCGACGTTCGAGGCGTCGGAGTACAGGCGCTGGAACGTGGCCATGTCGCCCACGCCCTCGATGCGCTCCTCGACCTCGATGCGACCGACTCGTACGTGCGGCAGCTTGCCGAGCGCGCCGTCCTTGTCGGTTTCGCCGCTGGCCACGCTGGCCACGAGGCGCTCGATCTCGTCGATGTCCACGCCGCGCTGGATGACGATGCGCTCGATGCCGGCCTGCCTCAGCCGCCGCATCAGCTCGCCCATGGTTTCGGCGGCCCGGGGAATCGGGTAGTCGGCGACCACCAGATCGTCTCCGACGATGCCGATCGTGACCGACGGCACGTTGGCGAGCGTCAGCGTCAGCGTCTCGGCGAGCGCGCCCACGCCGCGCGCCACCAGCGGATGTCCTGGCGCGTAGAGCTGCGCCCCGCGCAGCGCCGCCGCCAGGCGGCGGACGACTTCTTCCGCGAGGACGGCGCGGTCGGCTCCGGTCATCGCACCGCTCCCTCGCGGCCAAGGGCGAGTCGCGCGGCCGCGCGCACGCCGCGCGTGCCGCTGCGCGTCGCGTCTTCGAGCGCTTCCAGCGTCTCGGGCGACCCGATGCGCTTGAGGGCGGCCGCGGCCGCCTTGCGCAGTACCGCCGTACGGCGCGGTGCCCACCAGTCGCCGCGGTCGAGCGCGCCGCGCAGCGCCGCCGTCGAATCGGCGTGGGCCCCCAGGCCGGCGAGCGCCTCGATGATCGCCTCGTGCAGGATGGCCAGGGTGCCGCGCGGGGACGTGGTCTTGAGTACGGCCGAGAGCGACGGCACCGCGCGACTGTCGCGCATCCCGATCACCTCGCGGACGATCAGCTCGCGCGCCGCGTCGTTGGCCTCGCAGCCGCGATCGATGACCGCAAAGGCCTCCAGCGTGCCGATCTGGACGATGGCGCGGACGGCGTCGCGCTGCACCTGCGGGTCGGCGTCGTTCAGGAGCGGGGTGAGCTCTTTCAGCGCGTCGTTGCCGCCGAAGATGCGCAACAGGTCGACGGCGGTGCGGCGGACGGCAGGCTTCGTGGAGTTCTTGAGCGGCTCCACCGCGCGCCGCCCTTCGGCCCCGAACGAAATGAGCAGCTCGCGAATGCGTCGGATGGTGTGGGTGTGGTCCTCGGTGGACAGCGCCTCGGCGAAGGGGAGCACCAGGCGGGGCCCGATGGTCTGGCACAGCCGTGTCAGCGCCGTCACGTCGGCGTCGTTGGCCTTGCGGAAGTGTCCGATCACGTGGCGCACGAGCGTGCTGCGTGCCAGCGTGTCGAGCGCCGACGTCGCCGCGTCGCGCAGCTTCCCTTCTGCTCCGCCGGCTTTCTCCGCGACGGCCGTCGTGAGCCGCTGCGCGCCGGCGATGTCGCCGAGCAGCGCCCGCCGCTCGATCTCGCGCACCGAGAGGTTCGCCACGCCGGCCCAGTTGTCGGGGTCGGTTTCGACGCGCATCAGGTCGAGCGTCAGCAGCAGGTCGAGCTCGCGCACCGAGGCCTCGGCCACCGACGCCAGCCACGCCGCGATGCGTTCCGGCGGGTCGTCCGCGAGCCGTTCGACCTCGACGGCCTGGGAGCGGGCTGACGACAGCTCACGGGCGTACTCGGACGACACGTAGCTCTTGTCCGAGTAGTTGAGGATGGTGACGGCGCTCTGCCAGACCTCGGGGAAGCGCGGGTCGGAACCGAATTCGGTCTGCTCGGCCTCGGTGCGGGCCTGTTCGAGCAGCGGACCTTTCTTGTCGGGATCCGGAGCCAGGGCTTCGAACACCTGGGCCAGTCGATCGGACGCGCCCCGCTCGGAGGCGACCGATCGCGCCACGATGGAGGCGATGGTGCCGTCGTCGATGCGGTCCACGACGCCCTTGGCGATGGCGGCGTCTTCCGGCTTGGCGGCCATACGGTTCGTCAGCAGCCCGATCAGCATGTCGGGCGAGAGGTGCGGCGTGGCGCGGGCCACGGTGGTGAGCGCCTCGTCGGTGCCGCCGGGTTTGCGCACCTCGACCGATGCGACCGTGGCGCGCAGCAGGTGCATCAGCGCGCCGATGCGGGCGCTGACGCTCGAGCCTTCGGTCTCCGCGCGATCGTTGAGGCGGTCGAGCAGCTCGCCGAACTTCTCGCTCGACTCCACGGCCTCGAGCAGCGAGTTGACCACCGCGTCGTCGAGCTCCACCGACTCGCCTTTAAGGCAGTTGGCGAGCACGCGGTCCCAGTCCGCGCCCAGCGACCCGCGCCGCTCGCGCAGGACCTCGGCGTAATCGATCTCCTGGATATCGAAGTGGCCGCGGCCCGTCGCCGTCCAGGCCTGGTGGATGCCGCCGTCGGCCAGCAGTTCCTCGAGCGGGTGAGCGAGCAGGAGCAGCAGCGCACGCCAGTCGTCGGCGCTGGCGCCGGCGTCCACGCGCAGGGTGCCAATCAGGCGGCCGTGCAGGAGCTCGGCGAGCTCGCCGATGGAGGCGTCGGGCCGGACCGGCGCCCGATCCTCGATCATCAAGGTCGTCGGGTGGACGACGAGCACGGTCTCGCCCGAGCCCGACAGGCGCTGGACCGCCGCCACCAGGCGTGAGAGCGAGACGCCGATGGCGGGGTGCGCCCCCGGGTACAAGGAGACCGCCCGCGCCGCCGCTTTGCAGGCGCGTGCAAATTCGGCGAGCGCGAGGCTCTGCTCGCCCGGCATCGGCTGCCGCTGCGCCAGCTGCGGAGGTGTGGCGTGAGCCGTCGTCACAGTCAGGAGGCGACCACCCGCGCGTACGGGCGGTCTATCCACGATTCGTACAAAGTATCGAATCGGAGCGGCTCTGCCTTTATGCGCCGCCCGCAAAAAACGCGGGCGGCGCGGCAGTATCTGGCAAACCGGCTTAACGCCGGTTCGCTATTGCCCGCCATTCTTTCCAGCCGAGTTTTGCCCTGTATACTCCGTCCCAACCGATGCAATTCGTCGATGTCATTGCGCGCAAGCGCGACGGAGAGGCGCTGTCGCGCGAGGCCATCGATTTCTTCGTCGACGGCGTCGTTCGCGGGCAAATCCCCGATTACCAGGCGTCGGCGCTCCTGATGGCCATCGTCCTCCGGGGGATGACCGACGACGAGACGGCTTGGCTGACCGACGCGATGGTCCGGTCGGGGGACCGGGTGGACCTGTCGGACCTCCCGGGCGTCAAGGTCGGCAAGCACAGTACGGGCGGCGTGGGCGACAAGGTGTCCATCGTCCTTGCGCCGGTTGCCGCCGCCTGCGGCGTCACGGTGCCCAAGATGTCGGGCCGCGGCCTGGGTCACACCGGGGGCACCCTGGACAAGCTGGAGTCCATTCCGGGCTTCCGCGTGGGGCTCACCATCGAGGAGTTCAAGGCCACCCTCCGGGCGGTGGGCACCAGCATCATCGGCCAGACCGCCACACTCGTCCCGGCCGACAAGATCCTCTACGCCCTGCGCGACGTGACCGCCACGGTCGAAAGCATTCCGCTCATCTCGGCCTCGATCATGAGCAAGAAGATCGCGGAGGGGAGCAGCGCCCTGGTGCTCGACGTCAAATGCGGCGACGGTGCCTTCATGAAGGAGCGCGCCCGGGCGCAGGCCCTCGCCGAGTCGATGGTCGCGATCGGCACTCGCGCCGGCGTCCGGACCGAGGCGTTTCTCACCGACATGGACGCGCCGC
Source organism: Vicinamibacterales bacterium (assembly GCA_036004405.1). Lineage (GTDB taxonomy): Bacteria > Acidobacteriota > Vicinamibacteria > Vicinamibacterales > UBA2999 > DASYRM01. The sequence goes on from DASYRM010000169.1 coordinate 6,440, forward strand.
TCGGCCGCACCGTCGGCAATGCGCTGGAAATCGCCGAATGCGTCGACACGCTCAAGGGGCAGGGTCCCGACGATCTCACCAGTGTGGTCTCGCGGCTGGCGGCGCGCATGACGCTGCTGGCGGGGCTGGAAACCACGGCAAACGCCGCGCTGTCGCGGGCGACGGACGCGCTCGCCTCGGGGCGCGCGCTCGAGGTGTTCACGCGGATGATCGAACGCCAGGGCGGCGATCCCCGCGTGGTGGACGACTACAGCCTGATGCCGGTGGCTCCGGATCATGAGACGTTCACCGCCTGGAGCGACGGCGTGGTGACGCGCGTGCTTGCCGGCTCCATCGGGCGAGCGACGCACCAGCTGGGCGCCGGCCGAACGACCGTGGGAGAGCCGGTGGATCACGCGGTAGGGCTGCGCATGCAGGTGGTGCGCGGCGAGCGCGTGAAGAAGGGGCAGCCGCTTCTCGAGCTGTACCATCGCGGTGGTCGCGGCCTCGACGCGGCGCGGGCCCTGTGCCGCGAGGCCATTCACATCGACGAGGCCGGGCAGGCGTCGCCTGCCGGTGACCGGATTCTGGGCGAGGTGCGATGAGCGCGACGCAGACACACGTGCGGCCGTCCCAACCGTGGACGCGCCGTGATCTCCTGGTCGTGGCCGGGCTCGCGGCCATCGCCGCGGTGGCCATCGGCCTGGGCACGATCGGGCTGAGCCGGGTGCAGCCGGTCGCGGGGCTGGCCCTGATTCTGGCGCTCGCCTACATGATCTCGTCGGCGCGGCACGCCATCGACTATCGCAACGTCGGCTGGGGCCTCGGCCTCCAGTTCCTCTTTGCGATCATCGTCCTCAAGACGAGAGCCGGCCAGCTGGTCTTTCAGACTCTGGGAGCCTACATCACCAAGCTGCTCGACTTCGCGTACGTGGGCTCGTCGTTCGTGTTCGGCCCGCTGGGCAACCGCGAGGTGTGGCCCCGCATCATGACCGGCGTGCTCGGCCAGGAGGGCGCCCAGTACGCCAACGTGTTCGCGTTCATGGTGCTGCCGACGATCATCTTCATCGCGGCGCTGTTCGCGATGCTCTACTACTTCGGCATCATGCAGCTCGTCGTCCGCGTGTTCGCCGTCGTCATGCGCCGCTTCATGCGCGCCAGCGGCGCCGAGTCGCTCAACGTGGCGGCCAGCATCTTCATGGGGCAGACCGAGGCGCCGCTCACCATCCGGCCGTTCCTGCCGCGGATGACCGAGTCGGAGTTGATGACGGTCATGACCGCCGGGATGGCCCACATCTCCGGCGGCGTGATGGCCGCCTACATCATCTTCGGCGCCAAGGCCGAGCATCTCCTGACGGCGGTCATCATGACGGCGCCTGGCACGCTGATGATGGCCAAGCTGTTCGTGCCCGAAACCGGCCAGCCCGAGACGATGGGCACGGTGAAGCTCGAAGTCGAGAAGACCGACGTCAACGTGATCGACGCCATCGGGCGCGGCACGGGCGAAGGGCTTCACCTGGCGCTCAACGTGGGCGCGATGCTGATCTCGTTTCTCGCCCTGGTGGCGCTGCTCAACGCGGTGCTCGGCCTGGCCGGCCTCAGCATGCAGCAGATACTGGGCTACGGGTTCGCGCCCATCGCCTGGAGCCTGGGCGTACCGTGGGCCGATGCGCCGACCGTCGGCAACCTGCTGGGGACCCGCATGGTGCTCAACGAGTTCGTCGCCTACTCGCAGCTCGGCCCGCTGCAGGCGACGCTCGATCCGAAGTCGTTCACCATCGCCACCTTCGCGCTGTGCGGCTTCGCCAACTTCAGCTCGATCGGCATCCAGATCGGCGGCATCGGCGCGCTCGCGCCCGAGCGGCGGCACGATCTGGCGCGGCTCGGGCTGCGCGCGATGCTCGCCGGGACGTTCGCCAACTTCCTCACCGCGACGATCGCGGGCATGCTGCTGTGAGCGGCACCGAGCTCGAGCGTCTCGACGAAGCCGCGGCCGCCGTACGCGCGCGCTGCGGCGCGCCGGCCGACGTGGCGATCGTGCTCGGCTCGGGCCTCGGCGACTTTGCCGACAGCCTGGCGGATGCGGCCGTGGCGCCGTACGAGACGCTGCCGCACTGGCCGCAGTCGCGCGTGGTGGGCCATGCCGGGCGTCTTGTCGTTGGGAGCGTCGGCGGGAAGCGGGTGGCGGCGCTCTCGGGCCGCGTGCACATGTACGAAGGCCACCCGATGGCCACGGTGGTGTTCGCGGTGCGCGTGATGGCGCGGCTGGGTATCGCGCGCCTGATCCTCACCAACGCCGCGGGCGGCATCAACACCGATTTCGGCCAGGGCGCCTTGATGGTCATCGACGACCACATCAACCTGATGGCCGGCAACCCGCTCATCGGGCCGAACGACGAGCGCGTCGGGCCGCGGTTTCCGGACATGTCCGAGGTCTATTCGCGCCGCCTGCGCGCACTGGCGGATGACGCCGCACGGGCCGCGGGCGTTGCCGTGCGCCACGGCGTCTACGTCGCCGTGCACGGCCCCAGCTACGAGACCCCGGCGGAGATCCGGGCGTTCCGAGCCCTCGGCGCCGACGCCGTGGGGATGTCCACCGTGCCCGAGGCGATTGCCGCGCGCCACATGGGCGTGGAAGTGCTCGGCATCTCGTGCATCACCAACATGGCGGCGGGCGTGCTCGATCAACCGCTGGTCCACGACGAGGTAATGGAGACGGCGCGCCGCGTGCGCGGCTCGTTCATCGCGCTGCTGGAGGGCATCATTGGCCGCCTCTAGCCCGGCTTCGCGGGCGACGTCTGCCGCCGCGCTCGTCCAGGCGGCGCGCCGGGCGCGGAGGAACGCGCACGCGGACTACTCGCACTTCAAGGTCGGCGCCGCGCTCGAAACTGCCGACGGCGCCATCGTCACCGGCTGCAACATCGAAAACGCCACATACGGGCTCACGGTCTGTGCCGAGCGCGTCGCGATGTGGAAGGCGCTCTCCGAGGGACACCGGAAGTTCCGCCGCATCGCCGTCGTGGCCGACACGAATGACCCGACGCCGCCGTGCGGCCCCTGCCGCCAGATTCTCTGGGAGTTCGGCGGCGACCTCGAGGTGATCCTGGCCAACCTCCGCGCCGAGAAAGGGCGCCACCGGCTCAGCGCCCTGCTCCCGCTGCCCTTCGACGCGAGACTTCTGACGTAGGGGCCGCCTTCAGGCGGACGGGTTGCATCGTAGGGGCCGCCTTCAGGCGTCCCGTGGGACGGGTTGCATCGTAGGGGCCGCCTTCAGGCGGCCCGTCGTAGGTTACGCTCTAGAAGAATGCTCCCGACAATCGAGTGGAAAGACGACGCCGTCGTGATGATCGACCAGCGCAAGCTGCCCGCGTCGGAGGTGTACGTCACCTGCAAGACCGCGAAGGATGTGGCCAAGGCCATCAAGACGATGGTGATTCGCGGCGCTCCGGCGATTGGCGTGGCCGCCGCCATGGGCCTTGCGCTCGGCATGAAGCGGAGCAGCGCCAGCGGTACCAAGCAGTTCGCCACCGAGTTCCAGAAGCTCTGCGACGAAATGGCTGCCACGCGTCCCACCGCGGTGAACCTGTTCTGGGCCATCGACCGGATGAAGCGCGTGTTTGCCGTGCACGTGCAGGCTGGCGCCTCGGTGGACGAACTGAAGCGCCTGTTCGAAGAAGAGGCCCGGCACATCCACGACGAGGACGTGGCCAGCTGCCGCGCGATGGGCGCCTACGGCGCGAGCCTCGTGCCCGCTGACGCGCGGATCCTGACGCACTGCAACGCCGGCGCCCTGGCGACTGCCGGCTACGGCACTGCGCTCGGCGTCATTCGCGCCGCCGCCGAGGGTGGGAAGAAGGTGGCGGTCTTTGCCGACGAGACGCGGCCGTTCCTCCAGGGTGCCCGCCTCACCGCCTGGGAGCTGGTGAAGGACGGCATCGACACCACCGTCATCACCGACAACATGACGGCGTCGATGATGCGGCTGGCCAATATCGACCTCGTCGTCGTGGGCGCGGACCGCATCGCCGCCAACGGCGACGTGGCCAACAAGATCGGCACCTACGGCGTGGCGGTGCTGGCCAAGGAGCACGGCATTCCCTTCTACGTGGCCGCGCCTCTCTCGACGATCGATCTCAACACGCCGGACGGCTCCGGCATCCCGATCGAGGAGCGCCCCGATCGCGAGGTGACGCACGTCGGCTCGTACCGCGTGACGCCGCAGGGCGCGCGCATACGCAACCCCGCCTTCGACGTCACGCCGGCCAAGTACGTCACCGCGATCGTCACCGAACAGGGGATTGCCCGCGCGCCGTACGAAGCGTCGCTCGCCGCGCTCGTGCAGGGCGTGTCCGTCGCCTCCAGCTGAGCGCATGCGCGTCCTCGGCATCGAGACCTCGTGCGACGAGACGTCGGCCGCCATCGTCGAGGAGCACGATGACGATCTGCGGCCCTGGACGGTCCGATCGAACGTCGTCGCGTCGCAGGTGGCAATTCATCGCGCGTGGGGCGGCATCGTGCCCGAACTCTCGGCTCGCCAGCACATTCGCGACATCTGCGGAGTGGTCGAGCGCGCCGTCGAGGAGGCGGGCGCGGCTCCAGCCGGACGCCCACCCTACGATCTGATCGCCGTGACGCAGGGGCCTGGGCTCGTAGGTTCGCTCCTGGTCGGGGTGTCGTTCGCCAAGTCGCTGGCGTGGTCGCGCAACGTGCCGTTTGTGCCGGTGCACCACCTGGCCGGCCACATCGAGTCGCTCGTGCTCGAGAGCGGCGAGATGCCGCTGCCCGCGGTCGTGCTGGTGGTGTCCGGCGGGCACACCAGTCTCTATCGGGTGCCGGCGCGCGGCGTGTACGAACGGCTGGGGCGGACGCGCGACGACGCCGCAGGGGAGGCGTACGACAAAGTCGCCAAGCTGCTCGGCCTGGGCTATCCGGGCGGGCCGGTGATCGATCGCCTGGCGGCAGAGGGGAACGATCGCGCCGTGGCGCTGCCCAAAACGCGCCTCACTCATCCCGATCGCAACGCGCCGCACCTGCCGGGCCACCGGGACTTCAGCTTCAGCGGACTCAAGACTTCGGTGGCGCGCTACGTCGCGCAGCGGCGAGCGGCGCTTGCGCTGCCCGCGGATGCCCCGCTGCCGGAGCGGGACGTGGGCGATCTCTGCGCGAGCTTCCAGCGCGTGGTCGTGGCCACGCTGCTCGACGCCGTGTTCGACGCGGCGCGTGAAGCCGGGGCGCGGTCGGTGGGAATTGCCGGAGGCGTTTCGGCCAACAGCCGGCTCCGCCACGATGCGCTGGCGCGCGGGGCCGCGGCCGGGCTGCCGGTGCTTGTGCCGGCGCTCAGCCTCTCGACGGACAATGCGGCGATGATTGCGGCGGCGGGGCTGCGCGCGTTCCATGCCGGCGCGCGAGGCGAGTGGTCGGTCAATGCCGACCCGTCGTTGCCGTTGGGGCAGGCCTGAAGGCCTGCAGTTGCGGAACTATGAAGACCACTACCGAGTACCTCTGGTTCAACACCAAGACGAAGCAGGAGTTCATTCGCATCACCGACCAGGTGGCGGCCGTGGTGGCCAAGAGCGGTGTGCAGGAGGGCATGGTCCTCGTGTCTGCGATGCACATCACGGCGGCTGTATACGTGAACGACTGGGAGGACGGCCTGATTCACGACTTCCAGGTGTGGCTCGAGCAGCTCGCGCCGTCCGGTAAGAACTACCGCCACCACCAGACCGGCGAGGACAACGCCGACGCGCACCTGAAGCGCACGCTCATGGGGCACCAGGTGATCCTGCCGATCACGGCGGGCAAGCTCGATCTCGGTCCGTGGGAGCAGGTGTTCTACGCCGAATTCGACGGCCAGCGGCGGAAGCGCGTCGTGGTCAAGGTCATGGGCGAGTGAGCCGCGAGTATCCGGATCGCCCGTTCGTCGGCGTTGGCGCCGTCATCGTCGACGCGGCCGCGCGCGTGCTGCTCGTGAAGCGGCGGTTCGAGCCGCTGGCCGGCCAATGGAGCCTGCCGGGAGGCGCCGTGGACGTCGGCGAAACGCTCGAAGCGTGCGTGACCCGGGAACTGCGCGAAGAAACCGGCCTGGAGGTGGAGGTCGGTCCGGTCATCGAGGTCTTCGATCGGATCATGCACGACGCCGGAGGGCGCGTGCAGTACCACTACGTGCTCGTGGACTATGTGTGCCGGCCGGTTGGCGGCGCGCTGATGGCGGCCTCCGACGTGGCGGACGTGGCCTGGGCGGAGCCCCGGGCGCTTCCGGGGTTCAGCCTCACCGACAAGGCGACCGAGGTCATCGGCCGAGGACTGATACTGGCCGCCCGCGCCGGCTGGACCGCCGCCGATGCTGCCGCGCCCGAACGATCGGCGACGGGCCTACGTAAGGTGGAATGATGCAGCCGGTCGTCGAGCTTCAGCACGTCACCGTCCGCTACGGCGCCCGCACGGCGCTGCAGGACGTCAGCGCGACCTTCCCCACGGGGGCCGTCGGGCTGCTCGGGCCCAACGGCGCCGGCAAGAGCACGATGCTTCGTGCACTCCTCGGCTTCGTGCCGCCCACCGAAGGCCAGATGAGCGTGCTCGGCCTCGACGTGGCCAAGTCCCCGCTGGCCGTGCGAGCGCGGATCGGCTACATGCCCGAGACCGACGGCCACATTCCCGGCATGACCGCGGTCTCGTTCGTGGCGTTCTGCGGCGAGCTGGCGGGGCTGCCGCGTGCCGACGCCATGCAGCGGGCTCACGAGGTGCTTTTTTACGTGGGCCTGGGCGAAGCCCGCTACCGCAACCTCGAGACCTATTCCACCGGCATGAAGCAGCGGATCAAGCTCGCCCAGGCGCTCGTGCACGACCCGGAACTACTGTTCCTCGACGAGCCCACCAACGGCATGGACCCGAAGGGGCGCGAGGAGATGCTGGTGCTCATCGCCGACATCGCGCGGAACAAAGGTCTGAACGTGATCCTGTCGTCGCACCTGCTGCCCGATGTCGAGTACACGTGCGATCACGTCATCGTCCTCGACAAGGGCGCCGTGGCCACGCAGGGTCGCATCGAGGGGCTGAAGGGGCCGGGCGGCAGCCTCGTCGAGCTGCGTTTCAAGGGTGAGCCGGCGCCGTTTCTGGCCGCGCTCGCCGGCGCCGGCTTTCAGGCGCACGACGCCGCCGACGACATCATGCGCGTGTTCGTCCCGGTCGGGCACGACCCGCAGGCGATCTTCGCCCTTGCCTCCACGCACCGCATCCAGGTGCGCCACTTCCGGCCCAGCGTCGAGACGCTCGAAGACGTCTTCGCCAAGGCCATGGGCGAGGTCTGAGCCGCATGCCCATCCACGACCAGGGGTATCGCCACTACGCCGGACGCCGCCGTCCACCCGGCACGGCCTGGTGGGTCATCGCGCGGCAGCAGATCCGCACGGTGTTGTCGCAGAAGCGCTACCTGATCCTGCTGCTCATGGCCTGGGTGCCGTTCGTCGGGCGCGTGGTGCAGATCTATCTGGCCGCAAACTTTCAGCAGGCCTCGTTCCTGGCCACGAGCGCGCAGCTGTTCCGCGGCTTCCTCGAGCAGCAGGGGCTCTTCGTCTTCCTGCTGATCGTTGGCTCATCGGGCGCGATTGCCGACGACCGGCGTGCCAATGCCCTGCAGGTCTATCTGTCGAAGCCGCTGACGCGGGTGGAATACATCGCGGGGAAGCTGTTCGCGCCGCTCGCCTTCGTGCTCGGCGTCACGCTGCTGCCGGCGCTGCTGCTCCTCGTCGTGCACGTGGCCTTCTCGGGCAGCCTGACGTTCGTGGTGCAGAACCTCTATCTGCTGCCGGCCATCGTCCTCTACTCGGTGGCCCTCGCGCTGGTGGGCACCTTCACCATGGTGGCGCTGTCGTCGCTCTCCAAGAGCCGTCGGTTCACGGCGCTCACGTTCACGGGGCTGTTCTTCTTCACCACGGCGATGTACACGGCGCTGTCGCGCATCACCGGCAGCCGGCTGTGGGCGCTCGTCTCGCCGCGCGACCTGCTGAGCGTGATTGGCGACGCGGCCTTCCGCGTGCCGGGACAGCGAGCGCTTCCGCTGTGGACCGCCCTGCTCGGCGTGACGGTCATCGTCGCACTGTCCATCCTGGTGCTCGAGCGTCGCATCCGCGGCGTCGAGGTGGTGAAGTGACGATCATCGAATCCGAGCACCTCTCGAAGTGGTACGGCCAGGTGTCGGGCCTCAACGACGTGTCGGTGTCGGTGCCCTCCGGCATCACCGGCCTGCTCGGTCCGAACGGAGCCGGCAAGTCCACGTTCATGAAGCTCATTACCGGGCAGCTGCGGCCCAGCAAGGGGCAGGTGCGGGTGCTCGGCGAGCCGATCTGGGACAACCCGGCGCTGTTCCAGCGCATCGGGTTTTGTCCCGAGCAGGACGCCTTCTACGATCGCATGACCGGCCGCGAGTGGGTGGCAGCGCTCGCGGGGCTGCACGGCTTCGACGAGCGGACCGCCGCCGATGCCGCCGCGCGCGCCATCGAGGCGGTGGAGCTCACCGAAGCGGCGGATCGCAAGATCGGGTCGTACAGCAAGGGCATGCGGCAGCGGATCAAGCTCGCTCAGGCCATCGTCCACGAGCCCGAGCTGCTCATCCTCGACGAGCCGTTGAGCGGCATGGATCCGTTGATGCGGCGGCGGACGGTGAAGCAGATCAAGGAGTGGGCGCGCAACGGCACCAGCGTGCTGGTGTCCAGCCACATCCTGCACGAGGTGGAGTCGATGACCTCGAACATCGTGCTCGTCAACAACGGCCGGATCGTGGCCGAAGGCGACGTGCACCAGATCCGCGAGCTCATCGACGAACATCCGCACACGGTCTCGATCCGCACCGCCCAGGCGCATGCCGTGGCCCGCGAGCTGCTCGCGGACGAGGGTGTGGTGAGCGTCAGGTTCGAGCCCGGAGGCCTGGTGGTGGAGACGGCGCGGCCGGATGCGTTCTACGCGCGCGTCACCGACCTGGCGGCCAGCGGCCGCTTCGGTCCGGTGCACGAGATCACGTCGCCCGACGACAACCTGCAGGCCGTGTTCCGCTTCTTGGTGAAGCAATGAGCGCGCGTCCGGCCCTTCCCGTTCCGCCCACGTTCGCCGCTGGCGCGGCCCGCGTCTTCAACCTTTCGCTCGGCGAGATGCTGTGGTCGCGACGCACGGTGTTTCTGCTGCTGGTCACCGGCGCGCCGGTGTTTCTGGCGGTGGTTGCCCGCGTCGTTCAAGGCAGCGGTCTGGTGCCGCTGCGCGTCAACGGTGCGGCCGTGGACGGCGGCAGCATCTTCGGCATGATGATCTGGGTCTTCTTCCTGCGCTTCATCGTACCGGTGCTGGGCGTGTTCTACGGCACCTCGCTCATGGCCGACGAAGTGGAGGACCGCACCATTACCTACCTGTTCACGCGGCCGATCCGTCGCGGAGCCGTGCTGGTCGGCAAGTACCTCGCGTATCTCGTCTGCACCTCGCTCGTCGTGCTGCCGTCGGTGGTCCTCGTCTACTTCCTCCTCGTGCCGATCGGCCAGGTGGCGCGGACGTTCCTGGCCTTTGCCGCCGATCTCGGGTTGCTGGCGCTCGGCCTGGCGGCGTATGGCGCGCTCTTCGCCCTGGTCGGCGCGGCCCTCAAGCGGCCGCTCGTATCGGGCCTCGTCTTCGTGTTCGGCTGGGAGCAGATCGCCCTCCTGGTCCCGGGCTATCTGAAGCGGTTCACCGTGGCCCACTACGTTCAGAGCCTGGTGCCGCACGCGATGCCCTCGGAGGGGGTGGCTGCGGTGCTCCAGAGCGTCCTGCGCGACAATCCGCCCGCGCTGGTCTGCGTCCTGGTGCTCGCCGCGCTGGTGGTCGCGACGCTCTGGCTGGGCGTTAAAGCGGTCGAGTCGCGCGAGTACGTCCTCGAGCAGTAGGCGGCGCGGCCGGGGGCTGCCGGGCCCGGGCCAAACGTGGAACGCCGGCTGGGGCAGCTCCGTATACTGAGCACAGGGCCACCAGATGACCAAGCGCACCCGACTCTTCCTGTTCGTCTCCGTTGGCATCCTCGTGGCGGGCCTTGGAACAGGGCTCGTCGCAGCCTACGTGGGCGGTTTCCAAAACCTCAATTTCCTCGGCACGTCGAGCCCCGACGAGCTCGCCTACCTCCCCTCGGACGCCAAGGTCGTCGCCTTCGCCAACGTCCGGGAAATCATGGACTCCGAGCTCCACCAGAAGCTTCAGGCGCTGGCGCCGCGCAACGGCGACGGCCTCGCGCGCTTCGAGGAGGAGACCGGCGTCGATGTGACCCGGGATGTGGACTACGTCCTTGGCGCGATCGGAGGCGATACCGCCGCCGGTCCCAACCAGGGGCATCCCCTGGTCATCGCCCGCGGCCGCTTCGACACCGTTCGCATCGAGGGGCTGGTCCTCTCGAAGGGCGGCACGGTCGAGGACTACAAGGGCGTGCGCCTCCTCAAGGTCGCGGAGCCGACCGGCGGCATGGACGCGGCGCTGGCTTTCGTGGAGCCGGGGCTCATCGCAATGGGCGCTCAGGACGCCGTCCGCCGGGCCATCGACGCCCGGAAGGGCGGGACGGCCAGCGCGGCGGGCAACGAGGAGCTCGTGCGCCTGGTGAAGCAGGCCGACGACGGCAACGCGTGGGTGGTCGCCCGCTTCGACGCGCTGTCGGCGGCGGGGCAGCTCCCGCCCGACGTTTTGCAGCGCCTGCCGGCCATCAACTGGCTGACGGTAACCGGGCACGTCAACGGCGGTATCCGCGCCGCGATTCGGGCCGAGACCCGCGACGAGGCCGCCGCCAAGAACCTCCGCGACGTCCTGCAGGGCATACTGGCCCTGGCCAAGCTGCAGTCGGGGCAGCGGGCCGACGTGGCCGCCATCATGGATTCGATCGAGCTCGGAGGCGAGGGCAAGAACGTGACGCTCGGCCTGGCAGTGCCGATCGAAGTCATCGATCAGCTCGCCAGCCTGCGCACGCCGGGCAGCCTGGCGCCACCCGCCGCGCCGCAGCCGCCGCAGGCGCCCGAGCCGCCGACCGCTCCGTAACGCTACGACTGGCCCTTCAGGGTTTCGAGAAACTGCGTGATGGCCGCCCCGACATACGCGGGCGGCTCCACGAATTCCACTCCAGACCGATAACGCACCGCATCCTCGCCCATCTCCCCGACGTGCGAGTGGACCACGCGCGCCTTCACCACCACGGCGCCGGTGCCGAGCGTCAGCCGCAGGTCGTGCAATGAGTTGAGCGGCAGCGGGAACGCCGTCTCGATCGTGGCGCCGTGCGGGGCGAGCTCCTTCACCTGCAACGGTTCGAACACCATGATTTCCCCGTGCAGCTCGCCCAGGATCGGGACGCGGTCACTCTTTCGGATACCCGGCATGGCGGCGGACTATATCAGCCTTTGGCCTCTAGCCTTTGGCCTCTCGGCTGCGGTTCTGCCTAGAGGCTGAAGGCCAGAGGCTAGAGGCTCTGAAAAAGGGGAGGGCAGCCGGGGGGGACCGCCCTCGGGGGGCAATCTCAGTTCATGCGCGGAGCCGGGCGCGCCGGCAGCATGTTGACCTCGTCGTCGTCGGCCATCTGCGAGATGGCGGCGTCGAAGTCGCACTCTTCGCTCTCGGTCGTGTACGTCAGCACCGGAATGTCGCGCGTCAGGTCATCGAGCTTCAGCATCGTGAGGAGCTGAAAGCCGTCGAGGTCTTCGACGCGCGTGCAGAGGATGACCAGGTTCGGCTGCACCTTCCGGATGTTCGAATACGCGTGATCCGGCGACTCTACGAACACCATGTCGTAACGGCCTGCGTCGAGCACCGTCTCGAGCATGCTGAGTACCTCGGCGTTGCCGTTCACGACGACCACCTTCTGCACCGGCTGCTGAGAGATCCCGCTCATGTCAAACATGGGTGTCTATGCCGTCCTCTGGCCCCCTTCAATTCAGGAAGCGTGCCACCATGCAATCGACGGATTCGTCAGCAATTTCAACGCTCTGTGCAAGCTCGCGCGTTACTGTCCTGCTAGGCTGAAAAGTCAGCGGAATCAGGCCGTAGTTCGTGCCGTGCTGGCGCGCCCCCGGCGTTCCCCGGTGACGGCTACCCGTGCAGTTCGGCGATCCCGACGACAGGTTTTCCCGCGCCGCTCCGATTTTCGGAGCGGGGGCGCGCATGCGCGCGGGCGGCGATGCACATGCACACGCACACCGTGCACACTTCGCGCGCCGGCGCGCGTCACCAACACGATTCGCGCGCTGCTGCACCGGATGGGCTGACAAAAAGTGGGAGGGCACTCTGACAAAAAAAAGAGGGGAGCGTGAGCTCCCCTCGGGTCTTTCCTAGCTGCGCGGATCGGTGTACCGATCCGCGCAGTCTGTGTGACTTAGAACAGGAAACGAACGGTGATGCGGCCGTCGAAGCCGGGGTTGAAGATGTCGCCCATCTGGAACCGCGGATCCTTGTAGCCGGACACCGGCGTGCCGGGCGCCTTCTGCGCGTCCGGCGTGGTGGCCAGCAGTGCGTTGTAGTCGTAGCCGTTGAGCAGGTTCACGTTCGCCAAGCGCAACGCCGAGCTCGCGAGCACGCGCCCGTTGCCTCCAATCCGGTTGACCGTGTCGAAGACGTGGCGGACGGTCTCCTGATTGAAGATGTTCAAGGCGTTGAACTCGAGCGCCACCTTCTTGCTCCCGCCGACGGAGAACTGGTGCGACACCAGCAGGTCGGTCTGCGAGAAGACCGGCGTGCGGCCCAGCGAACCGCGCCCGTCCACCAGGATCGGGTAGCGGTAGATCGACTGCACGGACCGGCTCACCGGCGTGCCGCTGCCACCGTAGAAGTTGACGCCGACGTTCGTGCCCGTCTTGAGCAGGTACGACCCGTAGACCTTCACGACGTGCGGACGGTCGGTCGGCAGCAGGCCGTCGACGCCCTTGTTGCCGTGCGAGTCGAACATCATCTCGTCGAGGTCCCAGGCGCGGCTGGCGTTGGTGCCCGGCCGGGTCCGCGTGCCGAACGCTTCCTGCGCACCGAGGCTCACGCGACCCGGCGCCGTCACTTCGTCGGTGTTCACGAGGCCCGGGTAGTTGCCGTAGAGGCGGCTGTAGACGTAGCTGCCGCTCAGGAACCAGTTGTTGTTGAAGCGGCGGTTCGCCGTCAGCTCGACCGCCGTGTAATTGCGCTTCGCCTTCGGCAGCTCGAACGGCGGCGTCAGGCCGGTGGTGATGGCGGTCGTGGCCAGCCCCTCGCCGGGGTTGCCGTAGATGTAGGCCTCGCTGCCGTTCACCAGAGTGCCGATGTCTTCAATCGTCCGAACCAGCTGGGTGCGGACGAAGTTGACGCCGACGACCGTGTTGCGCCGGAGCTGGTACTCGAGGCCGAGGTTGTAGGCATCCGACGCCATCGGCTTCATGTTCGGATCCACGACGTCGTCGCCGAAGCTCGGGATGCGGCTGTCCTTGTACGAATCAGCCTGTCCGTCCCACAGGTTGCGACCCGTCAGGTTCGCGCGGCTCAACTTCGAGATGTCCGGGTCGTCGAGCGAGCGGAAGCGAGTTGTCCAGGTGTCGCCACCGAACGTGCCGCGCGCCAGCTCGTACTTCGTCCAGTCGTAATAACGGCCGTACGATCCCGAGAGCTTCGCCTTGTCGTCGCCGAACAGGTCGAAGGCGAAGCCCACGCGCGGCGCCATCTTCTGCTTCCATCCGAAGTTGATCGCCACTTTCTGGATGTCCGGGCGGAACGACGGGATGTCCTCGTTCTCGGTGCGGAGGCCGAGGTTGAGCGACAGGCGAGGCGTCACCGACCAGTTGTCCTGCACGAACAGGCTGAGGATGTTCGCGCCGGTCTTGCCGATCGTCCCGATGTCGTCAATCTGGTAGTAGCCGTAGGTGCCGGTACCGGAACCCACGCCCGGGACGTCGCTCGTGTACACCGAGTTCCAGAACACGGTCACGTAGCCCTGGTTCGGATACGCAACTTGCACGTCGTTGGTGTTGCGGGTGTAGCCGAAGCCGCCCTTGAACTGGTGCTGGCCGGCGAAGTTCGCCAGCTGCGTCAGCGAGAGGTCCACCGAGTTGCCCGTCGTGAGGTCGTGGTCCTTGACCTGGATGCGGGGGAGGTTGCTGTAGCCCGCCGCCCGAACGAACTGCGCCGGGACGTTCGCCAGCAGGTTAGCCGGCAGCGAGGCCGTGGCCGTCGAGTACTCGAAGGTCTGCGACGTGTTGACGCCGGTATCCCGGTAGTTGTCGCTCCGGTACCCGCCGCGCACGGACACCAGCGTCCGGTCGGTGGCCGTGTAGTCGCCCGTGTAGGCCATGTTCCACTGAGGAATCTCGTAGCCGAGCGCGCGCCGCGCCGTGAGGCCGCCCGCGTCCAACGTGCTGTTGTTCTTCAAGGCGCCGTCGTAGCCGACAATCGAGCCGGTCGCCTTGTCGGGCGTCCACAGGCCCGAGAGGTTCAACTGCAGACGGCTGGTTGGCGAGTAGGTGGCCTTGCCGAACGAGCTGTAAGTCTTGCGCGTCCGCTCCACCGGGAAGACCTCGCCCGTGCCCAATGTGTAGTTGCGGGTGATCTTTTCGATGCGGGGCGAGGCGGAACCGAAGAAGAACAGCTTGTCCTTCATGATCGGCCCGCCGATGGCGCCGCCGAACTCGTTGCGGTTGAACGACTGGTCGTCGTCCTGGATGATCGAGGCCGTGTTCTGGGTGATCGGGTCGATCACCAGACGCTTGGCGGCGCCGTTGTGCGCGCGCAGCGCGCTGCCGTTGTAATGGTTGAACACCGAGCCCTTGAACGTGTTGCCGCCGGACTTGGTGACGGCGCTGACCACGCCGCCCAGCGCGCCGCCGTACTCGGCTTCGAGGCCCGAGGTCTTGACCTGGACTTCCTGGAGATACTCGAACACCGCATCCTGACGCTGGTTGCCGTGTATCAGGCTCACGACCGAGACGCCGTCGACGGTGAAGTTGTTCTCACCGGCCGAGGCGCCGTTGACCTGGAATCCGCCCTCGAGCTCGCCGCTGTTGACCGACGGGAGCGCGGTGGCCAGCGCCTGGAAGCTGCGACCCTTCGGCAGCGTGTCGAACTGCTCGGCCGGAATGTTCTTGTGCGACGTCGACGAATGCGCGTCGATCAGGCTGGTCTCGGCGACGACCTGCACGGTCTCGGTGAGAGCCCCCACTTCGAGCGTCGTGTTGACCGTCGCCGTGGAGCCGAGAAGCAGGCTGACATCCGGGCTTTCCTTCGGTGTGAAGCCGGGGAATTGGAACTTGACGCTGTATCGCCCGGGCTCGAGCGCTGCGCCGTAGTAGGTGCCGTCTGCCCCGGTCACATACTCGATCGACCTTTTGGTCACGTTGTTCGTCACAGTTACTGTGACGCCAGGAAGCACCGCACCGGATGAGTCCAACACCTTGCCTTGGATGTTGCTGAATCGCTCCTGCGCGGCCGCGAGGCCGGTAAAGGCCAACGCAAATGCCAGCAGAAAGCCGGTTATGCGTGCGTACATCAGTTGTCACTCCTTCAAAACGCGTTCGTTGTGAGGCTTTGCTTTCTCGATTTGCCTACTCGCGTAGGAAAAGGCGTACCAGAGTGGGTAGCGGGATCAACCGCTTGAGTGTCAGTGGTTTAAGTCTCTGTAACGCCCGGATCGGGATAAGTCGATCCATCGGAAGCACTCTGAATGACCAAAATCATGGATCTAGAGCGTTTCGTAATGCAAGCATAACGACCCGTCACGACTAGTGCCGCTTTGGGACCACTTTGGGCTCTGAAGCCTTAGAGGGCAGAGCGAATCTGGAGCCGGGTGGGTGCGACCAGGCGCGTGGTCACCAGTGCGATAATTCGAGCTAACCTCAACCGCTGGTATAGGTTGTGAGCGGTACCGCGAGTGGCTCTCCGCACATCGGACGTGCCGCGAGACCGTCGAGACGCTCATGGCTCAGCTTGTCAAGGTGGCCAGGGACTTTCAGGGCCATCCGCAAATAGTTGGGACGAATAGCGCGCGGTGCTTGGAGCGCCGCGGCGGCGCAGCGGGTGGGCCTGTGGGGTGCTAGGGCAGCGCGAAGACCACGAGCGAGTCGGTGGCAACGGCGGCGATGTATTGCCTGCCGTTTCTGCCGCGATACGTCATCGGGTTCGCGTTCACCTGACCATCGAGTCGCGCGGAGGACCACAGCTCTTTCCCGGTCTTCGAATCGAACGCGCGGAGACGGCGGTCGGGAGTGGCGCCGACGATCACCAGCCCACTGGCGGTGACGGTTGGCCCCGCGCTGCCGCTGTTGCCCGTCAGCTGCCTGCCCTCGGGCAGCGCCTCAGTGAGGCCGAGCGGCGTTTCCCACGCGATCTCTCCGGTGTTGGCGTTGACGGCCACCAGACGCGCCCATGGCGGCCGCTGGCAGGGAAGGTTGGCGACGGTGCGGCCCGATGCGTCCTTGTACGGCGCGCTGAACGTGAAGTACGGCCCCGCGCCGTTCACGCTGCCGCGGTCGTACGGCTGCGTGGAGCCCTGCGTCCCGTTGCCGTAGTTCAGTCCGGGACGCTTGGCTTCGATCCAGCCGACCAGCGAGGTGTCGTGCGCGTTCACGTACACGAAGCCCGTGGAGGGATCGGCGGCGGCGCCGCCCCAGTTCACGCCACCGGTGCCGCCCGGGAACTGGATCGTGCTCTTCGGCGGCGCGCCCTCTGCGTGAAACTCGAACGGCGTGAAGGCGCCCGCGCTGGCGAAGCCGCCGCTCTTCTCCCATAAGGCTTCGCACTCGGCGACGTGCTGCGCCGAGGTGTCGTCGGCCCGCACGAGGTCGCGCTCCTTGACGAAGTCCACGCGCACCAGCGGCCTGGCGGGCTTCACGGGAAACGGCTGCGTCGGCGAATACCACTCGCCCGGCACCGAACCTTTTGGAACCGGCCGCTCCTCGACGCCGAAGATCGGCTTGCCGGTGACGCGATCGAGGATGAACATCCAGCCGGTCTTGCCCACCGAAGCGAGCGCCGGGATCTTGCGGCCGCCTGCCCCGAGCGGAAGCGAGGGGTTCTGCTGAATGTCGACCAGCACCGGCGGATTCGGCATGTCCGAATCCCACAGATCGTGATGGACGGTCTGGAAGTGCCAGCGGTAGCGCCCGGTCTCCGCGTCGACGGCGACGATCGAGTTCGCGAAGAGGTTGTTGCCGGGACGATCCCCGCCCCAGTAGTTGGCCGACGGCCCCGCCACCGGCATGTAGAGCAGCCCGCGGTCGACATCGAGGGTCATGTACCACGCCCAGACGTTGACGCCGGATCGAGCGCGCCAGCCGTTCTCGAGCCACGTGTTGTTCCCGAGCTCGCCGGGCAGCGGCACGGTGTGGAAATCCCACAGCTTCTTGCCGGTCCGGACATCGAACGCGCGGGTGTCGCCGGGCACGCCGAGCGGGATCTCGCCGGTCGTGGCGCCGAGGATCGCGACGTTCTTATAGATGGTCGGGACGCCGTTCCACGGCACGCCGATGTCGATCATCCCGTCGCTGCCAAACCCCGGCGACAGCTGCCCGGTGGCGGCGTCGAGCGCGAGGAGGCGCGGGCCGGCCGTGAGCAGGATGCGCGCCGCGCTCTGGCCGTCGCCCGGCCAGTACGCGACACCGCGTGCGGTCGTCGTCACGTACCGGGGCAGGGTCCGCCGCCACACCTCTTTCCCTGTGTCGGCCTCGAGCGCCAGCACCTGATTGCCCCGGGCCGGCAGGTACATGACGCCGCCGATGACAATCGGCGTGGCCTCCGGGTTGCTGCCGCTACCGGCCTCCTCCGAATTCGCAGACGGGTTCGCTGCCGCAGGCGCCGCCCCTCGTGCTGGCGCGCCCTCGCTGGCGGCCGCCGGCGGTCCGCCGCCGCGACGACCGGCCGCGGGCTGCGTGAGACGCAGCGACCACGCGGGCGCCAGCCGCGTCACGTTGTCGGGCGTGATCTCGGTGAGCGGGGAGTAGCGCTGGCCCGACAGGCTGTGGCTGTACATCGGCCAATCGCCGGATACGTCCGCTGGACGCGTCTGCGCGGCAAGCGATGCGGCGAGCATGACGACGGCGAACCAATGTAGAGGGCGGTCTTTAGACCGCCCTCCGCGAACGATCGGCGATCCCATGGCGCCGCAGTATAGTCGCGGGATGTCGAAGGCCGTGGCGGCTCCGCCACCAGATTCGCGGCAGAATCGCTGGATCATTCCCGTCGGCGCCGTGCTCGTGCACGTGTGTATCGGATCGGTGTACGCGTGGAGCACGTTCAACCGTCCCATCCAATCGCTGTTTCCCGACGTGCCCTGGTGGTTCACCCCGCCCTATCCTACGTTCACGACCGCACTGGCGCTCCTCGGACTGAGCGCCGCCTTCGGCGGACCCTGGGTGGAGCGGCGCGGCCCGCGAGTGGCCGCGACTGCGGCCGCGCTCTTCTTCGGCAGCGGGCTGCTCATCGGTGGTCTCGGCCTGATGCTGCGTCAGATGGTGCTGGTGTTCCTCGGGATGGGCATCATCGGCGGCATCGGCTGCGGGCTGGGCTACATCTCGCCGGTCAGCACGCTCGTGAAATGGTTTCCGGACCGCCGGGGCATGGCAACCGGGATGGCCATCATGGGATTCGGCGGCGGCGCCTTCATTGCCGGCTATCTCAACGTCGCTTTGATGGACCGCTTCGGCGTGGCCAGCACGGTGATGGCCCTCGGCGCCATCTATCTCGTCATCATGCTGAGTGGTGCCCGTCTCATGCGCACGCCGCCCGCGGGCTGGCGCCCCGCCGGCTGGACGCCGCCGTCCACGTCGAACCCGATGATTGCCACCAGCAGCGTGTCGCGCAACGCCGCGCTGCGGACGCCGCAGTTCTATCTGCTGTGGGGCGTCCTTTGCATCAATGTGACGGCGGGCATCGGCATCCTGGCCCAGGCGTCGCCGATGATGCAGGACATGTTCAAGCGCACGCCGCTCGAAGCGGCCGCGGTGGTGTCGATCATCAGCCTCTTCAACGCCGGCGGGCGCTTTCTCTGGGCATCGGGGTCCGACTACATCGGCCGCCGCAATACCTACACGATCTTCTTCGTCGTCCAGCTCGTGCTGTTCCTGCTCATTCCCGGGCTGGCCGCGCGCGGCAGCTGGTGGCTGTTCCAGGCCAGCCTCTTCGTCGTGTTCACGATGTACGGCGGGGGGTTCTCGACGATTCCAGCGTTCCTGGCCGACATTTTCGGGCCTCAGAACGTGGGCGCCATTCACGGTGCGCTGCTCACGGCGTGGAGCGTGGCCGCCGTGGTGGGGCCGGTGATCATCACCGAACTCTCGAACCGCGCCAAGGCGGCGCTGCCACCCGGTGCCGACCGCGTCAACATCTACGACCAGCCCCTGCAGGTACTTGCCGGGCTGCTGGCCGTCGGATTCGTGCTGACGCTGCTCGTGCGCCCGCTCCGCACCGGCCGCGAGCCCGCCACCGAGTCCGCGCCCGCGGAATCCTCATCCGGTTTCGGGGCTCGCGCCACGCCGGGATCGTGAAGTAGACTTCCAGGGCTCTTGGGCGTGTTGTACGTCGCATAGACCAGAAGGCACGGCCAGACCCTGATAGAACGTACTTTTTCCGAACAGGAGTACAACGACATGGCAGCGGACTTCTTTCTTGGTGAGTCGCTGGTCGGCGACGGCAACGAGGTCGCGCACATCGACCTGATCATTGGCTCGAAGTCGGGTCACGCGGGCGCCGCGTTTGCGAACGCACTCGCCAACAACAAGGACGGATTCACGACCCTGCTGGCGGTCGTCGCGCCGAACCTGCCCTGCAAGCCCGACACGCTTCTCTTCAACAAGGTCACCATCAAGGGCGCGAAGCAGGCGGTCCAGATGTTCGGACCCGCGCAGGCCGCCGTGGCCCGCGCCGTGGTGGATTCGGTCGCCAACGGCACCATCGACAAGAACAAGGCCAACGACCTGTGCATCCTCGTGGGCGTGTTCATCCACTGGGAAGCGGCGGACGACACGAAGATCTTCGACTACAACTACAAGGCGACGATGGAATCGATCGCCCGCGCCCTCGGCGGCAAGCCGTCCGTGGACGACGTGCTGGCCGGCGCGAAGTCGGTCAAGCATCCCTTCAGCCCGAAGTAGCCGGCGTCGCACACAATCCCGGCCGGAGGAGCGGCAAGGCGCCGTTCCGCCGGCCGTTGTCGTTTCCCCTCGGGTCGCTGTGAAAAAGCTGCTTCTCCAACTCGACACCTCGCCCCTGCCGAGCGTCTTCGATCGCGTCGTCGCGTACGACGGCGGGGCCGACGACGTGATGGCGTACGGCGGCATCGCCGCCGATGCCGTCCGCGATCTCGTGCACGGGTGCATCTTCACGCGCGGGCCCAAGGAGCTCCGCAACACCGCCATCTTCGTTGGCGGCACCGACATGGCCGCCGGCGAGACACTGCTTGGCGCGGTCCGCAAGGCGTTCTTCGGGCCGATGCGGGTGTCGGTGATGCTCGACTCGAACGGATCCAACACCACGGCTGTCGCGGCCGTGTCCAAGGTCGTGCAGGCGGCCGGCGGCGACGTGAAGGGGGCGCGCGCGGTCGTGACCGCCGGCACCGGCCCGGTCGGGATGCGCGCCGCGGGGCTGCTGGCCAAGGCCGGCGCCGATGTGACGATCACGTCGCGGCGACCCGTGGACGCGGCATTTCTCGAGGGGCTTCAGAAGCGGTTCGGCGGCGGAGCGGCCGGCGCCATTGGCGCGGTCACGATGAGCGACGCCGCGCAGGCGGCGCAGGTGCTCGACGGCGCCGCGCTTCTCGTGAGCGCCGGGCCGGCCGGCGTGTGCCTGGTGCCGCGCGCGGCCTGGGCCGGGCGCGGGCTGCGCGTCGCCGCCGATCTCAACGCCGTCCCGCCGCAAGGCGTCGAGGGCATCGAGGTGCAGGACAACGGCACCGAACGGGACGGCGTCATCGTCTTCGGAGCGCTCGGTGTCGGCGGCCTGAAGATGAAGATTCACAAGGCCTGCATCGCCCGCCTGTTCGAGAGCAACGACGCGGTGCTCGACGCCGAGACGATCGCCGACGTGGCGCGCGATCTCGCGGCCGCGAGGCCCTAGACCGATCTGCCATGCCCGAGGTGCTGCTCACCGGCGTGTCGATGCGCGCTGCGGCGCAGTCGGCCGTGAAGGCCGGCTACCACACGCACACGATCGACGCCTTCGGGGATCTCGATCTGCCGCCGCCTCACACGCGGCCGGTCCCCATCGACGGAGAGTTCCGTTTCGATGCGCAGCGCGCGGCATCGGACACGGCCGGTGTCGAGGCGGACGCCGTCGTTTACGGCTCGGGGTTCGAGGACGATTCGCCGGCGGTCGATCGCCTCTCGCAGGGCCGGGTGCTGTGGGGCAACCCGCCCGACGTGCTGCAGAAGGTGCGTTCACCTCGAGGGCTGCTCGAGGGGCTGGCGCAGCAGGGATTCCGCGTGCCGCGGATCTTCGAGCCCGCCGGAGGGGCCGTGCCGCTTGCCAGTGTCGCCTGGCTCGAAAAGCCGTTCCGTTCCGGCGGCGGTCACGGCATTCGGCGCTGGCGGCCCGGCTCCACGATTGCCGAAGGCAGCTACCTCGAAGAATTCATCGCTGGTAGCCCGGGATCGATCGTGTTCGTGGCCCGGGCTGGCCGCGCGGTGCCGCTGGGCATCTCACGTCAGCTGGCGGGCGACGCCGCCTTTGGCGCCACCGGATTCCAGTACTGCGGCAGCATCCTGTCGCACCCCGCGGATCTGTTCGATCGCGGCGTGTCGGTGGCGACCACGGCGCACGCCGTGGCCATGGCGGTGGCACGGGACTACGGGCTCGTCGGTCTCAACAACGTCGACTTCATCGCCAGGCATGGCGTGGCCTATCCGGTGGAGGTGAACCCGCGCTGGTCGGCGTCGGTGGAGCTCGTCGAGCGCGCGCACGGATTCTCGATGTTCGGCCTGCATGCCGACGCCTGCGCGCGCGGCACGTTGCCCGACGATCGGCTGCCGCTGTGTCTTCGACGAGCGGTGGGCAAGGCCATCGTCTTCGCGCGGGCCGACGTCGTCGTCCGCCGAAGCCACGAGTGGCTCTGGTCTCGTGACGTGGCCGACGTGCCGCGGCCGGGCTCCCTGATTCGGCGCGGCGAGCCGGTCTGCACCGTCTTTGCGGAGGCGCCGGCCGCCGACCAGTGCTATTGGGGTCTCGTGCGCCGCGCCGCGCGCATCGACGCCGAAGTGGCCACATGGGTCTGAGTCCCGCTCAACTCGCCGACGCTTCGAACCTGTTGTGGGAGCACTGGACGGGCGGGCGGCGGATCGATCAGATCCCGGAATCGCTCCGGCCGTCGTCGCGGGCTGACGGCTACGCGGTGCAGGGGACGCTCGAGCAGCGGAGCGGCGCGCCCCTCTTCGGCTGGAAGATTGCCGCCACCAGCACTGCGGGCCAGAAGCACATCAACGTCGATGGTCCGCTCGCGGGGCGGCTCCTGCGCGAGCGCGCGTTCGAGAGCGGCGTAACGGTGCCGTTCGGCGCCAACCACATGCGCGTGGCCGAAGCCGAGTTCGCCTTCAGAATGGGGCGCGACCTGACGCCGCAGTGGGGCCCCTTCAGCGTGTCCGAGGTCGTCGAGGCGGCGGCGTCGCTGCACCCGGCCATC
The DNA here is from genome assembly GCA_036004405.1 of Vicinamibacterales bacterium. Taxonomy (GTDB): domain Bacteria; phylum Acidobacteriota; class Vicinamibacteria; order Vicinamibacterales; family UBA2999; genus DASYRM01. The sequence continues at coordinate 29,013 of DASYRM010000169.1, forward strand.
GAGATTCCCGACTCGCGCTTCGACGACTTCACGATCGTCGGGGCCGCGCAGCTGATTGCCGACAACGCGTGCGCGCACTACTTCGTGCTCGGCGACGCGGCGCCCGAGTCGTGGCACGACCTTGACCTGAGCGCGCATGCAGTGCGCGGCGAGGTGGCAGGGAAGATCGAGCGCCGCGGTGTCGGCGCCAACGTGCTCGGCGATCCGCGCATCGCGCTGGCGTGGCTCGCCAACGAGCTGTCGTCGCTCGGCATCACGCTGCGCGCGGGCCAGGTGGTCACAACGGGCACGTGCCTGGTCCCGCTCGAGATCGCGCCAGGCGATCACGTGCGGATGGACTTCGGCGCGCTCGGCCGCGTCGAGTGTGTCTTGTCTTCGTAGTCTTGTCTTCGTAGGGGCCGCCTTCAGGCGGCCCGTCGATTAGTTCTCCGTCGGCGCCTTCAGCAGCGAGTCGACGACCACCACCTCGAGGGGCGCTTTCTTGGCCTCGAACGTGATCCCGAGCTTCGACAGCGGCGCCGACATGGTGTCGGGCGAGGCGTTGTCGAGCAGCCGCATCGCCTGCGGTGGCAGCGGCACGCCCGCGTTCACCGCGGAGCGGATCCGGATGGCGTTGAACTCGTCGGGCGTGAGCTCCAGCGTGATGTCGTAGGTCTTCGTCAGTCCGGTCTGATCCACCACGACGCGATCCACGAAACGCGTGAGCACCTCGGCCACGTCCCGCATCTGCATCCCGCGAATCTGCACCTGGTTGTCGGCGACGGCGAACGAGCGGCCGCCGCCAATGTTGACGCCGACGCCCGTGTTGTTCCCGCCACCGCTCACATTCACCGTGCCGGCCGGCTCGGCGGGCGCGTTCGGATCCAGCTTCGACTCCGTGAGCCTGGCGCCGGCTTTCGCCACCCCGAGCACGTAGACCGGCAGGTCCTTGTTCTCACGGTGCACCTTCATCTGAAAGCGCTCCTCCAGCAGCCTGCGCAGCATGGCCGGGACCTCTGATCCCGGCACGCCGTCCGGAATCGTGGCGACGACGTCGAACCGCGCGGAGCCGATCCAGTCCGGCCCTTCGATCTGTTGCGGCCGCATGCCGTAGGCGATGCCGACGTAGTCCTTGATGGACATCGCGGTCACGCGAACCTGGGAGCCGGTGGACTGGAACCCGATTTTGACGCCGGTCACCTGGTCGGCGCTGGGCCGGATCGAGGCGACTTCGAACGCAGGGGGAGCTTGGGCGACGGTGGTAGAGACGGCAAACAGCAGGCAGGCGGCTGCGAAAAGTGCAGTGCGCATCATGCCCTCCAAGGACGAGGATGGGCACGGACGGGTTCCGCTGTCATGCCATCAGTCTGGACTCGGCCGTTCGGCGTGCGTGACGACAACAATCTCGAGCGGCACCCGCGCGCCTCGCAGCTCGAGACCAAGCTGTTCCTTGATGGCCGTGAAGAGGGAGGCGCCCGCCTGCGCATCCGGTGCCGCCGCGCCGCCGAAGGCTGCCGCGTCCTCGGGCGAGGGCGCCCACTCGGGCGTTCCGTCGAACGCGTTCGTGAGCCCGGTCTGGTTCACGACGGGCCGCCCCACCAGCTCCGACAGCGTCAGCGCCAGGAGATCCAGTGTGGCCCCACGCAGTTCGAGCTTTCCCGGGCCGCCGCTGACGCCGCACCCACCCTTCGTGCACTCGTTTTTGGAGGCTCGCAGCGTGATGCGCCGGCCTGGCTTGGACGCCCGCTCCAGCGCGTAGGCCAGCTGCGGCCTCGGCTCGAACCGGACCCGGACCGCGAATCGATCCGCCAGCAGCGTCCGAAGCATGAAGCCGATGTCGCGCGCTGCGGTGGCCCGGTCCGGCGGGCGCTCGACGCGCGCGTCCACGGCAAATCGCGCCGTGGTGAGCCACTCCGGACCGCCGACGATGCGCTCGTCGGGCAGCGGCACCGGGAACGGCGTGCCGTACGCCATGGCGATCAGGAAGCGCAGCGTCTGGTTTCTTGCCACCAGCGAACCGGTGGGTTGGAAGTCGAAGACTCGCATGCGTGCGTCTGGCGCCGTCGGCTTCACGGACGCGGCGTCGAAGGCATAGGTGGCTCCCGCGGGCGGCTGCAGGATGCGCCCGGGCTCTTGTGCGCGAACCGTGCCCGTGCTCGCGACGAGGAAGACGCCGACGAGCAGGGCTCCGCCAGACACGATCGGGCGTGTGCGCACGTGACCTCCTGAAGCTAGTTGCCGGCGAACGCGATCAGTCTCCCAGCCACGATGAGAAGGATCCAGAGCAGAACCGACGCATGCCCCGATGCTTGGGCCGCGACCGGCAGGTCGGTGGCGGTGTCCCACTCGCGGATGCGGCGGGCCAGCACGGCATGGAAGAACCAGGCGTTGACGAGTGCGGCGGCCAGCACCGCGATCTTGAACATGAACCACGGATTCGTGGCCATCCGCGCGGGGTCCGCGGTGAAGAGCGCCATGCCTGACACGACTGTGACGATGGCGCCCACGAGCGCGAACGGCGACGTGCGATTCGCGAGTTGCGAGACGGGGACGCCGTCGAAGGCCCATCCCATCAGCCGCAGATCCAGCGGAAGCCGCATGCCGATGAGGAGGACGAGGCCCACGAGGTGGTTGACGAGCGCCACGGGAAACGCCCAGGCCGATTCGCGCATGACCGCGACCTGCGTCGCCTGCGACAACCAGAGCCAGGCCACGGCGAAGACGGCGAGCGACCCGACCGACCATCCGGCGGTAGTACGAGTTGTCGTATCCATGAACGTCACGCTCCAACTGAGGTCATCGGCGAGGCCCAGCGCGACGCGGGCCAGAATGTGACGCGACGGGGCGCCGTCGGCGACCGATTCCCAGAGATCGGATTCGACCTCGGCGCGTCGCGCGTCGCGCAGATCGACCGGCAGGCCGGCGGTGTAGAGCCGCGTCCACCAGCGTGCGACGCCTGCCGCCGCTTTGGGGCTCACGATTCGCTGGCCCTCGGCGTGGCGAGCGGTGCTGGGCCCGTCTCGCGAGCTGCATTGATCACCGCCGTCTGGCCGTCCTGCGTGATGGCATATAGCCGGCGGCGCGGCCGGTTCGCATCGGCCGGAATCTGCGGGTCTTCCCAGGTGCTCGTCATCAGCCCCATCTGCTCGAGCCGGCCGAGCGCGCGGTACAGCGTCCCGTAGGCAGTGAGCAGCTTCGCGTCCGACGCGTGCTTGAGCTCCTTGGCGATGAGATAGCCGTGGAACGGCTCCACGCCGCGCTCCCGCAAGGCCAGGGCGGCGCCGCAGATGGCGAGTTCCAAGGGGACGAGCGAGCCGGTCTTCCTGCGCACCGGCGTAATATGCAGATATCTGCTTATTATGTCAACCCCCAATTTTACGGGAGATAATGGGGGCCCGTGATCCGCCTCGTGTCCGACGTCACCTGCCTGGGTTGCGGCTGTGCCTGCGACGACATCCACGTCACCGTCAGCGACGGCCGGATCGTCGAAGCGGCCCGGGCGTGCGACCTCGGGATCGCGTGGTTCGGCGACGGCTCGCTCCCCGCCGAGACGGTCATCGATGCTCAGCCGGCCGTGATGGAGGCCGCGATCGAATCGGCGGCGGATCTCGCGGGCGGCGCGCGGCGCCCGCTCGTGTATCTCGCGCCGGGGATCACGAACGAGGCGGTGCGTGAAGGCGTGGCGCTCGCCGACACGATCAGGGCGTCGCTCGACAGCGTCACGTCGGATACGGCGATGGGCGCCATCCTCGCCGCCCAGGAGCGCGGCCGCGCCTCGGCCACGCTGGGCGAAGCGCGGCACCGCGCCGATGTTGTCGTGTGGTGGGGGATCGATCCTTCAGCCCGCTATCCACGCTACGCAGAGCGATACGCGCCGATGCCCGCAGGGATCCACACGCCCCAGGGGCGCGCGTCGCGTACGGTCGTCTCCGTGGACGTGGGCGACTCCATCGGACCCGCCGACGCGGATCGGCGCTTTCTGCTGCCGGCCGAGGACGAACTGGCCACGCTTGGCGCCTTGCGCTCGCTGGTGACCTCGCCCTTGCGCGACGGCGCGCCGCACGACGGCGATCCCGTGCGCGCGGCCATCTGGGCTCGTGCGCGGGCGCTCGCGCCGGCGCTCCTGTCGGGGCGCTACGTGCTCGTGGTGGCCGACGCCGAACCGGCGGGCGCGGCGGTCTCGACGACGGCGGCCCAGGTTCGGATGTCGGGGCTCATCGCGCTGGTGCAGGCGCTGAACGGTCCCACGCGTGCGGCGCTGAGCCTGCTCCGCGCGGGCGGCAACCGCTCGGGCATCGACGCGGTGCTAACGGCGCAGACCGGCTATCCCGCGGCCGTCGACTTCTCGCGCGGCGTTCCGCGCTATCGGCCCTTCGACGGCACGGCGTCGCAGCTCGCGGCGCGTCGAGAGACAGACGCCGCCATCGTCATCGGCTACCTCGACGCCGTGCCGGCGGATGTGGCCGCGTTCATTCGCACGGTGCCAGCCGTCGTGATCGGGCCCGACGCCTCAGCAATGACACTCGGACCGCGGAGCGTGGCGATCGACACCGGTCTCGCCGGCGTTCACGATGCGGGCACGGCGTTACGGCTCGACGACGTGCCGCTGCCGGTGCGCGCCGTGCTGCCGGGCCCGCCGCCGGCCGCGCCGGTCGTAAAGGCGTTGCGGGAAGCCGTCGTAAGGTCACAGCGGAGGACGTCATGAGAAAAGCGTGGATTGCCGCGGGGAGCATTCTGGCGATGGCCGCGGCGCTGCTGCCGGTGGCAGCCAGTGCACAGGACGCCAAGAGGGTCATCGCCACCGCCTCGAAGGCCATGGGCGCCGAAGGCGTGAACTCGATCATGGTGTACGGGTCGGGCGCCAACTACGGCCTGGGACAGTCGAACAACGCCAACGGCGAATGGCCGCGCACGAACCTCAACGACTACGTGCGGACGATCGACTTTGCGTCATCCACGTCGAGGGCCACCGCCGTCACCTGGGCGGCGCCGGTCACGGGGCCGGTGGCGGTGCAGGGACAGTTCCAGCAGAACATCACCGCGGCGCAGGCCAACGCCTGGGCACAGCAGCTCGAGATCTGGACCACGCCGTGGGGCTTCCTGAAGGGTGCCGCGGCAAACAACGCCACCGCGAAGGCGCAAACGGTCGCCGGGCAGCGCTATCAGGTGGTGACTTGGATGACCACGCAGAAGTCGCCTGGCGGCCCCGCCTATCGCGTCGTCGGCTACATCAGCCCGCGCGGGCTGGTCGACCGCGTCGAGACGTGGCTCGGCGATCCGGTGCTCGGCGACATGCTGGTGGAGCAGATCTACACGGAATACCGCGACGCCAACGGCGTGATGTATCCGGCGAAGTGGGTGCAGAAGCGCGGCGGGCAGGCCACCTTCGATCTGCAGACGCTCGGCATTCGCGCCAATCCCGACAACGTCCAGGCGCTCGTGACGCCCCCGCCGCCGCCGGCCGGCCGTGGCGGCGGTCCCGGCGGTCCCGGCGGCCCGGGCGGCGCCGCCGCGGGTCCGACGTCGGAGAAGCTCGCCGACGGCGTCTTCCGGATCAACGGCGCCTACAACGCGCTGACCGTCGAGTTCGCGGATCACATCCTGATCTTTGAACCGGGCCCGCAGAACGAGACGCGGTCGCAGGCCATCATCGCCGAGGCCAAGAAGGTCATCCCCAACAAGCCGGTACGTTACGGCGTGATCTCGCACCACCACTTCGACCACACCGGCGGTCTCGAAAACGTCGTCGCCGAAGGCATCACCATCGTGACGCCCGCCGTGAACAAGGCGTTCCTGGAGCGCGCGTTTTCGGCCCCGCGAACGCTGGTGGGCGACGCGCTGGCCAAAAACCCGAAGCAGCCGATCATCGAGGGTTTCACCGGTGACAAGCGGGTGTTCTCCGACGCCACGCGCACCTTCGAGGTCCACGTGATCAAGGGGCTGCCGCACGCCGACGGCCTCGTCATCGGCTATCTGCCGAAGGAGAAGATCCTGGTCTACGCCGACATGTTCAACCTGCCGCCGGCCAACGGTCCGCAGGTGCCGAACCCGCCGGTGGTCGGCACGATGGTGTTTGCCGACAACATCGCGCGGCTGGGCCTCACGCCCGACCGCGTGATGTCGGTGCACAGCCTCAATCCCGATCGGCTCACGACCGTGGCCGAGATCAACGCCACGCTCGGCCGCAAGTGATCGACGGCGCATGAGCCAGTTGCGTATCGCCGGCGGCACCGTATACGACCCTGCGAACGGTGTCTCCGGCGAGGTGCGCGACGTCTGCATCGAGGGCGGCCGCGTCGTCGAGAACCTGCCGGCCTCGGCCCGCCGGCTCGACGCGTCCGGCATGGTGGTCATGGCCGGCGGCGTGGACATCCACAGCCACGTCGCCGGCAGCAGCGTCAACATCGCCCGGCGTCTGCTGCCCGAGCAGCACCACGCCGATCCGGCCGCCGCGCCGGTGCTCGACGACGGTGAGGGGTTGGCCCGCTCGGGCACCGGCGGCACCATGCCGAGCACGTTCACCACCGGCTATCGCTACGCGGGCCTCGGCTACACCACGGTGTTCGACGCCGCGGTGGCGCCGCTCATGGCGCGCGCCTCGCACGGCGAGCTTGACGACACGCCGATCGTGGACGCCGGGTTCTTCGTGCTGATGGGCAACGACGAGTACCTGCTGCGGCTCATCGCGGCGGGCGAGCGGGCTCAGGCCCGTGAGTACGCCGCGTGGCTGCTGGGCGCCGCGGGCGGCTACGCGATCAAGGTCGTCAACCCCGGCGGCGTGGAGCTGTGGAAACGCGGCGCCCGCGACCGCGTCGGCCTCGATACGCCGGTCGGATCCGACCGGGTGACGCCGCGGGCGATTCTCGAAACGCTGGTGGAGGCGGCCAACGGCCTGGGGCTGGCGCATCCCGCGCACATTCACGGCAACGACCTCGGCGTCGCCGGCAATGTGACCACCACGCTGGCGAGCATGCGCGCCGTCGAGGGGCGCCGCGCGCACTTCACCCACCTGCAGTTCCACGCCTACGACGCCGCGCCCGACGGCACGCGGCGCTCGGGCGCCCGACAGCTGATCGAGTACATCAACGCCCATCCCGAGATCAGCGGCGACGTCGGACAGGTGATGTTCGGGCCGGCGACGACGCTCAGCGCCGACAGCGCCGTCGAGTACCTGCTGCACAAGAGCAGCGGCCGCCGGTGGGTGAACGTGGACATCGAGCTGGAGACCGGGTGCGGCGTCGTACCCCACAGCTACAAGGAGAAGCACGCCGTCTCGGCGCTGCAGTGGGTGGTGGGCCTCGAGCTGTTCCTGCTCGCCGTGGATCCGTGGCGGATGGTGCTCTCCACCGACCATCCGAATGGCGGCTCGTTTCTCGCCTACCCCGAGCTGATCCGCCTGCTGATGGATCGCAGCTATCGCGACAGCTGCCTGGCGCGGGTGAATCAGGCGCTGCTGGCGGGGAGCGCGATGGCCGACGGGCTCGCCCGCGAGTACACGCTGGACGAGATCGCGATCGTCACGCGCGCCGGCCCCGCACGTCTGCTGGGGCTGACACGCAAGGGCCACCTGGGTCCCGGCGCCGACGCCGACGTCACCGTGTATGCGCGCGACGCGAACGTCTCGACGATGTTTGCGACGCCGCGCTACGTAGTGAAGGGGGCGACGCTGGTTGTGGAGGAAGGACAGCTCCGGCGCGCGCCGCGCGGGCAGCGGCTGCACGTGCGCCCAGGCTACGACGCTGCGGTCGAAACCCCGCTGCGCGAGTTCTTCGATCGGCATTCCACCGTCGCGTTCCGCAACTATCCGGTGGGCGATCTCCGCGACGTCGCCATGCCTGTCGGTCGTACGTAGGGGCCGCCTTCAGGCGGCCCGTGTCGTACGTAGGGGCTTTCGGCGGCCCGTGCCCCCAACCCCCGCCCCCACGTACGTTATCGTCCACTGCGTGGAGATACGCGGCGTTTTCATCGAAGACACCTTTGCCGAGGCCTTCGGCATGCGCGCAGCGCGCGTGGTGATCACCGCGCGCACGATGAAGTGGGCGCGCGCGGCGGCGCTGAAGCTCACCGGCTTTGCGACGTCGGTGATTGCCTGCAAGTGCGAAGCGGCCATCGAGCGCGAGCTCACGCCCGACGACACGCCGGACGCGCGGCCGGGCGTGTCTGCGCTGATGTTCACCATGGACACCGACAGCCTCGGCAAGCGCCTCACCGAGCGCATCGGCCAGACGGTGCTCACGTGCCCGACGGCGAGCTGCTTCGACGGCCTGCCCGACCTGCCCGATCGCCTGCCTGCGGCGCGCGCCCTGCGGACGTTCGGCGACCGTTTTCAGATCAGCAAGGTCGTCAACGGCGAGCGCTACTGGCGCGTGCCGGTGATGGAAGGGGAGTGCCTGCTGCAGGAAAGCTTCGGCATGCAGAAGAAGGGCGTCGGCGGCGGCAACTTCCTGATTCTGGCGGAGGACATCGACAGCGGGCTCGACGCGGCCGAAGCGGCGGTGGCGGCGATCGACGGCATGCCCGGTGTCATCCTGCCGTTTCCCGGCGGTGTGGTGCGGAGCGGCAGCAAAGTCGGAGCGCGCGGCTACAAGGGCATGATTGCGTCCACCAACGACGCCTACTGCCCGACGCTGCGGCCGCTCACCACGTCGGCGCTCCCGGACGGCGTCAACACCGTGCTCGAGATCGTGCTCGATGGCCTGTCGCCCGATGCCATCAGCGCCGCCATGCGTGCCGGGATCGATGCCGCCTGCCGTCCCGGCGTGCGCGCCATCTCTGCGGGCAACTATGGCGGCAAGCTCGGGCCGCACCACTTCCACCTGCGGCAGATCATGGGAGCGCCGGTGTGACCGACGCCGCGACCGGCGCCGTGGTCCTGACCCTGAAGGCGCGGCTCGAGGCGCCGCTCGACATGAGCGGCGTCACGCCCGACCGCTGCGCGAACCTCTCGCAGGGCGAGATTGCCGCGTTGCCGGTGTGGGTGGGCGGCCGCCGCGCGTCGCTCGGCGATCTGTGGACCGTCCGCGGGGAGCGTGCGTTGCGCCTCGACGTGGAAGGCGATCTCGAGCACGTGCACGGCCTTGGCGCGCGGATGACGGACGGCCTGCTGCACGTCCACGGCAACGCCGGCGACGACGCCGGACAGGCGATGTCGGGCGGCGTGTTGCGGGTGGACGGTCACGCCGGCGACCGTCTGGGTGGGCCGTCGCCCGGTGCGTCGAGGGGCATGACCGGCGGCGAGATCCTCGTCTTCGGTTCGGCCGGCGACTCGGCGGCCGCGCTCGTGCGGCGAGGCCTCGTGGCGGTAGTAGGCGCCGTGGGCGCCTACGCGGGGCGCGGCATGATTGCGGGCACGCTGCTGGCGCTCGGCCCCGTCGGCGAACTCCCCGGCGTCGGCAACAAGCGCGGGTCGATCGTCGCCGCCGGCAGCGTGGCGGTGCCGGCGTCGTATCGATGGGCGTGCGCCTACGAGCCACCGCATCTTCGTCTTCTGCTGACGTCGCTCCGGCGTCGCTTCGGCTTTCCCTGCGACCCGGCGCTGCTCAACGGCCGCTTCGATCGCTATTGCGGCGACGCGGGCGAACCGGGCAAGGGCGAGATTCTGGTCTGGACCAGCCATGAGCGACGCGCGGACATGCGCGGCTGACGGGCCGCCTGAAGGCGGCCCCTACTTCTTTTTCTCGATGCGCGCGTGCAGCTCCGGAATCGTCATGAGCGCGGCCGTGCCGTACCACGGGTGGAGCTCCATGACCAGCTGGCCAGCCTGAATGGCGGGGTCGCTCTTCGTCAACGCTTCTGCTTCGGCAACGGTCGCCACGTCGAAGACGTAGATGCCGCGCAGCGGCCCGTCGTCGGCGAACGGGCCCGCGAGCACCAGTTTGCCCTCGGCCGCCAGGCGGTTGATGTTGGCGCGATGTGCGGCCTGGAGCTTCGCCGCTTCCTCGCGGGGGCGGTTGCGGTTCGGCCCCGCCTTGAGCAGCGCCATCACGTAGGTCTTCATCCCGTTGTCGTCGGCCTTGAGCTTGGCCGCGAGCGCGGCGTCGTAGGCCGCCTGGCCGTGGACGGTGGCGGTCAGCAGCATGGCGATGAGCAGTGCGCGCATGGAGTCTCCTGTGTGCGGTCAGAAAAAAAGTCGCTCAGCCGGTCGAGCCCTTCGACCGAGTTACCGAGGCGTTCGGCGAGCAGTCGCCGCAGAGACGGCCGTCCCGGATCCGTCGAATAGGCGTGCACGTCCGGCGCCCGCAGCACGGCCTCCGCCGAGCGCGGCTGGGCAGCGCGGACGTTGAGCGGGTCGAACGGCGGCAGCTCGATGTCGAGAACGCGCGAGGGGACGCGCACTGCCGAACGATACCATTCGCCGAAGATCGTCGCGGAGGCCGCTCGAGCGCCCGTGGGAAGGCAAGCGCTCGCTCGATCCGTTGCCCGCCCATGATCGCCGCGCAGCTACCGATGTGCGAGTCGCTGCAGGACCGGGAAGTGACACGCGTGGGACGGCTCGTGTGCGAGCAAGTGGCGAAGCTGAGCGCCGGCGCGACGGCAGCCTCGGTCAGAAGCCGCTCGGCCTGATCCAGAAGCTCTCGCGCCACGTGCCGCCCGGTGGGATCGACTGCAGCTCGCGATAGAGCCCCTTCTGCGCCATGTTGAGGCCGTTGGTCATGGCGGCCATCGGCTCGAAGCAGATGAAGTTGCGGTCCGGCCCGCCGGGCATCGGCTTCGGCGCCCACACGACGGCGGCTTTGTAGTTCGGACCGAAGTCGACGTCGAGCCGCTGCGTGTGTCCGCGCAGCGTCATCGTGGCCCGCCCGCGCGCGTCGCGCACGAGGTCGCTGAAGTCGTCGTCCAGATCGAGCTCGCGCAGCGCGGCGGCCGACGGGTTGGGAAAGAACCGGTCGATCGGCTCGGTCTCGCCGGTCGGCACCTTGTTCGGCTGCAGTTTCCAGTGCGTGCGCGCGCCCACGGAGATGGTCCACTCGTCGCGCCGCGAGTCGGTGAGCTGGAAGTACGGATGGAAGCCGACGGACACCGGCATCGGCTCGGCGCTCAGGTTGACGATCGACGTGGCCACCTCGAGCACGCCCTCCCGAAGGCGGTAGGTCATCTCGATCGTGTGCGCGAACGGCCACTGCTTCATCCACGCCGGCTGCTTGTAGAACTCCAGCCGGCTCGTTACCCAGGCAGACTCTCGATCGGCGCCCGTCGCCGTCACCTCCCAGCGGTCCGTCGTGGTGAGGAATCCGTGGATCGGAATCGCGCCCCGCACGTTGCCGAGCGCCATGTCGAACGGGTAGCGGGTGCCGTTGGCGTAGAACGCCTGCTCGTCGAGACGGTTGATCCAGGGGCCCATGAAGGGGACACCGGAGTTGGGGTTGGCCTGACCGGCGGTGGGGTTGGCCTTGAAGGCGTCGAGCGAGGCGTGCGGCCAGCGCAGGACGTCGTGCCCCTTCACCGTCATCCGGTAGGCGATGTTGCCCACCGACGGCACGATCCAAACCTCCGTCTGAGCACGGGCGTCGGCGAGCTTTACGGCGTCGCCGTCGCGCTGCATCGAATACGGTTGGGCGACAGCTGGCAGGGCAACCAGGGCCAAGAACACCGCGAGCAACAGATGTTTCATGAGGTGCGCGCGTATTGTAGATTTCTCTCCATGAAAAGCGCAGCCCCTTCATGCCTCGACCGTCGCGCGTTCCTGACTGCCGCCGCAAGCCTGGCCGTGGCCGCGCGTGCCGGTGCGCAGGCGCCCCAGGCACCGGTGTCGCCGGTGCCGACGCCGCGCGACTGGACCAACCAGACGCCGACCGCGTATCCCGACCCGGATATCGTGGCGCTCGATCCACGGTTCCGGCGCTACGTGGTGTTCAACAACGTGATCAAGCGGCTGCACATCGGCACCGGGTGGGCCGAGGGGCCGGCGTGGAGCGGCGTGGGCAAGTATCTGGTGTGGAGCGACATCCCCGCCAACACGCAGATGCGGTGGATCGAGGACGACGGGCGCGTCACCACCTTCCGCAACAACTCCGGCTACAGCAACGGCAACACGTTCGACTACGAAGGCCGGCAGATCAGCTGCGAGCATGGCGGACGCCGGGTGGCGCGCTACGAGCCGAACGGCACCGTGACCGTGATTGCCGACAAGTTCCAGGGCAAGCGGCTCAACTCGCCGAACGACGTCGTCGTGCATCCGGACGGCGGCGTATGGTTCACCGATCCGTCCTACGGCATCCGCGGCAACTACGAGGGGTTCAAGGCCGAGTCCGAGATCAAGGAGGCGGTGTATCGCGCCGACCCGAAGACCGGTGCGGTGGAGAAGGTGACCGACGCGATCGATCAGCCGAACGGCCTCTGCTTCTCACCCGACTACAAGAAGCTCTACATCGCCGACACCGGCATGGGGCGCGAGATCAAGGTATTCGACGTGGACGGCAAGGCGCTGCGCAACGGCAAGCGCCACGTTCAGCTCAGCATCCCGGGCACCGGCGCGCCGACCGCCGCCGACGGCATGCGCTGCGATGCCGACGGCAACATCTGGGCAGGCGCGCGCCCCGGCGTCCTCGTGATTGCGCCGGACGGCGCCACCATCGGCATGATCCGCATGCCGGAAACCTGCGCCAACGTCTGCTTTGGCGGCGCCCGTCGCAACCGTCTGTTCATGACGGCCAGCCAGTCACTGTATGCCGTGTACGTGGACACGACGGGTGCGCATATTGCGTAGCCGACGCGTTGCCATTGTCGTCGCGGTGCTGTGGATCGCGTTGCCCATCGGGTCCGCGTCCGCCGGCCAGCTGTTCATCGCGACCGGAGGCAATACGCTGCGAGCGCTGCCGGGTGTCGAGGTCCTCGTCGAGACCATTCCGCCGGAGCTGCAGCGCGCCGGCTTCACCCAGGCGTCCGTGCGAACGGACGTCGCCCGTGTGCTGCAGACGGGCGTCGTGGTGGTCTTCCCGTCGCAGGCGGCCAATCCCAGTGCGGCCAAGGCCTATCTCGACGTGCGCATGACCGTGCTGGCGCTCCGTGACGGCAGCTACGCGGTTGCCGTGCAGATGCACGTCCGGCAGACGGTGACCTCGCTCGTGACGGAGTCGAAGATCGTCAACGCCGCCACGTGGGAGACCGGGAGGCTGGTGAGCGTCGCGGCGACCGATCTGTCGCAGGTGCGCGATGAGATTCGAGAGATGGCCGAGGAATTCCTCGCGGACTGGAAAGGGGCGCACTGATGGATCGCGGTTTCAGGACCTTCGCCGTCGTGCTCGCGGTGGTCGCGGGTGTGCTGCCCGCGGTCCTCGCCGGGCAGGACCGCGTCGTGGTGCTCCGCGCGGCGCGCATGTTCGACGGCCAGGACATCAGGATGCCGGGCATCGTCGTGGTGGCGGGGACGCGCATCCGCGCCGCGGGCCCGGCGGCGCAGGTGCCCGCGGGCGCGCAGGTGATCGACCTCGGCGATGCGACGTTGTCGCCCGGCTTCATCGACGCGCACACGCACCTGACCGGGATGTTCATCGTCGACTACAAGCAGGCGATCATCGACGGACTCAGGCAGACCATCCCTGAGCAGACGCTGCGAGCCACCGAGAACCTGCGCAAGACGGTCATGGCCGGCGTGACGACCGCTCGCGACGTGGGGAGCAGCGACTTCATGGACGTCGGGCTGCGCAACGCCTCGGCAGCCGGGATCATCCCCGGCCCGCGGATGCTGGTGGCGGTCCGGTCGCTCAGCGCCACCGGCGGGCACTGCGACGATCAGAACGGCATGCGCGCGGGCGTCTTCGGGCCCGAGAACGGCTTCGAGAAGGGCGTCATCAACAGCCCCGAGGACGGGCGCCGCGCCGTTCGCTACAACGTCAAGTACGGCGCCGACGTCATCAAGGTGTGCGCGACCGGCGGCGTGCTGTCGCTGACCGACCCGCCGGACGTGGCGCAGCTCACGCAGGAGGAGCTGAACGCCATCGTGGACGAAGCGCACACGCTGAGGAAGAAGACGGCCGCGCATGCGCACGGCGCCGAGGGCGCCAAGCGCGCCGTCCGCGCCGGCATCGACTCCATCGAGCACGGCGCCTTTCTCGACGACGAGGCGATCGACCTGATGAAGGCCCGCGGCACCTACTACATCCCGACCCTCATGGCCGTCGAGGGCGGCAAGCTCGTGCTCGACCAGGGCGGCTACGCACCGCTCGTCGCCGACAAGATGCGGGCCGCGATCGCGTCGATCAACGGCGTCGTGAAGAAGGCGCTCGCCAAGGGCGTGAAGATTGGGATGGGGACCGACGCCGCCGTGTATCCGCACGGCCGCAACACCGAGGAGTTCCACCTGCTGGTCGACCTCGGGATGTCGCCGCTCGACGCCCTGCGCGCCGGCACGGCGGTGGATGCCGAACTGCTGGGGATGAAGGGTCAGATCGGCACGCTGGCCGAGGGCGCCTTCGCCGATGTCATCGCGTTTCCCGGCGACCCACGCCAGAACATCCGGCAGGTGGAGAAGGTGTTCTTCGTGATGAAGGAGGGGACGATCCTGCGGCAGGACCGCGTCGCGAAGTAGGATGCGGCTTGTCGGGCGGCTGCCGGGAGTGCTAGCATAGTGCTAGCAGAGAATACTCATGGCCACCCTGACAGTCCGCAACGTGCCCCCCGGAGTCGTCAAGACGCTCAAAACGCTCGCCCGCCGCAACCGCCGCTCGATGGAGCAGGAGGTGCGTGCCGTGCTCGAAGAGCATGTCGGTGACCGAGAGGCGCTCCTCGCCCAAATCGAGGCCGCATGGGCGCAGCAAGCCCGCCGACCTGCTGCCTCTGAGATTGAGCAGTGGCTCAAAGTCGGCCGCGAATGAATGAACGCCGTCGTCGATACGAACGTCGTCGCGTACTATCTGCTAGGCACGGAACCCTTCGCCGCTGAAACTCGCGACTTCTGGCAAGCGGTCGATCAGCCTGTCGCCCCGGCCCATTGGCAGGCCGAACTCGCCAGCGTGCTGTGGATGGCGATTCGGACCGGCGCGCTCCCCGCGGATGAAGGCCATCGACGTCTCGACTTTGCGAGCCGCTTGCGCATTCGCGCGCTGCCCATCGGCTCCGTTTGGCAAGCCGCCTTGACTCTCTCCCTGAGTTCTGGCGTATCGCCCTACGACACGCTCTTCGTTGCTCTGGCGCAAAGTCGCGATCTCCCGCTCGCGACGTTCGATAAACAGGTGCTGAAGGCGTTTCCAGACGTAGCCCGGCGTCCGAAAGACATCGCCAGTTAGGCGTCAGCTCCCCGAAGGGCGGCCAAGGAAGCTCCACGCCTCCGTTGACACCAATGTGCGCGCGGCACAAGATCCAGCCGCGTCCCCCTATCGTCTTGCGGAGGCATGGCATGGTCAGACCCCCTCGTCGGCACGCGCTCGTTCTCGGTCTCGTCGTGGCAGTGGCAACGTGGTCGCTCACCGGCGTTGGGCAAACGGGGTCGAAGAACGGCGAGTGGCGCGCTTATCGCGGCGACGAGGCGAGCACGGCGTATTCGCCAGCCGACCTGATCACCAAAGACAACGTGAAGAACCTCCAGGTGGCCTGGACCTGGCGCTTCGACAACTACGGTGGCGCCGCCTCCGAAACCCTCAACACCGAGACGACGCCGCTGATGGTGAACGGCGTCCTCTACTTCACCGCCGGCGCCCGCCGCACGGTGGTGGCCGCCAAGGCCGACACCGGCGAGACGCTGTGGACCTGGCGGCCGGACGAAGGCGCCCGCTTCGACCAGGCGCCGCGCAAGGTGCACCGCGGTGTGGCCTACTGGACCGACGGCCGCGACGCGGGCCGCATCGTCGTCGTCACGCCCGGCTTCCAGCTCGTGGCGCTCGACGCGCGCACGGGCCAGCCGGTGCCCGGCTTCGGCAAGGCCGGGATGGTCGATCTGTTCACGCAGCTCGACAACGACACCAAGCTCGATCCCACCGGCAAGATCGGCAACAGCTCACCGCCGGTCATCTCGAACGACGTCATCGTGGTGGGGCCGGCGCTCACGCCCGGCGGCCGCGTCAACATCGCCAACGTCAAGGCCGACATCATGGGCTTCGACGTCCGCACCGGGAAGAAGCTGTGGACGTTCCACACCATCCCGCGCGACGGCGAGCCCGGGGCGGAGACGTGGCTCGGCGACTCGCGGCAGTACACCGGCAACGCCGGCATCTGGGGTCCGTTCTCGGCCGACCCGGCGCTCGGCTACGTGTATCTGAGCGTCGAGTCCGCCACCAACGACGTCTATGGCGGTCACCGTCCGGGCAACAACCTCTACTCGGACTCGATCGTCTGCCTCGACATCAAGACCGGCAAGATGATCTGGTATCAGCAGCTGGTGCATCACGACATCTGGGACTTCGACATGCCGCCAGCGGGAATCCTCATCGACCTCACTGTCGACGGGAAGCCTGTAAAGGCGATCGTGCAGCTCACGAAGCAGGCGTTTGCGTACGTCTTCGACCGCACCAATGGCAAGCCGGTGTGGCCGTGGGACGAGAAGCCGGTGATCCAGACCAAGGTGCCGAAGGAATGGACGTCGCCCACGCAGCCGTTCCCCTCGAAGCCGCCGGCGTTCGATCTGCAGGGGATCAGCGAGAAGGATCTGATCGACTTCACACCGGAGCTCCGCGCCGAGGCGGTGAAGGCCGTGCAGAGCTACACGCTCGGCCCGATCTTCACGCCTCCGACGCTGGCCTCGCCTACCAACAAGGGCACGATCCAGGTGCCGGGCCTTGGCGGCGGGGCGAACTGGCCGGGCGGGGCCTCCGATCCCGAGACCGGCTTCGTGTATGTCGGCTCGACCACCACGCCTGGCGTCGTGGGCCTCGAGCCCAACGTGGACCACGCGAAGTCGCGCGTGGACTCCGACTACACGATGGGCGGGCAGCTGCCGACGATCCAGGGGCTGCGTCTGCTCAAGCCGCCGTACGGCCGCATCACCGCCTACAACATGAACAAGGGCGAAATCGCCTGGATGATTCCCAACGGCGACACGCCGCAGGCGGTGAAGGACACCCCCGCACTCAAAGGCATGAACATTCCCAAGACGGGCAACGCGTCGCAGGCCGGCCTGCTCGTGACCAAGACGCTGCTGTTCGCGGGCGAAGGTTCCGGCGGCGGGGCAGTGTTTCACGCCTACGACAAGGCGACCGGGGCGGACGTCTGGCAGACGGCCATTCCGGGGCCGCAGACGAGCCTGCCGATGACCTACGTCTATCAGGGCCGGCAGTACGTGGTGGTCGGCGTACGCGGTTCGGCGCAGGGAGCGGGCTTTGGAGCGCAGCTCATGGCGTTTGCGCTGCCGCGCCCGGCGCCCGCGGGCGGCGCTCCGGCGGGTCGCGGCCGGGGCGCGGGCGCCGAGAACTAGGGAGACGTACGTGGGGGCCGCCTTCAGGCGGCCCATGGGCCGGCTAAAGC
>DASYRM010000170.1:0-5335 GCA_036004405.1 Vicinamibacterales bacterium
GCGAGTCTTGGCACGAGATCAGCGGCGACCTGCCCACCGACTTCGGCTTTGCAATCGACGTGCGTGCGCACGAGCCGGACACTATTTACGTTGTGCCGATCAAGAGCGACTCGGAGCATTTTCCACCTGACGGTAAACTCCGCGTGTACCGCAGCCGCACCGGCGGCAACGACTGGGAGCCGCTCACCAAAGGGCTGCCGCAGCAGGACTGCTACGTCAACGTGCTGCGCGACGCGATGGCCGTGGATCGCCTCGACTCATGCGGCGTCTACTTCGGTACGACGGGCGGGCAGGTCTACGCCTCGGCCGACTCCGGCGATACGTGGGCGCCCATCGTGCGCGATCTGCCGGCGGTGCTGTCGGTGGAGGTGCAGACGCTGCCGTGATCCGCGTGGAGCTGCCACAGCATCTGCAGACGCTCGCCCGCGTCGGGCGCGAGGTGGAAGTGTCGGTCGAAGCGCCGGTCACGCTCGGCGCGCTGCTCGATGCGGTAGAGGCGCGCTATCCCGTGCTGCAGGGGACGATCCGCGATCACGTCAGCAAGAAGCGCCGGCCGTTTCTGCGCTTCTTCGCCTGTCAGGACGACCTGTCGCTCGAGGCGCCCGACCTGCTCTTGCCCGAGCCGGTCGTGCGCGGCGTCGAGCCGTTCATGATCGTCGGAGCGATTGCCGGCGGATGAGCCCGCGGTCCCCGCGCACGATCCTGACGCCGCCGGTCAGAATCCCGTCGCGGCCCAGCCGCCGGTTCGCCGCTCTCGCACGGCGCTGCTGACCGTTGCACGGGTATGCCGGTTGCACGTTTCCTCGTGTGCTGGATACCCCCCAGATCAACGCGGTGGTGCCCGCGATGCCCGTGGCGTCGGCGTCCGCGTGGCCGCGTGCGGCCACGCGCGCCCTCGTGCCGCTCTTTGCCACGACGCTCTTTCTGAGCTCGTTCCTCATGTTCGCGGTCGAGCCGATGGTGGCTCGCCAGATGCTGCCGGTGCTGGGCGGCGTGCCGATGGTGTGGAACGGCTGCGTGGTGTTCTTCCAGGCGATGCTGCTGGCCGGCTACGGCGGCGCCCACGTGCTGTCGCGGGCGGTCGTCGCGCCGGTGCGCCTGCTGGTGTACGCCGGGTTGGCGCTCCTGCCGCTCATGTTCGTTCGTCTCGGCCTGGACCCGGCGTCGGCGCCGCAGGCCACGCAGGCCCCGCTCTCGTGGCTGCTGGTGGCGCTGCTGACCACGGTCGGGCCGTCGTTCCTCGCGCTGGCCGTCAGCGCCTCGGTGCTGCAGGCGACGTTCGCATCAACCCGTCACGAGTCGGCGCGCGACCCCTACTTCCTGTACGCGGCCAGCAACGCCGGAAGCCTGGCCGCGCTCGTGGTCTACCCGACGCTGGTGGAGCCGCTGCTCGGCCTGAGCCGTCAGACGCGCGTCTGGACCATCGGCTACGCGGCGTTCGTCCTGCTGGTGCTGGCCTGCGCGGTGGCCGCGCGCTTCGCGCTGCGCGCCGGCGCGGCGGACGCCGAGGCGCCAGACCGGCCGGCCGCCGCGGAGGCGTCGCTCACCTGGAGGCAGCGCGCGCGCTGGTGCACGCTCGCCGCCGTGCCGTCGAGCCTGATGCTCGGCGTGACCACCGCGCTCACGACCGACATCGCGCCGGTCCCGCTGCTGTGGGTGGTGCCGCTCGGTCTCTATCTCCTCACGTTCATCCTGGCCTTCGGGCAGGCGCGCGAACGCGCCACCCGGCTGGCCGATCGGTTCCTGCCGGCGCTGCTGCTCGGCCTGGCGGTCGCCATGATGCTGCGCGTGCAGCTGCCGCTCCTGCCGGCGCTCGTCATGCACCTGGCGCCGTTCCTGGCTGCGGCCATGCTGTGCCACGGGCGGCTCGCGACGGATCGCCCCTCGCCGCGGCACCTCACCGAGTTCTACTTCTGGCTCGCGTTCGGCGGCATGGTTGGCGGGCTGTTCAACACGCTCGCGGCGCCGGTGCTCTTCTCGCGCATCGTCGAGTACCCGCTGGCCCTCGCGGCCGTGGCGTTCCTGCGCCCGGCCGATCCGTCGCGCCGCCCGCGGCAGGCGATCGATGTATGGCTGCCGGTGGCAGCGGTCGTGGTGGCCGCGGCGGTGCTGTTCGGGCCGTGGACGACGTCGCGTTCGCCGGCCCACGTCGCGGCCCTGGCCATCTGTGCCTGCTTTGCGCTCATGCGCCGCGACCGGGCAATGACGCTGGCGGCCGTGGCCGGCACGTTTCTCCTGGCGTCGCCCTGGGTGAGGATGGAGGGCGAAACCGAGCTGCATGCCGAGCGGACCTTCTTCGGCGCCTACCGGGTGACGTTCGATCCCAAGGGCGGGGCCCGATCGCTGTCGCACGGCACGACGCTGCACGGCCGGCAGGGCATCGAGCCGGCGCGCCGCCACGAGCCGCTCACCTATTACCATCGCACCGGCCCGTTCGGACGTCTCATGGACGCGGTGCCGCGGCTGCGCGAGCCCGGCCAGGTGGCCGCGATCGGTCTGGGCGTGGGCACGCTGGCGACCTACGTGCAGCCGGGGCAGCACTGGACCTTCTATGAAATCGATCCCGCGATCGAACGCATCGCCCGCGACGGTCGCTATTTCACGTTCCTGAACGACTGCGGCGACCGCTGCCGGGTGGTGCTGGGCGACGCGCGCCTGTCGCTGGCCGCGCGACACGGCGCACAGTACCAGCTGATCGCGCTCGACGCGTTCAGCTCGGATGCGATTCCAATGCACCTGCTGACGCAGGAGGCCGTGGACGTGTACCTGTCGCGCCTGGCGCCGCACGGTGTGCTGGCGGTGCACGTGTCGAACCGGCACCTGCGTCTCGCCGGCCTGGTGGGACGCCTCGCAGCCGCGCACGGGCTCGTCGCGCTCGAGATGCGCGACGTGCGGAAGTCCGAGGACTGGCCGAAGGACAAGGCGCCGTCGCAGTGGCTGGTACTGGCTCGCGCGCGCGAAGACTTCGGCGCGCTCACGCGGGACACGGCGTGGACGCCGCCGGCGGCCGGGCCCGGTGCGCCGCTCTGGACCGACGACTTCTCGAACATCCTCGACGTGCTCGCCCTCCGCGTGCACTGACCCTCCTTCGCGCTTCGCGCTGCGGAGGGCAAGCCCCGCCGCGCCCTCGGGCGACGCGCGAAGGGGTCGTAGTAGCATCCGCGCCGTGCGGCTATTCCTCCGGGTCGTCCTCTCGTTCGTCGCGGCGATACTGCTCGCGGCTGCCGCCGGCCGCTGGTACGAGTCGAGGGCGGAAGCGGCAGATGTCCGGCGCTTCCCGCCGCCGGGGCGGTTCATCGACGCGGGTGGGCGCCGGCTGCACCTGGTGTGCATCGGCGGCGGCTCCCCGGTGGTCGTGTTCGAGCCCCCCGGGTTCGGCAACTCCCTGAGCTTTTCGGAAGCGCGCGAGACGCTGGCGCGTCGCATGCGAGTGTGCAGCTACGACCGCGCCGGCGCCGGGTGGAGCGACCCGGGGCCCGATCCGCTCTCGATCGGCACGCTTGCCGACGACGCGCTCCGCGTGATCGATACCGTGTCGCCGGGTGCGCGCGCCGTCGTCGTCGCCTCGTCGGTCGGTGGATTGACCGCGGAACTGCTGATGAGGCGCCATCCCGAGCGGGTGGCGGGCGTCGTGTTCGCCGATGCCGGGACCAGCGACGTGCTGCGTGACGTCGAGCCTCATGTACCGTGGACGCGGTGGAGGGCCGCGTGCGTCGGAGCACCGGCCGCCGCGCGCTTCGGCCTCATCCGGTTGGTGGATCCGTTCCGTTTCGATCCGTCGAAATCGGACGTGGGGGCGCGATCGGCGGCCGTGACATATCGGCCTGGGCCGTGGGAGACGCTCTGCGCCCTGGTCCATGGGTATGCCGAAACGCGCCAGGCGTTCGCGCAGGCGCCGCCGCAGCGACGCGACATCCGCATCGTGGCGTTGAGCGCCGAGTCTGGCTTGAACCTCGCGCCACCATGGCTCGACTGGGCCGTCGCCTGGATGCAACCGGCCATGCGGACCGCGCATCGGGCCATGGCGTCTCGCTCGGACGGCGGTGCATGGCGCGTGGTGCCGGGCAGCGATCACATGATCGCCAGCAGCCAGCCGCAGGCGGTGATCGACGGGGTCTACGAGCTGATGCGCCGATAACCCTCCTTCGCGCTTCGCGCTACGGCGCGGCGTAGTACCATCCGCGCCATGCAGATCGGCACACACCTTCGTCTCGCGGTCGTCACGGCGGTGCTCATCGCGGCGTTCGCGCCGCGCGCGTCGGCTCAGCTCCTCAACAAGGACGCTCCGATCGTCGTCGGGCACTTCCACATGGAAGCCACGAGCGTGGCCGAGCACCGCAAGTTCTGGGTGGACACGCTGGGGGGCACGGCCGAGAAGATCGGCAACGCCGACGTGGTCCGCTTTCCCGGCATCCTGCTGTTCTTCGAGCAGAAGAAGCCGAGCGGCCCGAATCGCGGCACCGCCTTCGATCACATCGGCTTCGCGGTGCCGGACGTGCCGGCCCTCACCACCAGGATTGTGGCGGCGGGCTACACGCTGACGAGCGGTCGCGAGCCCGTGCCGGGAAAGGAAGCGGCGGCGGCGCAGGGCACGCAGCCGCCCTACGGGCGCTTCTCCTACATCCTCGGTCCCGACGGGACGAAGGTGGAGCTGGTGACCAGCGCCGAGAAGACGCCGGCGCGCATCGCCTACCACCACATTCACTTCATCAACAAGCAGTACGTCGAGATGCGGAACTGGTACGCGCGGGCGCTGAACGCCACCGAGCGGACAGGCCCGAACACGTTCACCGACTATTTTGCCGGCGCCGATCTTCCGGGCGTCGGCTACAGCCTCAACTTCTTCCGCTG
This sequence comes from Vicinamibacterales bacterium, assembly GCA_036004405.1. GTDB lineage: Bacteria > Acidobacteriota > Vicinamibacteria > Vicinamibacterales > UBA2999 > DASYRM01. The sequence goes on from DASYRM010000170.1 coordinate 4,852, forward strand.
GGAAGGCGATCAGAGCGTGACGCACGTGCCCACGAAGGGGCGTGCCACCGATCACGTGGGCTTCGAGGTGCGCAACCTGCCCGCGTTCGTCAAAGAGCTCGAGGCCAAGGGCATCAAGCTCACCGAGGGCTACAAGAAATCGAACAAGGCGATGGGCGGGGTGGCGACCGCGATGATCGCCGACCCTTGGGGCGTGCAGATCGAGCTCACCGAAGGACTTCGGTAGCGATGTAGAGGGCGGTCTTCAGACCCCCTGCCGTGCGCCACGGCCGGATGGGAGGCGTGGTCATTTTCGCGAGAACGCTTCTCGACCGCGCCGGAACCGGCTGCGATGGCACACCAGCCGCTGGACGCGATAGGGGTAGGGACACGCGATTGGTTTCGCGCGCCCCTCCCTCCGAACCGGACGGGCGGGTCTCCCGCATCCGGCTCTCCGGTTGAGGAGTCACCTCGTAAAGGACTGACGATACGACGCATGGGCATC
>DASYRM010000171.1:0-3781 GCA_036004405.1 Vicinamibacterales bacterium
TACCACGCGATGGCGCTCGACGAGACGCGCCTGCTCTTTCCGCTGACCCGGCTGTCGGGCAGCGGGCCCACGACCGGCGTCGTGCTGCAGGAGGTCTGGTTCCGCGGCGTCCACTCGGACGTCGGCGGCGGCAACAACAACCCGACGCTCAACGGCCTCGCGCTCAACTGGCTGTTCCAGAACGCCAAGCGCTGCGGGCTGCCGATTCGCGAGAGCGACGTGCTGGCCAATCTGGCGTCCATCCAGAAGCCGGGCAAGCTCAGCACTCACAAAATCGACCTCGAAGTGAAGCGCGGCATCCGCGACACGGACCTCCTGCACAGCAGCGTCGTCATCGAGGCGGGCGAGCGGTTCAACAACCCGCGTGCGGAGCTGTCGCGCATCGACGACGTCGGCACCATCACCAAACCGGTCGCCGGAGTCGGTTAATCAAATCGCGAACCGGCGTTAAGCCGGTTTGCCAGACGCTGCCGCGCGGTCCGCGTCTTGTGCGGGCCGCGCCCGAACCGGCGTTAAGCCGGTTTGCCAGATACGGCCTGTCGCCCGCGTCCGCGGGCGACAGTGATAACCTGGGCGTCTTCGAGAGGAGACTCCCCATGACGATCAAGGCCGCCGCCGTTCTCGCGGCTCTCACGCTGACGCTGCTTCCGCATCTCGCCGCCGCGCAGGGCGTCGAGACCGACCGCCTCGCCGAGGCTGCCCGTGTGCTCGACGAGGTCCTGTCAGCGCCCGACAAGGGCGTGCCAGAAGCCATCATCGAGAAGGCGCAGGCCGTTGTCGTCATTCCCTCCACGGTCAAAGGCGCGCTGCTCATCGGCGCGCAGCGCGGCAAAGGCGTGATGAGCGTCAAGTCGGCCTCTGGATGGTCGGCGCCCGCGTTCGTCACGCTGACCGGCGGCAGCGTCGGGCTGCAGATCGGCGGGCAGGCCACCGACATCGTGCTCGTGGTCGTCAACGAGCGCGGCATCGACAACCTGGCGCAGAACACGTTCAAGATCGGCGGCGATGCCTCGGTGGCCGCCGGGCCCGTGGGACGCGAAGCGACGGCGTCGACCGACTACAAGCTGCAGGCGCAGATTCTCAGCTACTCGCGCTCGCGCGGGCTGTTCGCCGGCGTCAGCCTGGCGGGCTCGACCATCCGGGCCGACCGTGACGCCAACGAGAAGATTTACGGCGTCGGCTACAGCACCAGGAACATCGTCGTCGAGCGGAAGGTGGAGCCGACGGCCGCCGCCGGGCCGTGGCTCAAGGTGCTCAAAGAAAGAATGTAGGTCAGGTAGGCCGGGTAGGGGTGCTTCCCCGTCCGGCCGTGACCACGAGCACGGCGCCGATCGCGGCGAGCACGATCTTCCAGGCGTCGATGCCCGCCACCCGGATGGGCGACACGGCCAGCGCCAGCGCGGCCGCGAGCACGATTCCAATCACCAGATTCCGCATCGAACGCCGACGATCCTATCAGCGCGCGCGCCGCACGCGCGCCTCGGCCACGGCCGTCTCGTAGGCGCCGACATCGTAGGCGCTCCCTTGCGGCCGTTCGACGCCGTCACGGTCGATGGTGACGTCGGCCAGACGCTCGCCGGCATCGACGGCCGGCGATCCCGCCGCGAGATGGTAGTCGTGAGCGGTCGCGTTGACGAACGCCGTCACCGCCACGAGCAGGTTGGACGGCGCACGCAGCTCGGTTGGCAGCGCCTGAATCGTGAGCAGGTTGCGCACGTCGATCGTCGCCGTGAGCGCCGAGACCGCCTGGAACACCCGCGTCACTTTCAGCCCCACCGTGCTGTTCCAAATCCGCACGTTCTGGATGTTGTCCTCGTAGCGAAACGCGGTCAGCACATCGTGCACGACGGCGTTCTGCACCAGCACGCGCGCTCCCGTGCCCGCTCCGCGCAGCCGGAAAGCGATCTCCGAGTCGAACACGGTGACGCCGTCGAGCGTGGCGTCCACGTACTCCTTGAGATTGAACGCCGCCATGTTGTTGATCAGGCCGCCGCGGAAGCCCGACGCAACCGTGTCGCGGACGACGAGGCGCGAACGGACGTTGGTGGCGGCCTGCTTGGTGTCGATGGCGTTTTCGCCCGGCACGACGCCGGCGGCGAACCCGTTCTCGGGGGCCGCCAGCGGCTCCAGCCAGATCTTCGAGCGCTCCACCGTGACGCCATCCCAGCCCGGCGCCGCACGACCGGGGTCGACCTGCAGACCGTCGCCGGAGAACGTGTGGATTTCCGTGTCGCGGATCGTCAGGTTGTGCACAGCGCCCGCCACCACGCCGTGTGCATCGGTTCGTCCGTCGGCGGCGTTGAGCGCGTGATGGATCAGGCACCCGTCAATCACCACGCCTTCCGGACTGGCCAGATCGATGAGGTCCTTGGAGGAGCGCCGGACCTCCGTATTGCGCAGCTCCAGGAAGTCGCCGGTGCTCGTGACGCGCACGACATCGTCGGCGCCGTACTGCCCGTCGAGCACCAGCCCGTCCACCACGAAGTACGCATGGCCCACGCTCAGCACCCGGCCGGCGCGGGTGACGACGATGGCGCGCGGCTGGGCGGCGCGAAGCGTAATCGGCGCGCCCGCCGCGCCGTTGCGGACGGTGGACAGCGTTTCCCCGTAGGTGCCGGGCGCCACGGTGATCACGTCGCCGGCGCGCGCCGCGTTCAGTGCGTCCTGAATGCGCCCGAAGGGAAAGCTCCCGCTCCCGGTGCCGACGCCCCCGGGGACGACGAACCACTCCGCCGCGTGAGCCGGCGCGGCCAGGCCCAGCACGGCCATGGCGGCAAGCACGGTCCTTCCGGCTCGCAGGATGAGGGTCACCCTGTCAGTGTACAGACTCGAGCGCGGATCCGGCTCGAGGGCGCAGTCCCGGCAGGCCGGCAAGAAACCGCTCGGTGTAGGAAAGCACCACCCGCGCGCTGAGGCCGTGGGGCAGCACGTCGAACGCGTGCTCGGCCCACGGAATCTCGAGGAGGACGGCGGGCACGCCCACCTCGTGCAGTCGCGCTTCGAGCCGGCGCGCAAACCGCACCTCGACGACGTGATCGTGGCTGCCGTAGACGAGCAGCGTCGGCGGCGCCTGCGGCGAGAGATAGGTGATGGGCGACGCGGCGGCGTAGCGGTCCGGCACCTGGTCCGGCGTGCCGCCAAGATAGGTCTCGAGCACGGCCCGCACGTTCAGCGGGTCGGGCCGTGGCGGCTCGCGCCATCCGTCGGCCAGAAACACGGGGCCGTAGAAGCTCACCACGCCGGCCACCGCCGGCGCCCGATCCTGATAGGCGGCCACGAGCGCGAGCTGCGCGCCCGCCGAGCGCCCGACGAGCACCAGGCGGTCGGGGTCGGCGCCAAGCTCGCGCGCGTGAGCGCGCAGCCACGCAAGCGATGCGCGGACATCCTCGATCTGCGCGGGCCACCGCGCGGCGGGCGCATGCCGGTAGTCGATCGCCGCCACCACGTAGCCCCGTTCGGCAAAGTGGCGGGCGAACCACTCGTCGTCACCGGGCCTGCCCCGCTGCCACGCACCGCCGTAGATCTGGACGAGCAGCGGCGCATCGTGCACGCCGGCGCGCGCGTGAATATCGGCGATCAGCGGCGCGCCCCCCGCCGCCGCTACGGCCACGCCGCGGCGCACCCCGACCGGCCGCGGCGGCGCGCCCGACGTCACATCTGACAGGCCCGGGCGCGCAAACCCGGCCGCAGCCATCGCCGCGTCGAAGCGGCGCGCTGTCGCCGGAAGTTGCGCCAGCGGAACAGCGAGCACCGCGGCGGCCACAAGAGCCACCAGGGCCGC
>DASYRM010000172.1:0-3052 GCA_036004405.1 Vicinamibacterales bacterium
TCCTGATGCGGCGGGTCGAGCGCGCCAAGGAGCTGCTGCGCAATACGGACATGCCGATTGTCGACGTCGCGTTGTCCGTGGGGTTCTCCTCGCAAAGCCATCTCTCGCACTGGATGATTCGGCAAACGGGCGTTTCTCCCGCCGCCTACCGGCGGTCGGACGCCTGACGACCTAGGCACGGTAGCGGACGCGTCCGTCTGCGGCTTCCAGAAACGAGGCATCGATGACCGGAATCCTGACCTGCGCAGGATTCTGCTCATTTCGGCTGCGTTTCTGTTAGACCCTACCGGCGCGGGCGCATACCTTCGCAGCGCCGCATCATTCCTGGCACCGTCGGCGGCGGCAACGACGTCAGAGGCACATCGTGAAAGATGCGTGTGGCGCCATGATCAGCTGGCTCGAACCCGCACCGGCGCTGCGCGAATTCGTGCGGTGGTACGTGTACATCCACCGCACCGCGACCGCGCCGCATCCCGTGCTGCCGGTGCTCGACACGCGGCTCGCGTTCTATCCGCGAAGCGCGTGCCGCGTCTTCGACCATCGGCTGCAGGGGATCGACACAGTGGAGCGCGCGGCGGTGATCGGCCCGCAGACGCGCCACTGGGTCGACCTCCGTCCCGGCCCTGTCGAGGGGTTCTTCGCGCTGTTCCAGCCGGGTGGGTTCCATCGGCTCTTTGGCGAGGATTCATCCGCGCTCGCCGATTACGCGCACCCGGCGGCGGACGTGATTGGCCCGGCCATCGCCAGCGTTCTGGAGCGCATCGAAGCGGCCGCCCGGCCCAACGACATGGCATGCGCGCTCGACGGCTATCTGGCCACGCGGCTGTGGCGTGCCGGTGAGGTGCACCCCGTGGACCGCGCGGCACAGGCCCTCGCGGCGGCGCACGGCGGCGTCGACGCGTGGACCCTCGCAACGCGCGCCGGCCTCGGCGACCGTCAGTTCCGCCGGCGGTTCGTCGAGCACGCGGGCATGGGGCCGAAGCACTACGCCAAGGTGGCGCGGTTCGCCTTCGCCCTGGCGCTGAAGACGGCGCGGCCGTCGCGGACCTGGGCCGACGTCAGCCAGCGCGCCGGCTACTTCGATCAGATGCATCTGGTGAAGGACTTCAAGTCGCTCACCGGCGCGCCGCCGTCGCGGCTCCTCAGTGAGATCGGCCCGACCGGACGCGACTTCTCCGGCCCCGGTGCGCACGACCCCGAGTACATGGAGCCTGGTGTTTCGCATCAGCGGACGGCCGCCGTGTCCGTTTTTTACTAGCCGCACTCGCGAGGCGCATGCCATCGTCGCGCCTCTCACCACGTTCGAGGACCGCATGAAACAGCTGCTGAATACGCTCGCCGCCTGCGCCCTGCTGCAGCTCGCCGCCGCGCCGCCCGCTTCCGCGCAGATCGATCTGTCGGGCATCTGGGCGCCGATCATGCACGAGGACCAGGTCGAGCGCGGGCCCGGCCCGGACATCGGCGACTACCTCGGCCTGCCGATCAACGACGCCATGCGCCTGCGCGGCGAATCCTGGGACGCCAGCATCCTGACGATGGAGGAGCACACGTGCAAGCCGCACCCCTCCACCTACGGGTTCCGCGGCGTCGGCAACCTGCGCATCACCGCCAACTACGACGCCACCAGCTTCCAGCTGACGAAGCTCGACACGCACATCCAGTGGATGGAGCAGCGGCGTGAAATCTGGATGGACGGCCGGCCGCATCCGCCCGAGTTCGATCCCCACACCTGGCAGGGCTTCTCGACCGGCCGCTGGGAGGCCAACGTGCTCGTCGTGACGACGACGCACCTGAAGGCGGGATGGATCCGCCGCAACGGCCTGCCGCTGAGCGACCGCGCGCGGCTCACCGAGCGGTTCTTCCGCCACGGCGACCTGCTCACGCACACCTACATCATCGAGGACCCGGTCTACCTCACCGAGCCGTTGATCAAGACGAACGGCTTCCGCCTGACGACGCAGACGGCGATGCAGCCGTATCCGTGCCAGCCGGCGGTGGAAGTCGATCGCGATCCGGGCGACGTGCCGCACCACCTGCCCGGCCAGAACCCGTACATCGGCGAGTTCGCGAAGAAGCACAACCTGCCGCTGGAGGCGACGCGCGGCGGCGCCGAGACGGCGCTGCCCGAGTTCGCGAAGAAGCTGGTGAAGCGGTGATCGCGCGGCGGCTTCGTCTGCTGGCGTGCGCCGCCGCCTGCGGCGCGGCGTTTACCGCCGGCCCGCCGCTGTCGGCGCAGCAGCCCGACGTCCGGTCGCGCAACGTCCAGGGGAATGTCTGGCTGATCACCGCCGGCGGCGTCAACGTCGCGGCGCAGATCGGCAGCGACGGCGTGCTCGTCGTCGACACCGGCACTCCGGCGGTGGCCGAGAAGATTCTCGGCGAGATCCGGCGGCTGGCCGGCGACAAGCCCATCCGCTTCATCCTCAACACCAACGCCGACGCCGACAACACCGGCGGCAACGCGGTGATTGCGAAAGCCGGCCGCTCGATCATCGCCGGCAACTTCGCCGGCCAGGCCGGCGCGGGCGCGGCGAACGCGGCGAAGATCATCGCGCACGAGGCCGTCCTGCGGCGGCTGAGCGAGCCGCAGGGGGCGCAGCCCGCGGCGCCGTCGGCGGCGTGGCCGACCGACACCTTCTTCGTGCGCCGCAACGATCTGTACTTCAACGGTGAGCCGGTGCAGATGCTGCACCAGCCGAACGCCCACGGCGACGGCGACGTCATCGTCTACTTCCGCAAGTCGGACGTCGTCTTTTCCGGCGACGTCTACATCAACACGACGTTTCCCGTGATCAACGTCGAGCAGGGCGGCACGCTGAACGGCGTCATCGCCGCCGTCAATCGCGTCATCGAGATCACGGTACCGAAGGACAAGCAGGAAGCCGGCACCTACGTCATCCCCGGCCACGGGCGGATCGCCGACGAAGCGGACGTCGTCGAGTACCGCGACATGCTGACGATCGTCCGCGATCGCATTCAGGACGCGATCAAGAAGGGGATGACGCTGCAGCAGGTGAAGGCGGCGCGGCTGGCGCGCGACTACGAGGGGCGC
>DASYRM010000173.1:0-9469 GCA_036004405.1 Vicinamibacterales bacterium
GCCGCTCGAACGCGGTCGCGGAGCACCCACATGCCTCCCGGTCGGTCTGGCCGTGGCCGCAGATCGACTCGCGCGACGAGATGCCTCCTGGGCGGCAAGAGAGTTCTGTCGGCCGACTGCGAGCGCCGCGAGCGCCAGCGATAGATGAAAAACGACGAGGCGCAGCCTTCCCCGGAGGCTGCGCGCGAGGAGTTTTTCCGCGGCGTCGAGCCGGAGGCCGCACAGAACTCTCCTGCCACCCGTGAGGCGGACACGGAGCTCAGAAAGACAGGCGGACCTGAAGGTCCGCCTCTACGACATCAGAGTTGAAGGGCGGGGACCTGGCCGTTGAGGAACGCGCCGAGCTGCGAGGCTGAGAAGTGCAGGCCTGTGTAGAAGGGGCCGAACTCGGCGAACTTGGCGCTCGCCTCGTCGAAGCGCATCTCGTAAATGAGCTTCTTGAAGGTCACCGGATCGGGCGCGTAGAGGTCCACGCCCCATTCCCAGTCGTCGTAGCCGATCGAGCCCGAGATGATCTGCGTCACCTTGCCGGCGTAGTGGCGGCCGATCATGCCGTGCTCGCGCATCATCAGCGCGCGGCGCTCGAAGGTCTCGCTGTACCAGTTGAGCGCCTCGCCGCGTCGCTTGTTCATCGGATAGAAGCAGACGTAGCGGAACGGCGGCACCTCGCCGAACAGCCGGTTCTGCACGCGGCCGCGCTGCGTTTCCATCTCGGCGTCGAACGCCTTCTCGAACTCTTCGCTGCCCGGCTTGAACTTCGCGCCGAGCTGCTCGTGGATCTTGGCCGTCATCTCGTACATCCCAAGCTCCACGATCGACACGTACGATGTCGCCGGCTCGAGATACTTCGCCAGCCCGGTGCGCGACCACGCGAGCTGCGACGCCGCCAGCGAGTCGAAGCTGCGGCGGAAGCAGGTGACCATCAGGTCGGCCTTGTGGCCCAGCATCTGCGCGAATGCCGTGGGGCCGTCGCCGGACACCGCCGCCACGGCTTCGTCGGCCAGGCGGGCGCGGTCCGCGTCGGAGAGCGCGCGGACCTCGTCCCACTTCACGCGGTACAGCAGGTGGAGCAGGCTCCACCCCTCGAGGGTCTCGGGAACGAATGCGTTATGCATTAAACAGTGTCCGCCTTACCGACGCTACGCGTCGGTGAGCCGGGCCCGATCGGGCGCCACCAGCGGCGCGCCGGGCTCGTGAGCCTTCTTATGATGCCGCTTCTCGCCCCGGATGCGCGCGATGATCCAGTCGCGCGTGTCGGCCAGCGATTCGTAGACGGTCGGAATCACCAGCAGCGTCAGCAGCGTCGAAGTGATGACGCCGCCGATCACCGAGATGCCGAGCGGGGCCCGGAAGTCGCCGCCCTCGCCGCTGCCCAAGGCTACCGGAATCATGCCGGCCACGAGCGCGAAGGTAGTCATCAGAATCGGCCGCAACCGCACGCGGCCGGCCTGAATCAGCGCTTCGCGGCGCTCCAGCCCCGACTCCTCGGACCACTTCGCGAAATCGATGAGCAGAATCGCGTTCTTCGCCACGATGCCCACGAGCAGCACCACGCCGATCATGCTCATGATGTCGAGCGGCGTCTTGGTGAAGTAGAGAGCGAGCATGACGCCGATGAGCGACAACGGCAGCGACAGCAGGATCGAGAACGGCTCGAGGAACGACCCGAACTGCACCACCAGCACGAAGTACATCAGCATCACCGCCACGCCGATGGCGAGCAGCATCTGCGTGAAGATCTCCTGCTGGTCCTTGGTCTGGCCGCCCTGGCTGAGACCGTAGCCGGCCGGGAACTTCACGTTCTGCTCGATGCGCGCCGTGGCGGCGTTCACGACTTCCGACAGCGCCGCGCCTTCCGTGTTCGCCTCGACGTTGATCACGCGATCGCGATCGAGGTGGTCGATGCGCGCCGGCCCCAATCCCGGGTTGATGTGGGCGACCTGCCCGAGCGGAATCGTCTTCGTCGTCCCGTCCGGTCCGGGCACCACGAGCGGCATCGATTCCAGGTCGGCTACCACGGTGCGCGCCGCGGGTGCGAGACGAATCGTGACGTCGCGCGTCTCGCCCGACGGATCGACCCAGTCGCCGACGTCGATGCCGGCAAACGCCGGCCGCAGCGCCTGCGCCACCTGGCCCACGGTGAGACCGAGCGAGCCCGCCAGGCCGCGATCGATCTGCACCTCGAGCTCCGGCTTCTGCCCCTTGGTCGAGAGGTCCACGTCCACCGCGCCGGGCACCTGCCGCATTTCCGCCGCCACCTGCTGCGCCAGGCGTGTCAGCTCGCCGGCCTGCTGCCCCTTGATCTGAATCTGGATCGCTTTCTCTCCCGGGTTCCACCCGCCGCTGATCGACGCCATGACGCCGCTGATCTTGCTGATCTCGGAGCGGATGTCGGCCTCGATCTCGGCCTGGATCCGCGATCGCTCGGCCTTCGGCAGCAGCTTCACGAACACCGAGCCCTCGTCCACGACGTCGCCCTCGCGGCCCATCGCAATGTAGGTGTAGGCCACCTCGGGCCGCTTGCGGGCGATGCGGGACACCTCTTGCGCCTTGGCCTTGGCGTATTCGAGATTCGAGCCCGGCGGCACGTCGAGGTCGATCGAGAACATCGAGTTGTCCTGGATCGGCACCAGCGCGCCCGGGATGATGCCCAACGCCGGCAGCGCCAGCGCGCCGATGAAGGTCGCCAGCGCGAGCCCGATCATCGAGTAGCGATGGTCGAGCGCCCAGGCGATCACGCCCTTGTAGCGCTCGGCCTGCCGGTCGAACCACAGGTTGAAGTAGCCGAGCCAGCGGCTGATGAACCAGCGCGTGTGCAGCGGACCGTGCTGGTCGGGCCAGTAGGCCGAGAGCATCGGGTCGAGCGAGAACGAGACGAAGAGCGACACCAGCACCGACGACGCAATCGTCAGGCCGAACGGCTTGAACCACTGCCCCGCCATGCCGCCGAGGAAGGCAATCGGGATGAACACCACGATGATCGAGAGCGTGGTGGCGGTCACCGCCAGCCCGATCTCGCTCGTGCCTTCGTGGGCGGCCTTCAAGTGATCCTTGCCCATCTCGACGTGCCGCACGATGTTTTCGCGCACGACGATGGCGTCGTCGATCAGGATGCCGATGGCGAGCGACAGCCCCAGAAGCGACATGGTGTTGAGCGTGAAGCCGAACGCCCACACGGCGACGAACGAGGCCAGCACCGACACCGGCAGCGCCAGCCCGGTGATGACCGTGGACCGCCACGAGTTGAGGAAAAGGAACACGACGGCCACCGTGAGCGCGGCACCTTCGATGAGCGCTTCTTCGACGCCTTTCACCGACGCGTCCACGCGCTCGCCGCCGTCCTGCGCCACCCGCAGAGTGACGCCGGCCGGGAGCCCTTGCTGGATTTCCTTCACCTTGGCCCGCACTTCGTTGGCCACGGCGGTGGTGCTGAACCCGGTGGACTTGAGGATGTCGAAGCCGACCGCCTCTTCGTCGTTGTAGGCGGCGTAGGAGCGCGGTTCTTCGGTGGAATCCTTGACGTCGGCCAGATCGCCCAGCCGTACGATTCGTCCACCCTTCTGCGACACCACCAGCTGCTTGAAATCGGTTGGCGCCTCGAGGCGGCCCTTCAGGCGGATCGTCCGCTCCTCGAGCGAGCCGGCGAGACGGCCAACCGGCACCGCCAGGTTCTGCGACTGTAGCGCCTGCACGAGCTGTCCGACGCTGACGCCGGTGGCTTCGAGATCGCGCGGGCGGATCTCGACCACCAGCTCCCGCTCGATGGCCCCCACCAGGTTCACCGTCGCCACGCCCGAGATGCCGCGCAGCCGGCGCGTGATATCGGGATCCGCCATGCGCGTGAGCTCGGCGCCCGTCAGCCCCGGCGACGACAGCGTGAGCGACACGATGGGCCGATCCGCCGGATCGAACTGCGTGAGGATCGGCTCCTCCATCTCGGTGGGGAGATCGTTGCGGATCGAAGAAATCTTGTCGCGGATCTCCTGCGTGGCGACTTTCGGATCCTTGGAGAAGTCGAACTCGACGACGATGTTCGCGTAGCTGTCGAGCGAGCTCGAGCGCAGCCGGTCGATGCCGCTGATGCCCGAAACGGCCTCCTCGATGGGATCCACCACTTCGCGCTCGACGATATCGGGCGAGGCGCCCGGATAGGGCACGGCCACGACCACGACGGGCGCGTCGATCTCCGGGTACTCGTCGGTGTCGAGCTGGGTGAGCGCCACGATGCCGAACACGACGAACATCAGCATCGCAACGACGGTGAGAACCGGTTTGGTGATGGCGGTATCGGAGATATACATGTCAGCGCCCACTCAACTGAACAGAGGTACCGGGCGTGATGCCCTGCGAGGCTCCACGCAGCAGCGTGTCGTCGGCCGACAGGCCGGAGCCCACCAGCACGCGTTCCGTCCGTGGATCACGAAGGCCGAGCGTCACGTTCACCCGTTCGGTCTTCCCGTTGTTCACCCGCAGCACCCACGGGGTCTGCGTGGTGGTGTTGACCGCGTTCACCGGCACGACCAGGCCGCTCGCCTTTTCGGCCACCACGCGCCCTTCGGCAAAGAGTCCCGCCACCAGCCGCCCGCCCACGTTCGGAATGGCGACGAAGATCGGCACCTGCCTCGTCGTAGCGTCGGCCTGCGGCGCAATCCGCTCGATGCGCCCCGCAAAGGTCTGATCGTAGCCCCGAACCGAGAATTCGACGGCCGCCCCGATGCGGAGCTGCGACAGGTCCTCCGACGGCACCGCCGCCTCGAGCTTCATCGACGAAGGGTCGATGACGGTGAAGAGCTCGGTGCCCGGGCTGACCACGTCGCCGACGTTGACCGACTTCTTCGACACGATGCCGCCGATGGGCGCGCGAATCACCGCGTCGCCGAGCTGACGCTCGGCGCTCGCCAGGCGGGCCTTGGCGTCAGCGAGCTGCGCCTCGACCGCCGACACCTGGCTCTTGGTCAGGTCGAGGTCGCGGGCCGCGATGGCTCCCGCGTTGACGAGTTTCTCGGTACGCTCGACCTCGCGCCGCGCCACCGCCAGCTGGTTCTCGGCGTTGCGAACCGCGGACGAGGCCGACTGGCGCGCGTCGTCGAGCGTGCGCGTCTCGATGCGGCCAAGCAGGGCGCCGCGCATCACGGTCTGCCCTTCCTCGACGTGCACCTCGAGCATGGACCCGCCCAGCTCGGCGCGAATCTTGGCGTCGCGCTGCGGGCGCAGTTCGCCCGAGAGAGTCGGGCCGACGACGATGGTGCCCTGTTCCACCGACACGACGTTCTCCGGGCCGATTTGCACTGCGGCCGGCTTCGCGGCCACCGGCGCCTTCTCGGCCTCCGTGGTGCCGCACGCCGCCGCCAACACCGCGGCCAGCATGGCTGTGCCGATTGCCGCGGTCCCCGTGATCATTCTCATGACTATCTGGTCCCCGTCTGCGACTGCCCCTGCTGCGCGGCCGCGTTTGTGAGCTGTCCCCGTCCTTGCTGTTGTTGCTGTTGCGGCGCCGCCGGCTGCGTGCCCTGCCCCGTGGCGGGCCGCGCCGCACCGCCGGTGGTACCGCCCGCGCCGAGCGGCAGCTCTGGCAGGAGCGCCACGCGCGCGCGCGCCACCTGGAAATCCCGTGCCGCGAGCGCGCGGTTGGCTTCGGCCTGCTGCAGCAGCAGGCGTGAGTCCGAGAGCTCGAGCTGCGTGGACACACCGGCGCGGTAGCGCACGTCCGCGATTTCGTAGGCGCGCGTCGCCTGCTGCACGGTGCCGGCGGTGGCTTCCCACGCCGAGCGGGCGGCCACCAGCTCGGCCCAGGCCGACCGCGTGTCGAGCGCCGCCAGCTCCTGTACCTGCTTCTGCTGCAGTCGCGCCTGCTCCACGTCGGCGCGGGCCACCATCTCGTCGCCCTTCTGACGTCCGCCAGTGAGAATCGGCACGCTCATCGAAACGCCGAGCGACCAGTTGGCGCGGTCGAACACCGGCAGCGCGCCGGTCGGATACGCGATGCGGCTGTAGTTGGACGTGAAGCTGACGCTCGGGAGGCGCTCGGCCTCGACCGCTTTCAGCGCCGCCTCACGCAGGCTGACGGTCGTGCCGGCTTCCGCCACGGCGTTGCGCTCGGGCATCGGCGCGCCCGGCAGCGACACCGCCACCGAGGTGGCCGTCCGCAGCGCGCTCTCCACCGGCGCGACCCGCTCGGCGAAGATCGCCGCGGGCGCCAGCCGCGGATCGCCGAGGTCGTCGGCCAGGCGAAGGTCGTAGTCCGCCGGCAGCTCGAGCAGCTGCTTGAGCCGCAGCATCGCCACATCGCGCGTGGCGCGCTGCCGGATCAGCAGCGGCGTCTGGCTGTCGCGCGACACCGTTGCGCGCAGCACTTCGAACTCGGGCTGCGTGCCGGCATCGAACCCGGCCTGCGTCTGCTTCAGCGTAGCGCCGGCCTGGTCGAGCGTGGCCTGCGCGATCACGACGAGGCGCTCGCTGAGCAGCGCGTCGTAATACGCCTGCGTCACGTCGAACCGGAGCTGCGCCCGGGCACCGACCAGCGCCTGCTCCGCGCTGGTACGCCCGAGGCCCGCCAGCAGCTTCTGCGCGCCGATCCGGCCGCCGGAGTAGAGGTTCTGCGAGAACGACAGCGTGGCCCGCCAGGTGTTGGCGCGACCGAACGGCAGATCTTCGAAGCCGCCGCCATCGCCGCTGGAGCTGTCGCTCGAGCCGTTGCCGAAGTCGATGTTGTCGAACACGCCCTGGAACTCGTTGGCCAGCGAGCGGTCGTACGACGCGGCGGCCGAGAGCTGCGGCCGCTCGCTCGCGCGGGCGCGCACGGCGTCGCCCTCGGTGCGCGTCACCCCGATCTGCGCAATGCCCACCGACTCGCTGCGCGCCTCCGCGAGGGAGAGCACCTGTTCGAGCGTGAGCGGACCTGACGGAACGGACGACGCCGGCGGCAACTGCGGCGGCTGCGCCTGGGCGGCACCGGCCACCGTGACCACGGCGCAGGCGATCAGAACCGACCGACGAAGGGTATGGAGAACGCGGCTGGACATTACGTTGCTTTCCTGGGACTGGGGCTTTCCTGCGGAGCTCGCTTTTTCCTACGCGCAGATCGGCGCGCGGGTTCCTGAAACCGCCGCCCGGCGGGCTCGCCAACCGATCCCGGCGTCACGTGAGTAAGACGGACCGGGTGCTTCGACTGTGACGGCTGCGTCTGCAGCCACGCCACGAACCGGGCGCCCGCATCGAGCGCTTCGGTCAGATACCGAACCACGATGGCGAGCTCGCGGCTGCTGTAGCGGGCGTGAAGCTTCTCGAGCTCCTTCTGGATCGGCTGATACAGCGGAGCAATGTGCGACCCGCAATGCTCGAGCGTCTCGACGACCACGACCCGACGGTCGGCGGCGTCGCGCCGGCGCCGCACATATCCGGCCCGCTCGAGACGGTCGATCATGGCCGTGGTAGCGCCGGTCGTGAGCCCCGAGCGCGCGGACATCTGGCCGGCCGTGGTCGGCCCCGCCAGCTGCAGCAAATCAAGACACTCGAGGTCGGTCGAGTTGATGCCAACCCGGGTGGCGACGAGGTCGCTGATGAGCACCGCCTGCGCGCCCACCTTGCGGATGGCTTCATCGAGCGCCACCAGCAGGCGTTCACGGGGCGTGACACGAAGGACGGTCTTCGGCATTTCCGTAGTGCTTCGGTTTTCGGTGCGCGATGGCGCCTGGAAGGGAGACGCGGACAGCGCGGAATTAGTTCAACCGCAAAGAATCTTCACGGTAAAGATATCGTCGCACGCGGCGCCGCCCGCGGTCAACCACGGCCCTCACGACGGTGTTACGATGCGCAGCGTTGCACAGAGGTTGCCACGCGCAGGGAGGCGGTCCGATGCGGCATCGCGCACACGCGGCAGAGGTCGTGGTTCTGATGGTCCTCGCGCTCGGGGTGGGCGCCATCGGGGCGCAGACGCAGGCGGGCGTCGACGATCACCTGGCCCGGGCTCGCGCCGCCTCGGGCAAGGAGTTCGAGGCGCTCTTCGGCGTCACGTGCGAGCTCGTCAGGCCGCCGGCCGCGGCTCAGCCCGCCGCCCCCGCGGCACCAGCGGCCCCCGGGCCGCCCGCGCGCGCGACCTGGCACGCCGAACCGGCCAAAGTGTTCGACAACGTCTACTTCGTCGGACAGTCGGAATACTCGGCGTGGGCGATCACCACCTCCGCCGGCATCATCCTGATGGACGCCATCTTCGACTACTCGGTCGAAGACGAAGTGGTCAACGGATTGAAGGCGCTCGGTCTCGACCCCGCCGCGATCAAGTACGTCGTCATCAGCCACGCGCATGGCGATCATATCGGCGGCGCCGGGTTCCTGCAGAAACGGGGCGCACGCATCGTGATGTCGCCCGCGGACTGGGAGCTGATGGGTCGCACGCAGGTGAACTACCTGAAACCCACCCGCGACATCGTGGCGACCGACGGACAGAAGCTCACGTTGGGCGACACCACGGTGACGCTCTACCTCACGCCGGGGCACACGCTCGGCACGATCTCGTCGCTCATCCCGGTGAAGGACGGCGGCCGGCGGCACGTCGCGGCGTATTGGGGCGGCACGGCGTTCAACTGGCTGCGCGGCCCGGCGGCGTACATCACGCCGGATCGGCCGGCGAGCTTCTGGTTCACGCAATACGCGACGTCCGCGCGGCGTTTCCGCGATCTCGCTGCCCGTGCAAACGCCGACGTGCTGCTGTCGAACCACACCAACTTCGACGGCTCGAAGAGCAAGATTCCCGCGCTGCACGCGCGGACAGCGGGCGCGGCGCACCCCTACGTCGTGGGCAAGGACGCCGTGCGGCGGTATCTCACCGTCGCCGAGGAGTGCGCGCAGGCCGGCCTGGCGACGACGACCGCCGCGACGCGGTGACCAGCCGCCGGACCTGGACGTTCGCCCTGGCCGCGGTGGCGCTGGTGGCTGCCGCGGCCGCCATCGAGCTCTCCATGGGCCGCGTGGCCATCTGCCGCTGCGGCGACATCAAGCTGTGGCACGGCGTCGTGCAGAGCTCCGAGAACTCGCAGCACCTCACCGACTGGTACACGTTCTCGCACGTCATCCACGGCATCGGGTTCTACGCGCTGCTGTGGCTGGGGGCGCGACGCACCTCGATCGGCACACGGTTCCTGGCTGCGGTGCTGCTCGAGAGCGCGTGGGAAGTGCTCGAGAACACGCCGCTCGTGATCGATCGCTATCGCACCGCGACGATTGCGCTCGACTACTACGGCGACAGCGTCGTGAACTCGGTGTCCGACGTGGCCGCGATGATATGCGGCTTCTGGCTCGCGCGGCGCCTGCCGGTGTGGGCCAGCGTCACGCTGGTGGTGGTGCTCGAGGTGTTCGTGGTCCTGATGATCCGGGACAACCTCACGCTCAACATCCTGATGCTGCTCTACCCGATCGACGCGATACGGCAGTGGCAGGCCGGTACGTAGAGGCGGACCTCTTGAGGTCCGCC
>DASYRM010000174.1:0-41935 GCA_036004405.1 Vicinamibacterales bacterium
GCGGGACCCCGGGGTCCAACTCAAACACGGGCTCTCAGCACCAACAAGACGCCGACCTCGGTGCCGATGCGCCGCCATTCTCCCGCGTTTCGTCCGGGATGGTCAGCTCCGCTGGTGGCGACTCAAACCCCGCTGGTCCCCCTAGCCTTCTCGCGGTCTCATGTGGAGTCGATCGGCGCCGCTCGAAAGCGGTCGCGGAGTCCACACATGCCTCCCTCTGGATCGGGCCGTGGCCGCAGTGGGTCCCCGTCGATGCGACGGGCGGAGGGTTCACTGACGACGGTTGGTTCCGCAAGCGACGGGGCGCCTCGCGGCTGGCAAGGGGGTTCTGTCGGCCGACTGCGAGCGCCGCGAGCGCCAGCGACAGATGAAAAACGACGAGGCGCAGCCTTCCCTGGAGGCTGCGCGCGAGGAGTTTTTCCGCGGCGTCGAGCCGGAGGCCGCACAGAACCCTCTTGCCAGCCGTGAGGCGGCATGGAGCGCGCTCACTCGTCCGTGCGAGAGACCTCCACAACGCGGTCGTCGCCGCGGCCGCTCACGCGCACCGTCCACGGGTTGCAGCACACTTCGCAGTCCTGCACGAGGGTGCCGCGCACGTCCGGCTCCAGATAAATCTGCACCACCTCGCCGCAGTACGGGCACGTCACCTCGAACTCGGAGTCCATGACGGAATTGTGCTCCGAGCCCACGCGACGTGAGCCGCGATGTGCACTTCAGGCTAAGGGTTGCGGGCTCTGCCGACGATAGTGCTCAGAGCAACCCGGGTGTTCCCCGGGCGAGGCTCCGCCTCGAACGACGGCCATGGAGGCGCCGCCTCGCAAGGCAGTATTCAATGGCCCGCCCTTCGGGCGGGAGTAGACCGGCGCGTTGTGTGACCGAGGGGGCGAAGCTTCAGGCCCGCGCCTGGGGCTCCACCCGCCACCCGCCACCGATCGAAGGCCGCGAGGCAACTGTAACCCGCATGATGACAAGACTTTGCACCATCGCCACTGTGCTTGCAGTCATTTGGGGAGCCCGGACCGCCTCGGCGCAGGCCGTCGAGGCCACGCGCCCGGACGCACCGCTGCTGGTGGGCCCGCTGCAGCTCTTTCCAACGCTCACGCTTCGAGACATCGGCATCGATTCGAATGTCTACAACGAGTCGGTGCGGCACGAAGACTTCACCTACACCCTCTCGCCAACCCTCAAGACGGTGCTGCCCATCGGCGAGGCGCGGCTGACGACGCGCGGCGCGCTGGGCTTCCGCTACTTCCAGACCTTCAAGGACCAGCAGTCGACGAGCGGCTCGCTCAACACGCAGCTCGAGGTCGGTTCGGGCCGTGTCCGCCCCTTCGGCACCGCCGGCCTGGTGCGCAGCCACGAGCGGGGCGGCTACGACGTTGATCGACGCGCCTACAGCCTTGCGTCGCAGGTCAAGCTGGGGGCGAACGTTGCGCTGACCCCGGTCACGTCGCTGACCGGCTGGGTCGTGCGTGAGAGCACGAAGTTCGATCGGTTGGAAGTGTTCGACGGCGTGTCGCTCAGCCAGCAGCTGGATCGAGTGACGCGCGGCACGGCCACCGGCCTGCGGTTCGACCTGACGCCCTTCACGTCGGTCACGTCGGCCATCGAAGTCGAGAAGATTCGCTTCGCGCACGCGCCGCTGCGCGACGCCAACAGCTTCCGCTTCGCGCCGGTCGTGCAGTTCACCAAGGGCGCCATCATCGAAGGGCAGGCGTCGGCGGGCTTTCGCGATTTCCGGCCGATCGATCCGCGGCTGGCCCCCTACCGCGGCTTCGTGGCCTCGGTGACGATGGCCTTCACGCTGATGAACGTCACCCACGTCGAGGCGCAGGCCACCCACGACGTGCAGTTCTCGTACGACGACTCGCAGCCGCTGTATCTTGGCGCCGGCGGGCGTGTGATGGTGTCGCAGCGGGTGGCGGGCCCCTTCGAGGCCATCGTAATCGGCGGCCGGCAGCGCCTGCGCTACCAGACGATCGACGGCCTCTCGTTCGACGGCCGGCGCGAGCACGTGACCAGCATCGGCGGCGGCATCGGCATCCGCGCCAACGAGCACCTGCGCTTCACCTTCACCCTGGATCGCGAGCGGCGCCTGTCCACCGGCTCGACGCTGCGGGACTACGAGCGCCGGCTCGTGTTCGGGTCCGTGAGCTTTACTCCCTGAGGTATGTCGATGCGTCTGTCTGTCATCACGTTCGCCCTGCTGCTGGCCGCGGCGCCGCGCGCGGCCGCGGCGCCGCAGGCGTCCCTGCCGGCCGTGCCGGCGGGCGAGGGCCGGGCCAACTACGTCGTCGGTCCCGATGACGTGCTCACGGTGACGGTGTTCAACGAAGCCCAGCTCTCGGGCCGCTATCGCGTGGAAAATGACGGGCACTTCAGCTATCCGTTCCTCGGGCGTATCAAGGCCGGCGGGGCCACGGTGGCCGAAGTGGCCGGCACGCTGCGGACCCGCCTGTCTGAAGGCTATCTGCGCAACCCGCAGGTGACGGTGGACGTGGAGCAGTTCCGCAGCCAGAGCGTGTTCGTCATCGGCGAAGTGCGGACGCCCGGCAAGTACATGCTGTCGGGCGCGGTGACGCTCATCGAGGCGCTGGCGCAGGCCGGCTCCACCACGGCGCAGGCCGGCGCCGAGCTGCTCATCCTGCACCCGAAGGACGGCTCGCGCGGCGCGCGCGCGGCCGCGCCCGACCGCAACGACGCGGACGTGCAGCGCGTCAACTTTCACGAGATTGAAAGCGGCCGCCTGTCGAAGAACGTCATCATTCGCGACGGCGACACCATCTTCGTGCCCAAGGCCGAGCGCTTCTTCGTGACCGGCTTCGTCCGCACGCCCGGCTCGTATACCCTCGAGCCGAACATGACCGTGCTGCAGGCGATTTCGATTGCGGGCGGCGTGACCGAACGCGGCTCGGGCCGCCGGTTGAAGGTGACGCGGGTGGTGAACGGCGAGCGCAAGGATCTCGACGCCAGGCCGACGGATCTCGTGCAGGCCGGAGATACGATCACGGTGCGACAGCGTTTGTTGTGAGGCTGGCGTTCATGAGGCTGGTGTTCCTGAACCCCTCCGCGCAGCTTGGGGGCGCCGAAGGCGCCCTGTATGAGCTCTTGTCGGCGCTGCGGGCGGCGCATCCCGCCTGGTCGCTGGGGCTGGTCGTCGCCGCCGAAGGCCCGCTCGTCGAGCGAGTGCGCGCGCTCGGGCTGCCGGTGACCGTGCTGCTGTTTCCCGCGTCGCTCGCGCGCCTGGGCGACTGGGGCCTGGGACGCGGACTGGCCGCCCGCCTGCGCATGGCGGCGGCGCTCGGCCTCGCGGCGGTGCCGGCGGCCCGCTACGCGTGGCGGCTGCGCCGTCTCGTGCGGCGCGAGCAGCCCGATGTGGTCCACACCAACGGCCTGAAGATGCACGTGCTTGGCGCCTGGACGCGGCCGCGCGGCGCCGCGCTGCTGTGGCACATCCACGACTACGTGAGCCGCCGTCCGCTGGCGGCCCGCCTGCTGCGTCAGCGCGCGCGTGCCTGCGCCGCCATCGTCGCCAATTCGCAGAGCGTGGCCGCGGACGCTGGTCGCGCCATCGGCCCCGGCCCCACCGTGCACGCGGTGTTGAACGGAGTGGACCTCTCGCGCTTTTCGCCCGACGGGTCCGCCGCCGATCTGGACGCCCTGGCGGGGCTGCCGCCGGCCGGCCCCAGTGTCGTGCGTGTCGGCCTGGTGGCCACCTTCGCGCGCTGGAAGGGGCACCGCACGTTTCTCGAGGCGCTGTCGCGCCTGCCGGAATCGCTGCCGGTGCGCGGCTACGTCATCGGCGGGCCGGTGTACGAGACGGCCGGGAGCCAGGTGTCGCTGGGCGAGCTGCGCGCCGAAGCCGCGGCGCTGGGGCTGTCGTCCCGCGTCGGCTTCACCGGGTTCGTGGCCGATGCCGCCCCGGCGATGCGCGCGCTCGACATCGTCGTCCATGCCAGCACGGACCCCGAGCCGTTTGGCCTCGTCATCGCCGAAGGCATGGCGTGCGCGAGAGCCGTGGTCGTGAGCCGCGCGGGCGGCGCGGCCGAGATCACGACGCCTGGCGTTGACGCGCTGGCGTATGCGCCCGGTGACGCCGACCAGCTCAGCGAGTGCCTGCTCTCGCTCGTCACGAACGCAGCGCTGCGCCAGCGCCTCGGCGATGCGGGTCGCACCACCGCCGAGCGCGTCTTCGATCGCCGCCGGCTGGCCCTGGACATGACACCGATATACGAGACGCTCGCGAGGCTCCGCCCGTGACTCAGGTCCGCGTGATGCGAGTGCTCCACCTGCACAGCGGCAACATGTATGGCGGCGTGGAGACGTTGCTGGCCACGCTGGTTCGCGAGGCCTCGGCGGCGCCGGGCATGAGCCCCGACATCGCGCTCTGTTTTCCCGGTCCTCTGAGCGCCGAGCTGGAGGCCATGGGGCACCCCGCGCACATGCTGGGGCCGGTGCGCCTCAGCCGCCCCTTCTCGTTGCTCAAAGCCCGCCACGGGCTGCGCCGGCTGCTGCGCGAACACGCTTTCGACGCGGTGATCTGCCATCAGCCGTGGGCGTGCGTCGCCTTTGGCCCGGTGGTGCGCGCGGCAGGCTTCCCGGTGGTGCTGTGGGTGCACATGGCGGTCGAGGGCGGGGCGCTGCTCGATCGTCTCGCGGGCCGGGTGCGGCCCGACCTGGCGATCTGCAACAGCGAGTACACCCGCGCCCGCGTGCGCCGCTGGCTGCCGAACGTCCACACCGAGGTCGTCTACGGTCCGGTGTCCGCGGCGGCGCTGTCCGCCGGTGCCGCGAGCCGCGACGAGATCCGCGCGTCGCTCGACACGCCGTCCGGGCACACGGTGGTCGTGATGGCCAGCCGCCTCGACGCCATGAAGGGGCATCGCGTGCTGCTGAGCGCGCTCGAGCGGCTGCGCCAGCTGCCCGACTGGACGTGCTGGATCGTCGGCGGCGCGCAAGGCCCCGACGAAGAGATCTACGAGCGCGAGCTGCGGCAGGCGGTGCGGGTGTTCGGTCTCGAGGCCCGTGTCCGCTTTACCGGGCGACGCGGCGATGTTCCCGCCGTGCTGCGTGCCGCCGACATCTACTGCCAGCCGAACACCGCGCCCGACGCCTTCGGGCTGTCGTTCGTCGAGGCGCTGCACGCGGGGCTCCCCGTCGTGACGAGCGGCATCGGCGGCGCGCTGGAGATCGTGGACCGCGATTGCGGGTATCTGCTCCCGCCCGGCGACGAGGATGCCCTCACCGACGCGTTGCGCGCGCTCATCGTCGATGCCGATGGGCGGGCACGCATGGGGCGTGCGGCGCGCTGCCGCCCGGCGGTCATCTGCGATCCGCGCGCGGAGATGCGACGGCTGCAGCAGGTGCTGGCCGCACACCCGCCGGCGGTGGAGGAACCGCTGGCCCTGCTGGCGGGGTAGAGCGATCGTGACCACACTGCCTCGCCTGCGCATCGCGGTCTTGAGCTACGGGCTGCCGAAGCGCGCCCACAAGCGCGGCGGCATCGAGCGGGCGGCGCACACGCTGGCCGACGGCCTGGCGCGGCGCGGCCACGAAGTGGTCGTGCTGTCGCACGATCCACGGCCGGCCGACGCGGCCTATGCGGTGGCGCCGCTCCCGTGGCGTGCGTTCGTCGACACCTGGGTCGGCCGCCGCGTCACGATGGGCTATCTGGGCAACCTGCTGGCGCTGGTGCCCGACTACCGCGAATTCGACGCCGTCATCGCGCACGGCGACAGCCTGCTGCTGCCGCTGGCCGGAAAGCCGGTCGTCCGCGTGATGCACGGCAGCGCCCTCGGCGAGGCGCGCTCGGCGTCGTCGATCGGCCGCCGTGTCCTGCAGCTCGGCGTTTTCGCGCAGGAGCTGGCCACCGCGCTCCTCTCTCGCGGCGTAGTCGGTGTGAGCGAGAACACGCGCCGCGACAACCCGTTCGTCCGCCGCGTCATCCCGCACGGCGTGGACGACCGCTTCTTCAGCGCGTCCGTTACGGGCAAGACCCGCACCCCGTCGGTCCTCTTCGTCGGGACGCTCGACGGGCGCAAGCGCGGGCGCTTTCTGCTCGACCTCTTCCAGCAGACCGTGCGCACCGCGCACCCGGACGCGACGCTCGACTTCGTGGGGCCGCCCGGCCCGGCGCGGCCGGGGGTCACGTATCACACCGGCATCACCGACGACGTGCTGGCGGATCTGTACCGGCGCGCCTGGGTCTACGCCTCGCCCAGCACCTACGAGGGCTTCGGGCTGCCGTATCTCGAGGCGATGGCGTGCGGTACCCCGGTGGTGGCGTCGCCCAATCCGGGCAGCCGCGAGGTGCTCGCCGACGGCCGCTGCGGTGTGCTGGCCACGGACGCGTCGTTTGCGGAGGAGCTCACCGCCATTCTCGGCGATGCGCCGCGCCGCGACGCGCTCGCCGCCCAGGGGCTGAGCCGCGCCCGCGAATACTCGCTCTCGCGCATGGTCGGCGAGTACGAGGAACTCCTGTACGAACTCTCCGAGGTGCATGCCGGCTCCGCCGCTCGCGTCTGACGCCCTCCCGTACGAACCGCTCGCGTGGAGCGCGCCCGCGGATGCCGTGGACCGCGACGACTGGGGCTGGGTGGAGATCTTTCTCGCGATCCAGCTGCTCTGGGGCGCGGCGCTGTTCCTGCCCGGCGCACAGGCCTACCGGACGCCGGTGCGGGCCATGCCGTACCTGGTCAGCGCGGCCGCGCTCGTGTATTACTTCCGCGCGCCGACCGGCGAGCCGCTGCACGGCAGCGCGAAGTGGCTGATGGCGTCGTTCGGGCTGCTGGCGATCAACCTGCTGCACGCGACCACGCACTCGATGGCCGGCGTGGCGCAGATCGTCTTTCAAATCAGCATCGCGGCCCCCATCTTCTGGATGGCGCGCGCCGTGCGCAGCGACCGTCGCGTGATGCGCATGGTGTGGCTGCTCTTTGCCGCCAGCTTCGTCAGCTCGGCGCTCGGCATCCTGCAGGTGTACTACCCCAACACGTTTCTGCCGCCCGAGTTCAGCTCGCTCGGCCGCGAGCTGAACCCCGAGATCGTCAGCTCGCTGACCTACCGCGGCGCCGATGGTCGCGAGATCATCCGCCCACCCGGTCTCAGCGACATGCCCGGTGGCGCCGCGGCGTCTGCCATGGTGACGGTCACGCTCGGCCTCGCGCTGGCCTTCCGCCGCGGCCTGCCGGCGATCTGGCGGGGCGCCTGCGCGGCGGGCGCCACCATCGGCATGACGGCGCTCCTGCTCACGCAGGTGCGGTCGCTGTCGATCGTCGCCGCCGCGAGCCTCGCCGTCTTTGCGGCGCTGCGCTTCCGCCAGGGGCGCGCCGGCGACGCGCTGGCCAGTCTGGGCGTGGGTGCCGCGCTCGTGGCGGGCGCCTTCGCGTGGGCCGTGGCCGTCGGCGGCGACGCGCTCATGGACCGCTTCAGCGGCCTCGTCAACAACGGCGTCATTCACACGTTCCGCGAGCAGCGCGGGGCGTTCCTCACCTACACGCTGTCGGAGCTGCTCTACCAGTTTCCGCTCGGCGCCGGGCTCGGGCGCTGGGGCATGATGCAGGTCTACTTCGGCGACCCCACCCTGTGGCAGGCGCCGCCGATTCACGTCGAAATCCAGCCCACCGGTTGGCTGCTCGACGGCGGCGTGGCGATGTGGGTGGCGATGGGCGGGGCCATCGTCATGGCGCTGCGCACCTCGTACCTCGTGGCCGTGAACGCCACCGGCGCGCTGCAGGACGCGGCCACCGCCATCGTCTGCCTCCAGCTCACCGTGCTCTGCCTGTGCCTCACGGGTCCGGTGTTCAACACGCAGCTCGGCATCCAGTTCTGGGCGGTGACGGGCGCCGTGCTCGGTCCGCTCCTGGCGTCTCCCGATCGCGACTTCGCCGAGGACAGCGATGGGTAAGGGGCGCCTCGGACGATTCGTTGGCGGCCTCGGCCTCGGCTACCTGCAGACGCTGGTCGTGCTCGTGGTGGGGCTGTGGCTGACGCCGTTCCTGCTGCGCCGGCTCGGCACGCACGACTACGGCCTGTGGCTCCTCGCGTCGCAGGTGCTCGTCTACCTGGCGCTGATGGACCTCGGCGTCGTGGCGCTGGTGCCGCGCGAGGTGGCCTTTGCCGCCGGTGCGGGCGAGCCGGTGGCGGGCGTCGTGCGCCGCACCATCAGCCTGGTGATGTGGCAGACCCCGGTCGTCGCGATCGCTGCGGCGGCTGCCGTCTGGCTGCTGCCGGCGGAATGGGAGCTGATGCGGCGCCCCTTCGCGATCGTCGCCGCCGGGTTCGTGCTGGCGTTTCCGCTGCGCGTCTTCACGGCGCTGCTGCAGGGGCTGCAGGATCTCGCCTTTCTCGGCGTCGTCCAGCTGGCGGCCTGGTGCGCCGGCACCGCCACCACCGTCGCCCTCACCTTCGCGGGCGCCGGACTCTACGCGCTGGCGGCCGGCTGGGTGGTGTCGCAGCTGCTGCCGGCCTGCGTGGCGTGGCGCCGCGTCGCGGTGGCGTTTCCGGACGTGCTGCCGCGCGGCGGTTCGCGGCTGTCGTGGTCCGAGACCCGGCGCTCGCTGGGCCGGGGCAGCTGGATCAGCGTGGCGCAGATTGCACAGGTGCTCCTGAGCGGCACCGATCTGATGGTGGCCGGACGGCTCCTGGGGCCGGAAGCGATCGTGCCCTACGCGTGCACGGGGAAGCTGCTGGCGATGCTGGCAAACCAGCCGCAGCTCTTCATGCAGATGGCGCTGCCAGCTTTGAGCGAGCTGCGCGGCTCGGCGGCGCGCGCGCGCCTGTTCGAGGTGTCGCGCAGCATGACGCAGGTGATGCTCCTCGCCAGCGGCGCCATCGTGGCGCTCGTGCTGGTCGTCAATGGTCCGTTCGTGTCGTGGTGGGTGGGCGGCTCGCGGTTCGGCGGCCAGGCGCTCACGGCGCTCCTGCTGGCCGGCATGCTCGTGCGCCATGTCAACGTCACGATCGTCTACACGCTCTTCTGCTTCGGCTACGAGCGGCGGCTGGCGCTCACCAGCATCGCCGAGGGCATTGCCGGCGTGGCGTTGATGTGGCTGCTCGTGCCACGCATGGGGCTGCAGGGCGCCGCGGCGGGGATGCTGCTTTCGACGCTCGCCGTCAGCCTGCCCGCCAACGTCCTGGCGCTGGCGCGCGAACAGGGCGCGTCGCCGTGGGCGTTCGCCGAGTCGATCGCGCCCTGGTTCACGCGGTTTGCGGCGGTGGCCACCGGGGCCACGGTGCTGGTGCTCACGATCCGGCCGCAGGGGCTCCTGGCCGCGTTGCCGCTGGCGCTCGCGATCGGCGCCGCCTACCTGGCCGTGATGATGCCCGTGCTGCGCACGCCCCCGCTCGGTCCCATGCTGCACGCGCGGCTGCAGCCGTGGCTGCCGCGCATGCCGCGGCTGGTGCGCCGTTTCACCGTCGACGCTAGCGATGCTGCGCCTCAGACCGATGCGCGTGGAGGCTTCGCCTCGCTAGGCCAGTGTTTGATTTCCCGCCTTCGGCGGGAGCCGGAGTCGCCGTCATGAATTTGAACATTGGCTGCGGGCGGGTGCACCGCCAGGGCGCTGTGAACCTGGATATCAGCCCCGATGTCGGCGCCGACGTCGTCCACGATCTCAACCGCCTGCCGTGGCCGTTTCAGGACGGTCGGTTCGAGCAGATCTACGCCTACGACGTGCTCGAACACGTCAACGACGTGCCGCGGGTGCTCGAGGAGATCCACCGCGTGAGCCGGCCCGGCGCCACGCTTCACGTGACGGTGCCGCACTTCTCGAGCGCGAACGCCTTTACCGATCTGACCCACCGCCACTACTTCTCGTGGAAAAGCTTCGACCCGTATTTCGCGGGCGACGTGCTCGACTTCTACAGCCGCGCGCGCTTCCGCCGGAAGTCCACGCGCATCAGCTTCTATGCGAGCCTCGTCAACCGCATCGTCTTCCGTCTGGCCAACCGCTGGCCCGAGCGCTACGAGCGGCGATGGGCGTGGATGTTCCCGGCGTGGTTCCTCTACTACGAGCTCGAGGTGGTCAAGTAGGCATGCGCGTGGTGCACGTCGTGCCGGCGCTCTTCGGGCCCGACGGTCTCGTCGGCGGCGCGGAGCGCTATGCGTTCGAGCTGGCGCGACACATGGCGAGCACGGTGCCGACCACGCTCGTCGGCTTCGGCGACGCCGCCCGTGAGGAATGGCGGGGCCCGCTGCGCGTGCGGACGCTGCCGGCGTGGCACGTGCGCGGCCAGCGTTCGAACCCGTTCAGCCTCGCGATCCTGCGCGAGCTGGAGCGGGCCGACGTGGTGCACTGCCATCAGCACCACGTGCTCGTGAGCAGCGTGGCCGCAGCCTGGTGCCGGATGCGCGGCCGTCGCGTGTTCGTGAGCGACCTTGGCGGCGGCGGGTGGGACGTGTCGGCGTACGTGCCCACCGACGCCTGGTTCCACGGGCACCTGCACCTCAGCGAATACAGCCGCCAGGTGTTCGGCCACGCGGCCAACGCCCGCGCCCGCGTCGTGGGCGGCGGCGTGGATACCGCGCGCTTCTCGCCCGACTCCGCGGTGGCTCGCGATGGCGGCGCGCTTTTCGTCGGACGCCTGCTCCCGCACAAGGGCGTCGGCGATCTGATCGAGGGCATGCCCGCGCATCTGCCGCTGACGATCGTGGGGCCGCGCCCCGATGACGCGACGCGCGCCCGGCTCGAGGCGTCGGCACTCGAGAAGAACGTGACCTTCCGATACGACCTCGCCGACGACGATCTGGTGCACGAATACCGCCGCGCGCTGTGCGTAGTGCTGCCGAGCGTGTATCGCACGCCGGTGGGAGAGACCAAGGTGCCGGAACTGCTCGGGCAGACGCTCCTCGAAGGCATGGCCTGCGGGGCGGCGGCGCTGTGCACGCGCGTGGCCAGCATGCCCGAAGTGGTCGAGGACGGCGTCACCGGATTCGTGGTGCCGCCCAACGATCCGGCCGCCCTCGGCGAGCGGCTGGCGTGGCTCGCCGCGCACCGCGAGCAGGCGGCCGTCATGGGCGCGGCCGGGCGCGCGCGGGTGCTGCGCCACTTCACCTGGGACGCGGTCGTGTCGCGCTGTCTCGACGCGTACGGTATCGCCGAACCGCGAGCCGCCGAACCGCTAACCGCCGAACCGCTAACCGTCCGCCCGGAGGGCGGGCAATTAGACACTGTTCTAGCGAGGCGGAGCTTCCATGGTTCTGGATATGAAGCGGAGCGTCGCTAGCATGAGCACGCGGTGGCACCTCGTCACGAGCGAGTATCCGCCCGACGTCGGCGGCGTGAGCGACTACACGTGGCAGCTGGCCGGCGCATTGGCCGCCGCCGGCGACGAGGTGCACGTGTGGTGCCCGGGCGAGCCGCGCAGCAGCCTGGCCGGCGTCGAGGTGCATGCCGCGCTCGGCAGCATGTCGGCCGCCGATCTGCGGCGCGTGGACGCGCAGCTCGACGCCTGTCCCGGCCCGCGGCGGCTGCTCGTCCAGTGGGTTCCGCACGGCTTCGGCTACCGCTCGATGAACCTCGGGTTCTGCCTGTGGCTCGCGCGCCGGGCCCGTGCCGGCGACCACGTCGAGCTCATGGTCCACGAACCGTACATGGAGTTCAGCTGGCGCTCGCCCGCGCACAGCGCGATGGCGGCCGTGCACCGGCTGATGACGCTGGTGGTGCTCGGCGCGGCGCAACGCGCCTGGGTAGCCATTCCCGCGTGGGAAGCGTGCCTGCGCCCGTATGCGCTCGGACGGCAGGTGCCGATGCCGTGGTTGCCCGTTCCAGGCTGCGTCCCGTCCGAACTCTCCGCCGACAAGGCGTCCGATTCGATGGCACTGCGGACGCGCTTCGCGCCGATCCACCAGCCGATCGTCGGCCACTTCGGATCGCACGGCGCCGCGGTGGCCGGCCTGCTCGACGGCTGCCTGCCGTCGATCATGGAGGGGTCGTGCCAGCCGGCGCTGCTCCTGCTCGGTGCGGACGGGCCGGCCTATCGCGACACGTTGCTCGCGCGCCACCCGGCGTGGGCCGCGCGCGTGCATGCCTCGGGGTTTCTCGACGGTCCCGCGCTGGCCGCGCACATCGCTGCCTGCGACGTGCTGGTGCAGCCGTATCCGGACGGCGTCACGTCGCGCCGGACGAGCGTGATGGCGTGCCTGTCGCAGGGGCGCGCCGTGGTGACGACCACCGGCCGGCTCACCGAGCCGCTCTGGCAAGGCAGTCGCGCCGTGGCGCTGGCCGGCGTGGACCAACCGGAGGCCCTGGCCGAGGCCGTCGTGCGGCTGCTCGCCGACGCCGGCGCGCGGGCAGGGCTGGGCAGTCGTGCCCGCCAGCTCTATGCCGACACATTTTCCGTGGAGCGCGTCGTGACGGCGCTGAGGGCCGCATGAGAGGGGTTCGCTGATGCGCATTGCCATCGCCGCGCACTCGGCCCGCCGTGTCGGCGGCGTCGAGCAGTATCTGGCCGACGTCGTGCCCGCCCTCGTGCGGGCAGGGCACGAGGTCGCCTGCTGGTTCGAAACCGAAGACGCCGACCACTCGCCGATCCTCGATCGCGGGGGCGTGGTGCCGACGTGGACCGCGTCGCGCACGCCGGAACTCGGCGTGCCCGCGCTGCGCGAATGGCGTCCGGACGTGGTGTATGCGCACGGAGTGGCGGACGCGGCGGTCGAGCGCGCGCTCGTCGGCGTGGCGCCCGCCGTCCTGTTCGCGCATTCCTACTACGGCACGTGTATCAGCGGGACGAAGACGCTGCAGACGCCGTCGCCGCACTGCTGCGATCGGACGTTCGGCCGCGCCTGCCTGCTGCAGTACTACCCGCGCCGCTGCGGCGGCTGGAGCCCGGTCACGATGGTGCGCCGCTATGGCCTCCAGCGCGCGCGGCTCGAGCTGCTCGACACCTATGCCTCCATCGTCGTCGCCAGCCGGCACATGGCCGGCGAGTACGCGCGCCACGTGCGCGAGCCGAAGGTGCACGTCGTGGGGCTGCCGATCGAGTCGCGCGGAGCGCGGCCGCCGCGGCGCACCCGCACGGGTGGCTGGCGGCTGTTGTATCTCGGAAGGCTCGAGGCGTCGAAGGGTGCCGACATCGCCCTCGAGGCAGCGGCGCGGGCCGCTGCCGCGGTGCCGGCGCCGGTGCACCTGCAGATGTCGGGTGCCGGCACCTTGCACGAGTCGCTGGCCGCCCGCGCCCTCGAGCTGATGCACGCGCAGCCACGCCTCCAGGTCACCTTCACCGGCTGGCTCGACCCGCATCTCGTGACCGCCGCGCTCGATCAGAGCGACCTCCTGCTCGTGCCGAGCCGTTGGCCCGAGCCCTTCGGGATGGTGGGCGTGGAGGCCGCGCTGCGCGGCGTGCCGTCTGTGGCCTTTGCCGTGGGCGGCATTCCCGAGTGGCTGACCGATGGCGCCACCGGCCGGCTGGTGCCCGAGGGGCCGAAGGGGACCGAGCGGTTTGCCGATGCCCTCGCGGCGTGTCTGCGCGACGAACCCACGCTCGAGCGCATGCGTGTGCTCGGACAATCGGCCGCCGCGCGCTTCAGCATGGCCACTCATCGGGCCGCGCTCGAGCCGGTGCTGGCCGCGGCAGCTGGCGTGTCCGTTCCGCTGACGCCGGTCGACGAATCGGAGGGTGTGCTCGCATGAACATGCGGGTGCTGTTCGCGATTCACGGTCCGGCCGACGAGCGGACGGCGGTGTATCGGGCCGTCCAGCATCGGGTCGATGCGCTGCGCGAGCACGGCCACCATGCCGATCTGCTGGCGGCCGGCGATCTGCGCGGCCGCGGTCCGGCGCGGCTCGACCCGCTGCTGCTCGCGCCGGCGTTGACCCGCCGGAAGCTGGCGCGCTACGACGCCGTGGTGTTCCACAGCCATCTCGGGTGGGCCTTTCACGCCGCCCGCCCCTGGCTCGACCCGGATCGCCGCGTCGTGACCGTCACCTCGTTTCACGGGCTCGAGCCGATCTACTACGCGGCGCTCGGCCGCGAGCTGGCGCGGCGCGGCACCCGGCTGTCAGCGCGGTACCGGCTGCTGCACGGCCAGGTGGTTCCCGGGCTCCTGCGTTTCAGCTGCCGTCAGTCCGACGCCGTCTTCTGCCTCAACACCCACGAGGTGCAGTACCTGACCTCGCACGCGTGGGCCGCGCCCGAGCGCATCTACCGGCTGGGGAACGGCGTGGAAGCGGATTGCTTCATGGACCGCGGACCGGCGGCGCGCGTGCGGCGGCTGCTGTTCGTCGGGCAGTGGCTGCCCGCCAAGGGCACGCGCGATCTCGTCGAGGCGTTCGCCGCGCTCGCCGGCCGTGCCGATCTCGAGCTGGCGTGCGTCGGCACCGGCGCGCCCGAGTCGCAGGTGCTCGCCGACTTTCCCGAAACCGTGCGTGGGCGCGTGCGCGTCCGGCCGCGCGTGGACCGCAGCGCGCTGCACGCCGAGCTCGCGCACGCCGATCTGTTCGTGTTTCCGACGCTCTCCGAAGGGTTCAGCAACGCGCTGCTCGAGGCCATGGCCGCCAGCCTGCCGATCGTCGCGACGCCGGTCGGCGCGGCGGTCGATCTGCTGCGCGACGGCGTCAACGCGGCCATCGTGCCGGCCGCCGATGCGCCGGCGTTGACGGCCCGCATCGAGTCGCTGCTGCAGCAGGGTGACGTGCGGGCGGCGCTGGGACGGGCCGCGCAGGCGACGGCCCACGAGTACGAGATGCGCGCCGTGAACGTTCGCTTCGTCGAGCGATTGATGCACGTCATGGAGTGGCGGCCGGCGGCCCACGCGTCGCCGTGGCCGGGAGGGCGTCATGTCGAGGGTTGACGTGCAGGCGCGCGCCGTCTACGAGAGCTGGCACGAGCGCGTGCAACGCGAGACGGCCACCGCGGACCGTCCGTGGCACGACCTCGTGTTCGCGCATCTGGCCGCCGCGGATCTGAGCGGCCGCGATGTGCTCGAGATCGGCTGCGGGCGCGGGGAGCTGGCGTGCGAAT
Organism: Vicinamibacterales bacterium; assembly: GCA_036004405.1. GTDB lineage: Bacteria > Acidobacteriota > Vicinamibacteria > Vicinamibacterales > UBA2999 > DASYRM01. Next base: position 14,962 of record DASYRM010000174.1, read on the forward strand.
TGATGACGAGCGACACGCCGCCCGCGCGCCTGATTGCGGCCGACTTCGCGCACGCCGCGGTGCGGCTGGGGCGCGCGCGTGCCGGGGGCCGTCAGCTGTCGGGTGTCACGTGGATGGTGGCCGACGTTCAGCACATCGCCCTGCCCGACGCCAGCGTGGATACCGTCATCTCGTGCGAGACGATCGAGCACCTGCCCGATCCGGTGCAGGCGCTCCGCGAGTTCCATCGCGTGCTGCGGCCGGGCGGACGGCTGATCCTGACCACGCCGAACTATTTCGGCCCCTTCGGCCTCTACCGCGCGTATCTGCGGCTGCGCGGCCGGCGCTACACCGAAGGCGACCAGCCGATCTGCCGGCTCACCATGCTGCCACGCACTCTGTTCTGGATGTGGCGGGCCGGGCTGCGCGTGCGCATGACCGACGCGGCCGGGCAGTACCTGCTGGCGCCCGGCCGGCTGCCGTGGGAGCCCGCCGTCCTCAAACGTCTCAACTGGCTGCTCTGGCCCATCGGCCTGCACTCGCTGGTGGTGGCGGAGAAGCCATGACCCAGGCGGGACGCATGCGCGTGCTCTTTTTCGTCGAGGGCTTCACCGACATCCGTTTCGTCGTCGGTTTGAGCGAGGTGTGCGACCTGACGCTGGTCGTGCCGGCTCGCGCGTTCCGCGACAGCGGCCTCGACGAGCGCCTCCGCGAGAGCGGCGCCCGGGTCGAGGTGCACACCATCGAGGGCGGCCGCCTGGCGTTCCAGTGGCGCTCGCTGGTCTGGCTGCTGCGTCACGGCCCGGCCTTCGACGTCGTGCTCGCGCAGGAGATGCTGCGCGGCGGCGTCAACGCCACCGTGGCCGGCGCGCTGCGCGGCGTGCCGGTGGTCACCTACATGGGGATTTCGCCGATCGAGTACTTCCGCTGCCGTCGTGAGCGCGGTCGGATCGGCGCGGTGGCCGCAGCAGTGGGCGAGGCGGCCATCCGCACCATGATGACGATCAGCGGCCGGCTGGCGGCGACGGCGCTGGTGATGGGCCCGTATCTCATGACCGTGGCGGCGCCGTTCAGCCGCCGGGTCGCAATGGGCCGCTATTACGGCGTGGACGTGGACCTCTTCCGCCCGGCCACCGACGCGGAGCGCGCGGCGCTGCGGGAGCGCCTCGATCTCCCGCGCGACGCGTTTCTCATCGTGCTCTCGAGCCGCATCAGCCACGAGAAGGATCCCGAGACCGTCCTGCAGGCGGTGGCGTTTGCGCGCGCCCGCGGCCTGAGCGCCGTGCTGCTCAATCTGGGGGGCGACTACCGCGAGTTTCAGGCGCTCGCTGCCGGCATGGACGTGCCGGACGCGGCCGAGTGGGTACTGGGCCGGCCGGCGGCGCACCCCATGAAGGAGCTGGCCGACTACTACCGCGCCGCCGACGTGCTGGTGCAAGGCTCACTCGAGGAAGGGCTCGGGTTCTCGCCCCTCGAAGCGCTGGCGTGCGCGGTGCCCACCGTGGCAAGCGCCGTCGGCGGCCTGGCCGCGCACCTTGGCGCGGTGGCAACCTTGACGCCCCGCCGCGACGCGGTGGCCATGGCCGCGGCGATTCTGCAGGTGGCGTCGAACCCCGGCGCGGCGCGCGCGCAGGCGCGCCGAGGGCGCGAGTACGTGGTACGGCACTGGAACCGCGCGCGGGCGTTCGCGGAGCTGCGGCAGGTGCTGGCCGAAGCCGCCGGGCACGTGGCGGTGCCGGCGCCGCAGGTGGAGCGCGCGTGACGGGCGCCGTGCCGCGCGTGGCCCTCATCTCGGATCTCCGGGAAGAGCAGTGGCACAGCATGGACCTCGTGTCCGAGCTGCTGCTGGCCGGCCTGCGGGACTCCGGGCTGCGCGCGGTGGACGCCACCGAACTGTGTCCGCGCCTGGTGCGCCGCGCCACTCGTCTACCATGGGCGGGTGACGTGCGGCGTGTCGCAACCGCCGATCGGCTGGTGAACCGGTTCTGGGACTACCCGCGCTGGCTGCGGTCGCGGACCGCCGACTACGATCTCTTTCACATCGTGGACCACAGCTACGCTCACCTGGCTTTCGATCTGCCCCCGGAGCGCACGCTGGTGATGTGCCACGATCTCGACGCCTTCGAGGCGGCGCTGCCCGGGGCCGGCCTGCGCTCGCCGCTGGCACGGGCAATGGCGGCGCGGCTGCTCGCGGGCATCCGCCGGGCGTCCCGTGTCGTGTGCGGATCGCGGGCGACCTGCGACGCGCTCATCGAAGCCGGGGTGGTGCCGTCGTCGCGGATCGTCGTCGTGCCCTACGGCGTCCATCCCACCTGCTCGCCGCGCCCCGACTGGCTGGCCGACGCCGAGGCCGAGCTGCTGCTGGGACCGGCCGATCCCGAGGTTCCCGACATCCTGCACGTCGGCAGTGTGGTGTCGCGCAAGCGCATCGACGTCCTGCTCGACGTCTTTGCCGCGATCCGGACGCGCCACACGCGTGCGCGGCTCGTGCGCGTCGGCGGCGCGCTGACCCGCGCGCAGCAGCGGCAGGCGGTGCGGCTGGGCGTGGCCGATCACATCGTCACGCTGCCCTTCATCGATCGCCGCGTGCTCGCAGCGGTGTATCGCCGCGCGGCGCTGGTGCTGCAGCCCTCGGAGCGGGAAGGGTTCGGGCTCCCGGTGGCCGAGGCGATGGCGTGCGGCACGCCGGTCGTGGCCAGCCTGCTGCCGGCGCTGTGCGAGGCGGGCGGCTTTGCCGCCGTCCACTGCGGCGTCGGCGATGTGCGTGCCTGGAGCGAGACGGTCAAGGCGCTGCTCGACGAGCGCGAGCGGCGTCCGGAGATGTGGGAGCGGCGGCGCGCGGACTCGCTGCACGCCGCCCGTCGCTTCGACGCCCTCGCACACGCGCGCGGCATGCTCGCGGTGTATCGCGACATGCTGCCGGGCCGCATCCCTGAGCTCGAACCCGAACTCCAACTGGTGGCCGCGCGATGAACCGACTGAACGTGCTACACCTCGGAAAACACTACCCGCCGGTTCGCGGCGGCATCGAGACCGTGCTCGAGGCCTTGTGCCGGGAGGCGCGCACCCGTCTCGCCCCGCGCGCGCTGGTGCTGGGCACCACGCCGCGGACGGTGCACGACGTCGTAGACGGCGTGCCCGTCACCCGGGTGCGGAGCTTCGGCACGGTGGGTGCGGTGGCGTTGACGCCGACGTTGCCGTGGTGGCTGGCGCGGGCAAGCGCCGACGTCATCGTCCTGCACGAGCCCAACCCGATGGCGCTGCTCGCGTACGCGCTCGTGCGCCCGCGGACGCCGCTCGTGGTGTGGATGCACAGCGAGGTGATTCGCCCGCGCTGGCAGTACCGTCTGTTCTACGAGCCGCTGCTGAACCTGGCGCTGCGGCGGGCCGCGCGCATCGTGGTGGCGTCGCCGCCCATGCTCGAGGCGCGCTCGCTGGCGCCGTTCCGCGACAAATGCCTGGTCGTGCCCTTCGGCATCGATCCGGCGCCGTATGCAACCGCCCACGCCCTTGTGCGGCCCGTGGCGGCGGAACCGACCGTGCTCTTCGTCGGCAGGCTGGTGGCCTACAAAGGCGTGGAGGTGTTGCTCCGAGCGCTGCCCGGGCTGCCAGTGCGTGCGGTCATCGTGGGCGACGGGCCGTGCCGTGCCTCGCTCGAGGCGCTGACCGCGGAGCTGGGCATCGCCGATCGGGTCACGTTTGCCGGCCAGGTGTCCGACGAGGCGCGCATCGAGGCGTACCGTGCCGCCGACGTGTTCGTCCTGCCGTCGATCAGCCGTCAGGAGGCGTTCGGCATGGTGCAGCTCGAAGCCATGCTGAGCGGGCTGCCGGTGGTGAGCACGGCGCTTCCGACGGGGGTGCCGTGGGTGAATCAGGACGGCCGGACCGGCCTCGTCGTGCCGCCCGGCGATGCGGCGGCGCTCCGCTCGGCGCTGGCCCATCTCGCCGCCTCGCCCGGCCTCCGGCGTGATCTGGGGGCGCAGGGGCGCGCACGAGCCTTGGCGACCTTCACGGCCGATCAGATGTGCGACGGCGCCTTCGAGGTGTATCGCGAGGCGGCCGCGCGTCCGGCCCAGGCCGGCTGGGCCACGGCGCTGGCCAAGCGGGCGCTCGACGTGGCGCTGTCCGGCGCCGGCCTCCTGGCGTCGGCGCCGCTCTGGGCGGCGATTGCCGCCGCCATCAAGCTGGAAGACGGCGGGCCCGTCTTCTACCAGCAGGAGCGATCGGGACGCAACGGCGTGCCGTTCCCGGTGTGGAAGTTCCGCTCGATGATTCCCGACGCCGAGGCGGTGAGCGGCGCGATCCAGTCCGGCGAGCACGACCCGCGCGTCACGCGCGTCGGGCGGCTGCTGCGGATGACCGCGATGGACGAACTGCCGCAGCTGTGGAGCATCTTCCGCGGCGACATGAGCTTCACCGGGCCGCGCGCCCTGCGCCCCGGGGAGATCGAATCGCTCGGCAACGGCGAGATGGAGTTGCTCGAAGACGTGCCCGGCTTTGCGGCGCGCGCGTCGGTGCTGCCAGGGCTCACCGGCATCGCGCAGATCTACGCGCCGCGCGACATCCCGCGCCGGCACAAGTTCAAGTACGACCTCCTCTACGTTCGCCGCCAGTCGATCTGGCTCGACGTGCGCCTCATCCTGCTGTCGTTCTGGATCACGGCGCGGGGATCGTGGGAAGTGCGCGGGAAGAAGTTCTGACACGCCAGATGGATCTTGACTAGCCGCGTGGCGGTCGAGCGTGCGTGACCGTTGACAGTAGAGCTGTGAACGGCGAAACTCCCAGCTCGATGCTCGATGTGGTCGTGGTCGGGGGCGGCCCCGGCGGACTCCACGCTGCGCGGCGCCTCGCGAGCCGCGGCGCAGACGTGACGGTGCTGGAAGAGCACGACTCCAGCGGTACTCCGGTCCACTGCACGGGCATCCTGGCCCGCGACGCCTTCGACGAGTTCGGCCTGTCGAGGGCCTCCATCCTCAACGAAGTCACCACCGCACGCTTCGTGTCGCCGCAAGGCACCGACGTCGTGCACCGCACGCGCGCCGTCGAGGCCGTCGTGATCGATCGCGCGCGCTTCGATCAGGAGCTCGCCGACGACGCGGCGCGCCGCGGGGCCACGCTGCGCTTCGGCACGCGGGTTCGCGGCGTGTCCATCGACGCCGACCACGTGAGCGTGGACGTGGGTGACGGGGCGCCGCTGCGTGCGCGCGCCTGCGTGCTGGCCACCGGCGGCCGCTACGCGTTGCACCGCCCGCTCGGCCTGGGCCTGCCGGATCACTACCTGCACACCGCGCAGCGCGAGCTGCCGGCCTCGCGGCCCGGCGTCGTCGAGGTGCATTTCGGCCGCGAAGTGGCGCCTGGCGGGTTTGCGTGGGTGGTGCCGGTGTGGCGCGGCGATCGCCCGTACGCGCGCGTGGGCGTGATGGCCGAGACCCGCGCCCCCGAGCACTTCGCGCGGATGATCGACCGGGTGGCCGAGCGGTGGGGGCTCGAGGGGATCGGCGACCAGCCGCGCCAGAAAATACTGCCGCTTTCGAGCATCGCGCGGACGTTCCGCGACCGGCTGCTGGTCGTGGGCGACGCCGCCGGGCTCGTGAAGCCGACGACCGGCGGCGGCATCTACTACAGCCTGCTCAGTGCCGGCCTGGCCGCCGACGTCCTGATACCGGCGCTCGCCGACGGCGACCTGAGCGCACGGCGGCTGGCCGACTACCAGCGCCAGTGGAAGGTGCGGCTCAAGAGCGAGCTCGACACGCAGCTGTCGTTCCGCAAGCTGGCGCAGCAGATGTCCGACGACGACATCGAGGGACTGTTCGAGCTCGCCCGTACCGACGGCGTCATGCCCATCGTCCGCAAGACGGCCAGCTTCAACCGCCACCGCCGCCTCATCCTGGCCCTGCTGCGCCATCGCCCCGCGCGGCAGATCTTCTTCCGCTCTTTCGTCTCCTAGGCAGGTCTAAAGACCTGCAACTACGTATTTCGTACGCGATACTGCGTGCGAATGAAGCGCGAGCTCTGCGCGCTGGTCGCGGGTGGCGTCGCGCGCCCGGAGCAGCGACGTCTGCCCGATCTGGTGGCACTGGCCAGGACCGAGCGGGTGCATCTGATCGTGGCGCAGCGGCTGGCGGGCGATGCTCCCGAGGAGCTGCGCAACGAGGCGCGCGTGGAGGCCGTCCGCGACACGCTGCGCGTGCGCGAGCTGGTCCGCGTCGTGTCCGCGCTCGAGGCCGGCGGCTGCGCGCCGGTCGTCTTCAAGGGCGCCGCGCTGGGGCTGACGCACTACCAGGAGTCGTGGCTCCGGCCGCGGCTCGACGCCGACCTCCTCGTGGACCTGGCGTGCCGGGTGCGCGCGGCCGCCACGCTTGCCGCGCTTGGCTACGAGCGGCCCGCGATGACGTCGGGCCGCTACGTGATGCACCAGGAGATGCACGTGCGGCCCGACCCCGTGGTGGGGGAGCACGTCGTCGATCTGCACTGGAAGCTCGCCAACCCCAACCTGCTCACCGCGCTGCCGACGCACGCGGAGCTGCGCGGTCGCGCCGCAGCCGTTGCCGCCCCTGGTGGCCTCCTGCACGTGGCATCGCCGGCCGACGCGCTGGTGATTGCCTGCGTGCACCGTGCGGCGCACCATGCCGCGTCCGACGAGCTGCTCTGGCTCTACGACATCCACCTGGTGTCGTCGCGGTTGACGGCGGAGGAGTGGGCAACCACCCTGCGCGTGGCCGCGTGCGCCCGCGTGACGGCGATGGTGCGGACCGGCCTCGAGCTGGCGGCGCGCGCCTTCGGGCCGTGCGCGCCGCCGGCCCCCGTGCTCGAAACGCTGGTGACTGCCGCGCCTGAACCCTCGGCGGTGTTCCTGCGCCGCGACCTGCGCCGGCTCGATCGCCTGCGCGCGGACGTGGCCGCGCTGGGCGCCGCCGGCGGCGCGCGGCTGATCGCGGAACACCTGTTTCCGCCGGCGTCCTACATGCGCGAGAAGTACGGGCTGCGGCGCGGCGCGCAGTTGCCGTTCGCGTATGCGCGGAGGATCGTGGGCGGCGCTTCTGCCTGGTTCAAGCGGAACTGAGGTGTACGGCGTCTTCTCGCCGGTAGTCCGAGTACGAATAGGTCTCGCGCGACGCCTCCACGCGGTTGAGGACCGCGCCGAGGATCCTCGGGCCGCCGATCGCCAGCGTCTCGATGGCGCGCTCGGCGAGACGGCGCCGCGTCATGCTCGCCCCCAGCACGAACGCCACGCCGGTGGCCTCGCGTGCCAGGATCGACGCGTCGGTGACGGCGAGCACCGGCGGCGTGTCGATGATGACCCATTCGAACGGCCCGGTCCGCATCTGCTGGAACAGGTTGTCCATGCGCTTCGAGCCCAGGAGCTCCGACGGGTTGTGGGGCGGATCGCCCGCGGTCATCACCCACAGGTTGTCGGGACTCGACAGGCGGTAGACCGCCGACGCCAGCGGCGTGCGGCCCGACAGCACGTCGGACAGGCCGACGCGGTTCTCGAGCCCGAAGCCGTTGTGCACGCTCGGCCGCCGCAGGTCCGCGTCCACCAGCAGCACCTTGGCTCCGCCGTAGGCCATGGCCATCGCGAGGTTGCACGCCGTGGTCGTCTTGCCTTCGAGCGGCTGCGCGCTCGTGACGAGGATGACGGCGCTGCCCTCGGTCTCGCTGCTGAAGGCCACCGACGTGCGCAGCGAGCGGATGGCCTCGCCGAAGTCGCCGGACGAGTTGGCCGACACCACCGGACGATCGCTGCGTGGACGGACGTCGGGCACCAGGCCCAAACACGGCAGCCCCAGCTTGCGCGTGATGTCTTCGGCCGACTTGATCGTGTCGTCGAACGAGTCGAGCGCGAACACCAGGCCGAAGGCCACCAGCAGGCCCGCCAGACTGCCCAGCATGAGGGAGCGGTTGATGTTGGGCGCAAACGGCGCCGAGGGCATCGTGGCGCGATCGATCAGCCGCACGTTGTTGCCGCGGCTGTTGGCGAGCACCTGTAGCTCCTTCTCGCGCTGGAGCAGCGTTTCGTAGAGCTGCCGGTTGCTCTGCGCCTCGCGTTCCATCACCGTGTAGGCCACGCCCTTGCGATCGAGGTCGGCGGCGACGACCTGCTGATCGGACAGCGCCAGCGCCAGCGTCTTCTCCTCGAGCACCGCCGACTCGAAGTCGTGGCGGATGGCCTCGACGGCTTTCGACAGCTCGATATTCAGCTGCCGCGTGGCGTCCTGGATCGACGCCATCACCGTCACCATCTCCGGGTGCTTGTCGCCGTAGCGCTCCGACAGCAGCGTCTTCTGGCGCTGCAGCTCGGCGAGCGTCGCCTTGATCGCCTGCACCGACGGGTTCGAGGCGATGGCCGGAACGGTCTCGGCCGCGGCGGCGGGGCCGAGAGCCTCGATCTGCTTGTAGAGCGATTCCTTCTGTGCCCGGGCGGTGCGGGCGCGCGTGGCAGACTCGTTGAGCTGATTGAGCCGCGAGGTGACGATGTTCTCGCGGTCGCGCAGCGAGCCGGCGTTGTGTCCGGCGCGGTATTCCGCCATCGCGCGCTCGCTGTCTTCGACGCGGCTTTGCTGGCGCTCGAGCTCCTCCGACAGCCACATCAGGCTCTTGCTCATGTCCTGCTGTCGCACGGCGAGGTTCTGCTTCACGTACTCGTCCACCAGGGCGTTGATGGCGTGCGCGGCGGTGCCGGGATCGGACGAGACGAACGTCACGTCTACCAGGCGGCTGGCGCGTACCGGCTCCACCGACACCCGCGACGAGAACAGGGCGACGAGGGCCTCGCGCGATGGTGGCCCCGCGTCAGCCGGCGCGCTGCGTCCGGTGACGCTTCGCGCCCAGTTCTCCAGCGTGCCGCGAACCGTCGCGATCGCCTTGGCCACGCCCCGGCGCGGTGGCGCCGAGCCGTTCAGATCCGGCATCGAGCGGAGGTCCAGCGTCCCGACCACCCGTTCGGCCAGCTCGCGGCCGGTGAGGATGCGGTACTGGGTCTGGAAGTACGGCTCGGGGTCGTAGGTGTATTCGTTCGTCTTCGTGCTGCCGACGCCTTCCATCGCCAGCGACCGCTCGTCTTCGAGCTCGATGAGCAGGCGGGCAGAGGCGCGATAGAGCGGCGTCTGCGAGTACGCCTGGAGCGCGGCGACGCCCAGCACGACGGCAAAGGCGCTGGCCGCCGGCCATTTGTAGCGCAGCAGCGCCCGCGCCTTGTCGAACAGGTGCACCTCGACCGACCGCCCGCTCGTGAGCGGGAGCCCGGGATGTTTCGGCGTCGGCGTGTGTGCACTTGTGCGCATGTGGATGCAGCGGTGCCCCGTCCGGCGAACCGCGGGGCGTCATTGATGTATCGGCGTTCGAAAGAACCCGGAATATCCCCGGGGGCCCCGTCCTGTCCCGTAACGTCCGGTCCGATAAGAAAGAGGATGGCGGGGCACCTCTCATGAGCACATGGGCGGCTCCTCGGCTCCTCAACGTGAAGGAGCCCGAGGACGATTCCGGCCTGCTGCTCTACGAGCCGTTCTACGGCCTGAGCGAGAAGCCGTTCAGCCTCTCGACCGACCCGCGGTTCCTGTACAAGAGCGCCTCGCACACGCCCGTCTTCCACGACGTGCTCGCGGGCATCCGGCGCCGCGAAGGGCTCGTGGTCCTGACCGGCGAGATCGGCATGGGCAAGACCACGCTCTGCCGCTCGGTGCTGGCCGCGCTCGATCGCAAGACGTTTTCCGCTTTCGTCCCCGACCCGTTCGTCAGCCGCGAAGACCTGCTCAAGATCCTGCTGGTCGAGTTCGGCGTCGTCTCGGTGGACGATCTGGTGCGCGGCCGGCTCCAGGGAGCCTCGCGCGCCGAATTGAGCTACCCGCTCTACGAATTCCTGCGCTCGCTCGAGCCGCTCGACGCGTTTGCGGTGCTCCTCATCGACGAGGCGCAGAACCTGTCGGCGTCGCTGCTCGAGGAAGTGCGCATCCTGTCGGACCTCGAGGGCACGCGCAAGCTGCTGCAGGTGGTGCTGATCGGGCAGCCCGAGCTCTCGAGCGCGCTGCAGCTCCCGCATATGCGCCAGGTGAGGCAGCGCGTGACGACGCACTGCGAGCTGCAGCCGCTCGATCGCGACGGCGTCTACGGCTACGTTGGCCACCGGCTGATGGTGGCGGGTGCGGCCGCCGATCGCCTGCACTTCACCGCCGACGCGCTCGACCTCGTCTACGCCGCGACGGATGGCGTGCCGCGCGTGATCAACCGGTTGTGCGATCGAACGCTCCAGCGCGGCCAGGCGGCACGGGCGGCCACGATTGGGCCGGACCTGGTAAGTCAGGCGATGGCGGACCTGCAGCTGGTGCCGGCCGCCCCGGCGGACGCTCCGGTTGCGGTCCTCGCCGAGCCGCTGGCGCCCCAGTCGGTTCCGCCCCTGGCGGAGGTCCTCGCGTCGGCGGCGGCAGCGGACTCCGCTCCAGTCGCGCCGACGCCTGCCGCGGTGGCCCCGGCACCTGCCGTCGAGACCGCCGTTTCCGACCCTGACGATCTGCACGCGCTGCTGGCGTTGCCCCCGATGGCGTCGCCAGCGCTCGAGATCGTGGCGGTGCCGCCGCGGGCCGAACGGCCGCCGGTGGCCGCGGCCCGCCCGCGTGCGCGTGCGCCCCAACCCCGTCTCTATCGCGAGGCGCCGGCCACCGGACGTTCCCGCGCCGCGGTTGCCACCGCCGCGCTGCTGGTGCTGGGAGCGTTGTCGGGCCTGACGCTGGCCGTCTACTGGGCCTGGGCGCGACCCATGGTCACCGAGCGCGTGGCGCTGCCGCCGGTGACGCGCCCCTCGATGCGCATCGCCGCACCGCTGCCGGCGGTGCTGGAGCCGAACATCGAGGCCGTGGGCGACCCCCTCGAGCTCCCGCAGGTGCCAGCCGCCGGCCACGAGACGCCGGATGCGGACGTACTCCCGCCGCGGCCGGTGAGCGCCCTGCCGGCGGCAGCGGCCTCGCAGTCCGTCTGGGTCGTCCAGGTCGGGGCCTTTGCCGACGACGCGCGCGCGAACGTGCTCGTGGGCCAGCTTGCCGAGCGTGGCTTCACCGCCTTCAAGGGCGCAACCACGATGCGCAGCGGCACGCCGCTCCATCTCGTGCTTGCCGGCCCCTTCCAGACCAGGGCCGCGGCCGCCGACGCTCTGGACAAGATCGAAGAGATTCCTGGAGTGGGTCAGCCGATCCTCCAGCTCGTGCCGCCGGCCGCCGCTGCGCGGCATTAGGAAGGCCTGGACGGGCCGCCTGAAGGCGGCCCCTACGACAGATCGTCAGGACCGCCTGAAGGCGGCCCCTACGACAAATCGTCAGGACGCTGCGGACGCCTTGTAGTACTGCGTGTGCTCGTAGCCGTAGTAGCGCGAGTAGTAGTACTTGTTGCGCTCCAGGTCCACGCCGTTCAGCACGATGCCGTGGAGCTTCGGCTGGCCGGTCATCAGCGTCTCGAGCGCGCGGCGCACGTGGCGCCGCGGGGTCATCTCCGATCGGATGACGAAGGCCACGCCGGCCGCGAGCGGCGCCAGGATGACGGCGTCGGTCACCGCGAGCACGGGCGGCGTGTCCACGATCACCCAGTCGAACCAGCCGTGCATCGGGTCCAGCAGCGTCTTCATGCGGTCGCTGGCCAGCAGCTCCGAGGGGTTGGGCGGCACCTGGCCCGCCGTCATCACCCACAGGTTCGGCATCGAGGCCATGCGGATGGCGTCGCGCGGCGTGGCCTGATCCGTGAGCAGGTGCGACAGCCCGATCGTGTTGTCGATGCCGAGCGTCTTGTGCAGGTTGGGGCGGCGCAGGTCGGCGTCCACGAGCAGGACCTTTTCGCCGCCGAGCGCCAGCGCCATCGCCAGGTTGGTGGCGGTGGTCGTCTTGCCCTCGAGCGGCTGCGAGCTCGTGACCACGATCACGCGGCCGCTGGTGGAGCCGTTGCTGAACGCCAGCGCGGTGCGCAGCGAACGGAACGCTTCGCCGAAGGTGTGCGGCACCTCGCCCGAAAGCAGGGTCGTGCCGCCGGGCACCTTCGGCACCATGCCCAGGAAGGGCATCTGCAGCTTCTGCGCGACGTCCTCCGGCGTTTTCACCGTGTCGTCCAGGTAGGTGAGCCCGCCCACGAGCGCCAGGGCGAGCGCCAGGCCGGCCAGCGTGGCCAAGAGCAGGCTGCGCTGCAGGTTCGGGACGAAGGGCCCCCGCGGCACTTCGGCCTCGTCCACCAGCCGCACGTTGTTGCCGCGGCTGCTCGCCAGCACCTGCAGCTCCTTCTGCCGCTGGAGCAGCGACTCGTACACCTGGCGGTTGCTCTGCGCTTCGCGCTCCAGGACCGTGTAGCTGACGTTCTTGCGGCTGAGCGCCATCGCGGCGCCCTTCTGGTCCTCGAGCGAGCGCTCGAGCGAGCGTTCCTCGGCCAGCGCCGTCTGATAGTCGTTGCGGATGGCTTCGAGCGCCTTGCCAATCTCGGCGTCGAGCTGGCGGCGCGAGTCGCGGATGCCGGCGTTGACCTTGATGATCTCGGGGTGGCGCTCGCCGTAGCGCTCCGTCAGGTTGGCGCGCTCGCGCTCCAGGTCGGCCACGTGCGACTTGAGCGACTGGATGTAGTTGTTCTGCTGAATCGCCGGGATCGTGTCGGCCGCCTCGCCGGGCGAGAGCCCCTTCACCTGATCGTACAGCGACTCCTTCTGGGCGAGCATGGTGCGCGCCCTGGTCACCGCGTCGTTGAGCGAGTTGAGCCGCGCCACCACGATGTTCTGGCTGTCCTGCAACGACATCGCGTTCTGCTGTTCGCGGTAGGTCGCCATGGCCCGTTCCGAGGTCTCGACGCGGCTGCGCTGCCGCTCGAGCTCCTGATCGAGCCACGTGATGCTGCTGGTCAGGTTGGCGCGCCGCGACTCGGCGTTGCGTTCCACGTAGTCCCGCGCCAGCTGGTTGGCGGCGCGCGCCGCCAGCTCCGGGTTGGCGGACACGAACCCCACGTCCACGAGGCGGCTGCTCTTGATCGGATCGGCCGACACCCGCGCCATGAAGGCGCCCACGAGCGCGGCCTGATCGTGGGCCACGCCGGCGAACTCGGGGGCCCGCGCGAGATCGAGCTGCGTCACCGTACGGCGCGCCAGCTCGCGGCCGGTCAGGATGCGGAACTGCGTCTGGTAGAACGGCTCGGGGTCGCGGACGTTCTCGCCGTTGAGGACGCCGGCAAGCGCGGTGGTCTCGTCATCCTCGATCTCGATCATCAGGCGCGCCTGTGCGCGGTAGAGCGGCGTCGTCATGTAGGCGCGCACCCCAGCGCCCAGGACCACCGCGGCGAAGACGGCGGTGGCAAGATAGCGGTGCCGATAGATGGCGGCGAGATAATCGAGGACGTGGTTTTCGGCAGGCCCCGACCGGGTGGCCAGCGGCCCGGCGGTCCGGGACAGTCGATCCGGCCTTCCCTGGGGAATCCCCTGCATATCTCTGTAAACTATCGGCGCACATCGGGGGCCCGGACAGACAGCAGAGCCATGCCGGAACGCGCAGATTCGAATACGTCTCCACGCCACGCGAGCGGGGCGCAGGCCTTTGCGGCGAGCCCGTCGGTGGTGTTCCGCCAGATGGACGACGGCGCGGTGCTGCTCGATCTGGAGTCGGGCGTCTACTTCGGCCTCGACGAAGTCGGCACGCGTGTCTGGACGCTGCTGGTGGAGCAGAAAACGCCTGACGCGGTGTGCCAGGTGATGCTCGACGAGTTCGACGTCGATCCCGGCGTGCTCGCCGAGGATGTGCGGCGCCTGGTGGGCGAGCTCCAGCAGAACGGCCTGCTTCGCACGACATGAGGAGTGGCGCTGCGGCGTGGGCCGGGCGCATCCGCCGCGTGACCGCTCGCGAGTGGGTCGTGCTCGCCGAGAGCGCGGTGTTCGCCATCGGTCTCGAGGTCGCGTTGCGGCTGCTGCCGCTCTCGACCGTGCTCGGCGCCGTCCAGGGACGTCACGTCGCCGGCTCGCCCCGTCCCGATCGGGCGTCGCTGGAACGCATCGCGCGTCTGGTCCGCTGGCCGTTCACGGTGCTGCCGTTCCGGGCCACCTGTCTGCGCATCGCGCTCGTGCAGGTGGCGGTCCTGCGCCGGCGGCGGGTGCCCGCAACGGTGCGATTCGGGGTCCAGCGCCGCAACGGTCACGAGCTCGAGTTTCACGCCTGGGCCGACTGCGACGGCGCCATCGACGACCAGGCGGGTGCGGCCGCCTATCGCGCCTTCGAGCCGGTGACGCCCGCCGCCATCACCCGCAACGCGAGATGGTTGCCGCCAGCAGCTCCGCCAGACGCGGCCGCGTGAACTCCTGACCGGCGTGGGCGGCCAGCCACTGCTCGAGGTCGGCCACTGTGTGCGTCCCATCGATCCGATTGAGCAGGTCGCGCTCCATGCGTCCACGTGTGCCCAGGGCTGGCCGGTAGGCGGGGTCGCGCTTCAGCAGCAGCTCGCTCGACAGCGTCCGCGCGAGAAACGTCGAGTGGGTGAAGCGCCGGGTGGCGCCCGAGCCCGCCGCCGTCGTCGAGACGATCCATCGCAGCTCGTCGCCGTCGTACGAGTCCACCTGAATGTCGATGGCGTCTCCGGCCGACACGGCGACCGGCGTATCGAGTGGCAGGAACGCGTGCGCGAAGTTGCTCGTGCCCGAATCGCCGGGCAGGTTGCTGATCTGGATGCGCTCCGCGAGGGTCGTGATCAGGCCCCCGCACAGACCGTGAAGCGTGCCGGGCCTGGCGACGTCGAGACGCACGCGGCCGCCAAGGTGCAGGCCGACCGCCGTGGAGAAGTTGACCGTGCAGACGGGAACCGGTGCGGCCAGCAGCTGGTCGGACGACAGCCGGGCGGGATGCAGCGTGTTCACCGCCAGATCGCGGATCGGCTCGAGACGCACGTCGTGCTCCACGCGCCGCCACACATCCACTTTGCTCTGGTAGAGGTCGGGAGCCTCGGCCGGCGCCACGCACAGCTGCATGGATGCAGGCACGAGACGCCCGCCGGGCTTCATCAGACGGTCACGCGCATCGAGCATGGCGGCGAGGCCCTGTTCCTGCAGTCCGAACGTCGAGTGCACGTCGGCCACGAGCACGTCGGCGCGCTCGGGCAGCGTCAGGTCGAACGACTTGCCGTGCACGATCTCGATGCGGTCGCGGAAGGGCGTCGCGGCGACGAGCGCGCGGGCGATCGACACCGCCTCGGTGTCCTCGACGGCGTAGGCGCGCCGCGCGCCGGCACGGCACGCCAGCACCGACAGGATGCCGGACCCGGCCCCGAGATCGAGGACGATGTCGCCGGGACGGACCGTCGCGCCGAGCGCCTTGGCGAATCGATCGAGCCGCGTGCCGGTGTTGGCGAGCAGGAACGCGTGGAACTCGAGCAGCGTGTGCATCTGATGAGAGAGATCCTGTCACGATTCTGCGGGCGTGGTACTCTCTCGCGCGGATCCGCCGCGTGTCGTGCGTCATCGCCTTCGCTGACCTGACCGGCGCGCCCGCCGAGCGCGGGCTGCTCGTGCGCGCTGCCGCCGTTCCCCCCTACGACAGCGACCGTGTCTCGGTCACCCTCCATGAACAGGTCGGCCTGGCCGCGGCCCCGCTGCCGCGACGCGTGACCGGTTTCGCGAGCGTTGCGCCTCAGGGATACGGCGGGGTGATCACCGTCGCCCTCGACGGCCGCCTCGACGATCGCGGCGAGCTGCGGCGCCGCCTGTCGTCGCGTCTGTCGGTCGATCCGGCCACCGCCTCGGACGCCGAACTGGTGCTGGCCGCCTACCTGCAGTGGGGGCTCGACGCGGCGGCCCGCCTGGCCGGCGAGTTCGCCTGGTGCTTGTGGGATGGGCGGGAGCGGCGCCTGGTGTGTGCGCGCGACCACTTCGGCGTCCGTCCGCTCTACTACGCGTGGGGGCCGCGCGCGTTGGTGATTTCCAACGCGGTGGCCAGCCTGCAGCGAGCGGGTGTGGTGTCGGATCGTCTGCTGGACCGTGCCGTCGGCGACCTGCTGCTGTTCGGCGATCCACAGGAGCCTGCCGACACGATGCTCGCAGACGTGCGCCGCCTCCCCGCGGCCCACGTGCTGACCTGGACGGCCTCCTCGGGTGTCGACGTCTGGGCCTACTGGAAGCTGGTTCCGCCGTCTCCGCAGCGCGCGCGCGACAGCCGCGATGTGGGCGCCAGCCTTCGCGACGCCCTGCAGCGCGCCGTCGACGATCGCGTGGGCGGCGAAGCGGCCACGGTGTTGATGAGCGGCGGCCTCGATTCCACCAGCCTGGCGGCACTGGCGGCCCGGCGCGCCGAGCCGGCGCCCGTGCGAGCGCTGACCTCGGTGCATCGCACCGTCGGGCACGACGAGGAAGAGCGGTTTGCCGCACTCGCGGCCGGCGCGATCGGGATTCCGTGCGACATCCACCCGCTCGACGGCTACGAGCTGTTCGGGCGATGGGACGCCGACGCCTGCCCCGTGCTGCCGATGGCGGAGCCGCTGACGGCCGTGATGGCGGATCTGATCGCACGGGTGTCCGAGCAGGACGCCGTCGCGCTCTCGGGCGACGGCGGTGATCCGCTGTTCCTGCCGGCCACGCTGCCGCGCCATGTCGGCCGCATGCCGCCGATGGACATCGTGCGCGGCGTCTGGCGTCTCGGTGTTCGCTACCGGCGGGCGCCCCTCTTCGGCGTGCGCACGGCCTGGCGCCGCTTGCGGTCGCCGGACCGACCGCCGCCCGCGTGGCTCGCGGCGCCGCTCGGCGCGGTGTACGACGCCGGCGCCCGCCGGCAGGAGGTGGAAGCGGCCACCCGCGTCGAAGGGGCCGTGCTGCGCCGCGAGTCCGTACGGCAGCTGCGGTCGCCCTGGTGGCCGTCGCTCTTCGAGAGTCTGCATCCGGCGGCCACGCGGCGGCCCGCGGACGTGCGCTATCCGTTCTTCGATCGCCGCGTGGTGGAGCTGGCGCTGGCGTTGCCGTCGTATCCCTGGTGCGTCGGCAAGACGGCGCTGCGCGAAGCGATGCACGGTCTGCTGCCCGATGACGTCCGCCTGCGCCCCAAGGCGCCGTTGCCGTTCGACCCGGTGGCCGTCCGCCAGCGGCGGTCTTTCGACGACATCGTGCGGACGCTGTCGGCGGCTCCTGGTATCGACCGCTACGTGGACGTGCGCCGGCTGGCGGCCACGGTGGCGCCCGGCGGCTTGCTGCTCGATGCGGAACCGGGCACACTTGCAGCGTTCAGCCTGGCGTTGTGGCTGGTTCAGGCGCCGCGCGTCCGCGCCGAGGGGTTGTCCCGCGTGGCAGCGGCCAGGCTGTGAGGAGCACGATGTCCGACGATGTGAGGCAACCCGCCGCGGAGCGCGACGGCCGGCGCGGTCCGCGTAAGCCCTATCGCCGTCCGACGGTGGTTCGCTACGGCGACGTGACCGCACTCACGCAAAACGGAACCATCGGCGCCAAGAACGACAAGGGCTCGGGCGCCAAGACGCGGACCAATTGACGCGCCCGATGCGCTACACCGCCTGCGGGCTGACGCTGACGGCGAACGCCTCGATTGCAGGTCTCGCGCCTGGCCCCGCCGATACCGCCGCGGACGTGAGCGTTGCGCTCCATGGCGGCGAGCCGCTTCCGTGCACTCATCCCTCCGATCGTACCTGGTACGTCTACCCGGAGGCCGACGAGCGCGGCACGCCGTGGCTCGAGGCCGCCACCGGTGAAGACGGCAGCCGCTGGCTCCGCTACGGCGAGGGCGCCGTGTTCCGCGTCGACGCCACGGCGCAGCGGGTGGATGCGTGGTGGCAGCTACCGCTCACGGAGGTCGATGCCGCCACCTATCTGCTTGGACCGGTGCTGGCGTTCATCATGCGGCTGCGCGGCCTGGTGCCGCTGCACGCCAGCGGCGTGGCCATCGACGGCCGCGCGGTGCTGTTTGCGGGAAGCCCCGGGGCGGGCAAGTCCAGCACCGCGGCGGCGTTTGCGTCGCTCGGGTTCCCCGTGCTGTCCGACGATGTGGTGCCGATGCAGCCCCTGGCGGCCGGCACGCTCGCGTGGCCTGGCTATCCACGCCTCAGTCTCTGGGGCGACGCCGCCGAAGCGCTCTTTGGCGACGAGTGCCTGCCGCCGTACAGCGCCACCTACACCAAGCAGTACCTCGATCTCGGTGGCGTGCGCCGGCCGTTTCAGAGCACGCCGCTGCCGGTGGGCGTCGTGTTCGTGCTCGACGCCGCGGGCGATGCGGATCCTGGGATCCGCCCGCTGGCTCCGCGCGACGCCGTCGTGGCGCTCCTGCGCCACACCTTCGGCACCTATCTGATCGACATGGGGCTGCGCGCCCGGGAGTTCGAGGTGCTTGCGGGCATGGTTGCGGCCGTGCCCGTCTGGCGGCTGCGCTTCGGGACTGCCCTCGGCGACATCACCAGGCAGTGCCTCACCGTGGCGGACCACGTCCGGCATACCATCTATCACGGCGCCAGGCCCGAGGCCGGGCTGGCCGTCTGAGAGGTGAGGATGCATCGCACATCCGGAGACGACACCGCGCCGGGCCGCGCGCCGGGCGCATCGAGACGGCCCTACTCGACGCCCAGGCTGGTGCGGTACGGAGACGTGGCGCATCTCACGAAAACCTCGGCGGCGCCCGGCAAGCTCAAAGACAGCCCGACCGTGGCCAAGTCACGGACCCTGTAATGAACCCTTTCGACCTGGTTGTGGCGCTTGCCACGGGCGCCGCCATCGCTGTGCAGGCGCTGGCCAACTCGCGCTTGCGCCTGGCGCTTGGCACGCCCATGTGGGCCGCGATCGCGCAGTTCCTGGTCGGCCTGGCCGCGCTCGTGGTGATCGCGCTGGTGATGCGGCAGCCCGCGCCCGATACCGGAGCGCTCTCGCGCATGCCGTGGTGGGGATGGGTGGGCGGCGCCGTTGGCGCGCTCTTCATCGTGGTGAGCATCGTGCTCACGCCGCGGCTCGGCACCGCGCTCACGCTCGCGACGATCACCGTGGGTCAGATGGTCGCGGCGCTTGCGCTCGATCACTACGGCTGGCTGGGCGCGCCCATCGTGCGCCTCTCGGTGCCGCGCGTGCTCGGCGCGGCGTTCCTCCTGGCAGGCATCGCTCTGATGCGCTGGAGATAGGCGCTCAGAATTTCAGGCGCAATCCGACGCGCGCCACCAGCCGATCGGTCTGCTCGTCCGGACCTGTGAGTCCGACGCCGTAGCCGGCCTCCATGAAGATGCCGACCCGGTGCGAGACCGCGCCTTCAAGGCCGAGCGATCCGATGACGGCGCCTCGGTCGTGGGCGGCGCGCTGCGTCAGCTGCGTCCAGTACTCCGCGCCGCCGTACGGACTCCACATCGACTGCGGTTTCAAGTAGTAGAACAGCCCTCCAGACGCGTGCAGCGCCGGGGCGCCGACGCCGGTCGGCCGATCCTCGGGATCGTCTCCGCCGGCGCTCCCGCTGCCGGACAGGCCGCCGCGGACGACGAAACGCTTCGACACGAATCGACTCACATCGATCTGGATCGTGTAGTTGACGGGGAGGATCCGCTCGGACGAGTACACGCGATCGAGGTATCCCCCGAAGCCGATCATCGTCGTACCCGTGCTGCCGACGACGTGCGGTCGAAGATCGTCGGAGAGCGGCTCGCTGGTGCGAGGTGCGTCCTGGGCCTCGACGCCGGCCCCCGACAGGAGCCACGTCAAGGCCACCAGGGTGATTGCGAGTCGCCGTGCCATACACGATTGGACTCTGGAAGACCCCCGGCTATTCCCTCGGGCCGGCGCGGGAATAAACGCGGAGCCGGACGAGTCCAATCGAGTAGCTGTCGAAGCGATCGTCCGGTGATCAGTCACGTCTCATCGCGTCTCCATCGCGCCCTCGTCGTGGCGCTGCTTCTGCTCACCGCAGCGTGCGGCGCTGACGCGCAGGACGTCGCCGCGGGGTCGACGTTGTGTGGACAACCCGTGGCGCCGCCGGCCCAGCTGCCGCCCGCCGACGCGGGCGCCGTCGTTTACCTCATGGGCGTGTGCCTGCCGGCCCAGGGGAACGTGTCGGCGGTCGAGGTCGAGACGTATCTGCACTACATCCAGCTGCGTCCCAGCCTGCCTTCGCAGGGGAAGTGGGTGCCGTACGACGAGCCGGCGCAGGAGACCATGCGCGCGGACTTTCGGCGCTTGTGGGAGACCAACTTCCTCGACGACCTCCGGATCGAGGTCGACGACTACGTCTTCAGCAACGGCGTGGTCGGCAAGATGGTCACCTACGTGATGGAGGAACGCGAGCGCGTCAAGCTCGTGACCTACGAGGGCGGCCGTGCGGTCGACCGCACTCGAATCGAAGACGCGTTGCGAGACAAGAAGGTGGAGCTGCGCCTCGACTCCTTCCTGGACGGCGCCACGCTCGCCCGCGTGAGCCGGATCGTGCAAGACACGCTCGCCGAGAAGGGTTTTCCCAACGCCACGGTTCGGCCGGTGGTCAAGGCGCTGGCGGGCGGACCCAAGCTGGTCAGCGTGACGTTCGTCATCGCCGAGGGGCCGCGGATGTCGATTCGGGACGTCGCGTTCATCGGCAACCATGCGATCGACGACGCGCGGCTCTTGTCGGCGCTGAAATGGAACCGGCCCGAGCACCTCTTCTCGTTCGCGACGAATCGCGGTCGCTACGACCCCAATCGTTTCGCCGAAGATGCGGAGCGAGTGGCCGACTACTATCGAGATCTCGGCTACTTCCAGGTCCGCGTCGATTCGCCGGTGGTGCGCCCGCTGGACACCTCGGCGAACGGCACCACGCAGTGGGTGCAACTGCGCGTGCCGATCGAAGAGGGCGCCCGCTACCGGGTCGGCACGCTGTCGTTCGAGGGCAACTCGGTCGTCCAGACGGCGGCCCTTCGCCCCCTGTTCAAGATCGAGTCCGGCGACTGGTACAGCCAGCAGCGCGTGCGCGACGCCTTCGAGAAGGCGCGTGACCTCTACGGCGCCGGCGGATACATCGAGTTCACGGCCTTTCCCGACCTGCGGCCTCGAGACGCCTCGGGCACGTCGACGGAGGCGCCCGTCGTCGACGTGACGTTCCGGATTACCGAAGGCGATCAGTATCTGGTGAATCGCCTCAGCTTCACGGGGAACACGACGACGCGTGATGGAGTCATCCGGCGCGAGCTGCAGCTGTTCGAGGGGGGCGTCTTCAACCGCCAGGCGCTCAAGTACAGCATTCAGCGCATCAACCAGCTGGGCTACTTCAAGCCGCTCGAGGGGAGCGACAAGGACGTCGCGGTCGAGAAGGTCCCCGGTCGCGAGCACGCCGTCGACGTGACGGTCAAGGTCGAGGAGCAGAACCGCAATCAGATGCAGTTCGGCGCCGGCATGTCTCAGTACGAGGGCGTGTTCGGGAGTCTCTCCTACACGACCTCGAATTTTCTCGGCCGCGGCGAGAGTCTGACGCTCTCCGCGCAGAAGGGCAGCCGGTCGTCGACCTACGCGCTCGGCCTGACGGAACCGTACGTGTTCTCCCGGCCGATTTCGGCCGGGGCCAGCGTGTTCTCCCGGAAGATCGACTACCTGACCGGCGCCAATCTCGTCGGCTACAGCGAGGTGCGCAGCGGCATCACCCTCACGGTGGGGAAACCGCTCTTTCGATTTGCCCGCGCCTTCGTCGGGTACGGCTACGAGGTGATCGACACCGCCCTCAGCCAGTCGCTGCTCAACGATCTCGACGACAACGCAAGCGTCGGTGTGCCGGTCTTCAACCCGTTCCTCGACGAGGGCCGGCACACGGAGAGCAAGATGACCCCGTCGTTCCTCTACAACACCGTCAATCATCCCTTTCAGCCGCGCAGCGGCATGAAGATCGCGCTGTCGGCGCCGGTCGCCGGCAGCGTTCTGGGTGGCTCGTTCAACTACATCAAGCCGGAGCTCGAAACCATCCTCTACGTTCCGCACACGCGCAAGACCGCGCTGGGATTGCGTTTCAATGGCGGCCTGGTGCAGCCATTCGGCGGGACGCACGAGCTGCCGTACTACAACCGCTATTTCCTCGGAGGCGAGACGCAGATTCGCGGTGTCGACATCCGGACCGTCGGCCCGACGGATTCACAGAACCGCGCGATTGGTGGCAACCGCTTCGTGCTGTTCAACGCCGAGTACTACTTCGATCTGTTCGGACCGGTCCGGGCGCTCGTGTTTCACGACGCCGGACAGGCATTCTCCGAGCGTCAACACGTGGACCTCACGCGGATGCGGACCTCATCCGGTGTGGAGCTTCGAGTGATGGTGCCGATGCTCAACGTGCCGTTCCGGTTGATCTACGCCTGGAACACCTATCGCGACACGTTTCAAAAGCCGCGAACCTTCAAATTCGCGGTGGGAACGACCTTCTAGAGGTGCTTGGATGAATCGATGTATACGAGTGGTGGCCGTCGTGCTCTGTGTGGTGGCGTCCGGGTGCCAGAGCCCGACCGATCCGGATGACGTGGTGCAGTTCGACGACGCGTTGGACGTCACCGTGTCTCCGAACCCTATTCTCGCCGACACCGTGACTGGCGGTCGCACCTATCGCGTCGTGCGCGGGAACAATCAGCCCGACGACATCCTTCCGTACGACTGGCACGCCTTCTTCACCACGACGATGTCGCTCAACAACAACGCCTCGAACGACGACGTTGACGTGGCGTTTCCTATCCGCGTCACGGCGACGACGGTCATCGTGAAGCAGGCGTCAGGTGGCATCGTGACCGCTCCCACGGGCGGCGAGACCGAAAAATACGAATTCGTGATCAGCAGTTCGAGCGGCAATTCGATTGCGGCGATCAGTACGCCGCTCACGACCACGTTCGAAATCTGGTACGACCTGCCGAGCTTGCGTCGCGAGGCCGTCGTCACCCTCCAGTTCTCCTTCGTCGACAGCGACAACGTTCCTTTCACCAAATCGGTCGACTTCAATGTCGCGCCGTGACAAATCTCTTCGAAACAGCATGCGACCAGCGGAGAGGCGTCACCGTCTAATCTCGCCGAGGATGCCAATCCTGCGGCGAGCTCCTTCGTGGTTTCAGATGAAATGCTTGCGGCGCACGCCGCCCTGGGTGATCGTGCAGCGTTCGAAACCCTGGTCCGGCGCTACCAGTCGCGAATCCATCGGCTGGTGCGCATCCTCGTGGGCGATGACTGGCCTGACGCCGAAGATCTGACTCAGGAAACGTTCATTCGCGCCTTTCGGGGAATTGCCCAGTTCCGTCACACGAGCACGTTCCGGACGTGGCTGCACCGGATTGCGCTCAACGTCGTCTGGTCCTATCGCACGCGCCGTCGTCAGCGCGCGCTGACCGTGCCCACGACCGATCGTGATGGCGACGGCCCGCCGGCCGAGATCGCCGCGTCGGACGACGACCCTGAGACCACTCTGATTCGTCGCCAGGCGATCGATCGGGCGCTCGCGGCGCTCTCGACCGAGGCGCGGGCGGTGGTGATTCTGCGCGATGTTCAGGGGCTGGAGTATCACGAGATCGCGGCGATTACCGGGGTGCCGATCGGGACGGTCGAATCGCGCCTCTTTCGGGCCCGGCGTCGTCTGCGTCCCCTGCTCGAGCCGGTGCGGCCTTCCGCGAGAGCGTCGGCGTGACGGGAGCACCGTCTTTACAAATCCCAACACTTTTTAACCGTGTAACGGTTGTGAGACGTCGTCTCTACCGTCAGGATGCAGGCATGCTGATGACCGTCGCCCGCGCAACCCCGTGGCTGAGGCGCGCTGCGCTGACCGGCGCGATGGTCGCGACGTCTCTGGTCCTCGCCGCCGGCCAGGCCACCCGTCCCGCGGGGGCGGCGAGTAACCGTGCGCCCTTGCCGGACTACGACCGCGTGTTTGCCATGGACCGCGTGCACGAGTTGCGGATCGTCATCCCGCCGGAGCGCTTCCGGGAAATGCAGGCCAACCTCGCCGGCTTGGGCGGTCGCGGCGGCTTTCCGGCCTTCGGGCGTGAAGGGATGCCCGGGCCGCCGCGGGACGCGCTGGCGGAGGCCGCCTGGCTGCAGGACGCCGTCATGGCCTGCAGCGGCAAGGCCCCCGAGAGCAGCTGTTCGATCGGTGCGGCCGAAGGGCGGTGCGTCACCGGGCCGGCCGATAGCCTGATGTGCCTTGCGGCGCCGCAACCGGGGCGTGGCCCCCGAGGAGGCTTCCCGTTTCTCAAGGCGCCCGAGCCGATGACGGTGCCCGTCTCGGTGCAGTCTCTCGGTCGCGTCTGGACGAACGTGCGGATGCGATACAAGGGCAACTCGTCGCTCATGGCGGCGACGTCGAGCCGGAACGGCAAGATCCCGTTTCGCCTGGATTTCAACCATAGCGACCAGGCGGGTTCGACAGGCAGCTTCCACGGCTTCCGCAAGCTGACGTTCTCGTCCAATTTTGCCGACGATTCGCAGCTGCGCGAGGTGCTGGCCACGGAGGTCCTGCGCGATCGAGGAGTGCCGGCGGCGCACGCCGCCTTCTACCGCGTCTTCGTGGATACCGGCGGCGGAGCGGCTTATTGGGGGCTCTACACGATGGTCGAAGACCCCGCGGATGGGGCCATGCTCGGAGCTCAGCTCGATGGGCGGGGTGCGAACCTCTACAAGCCTGAGGGCCCCGCCGCGAACTGGACACGATTCGACGCCGCCAGTTTCGAGAAGAAGACGAACGAAGGCGCGAACGACTTCAGCGACGTGATGGCCGCAATCGACGCGTTGCACGCGCAGGCGACGGATCGCGGCGCGTGGCGTTCCCAGCTCGAACGCGTCTTCGACGTGGATCTCTTTCTGCGCTGGCTCGCCGTGAATACCGCGATCGACAACTGGGATGCGTACGGCGCGATGGCGCACAACTACTACTTGTACGGCGATCCACGCCGGAACGGCCGCCTTCGCTGGATTCCGTGGGACCACAACATGGCGTTCGGGGCCGGGCCCGGCGGCGGTCGAGGATTTCCCGGCGGCGCGGGCGCGGGCCAGGTGCCCTTCCTTGCGCCCGGTCGGGGCCGTGGAGGAGCAGGACCCTTTGGGCCGCCGACGCGCGACGTGTTGCATCGCGACGCCGGCGGGTCCTGGCCTCTGATCACGCGCCTTCTGTCCGATCCCGAGTACAGCCTGCGCTACCGCCGGTTTCTGAGCGACTCGCTCGCCGGCCTGATGGCGCCCGCGGCCATGGACCGCCGCGTCCGCGAGCTGCACGCGCTGATTGCCCCGGCGGTCGTGGGCTCGAATGGCGAGCTCAAAACCCACACCACCGTCAGTTCCGACGCCGCCTTCCGCGAATCGCCGGACGTGTTGCTGCGGGACATCGCCCGTCAGCAGGAGCGCATTCGTTCGGCGCTCGCAGAGTCTCCACAATGACTGCCGTGCTGCCGTCGCTTGAAGACCCGGTGGTCGTCGCACGCGTGGAAGCGGTGCTTGGCCGGTTTTCCGACGTCTCGCACGCGCTCCTCGCCTCGCGCGCGCTCATGCAACGGGTGGACCGCAAGTACACGCTGGCGGCCGACCGCATCGAACGAATCCTGGCGCGCCTGTCGAACGCCTACGGCGTGCTCCGCGCCGGAAACGTGCTCGCGGGCCGCTACCGCACCCTCTACTTCGATACGCCGGACCTGCGTCTGTACCATGCGCACCGTCGAGGCCGTGACCAGCGGTACAAGGTTCGCATTCGGCACCATCTCGATCGCGAAGTGTCCTTCCTCGAGGTCAAGCATCGTAACGCCATGGGTCGATCCATCAAGTCGGTGCTGCCGGTGTCGTTCGGATGTTCGACACTCGGCGAGGACGCCTACACCTTCATCGAGCGTCATTGTCCCGTGCCGGCCAGGGAACTGGCGCCCTGCATCTGGATCACGTTTCGGCGGATCACGTTGGTGGGCTACGAATGGGACGAGCGCATCACCATCGACTGCAATCTCGAGTACGGGGACGGGCGCAAGAGTGAGCGCTGGCCGGCGGTGGCGATTGCCGAGGTCAAACAGCGGCGTCGGGTCAATCACGCACCGTCGGTCCAGGCGCTCCGATGTGCGCGTGTGTCGGAACGTTCGATCAGCAAGTACTGCGTCGCCACGGCGCACCTCGCCGAGGTCCGCGGCAATTCATTCAAGCCGGCGCTGCGAGCGCTCGAGCGCGCATCCAGGTGACTGAGGTCATGGAAGCATTCTGGCAGTCGATGTACGGACAGGGCGGGACGCTGCTCATGCGCCTCGCGCTCGATCTGGTGTTCGTGTTCCTGGTGGTGCGAGGCGTCTACACCAGGCTGTATCACCATCGCGATTACGCCTTCACGTACATGCTGCTGAACCTGGTCACGTTCGCGCTCTCGTTCATCCTGAGCCAGGTCCGGGTCGATCTCGGCTTTGCGATGGGACTGTTCGCGGTCTTCGGCATCCTGCGCTACCGGACCGAATCGATCGAGGTGCGCAATCTCACCTACCTGTTCGTCGTCATCGGTCTCGCGGTACTGAACGCACTCGTCACCCCTAACGTGTCGGTGGGGCAATTGCTGCTCGTCAACGCGGTGATCGTCGGCATGGTGGCGGGGCTCGAATCGGCCCCGTTCTCGCGCCGGGAGGAGTCGCGCCGTGTCGTCTACGATCGCCTGGAGCTCCTGACCCCTGCGCGTGCCGAGGAGCTCATGGCCGATCTTCGCACGCGCACTCAACTGCCCGTCGAGCGTTACGAGATCGGTAACGTCGACCTGTTGCGAGACACCGCCGACCTGCTGGTGTACTACACCCTGCCGACTGCCCCCCCGTCGGTCGTCGTGCCGTTCGAATCCGCGAGCATCAGCAGCCGTTCTGGGCAGGGGACGGTCGCGTGACGACTGTGGACGCGCCGAGGCCGGTTGCCGCGCCGCCAGATCGGGGCGAGGGGCAGGCGCGCGAACGCATCCTCATCGTCGAGGACGACGCGCGTCTGGCGGCGCTCCTGCAGGAGTACCTGTCGACCAACGGTTTCGATGTCGCCATCGAGAGCCGCGGCGACCGGGCCGTGGACCGGATCTGCAGGGAAGAACCGGCGCTGGTCGTGCTCGATCTGATGCTG
>DASYRM010000175.1:0-35134 GCA_036004405.1 Vicinamibacterales bacterium
CATACCGGCGTCTACCAATACCAGTCCCTGCGCCGTGCGAACAATGTACGAACAGGTCAAGTAGGACGCACGGCGAAGGCACACGATTTCAGGCGTGACGTGTCTGACTTCCGTGCCCATGCTGTATTGAGTCCGCCTAACGTCCTGCCGCTCAGCCGCGAGCGGCGCTCCCGCCGGTTTCGAAGCGACTCGTTCCCGCCTGCCGCTCGTCGGCTGCAGCGGCCTGTTAGGCGGGCACTAGGAACCCGAGTTCAGGTATCCCCGCACGACTTTGCGATCTTCCGTATTGAACTTCACCCGGATACTGCGGCTTGGAATCAGGCTGAAGCTGTCTTGGTCCTCACTCGTCAGATCGTCGCCCCTGATGACGTCGCTGTCCAACACAGCTAACAACCACTTGCGATAGGCCACCGGTTCGCCGAGCCGCTGCATTTCGAACGGTGCCCCGAGTGAACGGTCCCACAACGACCACACCCAGAGAGCCCGATGGCTTCGCGATACCGCCACAGCAGCCTTGATCGTGCTTCCTCGCCCGATAAACAGCAGGCCCGGCCCGGCCAAGAAACCAAATGAACGTGGGCGGCTCAACCGAAGGGGTTCGCCATGACGATAGACGAAGGGCGCCCCCAATGACTC
Source organism: Vicinamibacterales bacterium (assembly GCA_036004405.1). Lineage (GTDB taxonomy): Bacteria > Acidobacteriota > Vicinamibacteria > Vicinamibacterales > UBA2999 > DASYRM01. The sequence goes on from DASYRM010000175.1 coordinate 637, forward strand.
TTCGTACGACATTAGGCCTGGACCATGACCAGCACTCGTGGAAATGCCGACCGATGCCGTGTACACGGGCACGATCAGGACGTCTTGAATCTGACTTCCGGTTCCGGCCTCGACTAGATTGAGCGGCTCCTCGCTGGGCGGCAGCTGAGGATTGACGAATGATCCGCAGGCGAAGCACACCACGGCGATAGCCACGGCCGCACACATGATGATTCTTCGCATGCTTGACGATTGCTCCGCCTAACGTGAAGCCGCTCAGCCGCGAGCGGAGCTCATAGAGTCCCGCCTGCCCCGTACCGCCGCGCCGCTCGTCGGCTGCAGCGGCCGGTTAGACGGCTAGATGCGCGACCGCGATTTCCGCGTGCTAGGCGGTCTACGGGACAAGCGTCTCAACTCCAGCACCTCGCGGTCGTCAGACGCCACGACCCGAGTGGCCGTACACTGCGTCGAATAGTCGTCCAGAGTTCCATGGGCATACACCAACACGCGTTGGGACGCCGCGAAGGGGAAGCTCTCGGCTGTCTGCCGAAACTGAAGGACTTGTTCGCCCATGTCGATGCCTCGAAACGCTTCGATTATCCGGAAGCGAACACGATAGGCGAGGAACTCCCGCTGATCCGAGGATTCGAAGCCGAGAACGTCACCGACAAACACGACAGGATAGATGCCAAGCCTCTTCTTAGGAGACTCGCCATTCGTGATGCACTCCGCCGAGACACGTGCGGACGTAGCTGGCCACGCAACTGTCGCCGCCAAGACCACAATCGTCGCAATCACCCGTCTCATCACTAATCTCGAGTCCGTCTAACGTGACGCCGCTCAGCCGCGAGCGGCGTCGCCGCTGCTGCAATCCGCTTGTCGTCGGCCGCCGCTCGTCGGCTGCAGCGACCGGTTAGCCAGCACTCCGGTACTCTTTCACGGCTTCCCAAATCGTGGCCGCCACATTCTGACGCTCGGCTGCACTCGGTTCTACTCCACACGACCGGCAGAACTCATCCCGGACGATCGCCGCAACTTCTTCGATATCTCGAACGCCAGGCAACTGAGCCAGCACCGCAGCAATTTCCGACCCGTATTCGTCGGAAGGCGCTCCGAGTGCAAGCAGACCAGCCGGATCAGCGGCATCGATCGCTCCAGCGACTGCTTCGGTTAAAGCGCGGCGCCTCCTGCTGACCGCGTCAAGTCGCAGCCCTAAGGGACTCGCCAGATCGGTCGGCGTTACGGCTTCAGCGAGCTGCACCGCGATCCATTGCGCCCCCTCGCGACGACAGGACACAACTTCTCCGACTCGAAACTCGCAGCACTCGCCAGGATCCGCTCTTTCGACGATGCGATAACGGTCCGCGCCTTGCGCAATCGCTTCGACCGGGCGCCAACAATCCACAGGCTCACCCAACAATCGAACCATGATCGTTTCGTTCATTCGGTCGACTCGTCCAGCTAACTAGTATTGAGCGGCGAGAGGTCCGACGGCCCTCGCCCCATAAACCTCCGGCCTCTCACCTACAGAACGCTCACTAAATGCCATTCTGACAAACAGTATAAGGGCCACCGAACCGTGAGCGGGTTCCGAACTATGCAGACACGCGCCAGTCGCCAGGAAGGTCAGGTCGGTCGCTGGCCATCGCGTCTTCCAGGGCGGTCTAAAGACCGCCCTCTACTTGGCGGCTCGGGGACGCCGTTCGAGGAGGATGGCCAACTCGGTCCGGCGGTTAGCCAGCGCGCGCTGCAGCGGCTCGTGGGCGGCGGCGTCGGTCGCGGCCGCGACGGCCTGCTCCAACCGTGCGATCTCCTGCAGCAGTTCCACTTCGAGGGGGCGGCAATTGGCGTTCTTCAGCACCGAGTACGCCATCCGCAGATCTTCAGGCGTGCTGAAGTAGTCCTCGAGGCTCAGTGGCTGACCGGCGCCGGGCAGGTTGTCGAACTCCCCCTGCTCCATCGCCTCCCGGATGCGGTTCTCCGCAATACGGCTGAAGGACATAAAGACAGGCCGCCTGAAGGCGGCCCCCACGACGGTTACGAGATGCCTCCGAGGCAGAGATACTTGATCTCGAGGTACTCCTCGATGCCGTACTTCGACCCCTCGCGGCCCAGGCCGCTCTCCTTGACGCCGCCGAACGGCGCCACCTCGGTGGAGATGAGCCCGGTGTTGATGCCGACCATGCCGGACTCGAGCGCCTCGGCCACGCGGAACACGCGCGCCACATCGCGGCCGTAGAAGTACGCGGCCAGGCCGAACTCGGTGTTGTTGGCCTGCGTGATGGCCTCGTCCTCGGTCGCGAACCGGAAGAGCGGCGCCACCGGCCCGAACGTCTCTTCCTTGGCCACCAGCATCGACGGCGTCACCTCCGTTAGCACGGTCGGCTCGAAGAACCGGCCGCCCTTCGCATGGCGCTTGCCGCCGGCCACGATCTTCGCGCCCTTGGTGACGGCATCGTCGATGTGTTCCTCGACTTTCAGCACGGCCTTGTCGTCGATGAGCGGACCTTGATTGGCGCCGGTCTCGAGCCCGTTGGCGGGATTGAGCTCGAGCACCGCCGCGGTGAGCTTCTGCGCGAACGCGTCGTACACGCTGTCCTGTACGTAGATGCGGTTCACACACACACACGTCTGACCGGTATTGCGGTACTTCGAGGCCATCGCGCCCTCGACGGCGGCGTCGAGATCGGCGTCGTCGAACACGATGAAGGGCGCGTTGCCGCCGAGCTCGAGCGACACCTTCTTCACGGTTTGCGAGCACTGTGCCATCAGCAGCTTGCCAACCTCGGTGGACCCGGTGAACGACAGCTTCTTCACAATCGGGTTCGACGTCAGCTCGCTGCCGATGTCGCCGGCCGATCCGGTGACGACGTTGAAGACGCCCTTGGGCACGCCCGCGCGCTCGGCGAGTTCCGCCAGCGCCAGCGCCGAGAACGGCGTCTGCGACGCCGGCTTGAGCACCACGGTGCAGCCGGCGGCGATTGCCGGGCCCGCCTTGCGCGTGATCATCGCCAGTGGGAAGTTCCACGGCGTGATGCAGGCCACCACGCCAATCGGCTGCTTGATGGCGAAAATGCGCTTGTCGGCCTGGTGGCCCGGGATACTGTCGCCATAGACGCGCTTGGCCTCTTCGCCGAACCATTCGAGGAACGCCGCGGCGTAGGCCACCTCGCCCGTGCTCTCGGCGAGCGGCTTGCCCTGCTCCACGGTCATCAGCTTCGCCAGGTCGTCCTGGTGCTGCATCATCAGGTCGAACCATTTCCGCAGCACGGCCGCGCGCTCTTTCGCGGTCTTCTGGCGCCACGCCGGCAGCGCGCGGCCGGCCGCTTCGATCGCCTCACGCGTCTCCGCGGCGCCGAGCTTGGGCACGGTGCCGACGATCTCGCCCGTGGCGGGGTTGTCCACGTTGATGGTGGCGTTCGAGCGGGCGTTCACCCACGCCCCGTCGATGTAGCAGGCCTGGCGGAAGAGATTCCGATCGGTGAGGGTGACGCCGGTGACGGTGGAAGTGGCCATGACACGTTCTCCTGGTAGGCGGACCTCATGAGGTCCGCCTCTACGTACCCTTACGGAAGGTCCGCCTCTACGTGGGGGCCGCCTGAAGGCGGCCCCCACGTACGTACGCGGCGCCGTCAGGCACGCACGTTGATCGTATAGCCGCCGTCCACGGGAATGCGAGCCCCGTTGACGTAGCTGGCCCGGTCCGACGCCAGATAGACGACCAGGTCGGTCACCTCTTCCATCGTCGCCCACCGGCCCGACACGATGCCCCACTCGCGGCAGACGTCGTCGAGAAACTGCTGCTTCGTCACGCCGCGCTGCTTGGCCTGCGCCTCGGCCCAGCTCTCACGCCACTCGGTGGCGATCAGTCCGGGAATCACGGAATTGACGGTGATGCGACTTGGCCCCAGGTCCTTGGCCAGATAGGTCGTGACCTGGTTCATCGCCGAGTTGTTGAGGCCGTGCGTGAGCGCTGACGACAGAACACTGGACCCGGCGATGCCGCTGATGTTGATGATGCGGCCGGTGCCGTCGGTCGGCATCAGCGGCAGCAGCACCTGGATCATGCGCAGCATGCCGATGGTCTTGATGTTCACGTCGTCGAGCCAGTCGGCGTCGGGCCAGGTGATCTGGCGCTCCTGGCGCTTGATCGGTCCGCCGGCGTTGTTGACCAGGATGTGAACGGTGCCGAAGCGCGCCTGTGCGGCGGCGGCCGCGGCGGTCACCGCGTCCATGTCGCGCATGTCGGTGGGCACGGCCAGCACGCGCACGCCGGTGGCCGCGTGAATCTCCTCGGCCGCCCGCTCGAGCTCGTCCTTGCCGCGCGCGAGCAGGATGATGTCCACGCCCTCGTCGGCCAGCCCGCGCGCGATGTTCTTCCCGATGCCCTTGCTGGCGCCGGTGACGAGCGCTACGCGCCCTTTGAGTCGGAGATCCATAAATAGTCGGGCCACCTGAAGGTGGCCCCTACAAGGCGGCCCCTACGTACGTAGAGGCGGACCTTCAGGTCCGCCTGATCAGAGCCATTTGTCCGGGTCGGTGAGGCCGGCCACGACGTCGTTGAGGAATTCGGCCGCGCGCGCCCCATCGATCACGCGGTGATCGGAGGTGAGCGTCAGATTCATCATCGGCTTGATGCCGATGAAGCCGCCGCTGGCCACCACCTGATCCCTGATCGCCCCCACGGCCAGGATGCCGGCCTGGGGCGGCACGATGATGGCCGTAAACGCGTCCACCTCCATCATCCCGAGGTTGCTGATGGTGAAGGTGGCGCCCTGGATGTCGGCGGGCGTCAGGCGATTGGCCCGCGCGCGCTCGGTCAGCTCCTTGCGCGTCTTGGCGATGTCGCCCAGCGCCAGCGTGTCCGCGTTCTTGATCACCGCGGTGACGACGGCGTTTTCCACCGCCATCGCCAGCGCCACGTTCACCTCGCCGTGCATGGCAATGGCGCCGTTGTTCCAGCTCCCGTTCATGCGCGGGAAGTGGCGCAACGCGCGGGCCACGGCGGCCACCAGGATGTCGGTGTGCGTCACTTTCACGCCGTGCGACCGCTCGACCTCTGGCACGCGCCGCGCGCGCGAGGCGTTGAGGTTCGACGCGTCGACGGCGCGAGTGACGTAGAACTGCGGCACCTGCGTCCAGCTCTGCGTCGTCCGCTCGGCCATGATCTTGCCGATCGACGACACCGCGCCGGTGTCGGAGCCAGGCTGAACCGCCGCAGGCGGCGAAGCCGGTCGCGCCGAAGCCGCCGGAGGCGGAGCCACGGCGGCGGAGGCGGACGCGGGAGCCGGCGCCGGTGCGCCTGCCGCCGCCTTCATGATGTCGTCGGCCAGGATCTCGCCGCCGGGGCCCGAGCCCTTGACGCGGGCGATGTCCACGCCGTGCTCGCGCGCCAGACGGCGGGCTTTGGGCGAGATCTTCGCGCCCGCGACGGACGCGGGCTCGGGAGCGGCCGCGGCCACCGGCGCGGCGGCCGCCGCTGGCGCCGAGTCCATCTTGCGGCCGGTCTGCTGGGGCACGCCGCTCGACGCGGGCACTGATTCGCCCGGCTTGAGCAGCCACGCGATCGTCTGTCCGACAGGCACGACGTCGTCGACCTTCGCCGTCACACCGGCGAGCACGCCGTCGCTGCCGGCTTCAATCTCGACCACCGCCTTGTCGGTCTCGACCTCGAGCAGGATCTCGCCTTTCTTGACCTGCTCTCCTTCCTTCTTCTTCCACGAAACGAGCTTCCCGGTTTCCTGCGCCATCTCGAGCGCGGGCATCACGACGCTTGTGGCCATCCTTGTTTATGCTCCGACCTTTGCAGGCTTCACCGCTTCGGCCTGGGCTGCGGCCACCATCCGCTTCACGTCATCGTTGGGCGGGCTTTCCGTCTCGCGCACGATCGGCAGGGTGCCGTTCACCGTCACGAACGGCGCGCCGCAGACCAGGAGCTGCTCCGCCGGGAAGCGCGTGATCACTTCGTGCCCGGTCTCGGTCACGACGATCTCTTCTTCGATGCGGGCCGCGCTCGTGCCGTCCTTCGTGGGCCAGAACGTTTCGAGCGCGAACACCATGCCCGGCTTGATCTCGTGCGGGTGCTCGAGCGAGACCAGCCGGCTGATCATCGGCTTTTCCCAGATCGCCAGGCCGATGCCGTGGCCCATCTGCAGCGCGAACGCCGCTTCCTCGTCCGGGAACCCGAACTCGGTGGCTTTCGGCCACACGGACGCGACTTCCGCGGTGGACCGGCCGGGACGAATCAGCTCGATCGAGGCATCGAGGTAGTCGCGGCAGCGCTTGTAGGCATCCACCAGCTGGTGCGACGCCGAGCCGATCGCGAAGCACCGGTAGTAGCAGGTGCGATACCCCATGTAGGAGTGCAGGATGTCGTAGAACACCGGGTCGCCCGGCCGCATCATGCGATCCGAGAACACGTGCGGGTGCGGGCTGGCGCGTTCCGCCGAGATGGCGTTGACGCCCTCGACGTACTCCGAGCCCATCTCGTAGAGGCGCTTGGCCACCAGGGCCACCGCGTCGTTCTCGCGGAAGCCGGGCCGCATGGCCTGGTACAGATCGAAGTAGGCGGCGTCGACCATCGCCGCCGAGTGGGTCAGCAGCGAGATCTCGTCCACCGTCTTGATCTCGCGCGCGTCCGACATCAGCTGCTGGCCGTCGACGATCGTCAGCCCTTCGCGCTGGAGCGCGAACAGGATCGGCGGCTCCACCACGTCGACGCCGACCGGCTCCTTGTGCAGACCGAGCGCTTCGAGCTCGCGCTTGATCTTGCGGGCCACTTCCTCGGAGCGCCCCATCTCGGGCGTCATGGCGCCGCGCATCAGCGGGATGCCGGCGCGCGAGCGCTCGCCGAGCCAGTCGCAGTTCTGCTGATGGTGGCGGGCGGCGGAGCCGAAGTCCCACAGGATCGGCTCGGCGTCCTGCGCCAGCAGCGTGAAGCGGCTGATCTTGTCCTGCGCCCACGTGCCGATGTGGGTGGCGGTGATGTAGCGGACGTTGTTCATGTCGAAGCACAGCACGGAGCCGAGCTCCGACTTCTTCAACATGCCCTTGATGCGGTTGAGGCGCTCGCGGCGCAGCCGGTCGAAGTCGATCCGGCGCTCCCAGTCCACCGCCATCGTGCCGTAGGTTTTGATTGCCACGGGAACCTCCGAGCTGGACGGGCCGCCTGAAGGCGGCCCCTACGAACAACCGAACGGGCCGCCTGAAGGCGGCCCCTACTTATTGCACATCTCGCGAGCCAGATCGACGACCTGGCGTTCGCTCGGAACGGTCGAATCTTCGAGCGACGGCGAGAACGGAATCGGCACGTGCATCGCGCCCATCCGGCGCACCGGGCCGTCGAGGTCGTAGAACGCCTGCTCCTGGATGATCGAGGCGATCTCGCCGGTGACGCCGTACCGGAAGTAGCCCTCGTCCATCACGATGCAGCGCGACGTCTTCTTCACGCTCTCCACCAGCGTCTTCTCGTCGAGCGGCCACGTGGTCCGCGGGTCCACCACCTCGACGCTGATGCCCACTTCCTCGAGCATCTTGGCGGCGCCGAGCGCCACCTGCACCATGCTGCTGAGCGCCACGATGGTGATGTCCGTGCCCTTGCGCTTCACGTCGGCCACGCCGAGCGGAATGATGTAGTCGTCTTCCGGCACCGGGCCCTTCACCTTGCGGTAGCTGATCTTGTGCTCGAAGATGACCACCGGGTTGTCCTCGCGCACCGCGGCCTTGAAGAGCCCCTTCGCGTCGTACGGCGTGGACGGCACCACGACCTTCAAGCCGGGGATGTGGCTGGGCCACGCGTGCAGGCTCTGCGAATGCTGCGCGGCCGAGCGGCGCGTCGCACCCATCGTGGCGCGGATGACCATCGGCACCTTCCACTTGCCGCCCGACATGTAGTGGATCTTGGCGGCCTGGTTGGCCACCTGGTCCATGATGATCATCAGGAAGTCGCCGAACATGATGTCGACGATGGGCCGCATGCCCGCCATGGCGGCGCCCACGCCCAGACCGGTGAACCCGGCCTCGGAAATCGGCGTGTCGATGATGCGGTCCTTGCCGAACTCGTCCACCAGGCCGGTGAGCACCTTGAACGTGGTGCCGGCTTCGGCCACGTCCTCGCCCATGAGGACCACCGTGGGATCGCGGCGCATTTCCTCGGCAATCGCCTCCTTGATGGCGTCGCCGAAGGTCAGTTCACGGACGTCGAGGGCAGCTGCAGTAGACATGTTCTCTGGGTCTCAGGCGTAGACGTCTTCAGTAACCTTGCTCGGATCGGGGTAGGACGCGTCGACCGCAAAGTCCACCGCGGCGTCCATTTCCACGACCAGCTTCTCCTGGATGGCGTCGAGCTCGGCGCGGGTGGCCACGCCGTTCTCCATCAGCCACGTGCCGTGAAGCGTGATCGGGTCGCGCTCGGTCACCCATTCCTGCTCTTCCGCCTTCGGCCGGTAGTAGGCGCGGGCGATATCGCCCACGTGGTGGCCGTGATAGCGGTAGGTCTTGAACTGCAGGAACGCCGGGCCGCCGCCGCTGCGCGCCCGCTCGATGTACTTCGACGCCACGGCGAAGACCTCACGCACGTTCTGGCCGTCGGCGGTCTCGTTGGCCATGCCGAACGCCTCGGCCCGTTTCGCCACGTCGCCGGCGGTCGATTCCGAGAAGTGCGTGTACTCGTTGTAGCCGTTGTTCTCGCACACGAAGATGACGGGCAGCTGCCACAGCTGCGCCAGGTTCAGCTCCTCGTAGAGCAGCCCCTGGCCGAGCGCGCCTTCACCGAAGAAGCACACGGCCACCTGTCCGGTCTTGAGGTACTTCGACGCGAAGGCCGCGCCGGTCGCGATACCGGCGCTGCCGCCGACGATGGCGTTCGCGCCCAGGTTGCCGGTGGCGGGATCGGCAATGTGCATCGAGCCGCCCTTGCCCTTGCAGTAGCCGGCTTCCTTGCCGAGCAGCTCCGCGAACATCAGGTCCGGCGTCGCGCCTTTGGCCAGGCAGTGGCCGTGGCCGCGGTGCGTGCTGGTGATGTAGTCCTTCCTGTTCAGGGCTTCGCAGACGCCGACGGCAATCGCTTCTTCCCCGATATAGAGGTGGGCCAGGCCGGGCATGAGCGCGCGCGTGTAGAGATCGTTGACGCGCTCCTCGAAGAGGCGGATGGCCACCATCCGGTCGTAGAGGCGAATCAGCTTGTCGGTGGGGATGTCGGAAGCGGCCTTCTTCGCGGCGGTCATGGGGTGACTCCTGAGAGCTGGGCGAGCAGGTGGAACACGGCGGCGAAATCCTTCTTCTCGAGCCCGGCGCCGCGCGCGGCGGTGAGGAACTCGTTGGCGACCGCCGTCGTCGGCAGCGGCACCGCCAGCCGGCGGCCCATCTCGAGCGCCAGGCTCATGTCTTTCTGCATCATCTTCATGTCGAACCAGGCCTCGTCGGGGAGCCCCAGCACCATCGGGCCTCGGTACTGGACCATCGGCGACGCGATGACGCTATGCGTCAGCACTTCGACCGCCGTCTTCCGGGGGATGCCCGCCTTCTCGGCCAGCAGCACACCCTCGGAGAAGGCCAGCATCTGCACCGCCAGACTCAGGTTCGTGGCGATCTTCATCGACACGGCCAGGCCGTTGTCGCCGACGTGCGTGGCCTTGGGACCGATGTCAAGGAGGAGGGGTTCGATCTTTTTGAAGGTCTCGGCGCGGCCGCCCACCATCATCGTGAGCTTGCCCTGCTCGAGCGTGACGACGCTGCCCGACACCGGCGAGTCCACCATGTCGGCGCCCTTCTCGCGCACCCGGGCGGCGAGCGCCTGACTCATCGCCGGGCTCACCGTGCTCATGTCGATCACGATCTTGCCGGGCCCGAGCCCCGCCACCAGACCGTCCGGGCCACTGGCGATGGAGTCCAGCGCGTTGGAGTCGGTGACCATCACGAAGACGATGTCGGCGGCTTCGGCCACCGCGCGGGGCGTGTCGCCCCACGTCATCCCCTTGTCGATCAGCCACTGTGCCTTGGACTTGGTGCGGTTGTTGCCGATGACGGAATGGCCTTTGGAGAGGAGCCGGTCGGCCATGCGCCCGCCCATCACTCCCAGGCCTACGTATCCAAGTTTTGCCATATAGGGAACAGCCTTCGATTATATCCGGTATATCCGGCCTCTGGTATATTCGCGGCCACATGGCGGAAGCCCGGAGACCCCAGGAAATACCGCAGGAAAGTTCGGCTCTCGCCTCGCTCGGTCTTGCGCTCTCCGACTGGTTCGAGCGCTGGTTTCCCGACGCCTTCGCGCTCGCGCTCGCCGCCGCGGTCATCGTCGCCGCCGCGAGCATCCTGACGGGCAGCAGCGCGCTCGAAACTGCACAGCGCTTCGGCGCCGGCTTCTGGGACCTCGCCACCTTCACGCTCCAGATGTCGCTGATCATCGTGACCGGCTACGCGGTGGCCACGTCACCGCCGGTCTACGCGATGATCCGGGCGTTGGCCACGCTGCCTACGTCGGGCCGTGGGGCGGTGGCGTTCGTCGGCCTGTTCTCGATGCTGGCGTCGCTCGTGTCGTGGAGCTTCAGCCTGATCTTCAGCGCGCTGCTCGCGCGCGAGGTGAGCCACCGCGTGCGCGCCGCCGACTATCGGGCCATCGGCGCCGCCGCGTATCTGGGCGTCGGCAGCGTGTGGGCGCTCGGCCTGTCGTCGTCGGCGGCGCTCATCATGGCCTCGCCGGCCTCGCTGCCCGACGCCATCGAAAAGATCAGCGGCGTCATCCCGCTCGGCCAGACGCTTGGCCTGTGGCAGAGCCTCGTCGTCGCCGCCGCCATCATCCTGGTGTCGATGGTCATCGCCTACTTCTCGGCGCCGCCGCCGGCGCAGGCCAGGAGCATGGCCGACATGGGCGTCAGCTATACGCCGGCCGTGCGTGACACCAGCACTCGGCAGACGCCCGGCGAGTGGCTCGAGTACAGCCCGCTGCTCACCCTCATCGTGTGCGCCCTTGGTTTCGGCTACCTGATACGCGAGGTCGCCACCGCCGGACCGAGCGTCATCCTCGACCTCAATCACTATCTCTTCCTGTTCCTGATCGTCGGGCTGCTGCTGCACTGGCGGCCGCGATCGTTCGTGCAGGCCATTACGGCGTCGGTCACACCGGTCGGCGGCGTGCTGATTCAGTACCCGATTTACGCCGGCATCGTCCGGGTGATGACCGAAGGCGGGCTGGCGACGACGCTGGCGCACTTCTTCGTGTCGATTTCCACGCAGCACACCTATCCCGTGATGATCGGGATCTATTCGGCGTTCCTCGGGCTCTTCATTCCTTCGGCCGGCGGCAAGTGGCTGATCGAAGCGCCTTACATGCTCGACGCCGCCAAGTCGCTACAGGTGCATCTGGGCTGGGTGGTGCAGACCTACAACGCCACCGAGGCGCTGGCCAACCTGATTCACCCGTTCTGGATGCTGCCGCTCGTGGGCATTCTCGGACTCAAGGCACGCGACATCGTGGGCTATTCGATGCTGCAGTTCGTGGTGCACGTGCCGCTGGTGCTGTTTCTGGTGTGGGCGCTGAACTACACGCTCACCTACGTCCCGCCCATCGTACCGTAGGCGGACCTACAGGTCCGCCTCTACGTACCAGGCGGACCTGAAGGTCCGCCTCTACGTACGTAACAACGCACGGGCGTCCAACTCTACCGACTTGAATCCCCATCGGCGGGCCAGCCCAATCAGATGGGCGGTCCCGCCCGGGCCATCGGCGTCGCGATCGGGGTTGTAGAGTGAGATGAGCGTGAGACGCGGCGCGTTCGTCGCCACGGCGTGGAACATCATCCACTGGTTGTTGCGCTGCCAGATGTCGTAGTCGCGCTTGTCGGCCAGCCAGTCCGGCAGCGCCTCGGTCTCCTGCAGCACGATCGGCGGCACCCGCTCGCAGAGCTTCTGGTAGCGATCGACCCAGTCCGATCCGCCCCGCTGCACCGACGCCACCTGAAACTGACGGGCCGGCAGGGCGAGGTAGAGCCGCGTGGGGACGCCGAGCGATGCACACACCTCGTGAAACAGGATGTCGCTGCCGCACGCTCCGCCAGCGATGGCGAACACGGTTTCTCCGGCCTGCAGTTCCTTCTTGAGCGCCTCTTCGATGAGACCGCGCGCGATCGCCTCGGCCTGCGGCGTCCGGGGGAAGCGCGCCTTGGCCGGATCGCGATCGGCGGCGTCCACCATGTGGCCGGTGAAGAGCAGCACGCGATCCGGCGGCGATTGCGGCGCCCGCGACGCCGCGATCGCGTCGTCCAGCACCTTCAGCGCCGCCGACACGCTGGGCTCGAAGAGCGCCAGGTCCGCGAAGATCGCCAGGTTGCGCCGGGTGGCCTCGAGCGCGAACCAGTCCACGCCGCTCAGCGCCTCGCGATAGGCGTTGGCCACGCGCTGCGGCTTGTTGGCCGCCGTGAGCAGGAGCAGGTCGGCGCGCGTGGCCTTGGACCACGGATCCGGCGGGCTGTCGTCGAGCTCGCGCAGCGTGTCGTCGACCCGAAGGGCAAGGGCGAGCGTGGCGGTCACACGTGAGGCCAGCTGCTTCTTGGCCTCCAGCACAGCGGTCGCCTGGGTGTCGCTGTCGAAAAATCCCGTCCAGTCGTCCGGAGCCCCGATCGCCAGCGCAATCTGCACCTGCAGCATGGCCAGCGCGTTGACGCCCGGGTAATAGGCGTTCAGGTCGGCCGCAAACGCCAGGAGGTAGGTGTCGACCGTTTGCGCAAGGTGAGCCGAACGGAGCGCGGCCGCGCAGCGCTCGGGGGCAGAGGCACAGCCACGGAAATCGTCGATCCAGCGCGACTTGGCATTGCTGGCCCGCAAGGCCAGCACTTCGGCACGCTCCGATGCCAGGACGGCGGTATTGAGCGCGCGCCCGATCGCCAGGTCCGATTCGGTGAGCAGCCGTTCCCGCGCCTCGCCCGAGGCGACGAAGGCCAGCTTCTGGTAGATGGTCGCGAGGCGCTGGTTGACCCGCGAGTCATCCGGCAGTTCGGCGCGGAGCGCCGCGAACGTCTCTCGCGCGCCGTTGTAGGCGCGAAGCTTGAACTGCGCTTCGCCGATCAGCCGCAGCCCCTCCTGGTCCCACTCGAGCCCGAGGATTTCCTGCGCAAAGAGCCGCAGATCGCCAAAGTGCTGGTTGCGGCGCGCTCGCTCCACGTCCTCGGCGAAATCGTCCGGTACGCGCACGAGGTTCTGGCGGGGGTGCGGCTTCAGCGCGGGCAGCAGCTGGAAGACCGGGCTGCTCGGCGAATCGGCCGCCAGCGTCGAGCGCAGCGCCGAGGCGAGCTCGGCCACCATCTTGTCGTTGGCGCCGGCCGGGTTGGCGGCGTCGTAGAGCAGGTAGCGATCGGTCTGGAGGTCGAATGGATACTTGTCGTCGGTGGCGCTGCGGATCATGAACGTGTGGCGCGGCCGCAGGGCGTGCCGGATGCCGAGCTCGTAAAACACGTTCGCGTTGTGAATCGACACGTCGGCAATGACCAGATCGGCCACCACCAGCAGGCGGAACATGTCTTCGCGGATGTTGCCGGCGCGGTTGATCTCGGCGGTGGTCCCGCCCGCCACCTGGATCCCCTGGGTGCTGAGGCGGACGAGCGCCGGCTGAATCAGCTCTCGATCGACGCGTTCGAAGTCGATGCCTTCCTTTTCCCCGAACGGCCGGACGATGAAGACTCGCATCCCCGTAAAGTGAGCTCAAGCCGTGACCGCGCTCAGTAGTACACCGTCACCCGGAACGATCCGGAGTTGTCATCGAGCGTCTCGTCGTTCACGCCCAGAAGCAACGTGCCCGAGCCGCGCACGCGAATGCCTTCCGTATCGCTGCCGATGAAGAACGGCGCCTCGTCGCCGACGCGGCCGATCAGCGCCGCGGCGGGACGCCCCGGAATCGGCCGGCTGGGATTGCGCGGCGAGTTGTTCTCGCCCTCCGGACCATCCTGGCGGTTCGAACCCCACCGGATGCGGCCGGTCGCCTCGAAAAAGATCGTCTGCCCATTCCGCACGTTGACGCCAGTGTCGGTCCATTGGGTGCGCGCCGACACGGTGACCTCGCGCTCGCGCAGCCCGCGCGGCCGGCCGACCTGGTCGTTGTCGCGGTCGCCGCGGTCGCCGCGATCCCCGCGATCCCCGCGATCGAACGGGCCGGGACCGTCTTGATCCAGCTCGATCGTGCGGACGTCCGCCTGCTCGACGCGGACGACACGGCCACGCCGCAGGCCGCGGTCTTCTTCGAATTCGAAGACACCGTCGCGCAGCCCGATGAGGCGGCCCGAGATCCGGTTGCCGTTTCGCATGACCAGCGTGTCGGCGACGACCACAGCCGTCCAAAGTCCCATCACGCAGGTGATGGCCGACACGATCCAGAGCCAACGCTTCATCATCGTCCTCCCTACCGACCTGCCTGCCCGCCCGCTCGCCCGCCCTAGTTTACGGCCGAGTAGGAACCGGTCTTGCCAGCCAGTCGCGCCAGCTCAGCCGACCTCGATTCTCTGGCGGAGTATCGGCTGGAAGCGTGTTGTAACCACGCCGAAACCCTCGGGCGGTGCCGCTGAAGCCAGGGAACGGCACGATCGGCTTGCGCACGCCGCGAGCCTCCTTCCAGATCCGGGCGGCCTCGCGCGCCGTCATCCGCTCCGGTCCGCCAAAGTCCGGCAGCAGCCCGCGCGGACCCTCGTCGATCGCGCGCAGCAGTCGCGCGGCCAAGTCTTCGAGGCCAACCGACTGCAGGTGATACCCCGCCGGCAGCGGCATGACGAGCGGCATGTAGGTGGCGGCCTTCCCGAACAGGAAGTCGATGAACGAGTGGAACTGCGTGGCGCGCAGGATCGAATAGGGCTGGCCGCTGGAGGCGAGGGCGCGTTCGGCCGCGAGCTTGCGCGCGTAGTACGGCAGCGGGATGCGGTCGATGCCGACGATCGACACGTAGATCAGATGGCGAATCCCGGCGGCGCGGGCTGCCGTGGCGAGGTGACGTGTGCCTGCCTCGTCGGCCGCCGGGTCGCCGCGTGGATCGCTGGCCGCGTGGATGATCGCGTCCATGTCGGCCACCGCGGCCGGCAGCCCCTCGCCGGTGACGATGTCCGCCGTGGCCCACCGCGGCGCCGCGGTCACGTCCGGTGCCGGCTTGCGACTCATCGTCACCGCTCGATGCCCGGCGGCGTTCACGGCGCGCACGACCTCGCGGCCGAGCGTGCCGGTGCCGCCGGTGACGAGGACGTTCACGGGCGCTCCGTCGGCGGCGCGCCACCCGGGCCTGGCAGCGCCCGCTCGCCGTCGCGGCCCCGGTGCGCCAGCAGGTCCTCGATCGAGTCGTAGCGGTACACGACCGTCGCGCCGTTCTTGGGCAGGCCGCCGGTGTCGGCGGTGGGACCGTAGGTCGAAAAGAGCGGTTGCCCCCACATCCGCATGTAAGCGGTGAGCTGGCCGCGATGGTGCGCCGAGTGCGTGAAGCGCCGCACCAGCACCCACGCGCGCGACCGCGTCGTATCGAAGAACGTGGTCGGCTCCTGGAACCACGCGTCCGGCTTCTGCCCCAGCGCTTCGAGGCGTGCGGCCGATACCGTGGCGTAGTGCTCGACGAAGGCGAGCCGCGTTTCGTCGGCCGGCAGCACCGGCTTTCCCACGTCGATCCCGAGCATGGTGCGCATCCACCCGTCCTCGCTCATGCACTGGTGCACCATGTGCTCGAGCGGCGTCCGCGCCCGCGGCTCCGGCCGGAAGCGCATCTGCTCGTCGGGGATCTGCGACCATACCGAGAGGATCTTGAGCCGTTCCGTGTCGTAGGTTTCGGCGAAGAACGAAAACGCGGCCATGAGGAGACAATAACGCAGGCTCAAGGCTCATGACTCAAGACGAAGGGCTCGGGTTGCGCGCAGTGGTCTTCGACATGGACGGGCTGATGCTCGACACGGAGCCGATCTACAAGATCGCCTGGCAGGCAGCCTCGGCGGAGCTCGGCTACGTGATCGATGACGCCTTGTACGCGACGTTCGTGGGCCGCCGCACTGAAGATTGCGAGCGGGACCTGGTCGAGCGATTCGGACCCGGTTTTCCACTCGACCGGTTTCGCGCACAATGGCCGCCGCTCTGGAGAGCTGAAGCCACGGCTCACGGCATCCAGAAGAAACCGGGCCTGCTCGAACTGCTCGCGTTTCTGGACACCGCAGCCGTCCCGCTCGCCGTTGCGACGTCGACCGAGACGGACCTTGCCGCGGTCAGTCTTCGCGCCGCGGGTCTCGGCGGACGCTTTCGTGTCGTGGTCACCGGCGACGAAATCGCGCACGGCAAACCCGCCCCGGACATCTATCTGGAGGCTGCCCGCCGTCTGCAGATCGAGCCCGCCCACTGTGTCGCGCTCGAGGACTCCGAGGCTGGAATCCTGGCGGCGAGCCGGGCCGGGATGGTTCCGCTGCTGATTCCGGACGGCGCGCCGCCGTCCCCCGCCGCGGCCAAGGCGGCCTTTCGCGTCCTGCAGTCTCTAACCGAGGCACAACCTCTAGTCGGGACTCTCATGGAACGAGGTGCCACATGAATTCATCCGTCGCTGCGGCCGTGACCGTGATCGGTGCTTCGGTGGTGGCGTGCCTTGCGGTCCCGCTCGTCGCCCAACGCGCCGATCGCCTGGAAGGCAAGAACGTCGCGATCGCGCCGACGACGTTCAAGGGCCAGAGTGCGGTGCAGCTGATCGCCGCTCCCGACGCCGCCAACGGCACGTCGTACGCCGCGGTCACGGACACGTCGTTTCGTGACGGCACCATCGAGGTGGATCTGGCCGGCCAGCCGGCGGCAGGCGCCGGCGGCGGTGCCCGCGGGTTCATCGGCATCGCCTTCCGCCTGCAGGCGGACGGGCAGTACGAGTACATCTATCTCCGGCCAACCAACGGCCGCGCCGACGATCAAGTCAGGCGGAATCACTCCACCCAATACAGTGCGCACCCGGACTTCGACTTCGCCCAATCGCGGAAGGAGGCGCCGGAAAAGTACGAGTCGTACGTCGATCTGCAGCCCGGGGTCTGGACCAAATACAAGATCGAGGTGGAAGGCCGTAGAGCACGGCTCTACGTGCACGGGACGGAGCAGCCCGTCCTGATCGTGAACGATCTCAAGCACGAGCCGCGGCAGGGACAAGTGGCTCTCTGGGTCGGCCCCGGCACCGAGGGCTACTTCGCCAATCTGAAGATCACGGCGAAAATCACGGCGAAATAGGTGAAACGAAAACGGCCGGCGGTGTGAACCGCCGGCCGTTCAGACGGGCCGCCTGAAGGCGGCCCCTACGTCGTGGCTTCCGCCGCGGGCGCCCCCCCCACGACTGTCAGCCTACGTGGTGGCCGCCGCCGCCGGCGGCGCGGTCGTCGCAGCGCCGCCTTCCTTGGCGACCTGCACCTTGATCGTCACCGTCACGTCACGGTGCAGCTTCAGCGGCACCGGGTGCGTGCCGACCGTCTTGATCGGCTCGGGCAGGATCAGCTTGCGGCGGTCGATCTCGAAGCCCTTGCTCTTGAGGAACTCGGCGATGTCGGCCGACGTGACCGAGCCGTACAGTTGATCGGTCTCGCCAACGCGGCGCGTAATCACCACGTCGATCGCCTCGATGCGGCTGGCGATGGCCTGGGCCTGCGATTTCTCGTCGGCCTCCTTGACCTCCATGATCTTGCGCTCGCGCTCGACGTGCCGCTTGTTGCCGTCGGTGGCCGGCAGCGCCAGCTTGCGCGGCAGCAGGTAGTTGCGGGCGTAGCCCGCGGCCACCTTGACGATGTCGCCACGCTTGCCGAGGTGCTCGACGTACTGTCTGAGAATCACTTCCATGACTGCGTCTCCGTTCCGTTCGCGCCTACTCGGCCGTGTACGGGATGAGCGCCAGCTGGCGCGCGCGCATCAGTGCCACGCGCAGTTTCCGCTGATGCAGCGCGCAGGTGCCCGAGATGCGGCGCGGCAGGATCTTCGCGCGCTCCGGAACGAAGGGGAGCAGCAGCTTGGTGTCCTTGTAGTTGATGTCGTCGATCTTGTCCGAGCAGAACTTGCACACCTTGCGGCGGCGGAACATCGGCCGGCGCTGGCCGTCCTTGCTCTGACTGCCCGCGGCACCGCGGCCACCCTTCTTGGCGCCGAAACTCTTGCGTCCGTTCATCGGTCCATCCCCCGCTCGTTGCCCATGTCAAAGCGATCGTCGCGATCGTCATCCGCGTCGCCACGCTGCCCTTCGCCGGGCTGGCGCTCGGCCGGCAGGCCGCGCGCGACGCGGCGGCGCTGCGAGGTGGCAGCGCGAGCGGCCTTGGTGCGCTCGATCACGGCCTGCTGTTCGTCCACGCGGACGACGAGGTGGCGGATGATCAGATCGGTCACTTTGATGCGCCGATCGATTTCCTTCATCAGCTCACCCGTGCCGTTGATCACTTCCAGCACGTAGGTGCCTTCCTTGTGCCGGCCAATTTCGTAGGCAAGCCTGCGGCGGCCCCAGTTGTCGGTCCTCTCGATCGCGCCGCCGATGCGCTGCACGATGGCTTCCACCTGGTTGTGCAGATCGGCCACTTGATCGTCGGACGCTTCGGGCGACACGACGTACACGAGTTCGTACTTCCTGGTCATGCGTCTCCTTCTGGACGTAAGGCCGCCCGACGCTGTCTCTTAAGGATTGGCCTTTTGAGACGTGCGGGAGGCAAGGAGTCAGTCGTTGTCCGGCTCCGTGGGGTCCGGGTTGTACGTGTTCATCACCTTCTCGATGTCCGCCACGGCGAACATCTCAGCGGCATCCGCCGCCCGGGCGATGAACGTCTCGAGATCGGCGCGTTCGCCGTTCTCGAACTTCGCGAGCACGTGATCGGCAAGATCCCGCCTGCCGTCTCCGCGCCCGACCCCCAGCCGCAGCCGGGGAAACTGTGTCGAGCCGAGGCCGGCAATCACCGACTTCAGCCCGTTGTGGCCGCCCGCCGACCCGTGCGACCGTGCCCGCAGTCGCGTGAACGGCAGGGCCGCTTCGTCCACGACGATCAGCAGATCCGAGGCCGGGACGTCGTAGTAGCGCGCCAGCGCCGCCACGGCCTCCCCGCTGCGGTTCATGTAGGTCAGCGGCTTGGCCAGCATCCACGCAGGCTCGCCGAAGCGCTTGGCCACGAACGTTTCCGGCACCTGCCCCGGCGCCATCGCCCACGTGAGGTGATGCCGCCGCGCGAGTTCGTCGGCCACCATGAAGCCGACGTTGTGCCGCGTCTCGCGATACTCCCTGCCGGGGTTGCCCAGCCCGACGATCAGGCGCACGACAACCGCTACTTCTTGTCCTTCTTGTCCTTGTCGCCGGCTTCTTCTTCCTTGTCGCCCTTGCCCTTCTTGATGACTTCGGGCTCGGCCGTCGTCGCCGCCGCCGGGGCCGCACCTTCCGCCGCCGCGGTGGCCGATTCCTCGGCCTTCGGCATCACGACGTGGACGAGCATCGTGTCGCCTTCGGTCACCGGCTTCCATTTGGCGTCGGCGGTCACGATGTCGCGCACGCGGACCGACTGGTGCAGCTCGAGCTCGCTGACGTCCACGTCGATGTGCTCGGGGATGTTCGCCGGCAGACACTCGACCTGAATCTCGCGGGTCACGAAGTCGAGCAGGCCGCCCTGCACCTTCACGCCCTTGGGCTCGCCCTTGAGCGACACCGGCACCGTCACGACGATCGCCTTGTCCATCGCGAGCTGGTAGAAGTCCGCGTGGAGCAGCGCGTTCGTCACCGGGTCACGCTGATATTCCCTCACCAGCAC
The DNA here is from genome assembly GCA_036004405.1 of Vicinamibacterales bacterium. Classification (GTDB taxonomy): domain Bacteria; phylum Acidobacteriota; class Vicinamibacteria; order Vicinamibacterales; family UBA2999; genus DASYRM01. The sequence goes on from DASYRM010000175.1 coordinate 20,355, forward strand.
CTGGGTCGACGTGCCATCGAGCTTGAGCGTGATGAGCGTGTTGACGCCGGAGTCGGACTGAAAGATCCGCGTCAGCCCCTTGGGGTCGACGGTCACGGGCACGCCTACCGGCGCCTTGCCGTCCTTGCTGGGGCCGTACACGACGGCCGGCAGCCGGCCCGCCGCGCGGTGGCGCCGCGCCTCGTTCTTGCCCTTGTCCGTCCGCTTGATCGCTTCGAGTGTCGCTTCCATCTCTATTCCTCTAGGCGGACCTGAAGGTCCGCCTCTACGTACGAAAACGTCTTACACGAACAACGAGGAGACCGACGTCTCCTCGTGGATGTTGCGAATCGCCTGGCCCAGCAGCCGCGCCACCGAGAGCACCACGATCTTCTTGCACCGCCGGCCCGCCTCGCTCAGCGGCACGGTGTTGGTCACAATCAGCTGATCGAGCGGCGACTTGTCGATGCGCTCGATGGCCGGCCCCGACAGTACGCCGTGGACGGCGCAGGCGAGCACGCGCTCGGCACCCGCCTCCTTGAGCGCCTGCGCGGCCTTCTGAATCGTGCCGGCAGTGTCGATGATGTCGTCCTGCAGAATGCAGGTGCGCCCCTGGACGTCGCCGATGACGTTCATGACCTCGGCCGTACCGTCCTCGGTGCGCCGCTTGTCGACGATGGCCAGTTCGGCGTCGAGACGCTTGGCGTAGGCGCGGGCGCGTTCGGCGCCGCCAGCATCCGGCGAGACGATGGTCAGGTTCGGATAGTTGAGCCGCGAGCAGTAGTCGATGATCACCGGCGCCGCGAACAGGTGATCGACCGGGATGTCGAAGAAGCCCTGGATCTGCGCCTTGTGCAGGTCCATCGTCAGCACACGATTGGTGCCGGCGGCGCTCAGCAGGTTGGCCACGAGCTTGGCCGAGATCGGGACGCGCGGCTTGTCCTTGCGGTCCTGCCGGGCGTAGCCGTAATACGGCACCACGGCGGTGATGCGCGACGCGGAGGAGCGGCGGAACGCGTCGATCATCACCATCAGCTCCATCAGGTGCTGATCCACCGGGGTGCTGGTGGGCTGGACGATGAAGACGTCGGCGCCGCGGATGTTCTCGTCGATCTGGAACGACACCTCGCTGTCGGGAAAACGGCGCAGCCGGGCCTGCCCCAGCGGCAGGCCGAGCATCTCGGCAATCTCCTTCGACAGCTGCGGATGTGCGCTGCCGGCGAAGAGCTTCAGCTCGCCGTATCCGGTGGCCACAAGGCCCTCACCACTGAGAGGTCGCTTCATCAAGTCGCAACTCGAGAACTGGTTGGGGCGGGAGGATTCGAACCTCCGAATACGGGATCCAAAGTCCCGCGCCTTACCGCTTGGCCACGCCCCAGTCCCTGGCACTCCAGGACACACGCCTAGGTACCGCCTGGCAAGGCCAACGCAAACTCATAGTGTAGTAGAGACTTGCAGGTCCGGGCAAGCGACCGCGGGGATAAGAGATAGCGCGCGCCAAATGACACCCCCCCTCGCGTGCGATTTCGCGCCTGAATCCGAGCGTTCGCGCGCCCTGCCCGTTATGGAGTTCGCATCGTCAAATGCGGGTCGATCCGTGTCACCCTGCGGGCTGCCAAGTACGTCGCTAAACACACCATGGCCCCGAGCAATGCGGTGGTCGCAGCATAGGCGGGAACGTCAAGCGCAGGCACCTCGAACAGCAGCGGAGTGATGCGCGTTGCCAGCGTCACGGACAGGACCAAGCCGGCCGCCAGTCCCACCGCCCCGAACTTTCCCGTCTGCCACAACATCATCCTTACGATCGCCCCCGAACTGGCGCCGACCGCCATGCGCAAGGCGAGGTCCTGCGTGCGCTGACTGACTGAATACGCCGTCAGCGCGTAGAGCCCCGCAGCAGCGACCACCGTGCCGAGTACGGCCAGCGCGATAAGCAGCGCCATGGTGAAGCGGATCGGCGCGAACGCCTCGGAGACAAGAGCTTCCGACGTTGTCACCCGCTCGACGATGGTGCTCGGCGCCACGTCGCGCACAACGCTGCCGACAGATCTGGCGACAGCCAGCGGGTCGCCCGTCGTGCGGACGACCAGATACGCGACGCGGTGCTGCGTCTGTGTCGCGGGCATATAGATGTCCAGATGCCGTTCGCTGATACCGCGGTACGGGACATCAGGCACCACGCCGACGATCATCTGCATCGGGTAGTCACCGCTCGCCGTCACGCTTGAGGCAATCGATATCCGTTTGCCGATCGGGCTCTGATTGGGCCAAAGCCGCCGCCCGGTGCTCTCGCTGACGATCGCGACGGTTGGGGCCTGATCGCTGTCGGCACCCGTAAAGAAGCGGCCTGCTCGAAGAGGGATGCGCATCGCCTCGAAATAGCCCGGCGTCACCGCGAGAAAGTTGAGCGTCGTATTGTTCTTCCATTCGTCGGGATGGTCGATACGTTGCCCTTCGAGCAGATAGCCACTGTCGATACCAAACCGACCGCGCGCGAAAGGTGCAACATAACTCGCGCCGACAGCTTCGACGCCGGGAAGCTTGGAAATGCGCCGGATCATCGCGTCGTAGCGCTGCCGGTACTGCAACTCCGTCTGCACCTGCGGCTCTACGTTGAGCGTCAGCACACGGCTCGGGTCGAAGCCGAGGTTCACATGCTGCAAGCGATCGAAGCTGCGGACGAGAAGTCCGGCTGAGACGAGGATCATCGTGGCCAACGCCACCTGCAGCACCGTCAGAACGCCACCTACACCATGTGATGCCGGAACGCGATCGGATCGGTCGCGCCATACGGCGGCCAACGCTACGCGCCGACTCGATCGGATGGCGGGCAGTATCGCGCAGAATAACGTCACGAACATGCAGAGCGCGACGGCGAACCCGAGCACGGTGCCGTCAACCTGCACGTTGTCCAGACGCGGCAGCGACGCAGGAGCCAGGCGTAGCGCTGGACGCAACGCGAGCCACCCGACCAAGACACCGGCGACGCTCGCGGCCACCGTGACTATCCCGATCTCGATGAGCCATTCGATGGTCAACTGGGTGCGGCTGGCGCCGAGCGCGGATTTCACCGCGAACGTGCCGTTCAGCGCCGTTGCCCGCGCGATCACCAGGCTGGCGACATTGGCGCACGCGGTAAGCATCACCAACGCCACCATCGCGAACAGAAGGAGCACGCCGCGCCGGGTGGTCCCGTAGATTTCGTCGAGCAGCCCGGTCACGATCGCCGCGGGACCTGTGGGGTGCTGCGTCTCCGGCAGTCGGTGGATGATAAGGTCGAGTTCGGACCGTGCCTGCTCAATAGTGACGCCTGGGCGCAACCGTCCGAGGACCGTGTGCAGCCCGAAATGCCGCGCCTGCGTCGCATCGACCTTATAGCGCGCGCCGATTTCGATGAGTGATGGCACGACCGGCGTCCAGACGTCGGCACCCACCGGGTAGACGAACTCGCGCGGCATGACGCCCAGGATGGTGAACGACTGGCCGCGAATTGTCAGCGATGCCCCGAGCACGCCCGGGTCGCCGCCAAACCGACGCCGCCACAGGCCGTCGCTGATGACCAGCACGCGCGCCGCGCCGGGCCTGCCCTCCTGGGCCCCGAACACGCGTCCCATCGCCGGCCGCGCCCCCAACACCTCGAAGAACGACGCCGACACCAGGGCGCCCGAGAACCGCACGACCTGCCCGCCAACGTCGGTGATGAAGTCGCTGTTGGTGGACGAGACAACTGCCATCGACTCGAACGATCGGCTCTGTTCGCGCCAGTCCAGGTAATCGCGATAGGACACTTCCTTGGAGCCCTGCCGGCCGCCGAGCGCGGTCTCGGCAATGACGACGACGTCGTCGGGGCGCGACATCGGCAGCGGCCGCAGCAGTACTTCGTTCACGGTGCTGAAAACGATCACGTTCGCGGCGATACCGAGCGTGAGCGTGCCAAGCACCGCCACAGTGAACAACGGCGTCTTGAGCGGTCGGCGTGCGCCAATCCGGACGGTTTGGGCTAGCGTCATCAAGTGCTCCAGCGAATCTGCAGAACATGCCCGAAGGTCGCTCCTTGGGGCAAGCGCAATGTTCTACTCATGCCTCTGCTGTTAGCGACACGGTCGGGACGGGGCATCATCGACCTGATAAGAGATGCGTGGCGGCGAACTTCTCTCCGGCGCGCGGAGCCGTTCTTGGAATGCCATTCCTGGCCGGGTCGCTCAGATGACGAGCTGCCGGCGATCATTCTCGATCTCACCTTCGAGTCTTCAGGCATCGGCTGGATTGTTCGATGGGATTCATCCTACGGTCCCTACGGGACTATCGAGGCGTCGGACGGGGCTCTGTCCGTGGCTCTCGGCAAACCGAGGTCAATCGACACAGCTGACTAACCGGATCGTGTGCGGATAGAACCCAGCGCGTGTGCTGAGCTGACCAAATTCGCGCACCGCAAGCGCATTCAAATGGCGTTCGTGCTCAAGTCGTTCTTGCGCTCAGTATTTTTCAAGCCAATTCGGATGCGCACGCACAGACTCGCGCGCGGTCACGCCCGGCCAGGGGGGGACGTCATTTCGCGCGCGCTATCTCTTATTCCGGCAAGCGACTGCGAGCGGCGAAGCGAACTACTGCGAGCGTGGCCGCGAGTACGGCGGCAGCGCGTAATCGACTCACGGCAACCTCCAGCACGAGTCTAGCAACAGCCGAAGCCTGGCCGCTGAGAGGTCACATCGTCAACAGCGCCGCCATCAGCTCGATCCCGTCCCAGAGGTTCTGGATCCGCAGGTTTTCGTCGGAACTGTGCTGATTGTTGTCGTGGTTTCCGATCGGAACGATGACGGTGCGGGTGCCCAGCGGCCGCTCGATCGCCTCGAGCGGCACCCCGGCGCCCATCGTGGGAATCTTCACCGCCGGCCCGCGGGCGCTCTCCACCGCCCGGATCACGTCCTGGACGATCGGCAGGTCCATCGGCGTCCGCACGGCGTTGTAGCCGCCCGGCCGGACGGTCACTTTGGCCACTTTGGGGTGGGCTCGGCGGACCTCGGCCGTCGGCTCGTCCTCCACCACGAAGAACCCCTGCTTGCGAACATGTTCGACGACGCGGCTGACCGTGCGCCGCACTTCCATCCCGCGGACGGTGCGGATGTCGAGCGACGCCGTGGCGGTGGCCGGGATCACGCCCGCCGCCTGATCGCCGACGCGCGCGCTGGCCAGACCGCGGACGTTCAGAGACGGCTGGGTGAGGAGCTCGGCCAGCGACGCTGCGCCGCCGTCGTGGGCACCGAGCCAGAGCTCCTGCAAGAGCGAGGCGTCGATGGCCGGCGCCTCGGCGATCGCCCGCCGCTCGGTCGGCCCGAGCGGCTCCACCCCGTCGTAGAAGCCGTCCACGAGCACCCGGCCGCTGTCGTCTTTCATCGACGCCAGCAGCCGCGCCATCATCAGCGCCGGGTTGGGCGCCCAGGTGCCGTAGTGCCCGCTGTGCAGCTCGGCACGCGGGCCATAGACGGTGACGTCGAGCGCGGTAATGCCGCGGGAACCGAAGATGATCGACTGGCGGCGCGTCTGGTGCAGCGGCGCGTCGCACACCAGCCAGATGTCGCCGGCGAACCTCGCCCGATTGGCGGCCAGCGTCCGTTCCAGGTTCGGCGAGTTGGCTTCCTCCTCGCCCTCGAACGCGAACTTGATGTTCGACCGCGTCTGCAGCCCCGCCGCGCGGAGCGCGTCGAGAGCGGTGAGGAGGGCGATGATCGGCGCCTTGTCGTCGGCCGAGGACCGCGCGTACAGGCGCGACTCGGGGTTGAAGGGCGTGCCCGGCGGCGGCAGCGGAATGACCGTCCCCTGCTGCTCGATCGGCTTGTCACGCAGCACCGCGGTGAAGGGAGCCGAGTGCCACTCCTTCGGATCGAGCGGCTGACCATCGTAGTGCGCGTAGAAACCGATCGTGCGTGTGGCACCCGGCGTCCGGATCTCGCCAAAGACAATCGGATTGCCGCCCGGAACCGACACGAGCGAGGCGTCGATCCCGCGCTTCTTCATGAGCGCCGCGATCGCCTCGGCGTTGCGCTGGATGTCGTCGCGATCGCGGGCGATGTTGGGCTGCGCCAGCAGCCCGACGAACTCGTCGACGATGGCGCGCTCGTGCTGCTGCCGCCAGCTGCGGGCCGCCATCGAGGCGGGGTTGGTCTGCGCGGCGCTCGCGGTGGCGACGAGGGTCAGCCCCAGGACGACGAGCACGGCTCTTGTCATCGTACCGACCTCGGTTTCTGGCTGCGCGTGTAGGCGCCGCGATCGAGCGACTCGGTGAGCATCACACGCCAGCCGGCGCCCGACAGCCGCGTCACCGCCGTCATCGCATCTTTCCGCCGCTGGAACAGGCCGAACACGGTGGAGCCGCTGCCCGACATGGCGGCGGCCAACGCTCCGGCGCGGCGAAGCGCCAGCTTCATCTGATCGATCTCGGGATGGTGGCGCGCAATCGGCGCCTCGAGGTCGTTGATCATCTGCGCGGCGCGCGACGGCCAGGGTCCTGGCACGTGCTGCGGTTCGCGGGCCGACGGCCCGCGCCCCAGGTCCCGCTCCTCGTCGTACCACTTGTAGGCGTCGGCCGATGACACGCCAAAGCCCGGAATGACGAGCACGATCCAGTGGCGCGGCAGATCGGCCAGCGGATACACCTCGTCGCCGCGACCGAGCCCGAGCGCGGTACCGCCAGACAGAAAGAACGGCACGTCGGCGCCGAGCGTGGCGGCGATGTCGGTGAGCTGCGACGGCCGCACCGGCACGCGCCACAGCTTCACCAGCGCCAGCAGCGTCGCGGCGGCGTCGGCGCTGCCGCCGCCCAAGCCGGCCTGCAGCGGAATCTGCTTGTCGAGACGGATCAGGACGTCGCGCGGCGGGCCCAGCCGCCGGATGGCGCGCCACAGTACGTCGGCGGCCTTCCACACCAGATTGCCGCCGTCGAGCGGCACGCCGGCCGTGTCGCACTCGATGGCGAGCGGGCCTGGACGCGGCACGCAGGTGACGGTGTCGTGGAGCGCGAGCGCCTGGAACACCGTGCGCAGCTCGTGAAACCCGTCGGGGCGTGTGCCGAGCACGCGGAGGTCGAGATTGATCTTGGCGTGGGCGCGCGTGGCGACAGGCATCAGCGACGACGGACGCGGATCTCGAAGATACGCGGCCACAGTTTACCCGTGACGAAGAGCCGGTCGCGCGCCGCGTCGTAGGCGATGCCGTTCAGCACCGCATCGGTGTTGGCCGGAGCCTGCATCAGCCCGGTCAGATTCAGCCACGCCACCACGCGCCCGGTGGCCGGCGCAATCACCGCAATCCGGTCCGTCAGCCAGACGTTGGCGAAGATCTCGCCCTTCACGACCTCGAGCTCGTTCAACCGGTCCACGGCCATCGGGCCGTCGAGCACCCGCACGCGGCCGATTTCGGCGAGCGTGTCGGGGTTCAGGAACCGCAGGGTCGGCGTGCCGTCGCTCATCACCAGCCTGGTGCCGTCGTCGGCCAGGCCCCAGCCTTCTCCCTTGTAGGTGAAGGTACGAAGCTGTTTGAACGTGGCGCGGTCGTAGACGAAGCCGATGTTCGTTTCCCACGTGAGCTGAATGAGCTGCGGCCCCCAGGCCGCCAGCCCCTCGGCGAAGTATTGATTGCCGACGCCCAGCCGCTGCACCACCTTGCCGGTCTCGATCTCCACCTTGCGCAGCGACGAACGCCCCTTCTGGCCGGTGCTCTCGTACAGGTAGCCGTCGCGGACCAGGAGCCCCTGCGTGAAGGCCTCGGTGTCGTGCGGGAACGAGCGCACAACGTCGTGCCGCCAGGTCGGCGCGGTGTCGGCGGCCGCCACCGGCTGGCGCACCGTGCCGACCAGGCAAGCCAGCGCTACCAGTGCGGCCGCGGTGCGGACGACCGTCATTTCTCTCCTCGCGACGCCGACGCGTCACGCAACGGGCCGGCATCGCGCAGCTCCGCGAGCGTGAGCCGCCCCGTGCCCGGCGGCACCGTGACGCTGAACGCGGCCGCGTCGAGCGGCACGTTGGCCTCGAGCTGATTCACCGCCGCGGTGAGCTCGACATCGAGCCCGGACAGCGAGCGCAGCACGACCTGGCGCGGATAGTCGCCCTGCCACAGCGAGTACTGCACGTTCCAGCTTTGGCGGGTCGCGGCCTGCGGCTGCCAGCTGCCGTTCACGCGTCGGAGATACAAGACGGCGTTGCCGTCCAGATCGATCGAGGCCCACCCATTGGCGTGCACGCGGCCGCCGCGCGGCGCGGGATCGGGTACGACACACCCGGTGAGGACCGCGTACAGATCCGCCGGCGCCAGCGCCACCCCGGTCAGCGCACCCAGCACGTCTTCGGGGCTGGCTCCGGTGACCACCCGCTCCTCGCGCGGCAGCAGAAGCGTGGCGTCGCCCCCGCGCGCCACCAGGATGAAGCCCGGAGGCCCGAGCGGCGCGACGCCCTCGAGGCGCATCGACGCCGGGCGCTCGAACCCGGCTACCACACGCCCGCGCAGTCGCGTCCGCCCGGCGTGCCCGCTGAGCGCGAGCTCGGCGGTCAGCGTGCGCGTGGCGCGGCAGGCGCGGCTCACGGCCGCGTGGACCACCGCGAGATCCGCCAGCGGCGTGCCGGTGTCGGTGGGCAGGGTCAGACGCTTGGGGCCGCAGGCCGCAGCGCTCAGGCTCGCGATGACGAACGCGGCACGCGCCAGGGTGCGGCGCACGCTACTTCCGGATCTTGCTGCGGGCGTCGTTGATCTTCTTCTGAATCTCGGCGCGATCGATATCGCTGCCATCGCCGTCGAGCGCGCGCGTCCAGGCGTCGACTGCGTCCGGCAGGCGCCCCCGCTTGGCGAGCACGTCGCCGAGGTGGTCCTGCACTTCGGAGTTCTTCGGCAGGCGGGTGGCCGCCTGTCCGAGATACTTCTCGGCCTCGCCCAGGTCGCCCTTGCGGAAGTAGGCCCAGCCCAGGCTGTCCATGAAGGCGCCGTTGTCGGGCTCGGCCACGAGCGCCTTGCGCACCAGATCGATGGCTTCATCGAGCCGGTCGCCCTTCAGCGCCAGGAGATACCCGAGATAGTTGAGCGCGTTGGCGTTGGCCGGCTCCACCGTGAGCAGCTGCCGCAGCGTCTTCTCGGCGTCGGGATTGCGCCCCGCGTCCTTGTACATGTCCGCGAGCTGGTAGAGCGTGTTCGAATCCTTGGGGAAGGTGCGCGCCGCCGCCTCGAGGATGGTCAGCCCGTCGTTCCTGCTCCCGCCGTCGAACAGCGCGCGGGCGCGGAGCCGGGGGAAGCGGGCGTCCTCGGGATGCTGGCGCTGTGCGTCGGCGGCCGCCGCGGCGGCGCCCGGCAGATCGTTGGCGCCGAAGAGCGCCGCAATCCGCCGCGCCTTGATCTCGCGGCTCATCGGGTTTACTTCGAGCGCCTTGGTGTACGACGCGGCCGCGTCGCGGAAGCGGCCGGCCTGCTCCTGATACTGTCCGAGCACTGCGGCCACACTCGGCTCGTCGTCGACGATCACCTCGAGCGTGTCGATGGCCGCGGGCAGATTGTTGTTGGCGACGTACGCCTGCGCGAGCGCGGCACGCGCCCGCGCGTTGCCCGGGCTGACCGCAACGACGCGGCTCATCGAGTCGACGGCCTTCTGCGCCTGGTTCGTGCGCAGATACAGGCGGCCGAGCGTGAAGTACAGCACCAGGTCGCCGCCCGGCGCACCGGTGGCTGCCCGCTCGAGGTGCGTGATCGCGTCGTTGAGATAGGTGCGAATCTCGGGCGAGTTGGCGCGAGCGCCCGTACCGGCATCGGCGTAGCCGGCATACACCAGCCCGAGCGCGCGATGGGCCTCGGTGTTGCTCTCGTCGATTGCCAGTCCGGCTTTCGCCGCCTTCTCCGCTTCGTCAGGCTGGCTGCGGCGCAGATAGAACGAGGCGACCTGTCCGCGCAGCTCGGCCGACGTGGGCGAGGCCTGCAGGGCGCGATCGAGCGCGGCCTGCGCGGCCGCGAAGTCGCCCGTGCCCTCGAGCCGGCGGGCCATCAGGAACTCGAAATAGGAGTCGGAGTCGGCCTGCGCGAACGCAGGCGGTGCGGTGACCGCCAGCGAGCCGACGACGAGAACCGACGCGACCAGGCGGTGAAGAGCCATCAGAGCAATTTTAGCTTAGCCCGCACGAAGTGCGGGCCAGAGATCCTGCCCCAGCGATACGGAGCCCGCTCCAGCCAGGGCGAAGTATCGCTGGGTGTTATAGTTCGGGTTTGCGGAGGTTCGATGGCACTCGATCCTGAATTGCTGGAAATTCTGGCCTGTCCGAACTGCAAGACCCCGGTGACCCTGGTCAAGAACGGCGCGGCGCTGAAGTGCGGCCAGTGCCATCGCGTGTATCCCATCAAGGACGACATTCCGGTCATGCTGATCGACGAGGCCACCATCGAGACCGAGTGAAGATTCTGCTCGTCCGGCTGCGCCTCATCGGCGACGTCGTCTTCACGACCCCGGTCATTCGCGCGCTTCGCCGGCGTTACCCACACGCGCATCTCAGCTACCTGGTGGAGCCGTCAGCGGCTCCCATCGTCTCCGGCAACCCTCATCTCAACGAGGTGATCGTCGCGCCCAAGCCGCGCGGGCTGGCGCGGCTGGCGGCCGACGTCCACCTGGCGCGCACGCTGCGCCGCGCCCAGTACGACGTGGCCATCGACCTGCACGGCGGACCGCGCAGCGGGTGGCTGACGTGGGCGAGCGGCGCGGCGCGCCGGATCGGCTACGACATCAAGGGGCGCGGCTGGATGTATACGAGCCGCGTCGCGCGCGCCCCCGACCTCCGGCCGCGTCATTCCGTCCGCAACCAGTGGGACCTGCTGGCGCAGCTCGGCATCGCCCCGCCCGACCCGGCGGTGGACGCCGTGGAGATGGCCGACGATCCCGAGGCGACGGTCCGCGCCGACACGCGGCTGCGCGCGGCGGGCATCGGGCCCGGCACGCCCCTCGTCGTGATTCACGTTAGCGCCGGAAACCCCTTCCGGCGCTGGCCGGAGGCCTCGTTCCAGGCCCTCACCGAGGCACTGGTGCGGCGCGACCCAGCTCGGCGTATCCTTCTCACGTCCGGACCGTCCGATGCCGAGGCCGCGCGTGAAATCGCACGCCGCGCCCGCGAAGCGCTCGGCGACCTTGCCGCCGCGGTGCCGGACCTGGGAGAGTTCGATCTGCACGAGTTGAGAGCGATCGTCGCGCGGGCAGCCGTGTACATCGGCGGCGACAGCGGGCCGATGCACGTGGCCGCCACGACCACGGTGCCCATGGTGGCCATCCTGGGCCCCACGCTGCCCGAGCGCTCGCGGCCGTGGCGCGATCCGCGGCTTTTCGTGGAAATCCTCGATCATGCGCTCCCCTGCCGTCCGTGCCACCAGCGGGTGTGCGAGCCGGGCGACTTCCGCTGCCTCACCTGGACGAGCGCCGACCAGGTGATCCAGGCCGCCGAGCGCGCCATCGCCGCAGGTCCGGCGCGCGGAGCCCGCGCATGACGACCGCCACCGCCACGATGACGGCACCGCATGCCTCGCCGACGCTGGACCGCATCGCGTTGTGGCTGCTGTTGCTCTTCGTCGCCTCGCTCCAGATGTCGATCTTCGCGGCGGGCATCCTGCTGTCTCTCATGCTCGTCTGCTGGGTGGCGCTGCTGATTCGCGATCGCGAGCGGCCGGAGGTGCCATCGTTCGTCCTGCCGCTGGTCGTCTACGGCGTGCTCACGCTGATCTCGTCGACGTTCGCGCTCGAGCCGTGGACCAGCTTCGCGGACGACAAACAGCTCGTGTATCTGGTCATCGTCCCCGGCGCCGTGTACCACCTGGCGCGCGGCCGGCGCGCCTGGACCGTCGTCGACGTCATCGTGACGGTGGCGGCCCTGGGCGCCGTGTGGGGCATCGTCCAGTACGGGTTGCTGCACTTCGACAGCCTGGGCAAGCGGCCGCAAGGCATCAGCCATCACTACATGACGTTCTCGGGCTTCTTGATGCTGGGCATCTGCTCGGTGCTGGCGCGACTGGTGCTTGGCACACGCGACCGCATCTGGCCGGCGCTGGTGCTGCCCGCCATCATCGTGGCGCTCTTCCTGACGCTTGGCCGCGGCGCCTGGGTGGGCACGAGCATCGCCGTCGCGGTGATCCTCAGCCTGAGAAACTTCCGGCTCATGGCCGCCGTCCCGATCGTGGTTGCGGTGGCGTTCGCGCTCGCGCCCGACACCGTGACGCGGCGCATGGAGTCGGTCTTCGATCTGCAGGATCCGAGCAATCGCGACCGCGTCGCGATGCTGAACACCGGGGTGGCGATGGTGCGCGCGCACCCGCTCACCGGCGTCGGCCCCAACATGATCGAGAAGGTCTACACGCAGTACCGGGCGCCTGGCGCGGTGCAGCAGACGAACCAGCACCTGCACAACGTGCCGATGCAGATCGCGGCCGAGCGTGGCATTCCCGCGCTGGGCGTGTTCCTGTGGTTCGTGGTGAGCCTCGGCCGATCGCTGCTGAAGATGTTCCGGGCTGGCCAGAACCGCGTGCTGGCGGCCACCGCCTTCGCATCGCTGGTGGCGATGCTTGCCGCCGGTCAGTTCGAGTACAACTTCGGCGATTCGGAATTCCAGATGCTGTTCCTGGTGCTCATCACGCTGCCGTTCGCGGCGCTGCGCGCCGAGCCAACTCCGATCCGTACGTAGGGGCCGCCTTCAGGCGGCCCGTCTCAGCTCGTACGTAGGGGCCGCCTTCAGGCGGCCCGTGGAGAGGCGGACCTTCAGGTCTGCCTGATTAGACCGTCACCCGGCTTCGTTTCTTCCCGCCGTTTTTTCGTCCTCTCGAGAGGGCTCTCAGTTTCGTGCGTGCGAGAGGACGATCGGTGGATTCGAGCGCCATTGGCGCGTGCACCGTGTCACTCGATGACGGAATGGTTCTTGCCACGCGACGCGTGAGAACGCCGACGTGCCAGCGCCGGCCAGCGTGGATTCCCCATGACGACTGCGGTCCGGCTCCTGGCATTCCTCCTTCCTGGTCTCGCGCTGGTCATCGCGCTGCCACACCCGGACGTGGGGGTGGTGCGCGCTCAATCGGCCGATCCATGCGCAAGTGTGACCGGGACGAGCCGGGCCACCATGCAAAGCGTACCGAGCGCCGACCGCGGGTCGAAGGCGGACCTCCTTGACCACGACCATCGGTCTCTGGACAGCCTGTGGACGCACCGGGCTGCGGCCGGGCGCAATCGCGCGAGGCCGCTGTCGGCCACCCCCGCCAGAGCGCAGGACATAGGCGACGTGGCCGTCCTGCAGGACGCCGGCGACATGATGACGAAGGCAAATCCGCTCGACTTGGGGGACGTTGGCCTTCGCCTGACCGCGAACGCCAGCGGCGGATTCGACGTGTCGCGGATCGGGTTCACCCTCCGGCAGCCGCTCGGCGACCGCCTCACGATGGCTGACGACGACACCAAAGAGATCACGCTGCCGTTCGTCTTCCCCTTCTTCGGAACCGGCTACGACCGCGTCTTCGTCAACTCCGACGGCAACCTGACGCTGGCGGCGAGCGACACCGCCAGCAGCGAACGCTCGGTCGGACGGTTCCTGAGCGGCCCTCCCCGCATCGCGGCGTTCTTCGCTGACCTCGACCCCTCGAGGAGCGGCGCCGCCGTGCTCACCCACGCCGACGGCGACGCGCTCACGGTCACGTGGTGTGCGGTTCCCGAGTACGGGCGACTGTCGGTGGCCACCGTGCAGGCGACGCTGCAACGCGACGGCGTGATCGAGATCCACGTGTCGAGCCGGACGACGGCCCGCTCCGGCGTGATCGGCGTGTCGCCCGGTGCCACCTCGGACTTCGAGCCCGTGGACCTGTCGGCGGAGGGCACGACGGGCGGTGGCACGAGCGCCGTCGGCGAGCAGTTCACCGACAGCTCGTCGCTCGACGTCGTGGCGGCTGCGCGACGGTTCTACCAGACCCATCCGGACCAGTTCGACAACCTGGTGTTCTTCACAGACACGCAGCTGCTCACCGAAGACGCCTTCGCCTACGAGTCGCTGGTCGCCAACCGCATCACCGGGATCAACCAGTCGCTGATCGACTACTCGAGCGAATACGGGAGCGCCGGACAGCTGGAAAGCGTCTGCAACATGGACACGCTGTCGAAGTACCCCGACGATCCGTTCGCGACGTTTCTCGGCGAGAACTCCACGGTGTCGGTGATGGGTCAGGAGATCGGCCACCGCTGGTCGGCGTTCATGCAGTTCCGCGACTACGCGGGGCGGCGGTCGTCGGCGCTGCTTGGACGCGACCAGGCGCACTGGAGCTTCTTCTTCGACTCGGATGCCTCGGTCATGGAAGGCAACGACATCGAGGATCGGGGCAACGGATCGTTTCGCACCGTGGCCGCCGTCCAGCGCTACAGCCTGCTCGATCAGTACGCGATGGGGTTGGTGGACGAGACGCAGGTCCCGCCCTCGTTCTACGTCGAAAACCCGGCGAACGTCTCGCCTCGCCGGACCGCCACGTCGAATCCAACGGTCGGCGTCACCTTCACCGGGACGCGGCGCAACGTGACGATCGACGACATCATCGCCGTGCACGGGCGCCGCAACCCGTCTGCGGCCGACAGCCCCCGCGTCTACCGGCAGGCGTTCGTCTATATCGTGTCGCCCGGAACCACGGTGGACCCGGCCGCGGTACAGAAGATCGATCGCATCCGCGTCGCCTGGGATCAGTTCTTCTCGCAGGCTACCGATTCACGCATGCGCGCCGAAACGCGCCTCTTGGCAGAGTAGGCGGAGTCAGCGGAGTGGCGGAGTAGGCAG
>DASYRM010000176.1:0-4133 GCA_036004405.1 Vicinamibacterales bacterium
GAAACGCCGACCATGGCCCAGCAGCAGGCGGACGCGCTGGCGCTCGTCGCGGAAGCCGCGCTCCACCACGGCATCGATCCCGGTGCGCCCGGAGAGCGGTACCAGGTGGTGGTCCACGTCGACGCCTCGGTGCTGGCGGACTCCGACGCGCCGGGCCAGTCCGTTCTCGAGGACGGCGCCCGCGTTTCCGCGGAAACGTCCCGCCGCCTGGCCCGCGACGCGACCCGCGTGGTCATGCGACACGACCCGGATGGCCGGATCGTCGAGGTCGGTGCTCGCACACGGACCATTCCGCCGGCTTTGCGACGCGCGCTACACCATCGCGATCACGGCTGTCGCTTCCCTGGCTGCGGAGTGCGGGTCGGTCAAGGCCATCACATCCGCCACTGGGCCCATGGAGGTCCCACCACGCTGTCCAATCTCGCTCTGCTCTGCCGCCGTCACCACCGCGCGGTCCACGAGGAGGGGTACGAGCTGGAGCGAGCCGGCGACGGCAAGCTGCGCTTCAGGCGACCGGACGGTCGGCTCCTGCCGGACGTTGCGCCTCCCGGCGCCGTGCCGGCCGATCCCATCGAGATCTTCCGAGCGCGGCACGACGCCGAAGGGCTTGGCATTCACGCGCGAACGGCAACGCCAGGCTGGCAGGGAGAGCGCCTCGATGTGGGGTGGGCGATCGATGTCCTGCACCCGTTGGCGGTCGGTTGACGACTCAATTCGCGCGCCGCACCTGACAGATATATGCGCGGTGGGGGACCGAGCCGCTGATCGGATCGATCGCGGCGTTGCCGATGACGAGATTGAAGTTGGCGCCGTCCGCCGTGAACGGATCATACCCGGGCGCGCCGATCTCGGGACAGGCCTGCCACCAGCCGTGCTGACCGCACACGACCCGCGGCTCGAGGCTGTCGTTCATTCGCGCGCGCGCTCGAGCGCGGCCCTCCGGCGTCTCGACGCTCACCCAGTCGCCTCCACGAATCCCGCGTGAAGCGGCGGCGTCGGGGTGCAGCTCGATCTCTGGATCGGGCGAGCGCCGCCGCAAGCTCGGCAGTCCCCGGTGCTGGCTCTCGCAGAACTGCGTGTCCTTGGCGCAGGTGAGGATGAGCGGGTAGCGCTCGGCGCGCTCGGGCTGTGAGAGCGGACTCACCAGCGGCTCCTCGAACTCCGGCAGCGGCGGGTAGCCGTGCTGCGCGAACAGGTCGGAATAGATCTCGAGCTTGCGCGTCGGCGTGGCGAACCCGCTGGCGACGCCGTCCCGCTGTTCGGCGTACTTGCGGTAACGCGTCTGGAGCGGTACGCGCATGCCGCCGGGATTCTCGCGAAGCGCGTCGAGCGACACGCCCGACGGGCCGAGCTGGTGACGATACGCGGCGTCGATGTCGCCGTGCCAGAAATGAGCGCCGAGTCCGAGCCGGCAGGCCAGGTCGAACACGATGGCAGTATCGGACCGCGCCTCGCCACGCGGCTCGACGACACGCCGCCGCAGCTGCACCAGCGACTGCGCCGCCTGGCTGACCTCGAAGCCGATCTTGAGCGCCTCCCGCTCGAACGGGGTCGCGACGGGCAGCACGATGTCGGCCAGCTCGGCCGTCGGGTTCATGAAGAGGTCGGCGTGGACGTAGAAGTCGAGTGCGGCCAGCGCCGCGCGACCCCGCTGGACGTCCGCGTGCGCGACGAGCAGGTTGGCGCCGAATCCGACCAGCCCACGCACGGCGTAGGGTCGATTCTCCAGAATGGCGCTGTACAGCTCGTCCGTGGTGACCCACTGCGTCCGTGACGGACCGATCGGCCGTTCCGGGAGGCCGAGCGCCTTCGCGCGCTGCGGCGCCGACAGCAGCTCGTCACCGACGACGTTCACGCCCGGCACGGAGGCGAAGATCACGTTGCCGCCCTCGGCGTCGAAGCTGCCGGTCAGCGCGAAGAGCAGGCAGATGGCGCGCGCGATCTGCGTAGAGCCCGTCTGCTGCTCGACGCCGCTCCACGCGTAGTAGGCGACGGGTCGTGCCTCCCAGAGCAGCCGGGCTGCGCGCTCGACCTGTTCCGCTTCGATCCAGCAGATCGCCGCGACCGTCGTCGGCGAATATTGCCGGCACAGCTCGGCGTACAGGTCGAAGGCGGGACGGCAGACCACGGCGCCGCGTGTCGTCTCGATTTTCTGCTCGCCGAAGAGCGCCGGCTCGGCGCCATCGCGCTCGTAGCGTCCGAGCGCCGGATCGTAGAGCATTGGACGCTGCGTCCGCGCGTCCCAGGCGACATATTTTTGCGCGCTGCCTTCGCCCGACACATCGCGCTCCGTCAGCAATCGCCCCGTGTCCGAGCGAACCAGCAACGGCCCATTCGTCCAGTCGCGGATGAAGGCGGTGTCGTACCAGCCACGCTCGATCATGACGTTGGCGATGCCCAGCGCCAGCGCGCAGTCGGTGCCGGGCCGCACGCGCAGCCAGATGTCGGCCTTGCTGGCGAACCCGACGCGGCGTGGATCGACGACGATCAGGCGAGCGCCGCGCTTGAGCGCTGCCGCCGTCGCCGTCGCGTGGCTGATCCGGGCGAGGCTCGGATTGTAGCCCCAGAAGACGATACACCCGGCATTCTCGAGGTCGGGCATGATGCCGCCCGGCGCCGTGCCGACGCCGTAGGTATAGCCGGTGGCAACGGTGCGTCCCCACCCGCACAGCTCCATCGATCCGCACAGGTTCGGCGTGCCGAACGCTCGCATCAAGCGCTGCATCCACGGATACGAGTCCACCAGCGCCGAGGTCGACGGCGAGACCGCGCTGAACACCACGCTCTCCGGGCCGTGCCGGTCCGCGATCTGCCGGAGCCGAACGGCGGTCAGATCGAGCGCCTCGTCCCAGCTGATCCGCTGCCAGCCCGGGTCCGGATCGCCCTTCGGACGCGTCCGCTTCAGCGGATGGAGCAGCCGATCCGCGTGATAGACGAGCTCCGGCGCCGCCCGCCCCTTGGCGCAGAGCGCCTGGCCGGTGGGATGCGACGGATCCGGCTCGAGCGCAACGAAGCGCCCGTCCTCCACGACCGCGATCGAGCCGCAGCGCGAGATGCAGAGCGCGCAGTAACCGGGAATCCGCATCGCCGACCCTCCTGCTGGGACTCAACCCCATAGCACGACGCAGGCGAGAAGGGAACTCGCCCGCGCCAACCCGGTCTGCTGCTACTGTCGTATCCATGGTGTCGCGCCCACGCCGCGTCATCACCGTGCTCCTCTGCGCCGGCGCCCTGCTCGGGCTCGCGTGGAATGGTCTCGATGTCTCGGGCACCGTCGCGAAGGACGCCGAGACGCACTGGCGCACCCCGCAGCTGCCGCCGGGGAACTATCAGTTCCGGCTCACCCGTTCGCGCGGCAACGCCACCCTGTATGTCCGCGTCGGCGCCGCACCGACGCCGCAAGCCTTCGACTGCCGCCCGGGCAAGCCCGACTCCAACGAGACCTGCTATGTGCGCCTGGCCCAGCCGGCCGTGATCCACGTCATGGTCCGCGGCCTCGCCGCGATGTCGACGTTCAGGCTGGTCGGACGCGCACGGTAGGTCGCGTTCGCGCCGCCCAGCGTTCGCGCCGCGCTGGGCGAGCCTCAGATCATCCGCAGCTGACGCGCCATCGCCAGGCGCTGCTCGGCCAGACGGTCCGCGGCCAGCCAGGTGGGGATCTTCTCCTGCTTGGAGATGGCGATCAGCTCGGTCATGCGCTCGCCGATGCGCGAGACGTTGTGCCAGGCGCGGTCGCGGTTGAAGCCGCCCTTCTGGGCGATGCGGTCGGTGTCGAAGATCGTGCCGCCGGCGTTGGCGATGTAGTCGGGCGCGTAGAGGATGCCCTTGTCGTGGAGCAGCGTACCGTGCCGCTCGTCGGCGAGCTGGTTGTTGGCGCTGCCGCAGACGATCCGGCAGCGCAGCGCGGGCACCGTGCTGTCATTGATGACGGCGCCGAGCGCGTAGGGCGCATAGATGTCGCACGGCTGCGCGTGGATGACGGCCGGGTCCACCGCCTTCACTCCGAACTCTTTCTTCGCGCGCTCCACCTTGGCCGCGTCGATGTCGGCGACGATCACCGTCGCGCCTTCCTTGACCAGCCCCTCGAGCGCCGGCCAGCCGACGGCGCCCAGACCTTGGAGCGCGATCGTGCG
>DASYRM010000177.1:0-2931 GCA_036004405.1 Vicinamibacterales bacterium
ATCCACCGTACTCAACGCTGCCAACATCGATGCCTTCCGGCAAGCGCTGCTGGCACTTGGATACAAAGAGGGTCAAAACCTCGAGATCGCGTACCGATCATCAGACGGCCGCGATGAACGGTTTCCGGGCCTGGCGAGCGAGCTGGTTCGCCTGAAGGTGGATCTGATCCTGACGAGGGGGACGCCAGCGGCTCTGGCGGCAAAGAGTGCGACACGAACCATTCCGGTGGTCATGGCGGCCAGTGGCGATCCTGTCGGATCTGGTCTCGTCGCCAGCCTCGGGCATCCGGGCGGGAATGTCACGGGGCTCAGCCTCTTTAACGTCGAAATATATGCGAAACGGGTCGAGCTACTCAGAGAGCTGGTTCCGAGACTCACACGAATCGCGGGCCTCTTCAATATGAGTAACCCTGTTCTGCCACTTCAGTGGAAAGAGGTAGAGCGGGCGGCGCGATCTCTCGGTATCCAGCCTCAGCTTCTCGACGTGCGACGCCCCGAGGATTTGCCGCGAGCCTTCGATGCGGCAGCGAAGCAGCGTGCCCAGGCGCTCATCGTGGGACTCGACGGCGTCACGCAGGGGAATCTACGCCCTATCGCTGAACTTGCGGCGAAGCACCGGTTGCCGTCGATCTATGGCGCCAAGGAGTATGTGGACGTCGGAGGGCTGATCGCCTACGGATCGAGCGACCATGACATGTATCACCGAGCGGCCAGCTTCGTTGACAGGATCTTCAAAGGCGCCAAGCCCGCCGATCTCCCCGTCGAGCAGGCGACCAAGTTCGAGCTGGTGATCAATCTCAAAGCCGCGAAGGCACTGGGGCTCGCGATTCCCCAGGCGCTCCTGCAGCGGGCGGATGAGGTCATTGAGTGAGACGGGAAGAGGAGCGTGCGCTGTCTCTCCGACTCAGGCGCTGAGGTTGCGCCGCGGCCGATGCCGGTCGATGGCCGCGCACAGGGCCTCGAGGCCGATCGGCTTCTTGAAGTATTCCGTCGCCCCGATCCCCAGCATCTCGTCCCGCGTGTAGCGCTCGTAGTAGGCGGTCACCGCGATGACGGGAATGTCGCGCGTCTGCGCGTCGGCGTGCGCGCGCAGCGTGCGGATG
The DNA here is from genome assembly GCA_036004405.1 of Vicinamibacterales bacterium. GTDB lineage: Bacteria > Acidobacteriota > Vicinamibacteria > Vicinamibacterales > UBA2999 > DASYRM01. The sequence continues at coordinate 1,104 of DASYRM010000177.1, forward strand.
AACGCCACGCCGTCCATGCGCGGCATCGCCAGGTCGCAGACGATGGCGCTCGGCCGGAACTCCTTGAGATCGTCGAGGGCGAGATCGGCGGCGGTCGTGGCGCTCACCAGCGCGCCCAGGTACTCGAGCGTCTGGGCCAGCAGCGACCGCGAGTCGTCATCGTCCTCGATGACGAACACGTGCAATCCGTCCAGCCGCGGAAGCGCCTGTGCCATCCGTACATCTACGGTAAGACAAACTCTCACAGACGCAGGACAAGAAACGCGCGGCCTACCCGCCATCTAGCGGTCGGGGGCCCGGCCACCCCGTCGGGTAGGGCACACCCGTAGATCGCTGCTGGCATGATGGTTGAAGTTACCTGGGGTTGGGCATGGACGCCGCCACGCGTGCTGCTGCGATTCGTCGCAAGCTGCAGGACGGCTCGTTGCCGACCGAGCGCTGCCCTCAAGTCTGGGCGACCGTCGGCACCGGACGGCCCTGCGGCGGGTGCGATCAGCCGATCCATCCGCCTGAGGTCGAATACGAGTGCCAGCTGAACGACGGCCGCGCGCTCGTGATGTGCCGTCCGTGCTACGTTACGCGCGAGAGCCAGATCGCGGGACTGCTGGGCCACAGTGGCCAGCCAAATTGGCCCGCGGCCGGCGGTGAATCATCGTAAGCCGCTGAAAATGAACCGTTGGCCGCCGTGGCACCCCCCTTGCGTTACAGGGCTACGTCTCCGGGGGGCCGACGCGCACGGTGTGCCTCCGGTTAGGACGGGGGCATCTCTATGCGCGGCATCGAGTCTTCAACCTCTTCGCTCGCACTGCTGGCGTCTGCGTTGTTGACGCTGGCCCTCGCGGCTCCAGCATCCGCACAAGAACGCGCCGGCGTGGTCACGACACTCCAGGGCAACGTCACCGTGGCCCGCGCCGCGCTGGCCGAGCCCGCGGCCTTGAAGTTCCGCGACGACATCTTCGTGCGCGACCGCATCGCCAGCGGCAAGAACGGCATCGCGCGCATCCTGCTCGGCGGGCGCGCGGTGGTGACGATTCGCGAGCATTCCGTGGTGACGATCACCGAGCTGCCGGGCGTGGCAACGGTGGATCTGGTCAGCGGGCGCGCGGCGGTGGCCGTGGCGCGCGAGCGCATGCAGCCGGGCGACGTGGTCGAGCTGCGCACGCCGAATGCCGTCGCCGGCATCCGCGGCACGGTCGTCGTGGGCGAGGTGGCCAACGACCGCTCGGTCATCACCGTGCTCAAGGGCGTGATCGACGTGACCCGGCTGGACGGCGGGCACGCCGTTGGCGCCGCGACGATCATGGGCGCCCTGCAGCAAGTGACGGTGGTGGGCGCCGGGCCCGTGCCGGCACCGCAGGCGATCTCCTCCGACACCGCGCGCCGCATGGGCAGCGAGTTCCGCATGGCGCCACCGCACCTGTCGCCCACCGCGACGAACGCGATGGTGGCCAGCGCCGAGGTCGAGCGCACCGTGCGCAACTTCAGCGTCGCCTCGACATCGCCGCTGGGGCTGGGTGACATCGGCAGTCGTGGCGGCGCCATCAACGGCGATCCGATCCGGAACGACAAGGACGACAAGGACAAGGACCGGGACACGCGCGGCGGCACGCGAATCGCCGCGCCGGTCTTCACCGGGGTGGCGCCGACGCTGGGATGGAGCTCGCCGGTCAGCACGACGACCGTCACGAACACCAAGCGCGACAAGGACCGCGACCGCTAAGCCCGGGCCAGCGCCACGATCCCGAGGATCACCAGCGCCGCCGCACCCACGTGCGGCGGCGCGATCGTCTCACCGCTACTGCGTGACAGGGGGCGGCGCGACGTGGGC
>DASYRM010000178.1:0-3872 GCA_036004405.1 Vicinamibacterales bacterium
AGGACGCGCGGGCCTCGCTCGAGACCGTCGCCCGCGCCCTCGGCGCGGACAGCGTCAAGTCCCTGGAGTATACGGGCACCGGCGTGGAGTTCGCGCTGGGCCAGAGCCAGACACCCGGCCAGCGCTGGCCGCGCTTCAACCTCAAGGCCTTCACACGCACGGTGAACTACGAGACGGCCTCCCTGCGCGACAACCGTGTGCGGACGCAGGCCGAAGACCCGCCGCGCGGCGGCAGCGTGCAGCCGGTCCGCGGCGAGCAGCGCCAGATCTCCGTGGTCAGCGGCGAGCACGCGTGGAACATCGCCGGCGAGACCGCCATTCCGGCGCCGATCACGCTGGCCGAGCGCCAGATGCAGCTGTGGACCACCCCGCACGGCGTGATCAAGGCCGCGATCACGAACAACGCCACCGTCCAGGGCCGCATCATCACCTTCAAGCTGCCGAACGGCGTGCCGGTGAAGGCAACGACGAATGCCGCCGGCCTCATCGAGAAGGTGGAAGCGACGATCCCGAACCCCGTCGTCGGCGACCAGCCTGTCGAGGTGACGTACCTGGAGTATCGCGACGTCACCGGCTTCGGTGCCGTGAAGTTTCCGATGAAGATCCGGCAATCGGCCGGCGGCTTCCCCACCCTCGATCTGGACGTCACCGACGTCCGCACCAACGTCGCCGCCGACGTGCCGGTGCCCGACGGGGTCCGCCAGGCGAAGTCGCCCTACTCCGTGGTGACGACGCAGATGGTGGCCGACAGCGTGTGGTTCGTCGACGGTGGCAGCCACAACAGCGTGGCCATCGAGATTGATCGTGGTCGAAGGACCGCTCAACGACGAGCGGGCGCTGGCCGTGATCTCGGAAGTCCGCAGCTGGCGCCGGCCAAGCCGATCCGGTACGTGGTGGCGAGCCATCATCACTTCGATCTCTCCGGCGGGCTGCGTGCGTTCGTCGGCGAGGGCGTCACCGTGATGGCGCACGAGTCGGCCCGCGCGTACTTCGAGCGGGTGCTGGCGACGCCGGCCACCATTCAGCCCGACCACCTGGCGAAGTCGGGTCGCAAGCCGACGGTGGAGAGCGTGCGCGACCGGCGCGTGCAGACCGATGGCACCCGCATCGTCGAGCTGCACCGCATCGCCGGCAACCTGCATGCCGACAGCCTGCTGATGGTGTACCTGCCGAAGGAGCGCCTGCTCATCCAGGCCGACGCCTTCACGCCGCCGCCGGCCAACACGCCGCCGCCGACGCCGCCGAGCCCGTTCAGCGTGAACCTCGCCGACAACATCACGCGCCTGGGACTGAATGTCGATCGCCTGCTGCCGCTGCACGGGCGCGTCGTGCCGCTGGCCGACCTGCATCGCGCGATCGGCCGGAGTCCCTCGCCGACTACCCCTTGACGCCGCCCAGCCGGACGCCCTCGACGATCCGACGGTTGGCGAGCAGGAACACCAGCAGCAGGGGCAGCGCGCTCAGCGTGGCGCCTGCCATGATCGGGCCGTACGACTCGGAGCTGTAGGCGCCCCGCAGCAGCGCGAGCGCGACCGGCAGCGGGAACATGTCGGGCTTGTTCACGGCGATCAGCGGCCACAGGAAGTCGTTCCATGCCGACCGGAAGGCGAAGATGGCGAGCGCGCCGAGCACGGGCTGCGACAACGGCAGCACGATCCTCAGGAAGATGTCCCACGCTCCGGCGCCGTCGATCCGCGCCGCGTCCTCGAGCTCACCCGGTATGGTGAGGAAGAACTGACGGAGCAGAAATACTCCGAACGCGAACGTCACCGCGGCTTCCGGGATGATCAATCCCTGGTAGGTGCTGAGCCAGCCCAGGCGCTGCGTGAGCACGTATTGCGGCACGAGCACGACGGCATTGGGGATCATGAGACTGCCGACCAGAAGGCCGAAGATCACGTCGCGACCGGGAAATCGCATGCGCGCCAGCGGGTAGGCGGCCATGGCACTGGCGAGGACGACGATGAGGGCCGCCCCGACCGACACGACGGCGCTGTTGAGAAACGCGCGCCCGATGCGTGCCGTTCTCGAGCTGCTGAACAGCACCTCGCCATAGTGCTCGAGGGTCGCCGGCCACGGGATCCACTCCGGCGGCGTGCGGATGATGTCCGGCGTCAGCTTGAGCGAGGTCACGAGCACCCAGACGGCCGGCGTCAGCCAGAGGACCGCGATCACGACCATGAGCCCCGTCAGCGCGGTTCGGCGTGCGGCCGTCCGGGAGAGGAGGCGCCCGCGCGGCATCGCGTCAGTATTCCGTGTGTCCGCGCAGGAGACGGAACTGCAGCGACGAGAAGACGACGATGATGGCAAACAGCACCCACGCCATGGCCGAGGCCGAGCCGAAGTGGAAGAAGTTCTGGAACGCCGTCTCGTACAGGTGCTGCACCACCGTGCGGGTCGCGTCCCCCGGTCCGCCCTGGGTGAGGATGAAGACCTGCCCGAAGATCTGGAACGAGCCGATGATGTGGGTGACGAAGACGAACAGGAGCACCGGCCGCAGCAGCGGCAGCGTGATCGACCAGAAGCTCCGCCACCCGCCGGCGCCGTCGATCGCCGCCGCCTCGTAGAGCTCGCGGGGGATGTCCTGCAGGCCGGCGAGATAGATCACCAGATAGTAGCCGGCCACCCACCAGACCGTGGTCAGGATGATCGCCCACATGGCGGTGGTCGGGTCGGCCAGCCAGGAGCGCGCGGGCACTCCGAGTGTGCGCAGATAATAGTTGAACGGGCCCACCACCGGGTCGAGCAGCCACAACCACGTGAGGCCCACCGTGACCACCGACAGCGTGAACGGGAAGAAGAACGCGCTGCGCAGGAACGTCGTGAGCGACACGCCGCGGTTGAGCGCGATCGCGAGGACGAGCGGGATGGCCAGGATGGGCAGCGTGCTCGCCGCCGTGTAGAACGCCGTGTTCCACAGGCTCGTGTGGAACCGCGTGTCGTCGAGCAGCCGCTCGTAGTTGGCGAAGCCGACCCAGACGTACTGCGTCCGGCCCAGGCGAGCATTCGTGAACGACAGGCGAAGCCCGTCCAGCAGTGGATAGACGCGAAAGACGCCGAACAGGAGCAGGCCCGGCGCCAGGAAGAGGTACGGCGTGAGCGCGACCCGCCATCTTCGGCGGGGCGCGCGCGGTCGCCAGGTCATTCCGGCAGGGCGTTGATCTGTCGGGCGAGATCCTCCATCGCCGCGCGCGCCGGCTTCTGACCGATGTAGATGGTCTCGATCACTGGCCGCGTGAGGTTCTCGGCAGGGACCCACTTCGGCGTCGGTTGTCCGCCCTGCCAGTTCGGCGCCTGGGCCAGCAGCGTGCGCAGGACGGGATCGCCGGTGATGCGAGGATCCGAGTGGGCCTGCCGCCGCGCCGAGATCTGGCCTGCCTTCAGCGTCCACTCGGCGACGTGGTCGCTCATCCAGCGCAGGTGGGCCCACGCCGCGTCGCGCTTCGCCGCGTCCTGCGCCTTCGGCTTCGGGAACGTGTACTGGTGGGGCATCGACCACACGACCGGCCGCTTGAACAGCCGGGGGACGGGCGCCACCGCGAAGTCCACCTTGGCGTCACGCAGACCGGTGAAGTTCCAGGACCCGGCGATCCACAAGCCGAGCTTGCCGGCGATGAAGGCGTCGCGGCAGCTCGCGTTGGCCGGCGGCGCGACCTTGTCGCGCGCGTGGATCGCCCCGAAGAACTCGGCGGCCTCGATGGCCGCGGGATCGGCGAGCGCGGAGCGCTTGAAGTCCTGCGTGAAGATATTCGCGCCGTTCTGCCAGAGCAGGTTCTGGAATCCCCACGTGTACTTGCCGGGATTGACGGTGCCGATCGCAAACCCGAACGCGTCGCCCTTCGTGAGCTGCTTGGCCATCGCGAGGAGCTCCT
>DASYRM010000179.1:0-47100 GCA_036004405.1 Vicinamibacterales bacterium
GCCAGCGAGAAGGGAGGCATGCCCACAATCCTATTGCCGTACACTCGGGTTCGGGAGCAGCCCTATGCGACTCCACTTGAGAATCAGCGCGGCTGCGGTTGTGGCCGTCGCGGTGTCGTCATCCGCGCTCATCGCGCAGTCGCCAGCCAAGGCGCCGGGGGGCCACGTGCACTACGCGGCCGCGCCCCAGGGTGCGTCGCCCACCGGGGCGCTGGCGCCCCGCCTCCAGAGCCTCGGCTCGCACACCTTCCCGGTGTCGACCCGCAACCGGCAGGCGCAGCTGTTCATCAACCAGGGGCTCAACCTCGCCTACGCCTTCAATCACGCCGAGGCGCGGCGCGCCTTCCGCGAGGCGGCGCGGCTCGACCCGAACCTCGCCATGGCCTACTGGGGCCAGGCGCTCGTGCTCGGTCCCAACATCAACGCGCAGATGGAACCCAACGAGGAGCCGAGTGCCTACGAGCTGGTGCAGAAGGCGATGTCGCTCCGCGCCGGCGCCACGCCGCGCGAGCGCGCCTACATCGAGGCGCTGGCCGAGCGGTATTCGGGCAAGGCGGAGGATCGCCGCCCTCGCGACGAGGCCTACTCGGCGGCGATGAAGAAGGTCCACGAGCGCTTCCCCAACGACCTCGACGCCGCCTCGCTCTACGTCGAGTCGATGATGGACCTGCGGCCGTGGGGCTACTGGCAGCGCGATGGCGCGCCGCATGCCGGCACGGCCGAAGTCGTGAAGCTGGCCGAGGACGTGATGGCGCGCAACCCGAAACATCCGGGCGCGCTGCACATGTACGTCCACCTCGTCGAAGGCACCGAGACGCCCGAACGCGGTGAACGTGCCGCCGACACGCTGCTGACGCTGATGCCGGCCGCCGGTCATATGGTCCATATGCCGGCGCACATCTACCAGCGCGTGGGCCGCTACGCCGACGCGATCAAGAGCAACCAGCTCGCGATTGCCGCCGACGTGGACTACATCACCCAGTGCCGCGCGCAGGGGCTGTACCCCACCGGCTACTACCCGCACAACATCCACTTCCTGTGGTTTGCCGCCACGTTCGACGGCCAGAGCGCGCTCGCCATTCGATCGGCGAAGGAGCTGGCACAGAAGATCGACGAAGAGACGCTGAAGGCCGCGCCCTTCACGGTCGGCTTCCGCATGCCGTACTACTACGCGCTGACACGCTTCGGCCGCTGGGAAGAGATGCTCAAGGAGCCCGAGCCGCCGGCGTTCAGCGTGCCGCTGCGCGCGGTGTGGCACTACTCGCGCGGGCTGGCGTTTGCGGCCACGCGGCGTGCCGACAACGCCGAGGCGGAGCTGGCGCGGGTGAAGGCGCTGATGACCGACGAGTCGATGAAGCAGCCGATGTTCTCGCCCAACGCCACCGGAGCGGCGCTCGCGCCCGCGGTGGAGGTGCTGGCCGGCGAGATTGCGGCCGCGCGCGGCAACTTCGATCTGGCGATCTCGCATCTCGATCGGGCGGTTCGCCTGGAGGACAGCCTGGTCTACACGGAGCCGTCGGAATTCCACTACCCGCCACGCCACGCGCTCGGCGCGGTGCTGCTCGAGGCCGGGCGCGCGGCGGAGGCCGAGACGATCTACTGGGAGGACCTGCGCCGCAACCGCGAGAACGGCTGGGCGCTGTTCGGGCTGCTGCAAGCGCTCCGGGCGCAGAACAAGACCGCCGACGCCGCTCTGACCGAGGCCCGCTTCAAGGCGGCGTGGGCCCGCGCCGACGTCACGCTGCCGGCATCGCGATTTGGAAGAATGTGAGGCTGTGACACCCCGCCGCGGTTGGTTGCTCGTCGTCGTCGCGCTGGCAGTGTGGGTCGCCATCGGGCTGGCGCAGTCGCGCGCCGGGGCCCCGCCCGCGCCGCTCACGATTCTCGTGTCGTTCGACGGCTGGCGATGGGACTACGACACCAAGGCGCCGGCTCCCGCGCTGCGGGCGTTGATGGCGCGCGGCGTCCGCGCCGAGGGGCTCATCCCGGCATTTCCCACCAAGACCCTGCCGAACCACTACACCATGGCGACCGGCCTGTATCCGGGCCATCACGGGATGATCGCCAACGTGATTCGCGATCCGGAGACGGGGCGCGTCTTTCGCCGCACCAATCGCGCCGAGGTGACGAACCCGATGTGGTGGGGCGGCGAGCCGATCTGGAACACGGCGCAGCGGCAGGGTCTGATTGCGGCCACGATGTTCTGGCCCGGATCCGAGGCGCCTGTCGGCGGCATGCAGCCGCGCTACTGGCGGGAGTTCGACACCACCGTGCCGGCCGCCGCGCGCGTGGACCAGGTGCTCGCGTGGCTCGATCGTCCCACAGCCGAGCGCCCGTCGCTGGTGACGCTGTATCTGGACGAAGTGGACCTAATGGGCCACTGGTACGGGCCCGACTCGATGCAGGTGAAGGACGCCATCGGCCATACCGACGCACAGCTCGGCCACCTCGTGGAGGGGCTGGCCGCGCGGCGACTGCTCGAGCGCACGAACCTGATGGTGGTGTCCGATCACGGCATGACGTCCACGACCCAGCAGCGGACGATCTTCGTGGACGACTACGTGTCGCTCGACGACGTCGAGATTGCCGATATCAACCCGACGCTCGGCCTCATCCCCAAGGCGGGACGCACCGAGGCGGTCTATCGAGCGCTGGCACAGGCCCACCCGCGCCTGAGCATGTATCGAGCCGCCGACACGCCCGAATCGTGGCACCTGCGCCGGCAGCCGCGCGTGCCGCCGATCACCGGGGTCGCCGACGAGGGCTGGGTGGTGCTGCGGCGTGGCGATTTCGCGGAGTACTGGAAGCACAGCCCGACGGGCGGGCAGCACGGCTACGATCCCGATGTGCGATCGATGCGCGGCGTGTTCGTGGCCGCCGGCCCGGCGTTCAAGGTGGGGGCGACGGTGCCGGCGATGGAAAACGTGAACGTCTACCGCGCGGTTGCGCTGGCGCTGGGCGTGGAGCCGCGCGACACGGACGCGGACCCGGTCGAAGTAGCCGCGCTGATGCGATGACGCACTCGATCGGGTAATGGCGTCGCTCGCGATCGAGCGCGTATCGTGTCGACAGGTGCAAAAGACAAAACAGGCCGCTGGCCGGGCGCTCGCGTTGTGTCACGCGCTCCTCTCGGAGCAGGGTGAGGTGTCCGGCCGGCGTCTCGCCGCCTATGCGGTCTCCGCATATCAATCGCTCGCGCCCGACGCCCGCGAGCTCTTCTTCGACAGTCTCGCCGCCGATTTCTCCCCCGACCCCAAGGAAGTGGACGCCGCCGCCGCTCGCTACCGCCTCGATGCGTCGTCGGCGAATCTGATCCGGCTGCAGACGGCGGTCGAGCCACCTCGTCAAGAGCTCTTTCGCCGCGCCAACATGGCGACGGGCGGGACGGCCGTGCTCCTGGACATGCGGCGGGAGCTTCTGAAGACGCTGGCTGCGCATCCCGCGCGCGCCGGCATCGACGCCGATCTCCTGCATCTCTTCCGGTCCTGGTTCAACCGCGGCTTCCTGGTCATGCAGCGGATCGACTGGCACACGCCCGCGGTCGTTCTCGAGCGGCTGATCCAGTACGAAGCCGTCCACGAGATTCAGGGGTGGCGCGACCTGCGCCGGCGGCTCGAAGGCGACCGCAGGTGCTACGCGTTCTTTCACCCGGTCCTTCCGGACGAACCGCTGGTGTTCATCGAGGTGGCGCTGACGCGTGGGATCAGCGCGGCGGTTCAGCCGCTGCTCGATCCCGGCTCGCCGATAGGCGATGCCACCGAGGCCAACTGCGCCATCTTCTATTCGATCACCAACTGTCAGGAGGGGCTGAAGGGCGTGTCGTTCGGCAACTTCCTGATCAAGCAGGTGGTGGACGACCTGGGCCGCGACCTGCCGCGGCTTCGAACGTTTGCGACGCTGTCGCCCATCCCCGGGTTCTGCGAGTGGCTCCGGCAGAAAGAGCACGCCCGGATGCGCTCACGCGAGCTCAACGCGGTGCTCGCGGTCGTGCAGAAGGGGCGGTTGCCCGACGTCGGCGGCCTGTCGCCGTCGCTGCGCGACGAGATCACCGGGCACTGCGTCGAGTACCTGCTTCGCGCCCGGCGGAAGGGCGCGCCGGTGGACTCGGTGGCGCGATTTCATCTTGCCAACGGCGCGCGCCTGGAGCGCTTGAATTGGATGGGGGACCCGTCGAAGGCCGGCATCCGCCGGTCGCTCGGCCTGATGGTGAACTACGTCTATCGGCCGGAGGACGTGGAGCGCAACCACGAGGCCTACGCCAAGCGCGGCAAGATCGTCGCCGCTCCCCGCTTCGCCCGGCGGCGCTAGCCCCTACATTTCGACCTGGACGCCGAGCTCGACGACGCGCTCGGGCGGGAGGCGGAAGAACGCCGTGGCCCGCACGGCGTTGCGGGCCATCAGCACGAACAGCCGCTCGCGCCAGACCGCCATGCCCTGCCGCTTGGTGACGATGATCGTCTCGCGGCCAAGGAAGAACGTCACGTCCCCGGGATCGAGCTCGAGTCCCAGCTTGATCGCGTGCATCAGCGCCTCGGGCACGTCGGGGTCCTGCATGAAGCCGTACTGCAGCTTGACGTTGTAGAGACCCTGGCCCAGCGACTCGACGGCCACCTGGTCCTGCAGCGGCACGTACGGCCGCGACGCGGTGCTGACCGTCAGGATCACGACGTGCTCGTGCAGCACCTTGTTGTACCGCAGGTTGTGGACCAGCGCCGGCGGCGTGCCGGTTGGCTGCGCGGTCATGAACACCGCTGTGCCGTGCACGCGCGCCGGACGCAGTGCCTTCAGGCTGGCCATGAACACGTCGATCGGCGTGGCGCGAGCGGTGAGCCGCTCGGCGACCAGCTGCCGTCCGGTCTTCCAGGTCGTCATCATCGTGAAAAGGACGGCGGCGATGACCAGCGGCAGCCAGCCGCCCTGCAGGATCTTGATCAGGTTGGCGCCGAAGAACGCGAGATCGACGGTGAGGAAGACGCCCGTCACCGCAAAGGTGGCCCAGCGTGGCCAGCCCCAGCGCTCGACCGCCACCACGTACAGCAGCAACGCGGTGATGATCATCGTCATGGTGACCGCGATGCCGTAGGCGGCGGCGAGGGCGCTCGACGACTTGAAGCCGACGACGATGCAGATCGTGGCGATCGCGAGGAACCAGTTGACCTGCGGCACGTACACCTGGCCCATCTCCATCGACGAGGTGTGCGCGATGTCGAGCCGGGGCGCGTATCCGAGCTGAATCGCCTGCCGCGTCAGCGAGAAGGCGCCCGAGATCAGGGCCTGCGACGCGATGATGGCGGCCATGGTCGCCAGGGCCACGAGCGGCAGCAGTGCCCATGATGGCGCCATGAGGTAGAACGGCTGCGACGCGGCGCGCGGGTTGAGCAGCAGAAGCGCGCCCTGTCCAAAGTAGTTCAGCATCAGTGCCGGCAGCACCATCACGAACCAGGCAAGGCGGATCGGGTGGCGTCCGAAGTGGCCCATGTCGGCGTAGAGCGCCTCGCCGCCGGTGACGGCCAGGAACACGGCGCCAAGCACCGCGAACCCGTGCCAGCCGTTGTTGAAGAAGAACCGTACCGCATGCCGAGGGTCGACGGCCTCGAGCACGGTGGGCACCCGCACGATCCACGAGACGCCCAGTACCGCAATCGTGACGAACCACGCGACCATCACCGGGCCGAAGAGCCGGCCGACGCGATGCGTGCCGTACTGCTGGATCACAAACAGCACCACGAGGATGGCGACCGATAGTGGCACCACGTATGAGTCGGCCAGCGGCGTGGCGACGTGGAGGCCTTCGGTGGCGCCGAGAATCGAGATGGCCGGGGTGATCATGCCGTCACCGTAGAGCAGGGCGGCGCCGAAGATGCCCAGCAGGACGAGCACTGGTTTCACCACGTCGGGCCCGCTGCGGGCGCTCCGCGCCGGCAGCAGCGCTGTCAGCGCCAGGATGCCGCCCTCGCCCTGGTTGTCGGCGCGCATGACGATCGCGATGTACTTGATCGACACCACGATGATGAGCGCGTACAGCACCAGCGAGAGGATGCCGAGCACGTTCTCGTAGGTGGGCGTTACCGAGTGGGTGCCGAAGAAGCACTCGCGGATGGTGTAGAGGGGGCTGGTGCCGATGTCGCCGTAGACGACGCCGATGGCGGTAACCGTGAGTGGGAGCAGCGCGCTGCGCCCGTGGGACTCATCCCCCTGCGAGGTCATCGGTGGCAAAGTGGGAACATTAGCACGCCGGCCGCCTACAATTGTGTGCAATGAGCCCGTACTCACACGAGAAGTCGTCCTATGACCCGGCGGCGATTGCCGCCGACCTGCATGCGGCGCTGACCGAGGGGCTGGCGCTCTTTGCGGGCATCGACGAGGCGCTCAGCCGCGAGCGCGCACAGCCCGATGGGTGGTGCGCGCGCGAGATCGTCGGCCACCTGATCGACTCGGCATGCAACAACCACCGCCGGTGGATCGTCGGGCAGACGCCAGGTCTGGCGAAGTTCGACGGCTACGAGCAGAACGAGTGGGTGTCTCGGCAGCGCTACGTCGACGAATCGTGGTCGGATGTCGTGGCGCTGTGGGCGGCCTACAACCGGCACTTGCGGCACGTCATCTCCGGCACGCCGGCCGAGAATCTGAGGATGAGCGCAACGGCGTCCGATGGTGGCGGTCCGGTGAAGGTCGGCTTCCTGATGCAGGACTACGTGGGTCACATCAGGCATCACCTGGAGCAGGTGAGGAGAGTCGCTGGAATGTAGCGCCTTCTACATAGAGGCTGCGCACCTTCAGCTCTCTCGAATTCAAGCCGGCGGCCTTTCCCAGCAGTGCCGTCGAGGGGGGCAGGTTGGTCCCCAGCTGCCACTCGTCGGCGCGGCCGCCGGCGGCGATGAACCGGGCGGCGGTCTCGTTCCACCACGGCGTCACCGCGCGCGCGATCGGTTCGAGCACCAGCACGCGCGCGCCACGCGAGGCGGCGTCGAGCAGGCCGTCTTCGAGCCGCCGGCGCCTTTCGGGCAGCAGCTCGTTCAGCAGATAGGCGGCCACGAGGGCGGCGCCGGGCTTCACGCGTGGCAGCGCGGTGGCGTCGCCCGCGCGGGCCTGGCCGTGCAGGCCGAGCGTGCGGTAGGTCCACCGCGCCTCGGACGCCGCCCACGGGTGGCGATCGATGCCGATGATGGTGGGTGCGCCTGCGGCCAGGTGCGCCCACGCGGCCCCCGCTGCACCAGTGCCGCAGCCCAGGTCCACGATGGTGTGGGGTGGTGGCGCGGCGGCGCCGAGCGCTGCGACGACGTGTGCGGTGGCCACGAAGTGGAGCGGCGCGTAGTACAGCGCGAACGCCGCACGCTTGCCGGCGCTGTCGAGGCCGCCGGGCACGGCATGGCGGCGTTCGACATACGCCGACGAAAGCGCACGCAGCGCTCGCGCCACCTCAGCCGGGCGCAGGTCGGCCAGGTAGCGAGCTTCGGCGGCGCTGTTCCACACCGTCAGCAAATCCGATACTGTTCCCACGGTCACCGGCTCGACGTTAGGGCACTGCACCACGCCAGCGCAAGCCGGCCGAGAAACGAACGCATTTACAATTGCGACACGGAGGACTACTGACGCATGCGAACGCCGACCACTGTTCTTGCGATTCTGCTCACGCTCGCCGCGGCCGCGCCGCGCCTGCACGCGCAATCCACGCACATCGCGTCGCAGGCGGTACTCGACGCCGCCGTCGCGCAGCACGTTGACGACACTGCGACCAGGCGTGCCGCGGTGCTGCGGGTCCTCGACCGCGATGAAGTAAAAGCCCTCGCAGGTCGAGTGGGGATCGACCTCACCACGGCGACCGCCGCCGTAGCGACGCTGCAGGGGGAGCAGCTGGCAGCGGCGGCCGAGCAGGCCCAACAGGTCGATCGTGCGCTCGCCGGCGGCGCCTCCACCGTCGTGATCTCCACGACCACCATCATCATCGCCCTCCTGGTCATCATCTTGCTTGTGGTCGCCATTGATTGAAGACTGATGTGTTTGGTACCGGCGACAGCGTCGGATCGGGCGGGCGCCGCTTGCGGCGCCCGCGGCGATTCGTCGCGGCTCGCACCCTCCTGCTCGGCCTGCTGCTGGCGCTGCCGCTGCGCGCGGCTGCGGCCGAGCCCGCTCTTCGCGTTCTAGACGTTCCCTTCGTTTCCCAATCCGAAGCGCTCTGCGGCGGCGCCGCCGCGGCTATGGTGCTGCGCTTCTGGGGCGTCCGCGGCGTGGACGCAGAGTCGTTCACGAATCTGGTCGATCGCCGCGCCGGCGGCATCCGTACCACCGACCTGGTTCGTGAGATGGAGCGGCGTGGCTGGGCGGCGGTGGCGGTGGCCGGCTCCGAAGCGCGCCTGGCCGACGAGGTCAACCGAAACGGCCGTCCCGTGCTCGCGCTCATCGAAGATCGGCCCGGCGCCTTTCACTACGTGGTCGTGGTCGGCGCGCCGGAGCGCGGCTTCATCTTTCACGATCCCGCCCGCACGTCGTACCGCGTGCTCCCGCGCGACGAGTTCCTGGCGCGTTGGCGGCCGGCGTCGCTGTGGATGGCGCTTGTGGCCCCGCGGCCAGCAGCGTCGCCCGAGGCGATTCCGATCACCGTCGCAGACCCGCAGCCGGCGGCCGACGCGTCGCGGTGCGACTCGCTGGTGGCTGATGGCGTCCGTCTCGCGCAGTCCGGCGACTACGCCGGCTCGGAGCGGACATTGACCTCGGCGCTCTCGTGCCCTGGTGGCGGCGCCTATCGCGAGCTGGCCGGGCTGCGGGTGCTGCAGAAGCGCTGGAACGACGCGGCGTCGCTGGCCGGGACGGCCACGCAGGCCGACGCGCGCGACTCGTATGCCTGGCGGCTGCTCGCGACCGCCCGCTTCCTCCAGGACGATCGCGTCGGTGCGCTGAACGCGCTCAACCGCGCCGGCGAGCCGGCCATCGACACCGTTCAGATCACCGGGCTGCGGCGCACGCGTGCCGCGGTCGTCGAGCGGCAGATCGACGTCGAGCGCGGCGAAGTGCTGACCGAGGGAACCTTCAACCGCGGGCGACGCCGCCTCGACGCGGTGCCCGCGCTGCGGTCGGGCACCCTCGAGTACGCACCGATCTCCGGCGGTCGTGCCGAAGTGCGTGCGACGGTGAACGAGCGGCGCTTGTTCCCGACGGGGATGAACGACTTCGCGGCGCTCGGCGGGCTCGCCATCTTCACTCGCGATCTACGTGCATCGATTGGTGCCATGACGGGTGGCGGCGAGCGCCTCGATCTGCAGTACCGCTTCCGACCCGGCCGTCCACGCGTGGCGGCGACGCTGTTTGCGCCGGCACCGTGGGGCGGCGTCTGGAGCGCCGGCGCCAGCTGGGAGCGCCAGCCCTTTGATGCCATCGCGCCGACCTCCGAACGAACCACGGGCCGCCTTGCGTGGAGCGACTGGCTGACCGGACGCTTTCAGGTGTCGCTGCGCGGCGGCGCCGACAAGTGGCAGGACCTCGGCACCCGCGGTGCGTTCGGTGCCACCGCCTACGCCTCCTCGCTCGACGACCGCGTCTCGGCGCGGCTCGACGTGGACGGCTGGAGGGGTGAGACGAACTTCGGCATGGCCAAAGCCATCGCCAAGTTCCGATCGTCAAACGTGCGCCGCGGCCTGGTGCTGGTGGGCAGCGCCGGCGCGGGCATCGCCGCCGATGCGACGCCGCCGGAATCGTGGTTCTCGGGCGACACCGGCAACGCCCGGCCTGGGCCGGTGCCGTTGCGCGCGCACGCCCTGGTGGACGAAGGGCGGTTCTTTCGCACCAATCAGTTGGGACGCACCATCGTGCACGGCTCGGGCGAGGGGCAGTACTGGTGGCCGCTCGCGAAGCCGGCCGCGGCGGGCGCGCCGGCAAAGGCCGGTCGTGTCGCGAGCATGCTCGAGCAGGTGAGCATCGGCGCGGCGGCCTTCGTGGACTCCGCGCGCGTGACGCGCCGGCTCCTCCCCGGCGATCGCAACGACGTGGACGCCGGAGTGGGGCTTCGCCTGGGATTGCCTGGTGGCAACGGCATCGTCCGTGTGGACGTGGCCCGCGGTCTCATCAACCCCGACTACAAACTCTCCTTCGCGTTCGAGCCGTAATCGCCGGTCCTCTCCACTGGCACGACCTTCGCTCCGCACGGGCTCATGAGGCTTGCGACACTCGTCTTCTGTCTCCTTGCGGCGACGGCCTGCGACGAATCGTCACCCACCGGGCCCACGGTGCAGCTGGACGCGCGTTTCACGCTGGCGCCGGGCGAGACGGCGTCTGTCCAAGGGCGTGGCGTGAAGCTGCGCTTCGAAGGCGTCACGGGCGACTCGCGTTGTCCTGGCGACGCCATCTGCATCACGGGCGGCGACGCGATCGTGAAGGTGACGGCGAGCGGCGACGGCAGTTCGTTGTCGCTCGATCTCCACACCGGAGATTCGTCCCGCGCGTCGGTGACCTACGGCAGCGTGAAGGTGTCGCTCGTGGATCTGCAGCCGTATCCGTTCAGCAGCCGCCCCCCGATCGTGCCGGGCGACTACCGGGCCACGCTGGTGGTGAGCGTGCAATAGGCGCGGAGAAAGCAGATCCGCCCTCTCTGCCTACTCCGCCTCCAGGTTCACTTCGGCGCGTCGCAGGGTTCGCCGCCGAGGACCGACAGCAGAATCAGCGTGCGGTTGCCCCGCCGCTCGAACGAGTGCGAGCCGCCGCGCGGAACCGAGACGAAGTCGTTGAGCGCCAGCTTCGTCTCCTTGCCGTCCAGCTTCATCGTGCCTTCACCGCCGATCACGTAGTAGACGACATCGGCGTCGGCGTACATCCGTTCCGGCATCGGCTGGTTGATCTGCAGCATCGTCGTGCGCGTGCTGCCGCTGCACGAGAGGAGCGATTCGCGGCGCGGGTTCTTGCCGACGAAGTCGCCTTCGAGCACCTTCGGCACGCTGACCTGAAGCGGCGCGCCGGCCGGTCCGGTCTTCGCCGACGCGGCCGCCGGCGGCGGCGCGGCTGCTGGCGCTGGCGCGGGCGCCGGTGCGACCTTCTTGGCGGCACTGAGCATCACGTCCACGGCCAGCACCTGACCGGGCTTGACGGTGACCTCTTTCTCGAACGCGACGATGCTTTCTCCGTCGAAGCGCAAACGGTAGACGCCCGCCAGCATCCCCGGAAAGCTGACCTGTCCACTGCCGTTGGTCTCGCCGTTGCGCATCGTCGGTCCGTTGGCCGAGACCGATACGCCGGCCATCGTCCCGCCGCCGGAGTCGGTGACGGTGATGGCCATGCCGGCGCGCGAGGCGGTGGGCGCGGCCGCTGGAGCCCGGCGCGGAGCAGGCGTGGCGCCTGCGGCCGGAGCCGGTGCCGGAGCCGCGGGCTGCGCGGGCTTGGGAGTCGTCGTCGTGGGCGGCGCGGGTTTCGGCGCGGGCGCGGGCTGCTGTGTCGTGGTCGGCTGCGTGGTCGGCTTCGGCGCCGGTGCGGGCTGGCCTTGTGCCGCCACGCCGTCAGGCGCGGCACCCGTGAGGGCTGCGGTCAGCAGACTCAGCAACAGCGCGTTTCGCATGCTGTCATTACAGCAGAAAAGAAGTCACGGCGCGATGACACGCTCGAACTCCAGGCCGAGCGCGCCTACCCCTAGCACAGCCATCAGAATGGACATGCCCATCGCGCCGCCCCCAGGCTTGTTCACCCCGAGAAACTCCGCAATCTCGCCCGGCGCGAGGTCGCACTCTCGGGTGCGGCGGAACAGCGTGTTGGTGGCTTTCACGACGTGGTGTCCCGGCGCGACCTGCCGGCGGATCACGTCGCCGGGCCGGAGCACGCCCGCGTCCTTGCCGTCGATCGATACGTAAATCTCGCGGACGCCGACGTCGTCCGGGGACGTGCGCGACAGCACGATGGTGGCGGGTTCCTGCTCCATCCGACCAACATACACCGGGCCGGCCCGCTCCGGCGGCGTGGACATCCGGACATATAATTTCAGGGACCGCCAGGGGTATCCCGGCCGCCGTACGGTACGGCGCCTGGATTGAGAGACACCCTTGGAACCTGACCCGGTTCACACCGGCGGAGGGAGCGCGGCAATCCTCGGATTCCGCCTCGCACGAGCATGATCGATTTCGCGACGGCATTCCCCAACTCCACGAAGGTCTTCGACGCGCGCGACGCGCGCCTCACTTCCGACGGTGCGCCGGTGACGCTGCGCGTGCCGGCGCGCGAGGTGGCGCTCGAAGGTGGCAACACCCCGGTGCGTCTCTACGACACCAGCGGTCCGCAGGGCCACGACGTGCGGTCGGGGCTGCCGAAGCTGCGCGAGCCGTGGGTCGCGGCCCGCCGTGCCGCCGGCCACGTGGGCACGCAGCTGCATTACGCGCGGCGCGGCGAGATCACGCCGGAGATGGAGTTCGTGAGCGCCCGCGAAGGCCTGCCGGCCGACTTCGTGCGTTCCGAGATCGCGCGTGGGCGCGCCATCATCCCGTCCAACATCAACCACCTCGAGCTCGAGCCGATGATCATCGGCCGCAACTTCCTGGTGAAGATCAACGCCAACATCGGCAACTCCGCCGTGCGGTCGTCGATCGAGGAAGAGGTCGAGAAGCTGCAGTGGGCCACACTGTGGGGCGCCGACACGGTCATGGACCTGTCCACGGGCAAGAACATCCACGAGACCCGTGAGTGGATCGTCCGCAATTCACCCGTGCCGATCGGCACCGTGCCGATCTATCAGGCGCTCGAGAAGGTGGGAGGCCGCCCCGAAGATCTCACCTGGGAGATCTACCGCGACACGCTCATCGAGCAGTGCGAGCAGGGGGTGGACTACTTCACCGTGCATGCGGGCGTGCTGCTGCGCTACGTGCCGCTGACCGCGCGCCGCGTCACCGGCATCGTGTCGCGCGGCGGCTCGATCATGGCCAAGTGGTGCCTGGCGCACCATCAGGAGAACTTTCTCTACACGCGCTTCCGCGACATCTGCGAGATCATGCGCGCCTACGATGTGTCGTTCTCGCTCGGCGACGGCCTGCGGCCGGGATCGATTGCCGACGCCAACGACGAGCCGCAGTTCGCCGAGCTGAAGACGCAGGGCGAGCTGACGAAGATCGCGTGGGAATACGACGTGCAGGTGATGAACGAGGGGCCCGGTCACGTGCCCATGCACCTGATCAAGGAGAACATGGAGAAGCAGCTCGAGTGGTGCGGCGAGGCGCCGTTCTACACCCTCGGGCCGCTCACGACCGACGTCGCTCCCGGCTACGACCACATCACCTCCGCGATCGGCGCGGCGATGATCGGCTGGTACGGCACCGCGATGCTGTGCTACGTGACACCGAAGGAGCACCTCGGGCTGCCGAACCGCGACGATGTGAAGGCGGGAGTGATCGCCTACAAGATCGCGGCGCACGCCGCCGACCTCGCCAAGGGGCACCCGCGCGCGCAGGCGTGGGACGACGCGCTGTCGAAGGCGCGCTTCGAGTTCCGCTGGCAGGATCAGTTCAACCTGGCGATGGATCCGGTGACGGCGCGCGCGTATCACGACGAGACGCTGCCGGCCGAGGGGGCGAAGGTGGCGCATTTCTGCTCGATGTGCGGCCCCAAGTTCTGCTCGATGGAGCTGACGCAGCAGGTGCGCGACTACGCCGCTTCGCACAACCTCACGAGCGTGGACGCGCTCAAGGAAGGGATGCGCGAGAAGTCCGAGGAGTTCAAGAAGGCGGGCGAGATCTACGTCAATCCGTCGTAGGGGCCGCCTTCAGGCGGCCCGTCGACGTGGCTGCAGGCTTTCAGGCCTGCCCGGGAGGGGCCGCTCACTCCGTCGCCGGCGTCTCGAGAATTTCGGCCGCGCGTTCGGCATCGGAGCGCCGGACCAGAAAGCGGACGCCGGCGCCCACCCACAGATGCGGACGGGTTCCGCCCGCGTCGTCGGCGCTGATGGCGCACTCGATGCCGGCGGCCTCGAGCGCGCCCTGGGCGAATCTTACTCGCCCGGCTTCTCACTGTCGCGGTCTGATCCATACTGGGCGGCGCGAAGGGAGGCTCGATGACGATGCGAATCCCGCTGGCGGTGGCCGTCATGGCGGCCGCGCTGCTGCCCCAGCCGTCTGCCTCGGCTCACCACTCGTTTGCCGCCGAGTGGGACAGCAAGAAGTGCCGCGAGTTCACCGGCACGCTCACCAAGCTCGATTGGCAGAACCCGCATCCCTATTTCTTCGTGGACGTGAAGGATGCGAGCGGCAAGGTGGAGAACTGGTCGTTCCAGGCCTACTCGCCGGTGACGCTGCGGCGTAACGGCACCGACCGCCAGGTGTTCCTCGACAACATCGGCAAGGAAGTGTGGGTGCGCGGATGCGTGGCGAAGAACGGCACGCCCAACGCGGCCGCCGCGGGCACGCTGAAGTTCTCGGACGGCGAGCTGCGCCAGGTCGGCCAGCTCCAGGACTGAGGGTGCGCCTCGCAGTCGCCGCGGTCTGCGCCTGCCTTGTCGTTGCGGGTCTTCAGACCCGCCTGGGTGCGCAGGACACGCAATACAAGGTCCGGCCGTTGCCGCCAGGGGGACCGGCACCGCGGCTCGCCGACGGCCACGTCGACTTCTCCGGACAGTGGTTCCCCAACGGCGCCGGCCAGGGCGTCAGCGGCAGGTTCGGCGTGGACCCCGCGGCCATCCCGCAGTTCGATTCGAAGGCGACGCCCGAAGAGCGCCCGGCATTTCAGCCGTGGGCGCTCGCGAAGATCAAGGCGATGACGCCGACCGAGCTCGAGCTGTCGAAGAGCTCGGTGAACTGCCTGCCGCGCGGCGTGCCCGCCATCTGGCTGCAGAACCCGTACACCACGCTCATCGTGCACAAGCCGGGGCTGATGGCGCAGCTCTACGAGGTGCTCAACAACTGGCGCGTGATTCACCTCGACGGGCGCCCGCTGCCGAAGGATCCGGAGCCGTTCTTCCACGGCAACAGTGCGGCGCGCTGGGACGGCGACACGCTCGTGGTCGAGTCGATTGGATTCGATGAGCGCACCTACATTCAGCCCAACGGCTGGTTCCACAGCGACGCGCTGAAGGTGACCGAGCGCTACACGCGGCCCTCGATGAACTACCTGATGGTCGAGATCACCGTGGACGACCCGAAGGTGCTGGAGAAGCCGTGGAAGTCGGCGCCGCGCCGCTGGACGCTCGGCAGCGGCGACATCTACGAGTTCTACTGCACCAACAACAAGGAGCTCGAAGAGCTCACGAAGCTCCGCGCACAGGAGCAGAAGTAGGGGCCACCTTCAGGTGGCCCGTCCATTTGCGGCCCGTCCGATGAGCACCGAGGAAAAGCGCTTCCAGCGCATCGACGCCGCGTTTGCCGCCGGCGATCTCACCGCCCTGCGCGCCGCGATCGACGACCCGCCCGACTTTCCGAACAACGTGATGCCGTTGGGCGTCGGCCCCATCCTGACCTACGCCATCTACTGGAGCCCGCTGCGCTTCATCGAGGAGCTGCTGGCGATTGGCGCCGATCCCAACCGCCACGACAACGACGGGTTTCCGCCCCTCATCGCTGCGCTCTCCAAGACGCACCCGCATCCCGGCAGCCGGGCGCGCGACGACGTCTTGGAGGTGATGGCGCGGCTGCTCGACGCCGGCGCCGATCCCGACCAACGCGGGATCAACGATTGGACGGCGCTGATGATGGCCGTCGTCGAGACCAACGTCGAGGCCGTGCGGCTGCTGCTGGCGCGCGGCGCCAACCCCTCGTTGCGTACCCGGATCGACGACTACGAAACGGCATTGGAGCTCACGCGTGCCGGCGGGGTGCGCAAGCCCGAGGAGAAGGCCGCGCTCGCGCAGATCGTGGCGCTGCTCGAAGGGAGTGTCTGATCGGGAATCGGTGGCAAGCCGGTTTGCCAGATGTGCGTGCCATCGGCGAGGGCTGAAAATGTCGCGGGCCTTCTCACGGATGCCCGCCATTGATGAGTGGCCCGCACCAGTGTGGGCGCTTGTGGTCATCGAAGACGGTTCGGCTTCGGCCGATTGCAGAGTCTGGAACCGATGACTACCATCCCATTTCGCCAATCGATGGCTTCGCACACGGTCGGCGCCCGACTGCTTCTGATCACCGGGACGTTTCTCATTCCGCTCCTGGTCATGGCGTTCTTTATCGCCAAGACCATCACCAAGGACATCTCCTTCGTACGCGCGGAGCTTGCCGGCATCGAGTACTTGCAGCCGCTCACGTCCATTCTTGGAGGAGTGGGCAGCCATCGCGCGTTTGCGCAGCGTGTGCTGTTCGGCGACACGACCGCGAGCGACGAGGCCGCCCGCGCCGCCGCTCGGGTGAGCGAGGCCTTCAATGCGCTCGAGTCCGTGCAGGCCCGGTTGGGCCAGCAGCTCCAGTTCACGGCGGAGGGCCTGGCCAAACGCGGGCGCGACCATGTGCGGGTCGAGGTGGTGCGTCGCGAGTGGGAAGCCCTTCAGAAAGAACGCGACCCGGCCTTGGCGGCCGAGCGGCACCGTCACCTGCTGGTGGATGTGCGGACCATGATCACGCACGCCGGCGACATGTCGAATCTCATCCTCGATCCGGATCTCGACAGCTATTACGCGATGGACGCCGTGTTGGTGGCGCTGCCGCAAGCCGACGATCGCCTCGCATCCGTCGGAGCGATGGTCGAGGAGTTCGCGCGACCTGGTTCGGCCGAGTCACGACGGACCGATCTGAACGTCGCCGCCGCGATGATCAAAGAGAGCGATGGCGATCGCGTCACGGCGGATCTGGAGACCGCCCTGAGCGAAGACGCCAACTTCTATGGTGCGAGCCCGACGCTCGCCCCCCGCCTCTCACCGGCTCTGAAGACCTACCGTGACGCCAACGCGGCTCTGGTCACGGTGTTGCGGCAGCTCGACACCCCGCAGACGACGGATACGGTTCGACTGAGGACCGAGGTCCAGAAGGTGCGCGCGGCTGGCGCGGCCGTCTGGGATAGGGGTGCAGCGGAGCTGGCGGTGCTGCTGCAGATGCGCCTGACCGCGCTCGAGGCGTCCCGGCGCTGGGCGCTCGGCCTCTCGGGTCTGGTCGTCGTCGTGGCCTTGTCGGTCGTGTTCTTCGTGGCCCGCGGCGTGACCCGGACGCTCTCTCGCGTATCGCGCGAGATTGGCAACGGCGCGCGGGAACTCTCCCGCGCGGCCGGCCAGGTGGCCGGCACCGCCTCGTCGTTGTCCGAGGGGGCGACCGAACAGGCGGCATCGCTCGAAGAGACCTCGGCGTCGATGGAGGAGATGGCTTCGATCACCCGGCAGACGGCGGACCGGACACGGGAGGCGGAGGTGCTCATCGACGCCGTGCATCAGCAGGCGCTCGCGTCCCACCAGGCGCTGGATGACATGGTGCAATCCATGGCCGCGATCGAGGAGTCGAGCGCGAAGGTCGGCCACATCATCAAGGCGATCGATGAATTCGCCTTTCAGACCAACATCCTGGCGCTCAACGCAGCGGTGGAGGCGGCCCGCGCAGGTGAGGCCGGCAAGGGCTTCGCGGTCGTGGCCGGCGAAGTGCGCAACCTCGCCCAGCGCTCCGCGGAGGCGGCCCGGGGCACGGCCGGCCTGATCGAAGAGTCGATCGCCAAGTCGAAGGCCGGCAGCCAGAAAGTGCAGAGCGTCGCCGGGGCCATCTCGGCTGTCACCGCCAAGGTCGGGCAGGTCAAGGCGCTGGTGACCGACGTCAGCGAAGGCAGCCGGCAGCAGGCGCAGGGCATCGCGCAGGTGGCGCAAGCGGTGTCCCCAGATGGAGCAAGTGACGCAGGCGATGGCGGCGACGGCGGAGGAGAGCGCGGCTGCCGGCGAAGAGCTCAATGCGCAGGCGGCGACGGCGCTCGGTCACGTCCGCGACCTCGAAGCGATTGCCGGCGGCGCGGTGCGGGACGTGGACGAGGCTGCCCCGGTGCCACGAGGCCGGCACGTGGCGAGACCGTCCGTACGCGCGCGCTCGGCCAGAATCGCCGCCTGACGTAAGCACTGGCGCGACAGCCGTCGGTGCCGCTCGAGACCGTTTCCTGTCACTCCTTCCCTGGTGGTTCTGCGCTCTCAGGCGGTTCAAACGCCTCCGTGGTGTTGACCGTGAAGCGGCGGAAACGCGTGTAGGTGGCGGCGCCAGAAATCTCCGCGCCATTGCTGGCGCGCGCCCACTCAGTCAACCTGTCCGGCACCCAGAAGCGCAGGCTCTCGCTCGGCGCAAAGGTGACCTCGACCCTCATCATCGTCTGCGCGGTGTAGATCGGCATGAGCGACCCTGCATCCGGCGTGCCGATGGTCTTGACCAGCGTCTTGACGACGCGCCCCGACGAGGGCTCGATCCACAACGAGCCCTCGATCGGGACATCCTCGTTGCGCAGCGTGCGGACGATGGTTGGCCGGACGCGCTCTACGAACGTCACCCGCCACACCCGCTGCCCCGCCACGAGCTCCTCGCCGCGCTTCTTGAACTCGAGGCGTCTCGCGTACGCCGGGCGCAGCAGCATCAACCCAAAGGTCGGAGTGTTGATGTTGCGGGTGACTGGTCCGAGGTTGTAGCGGCTGCTCTCGTTGGTGATGCGCGCCGCGGCCGTCAGCGCCGTCTCGGGCGCCTCGATGAAAAGCTTCTGGAGCCGCTCGCTGCGATCGCGCACGGCTCGGCCATCCACCTCGTACACGTCGCGGAACGGCAGCCAACCGTCTTGTCCGGTCACGCGAACGAGCAGCAGGTCTGATCGCGTCTCTCGCCGCGCGTCCGACGACCCTGCATCGGACGTCCTGCTCTTGGCGGCTCGCTGCGTGAAGTGCTCTTCGGCGACGATCGCCGCCAGCTCGCGCTCGAGGCGCCTCACGGACGCGGCAGCGAATTCGAGCACGGTCTCGAGCGAGTCGGCATTCCGCTGCTGGTTGGAAGACGCCGCCGGAGCGGAGAGGCCGACCGTGAGCGTCAGAACACCCACCGCCGAGGGCCATGGCAGGATGCGGCTCATCCGGATACAATCCCGCCGCTATGATACGCACGTTGCTCCGATTCGTGGCCATCGTGGCCGTTGCCGGCGCCGCTGCGTCCGTGTTGGCGCAGCAGGCCACCTGCGACCGCACCTGCCTCAACCGGATTGCCGACGCCTACATCGCCGCGCTCGTCGCGCACGATCCGGCGAAGGCGCCGCTCGCCCCGAACGTGACATTCACCGAGCAGGCGCAGGTGCGCGCGATCGGCGAGGGGCTGTGGAAGACGGCCATCGAGGGCCCGACCACGTTCAAGATTCCGGTCGCCGATCCGGTGGCCGGTCAGATCGGCGTCATCTTGATGATGATGGCGGATGTGCCGCCGCCGCCCGCGCGCGCCGGCGGACCGGCGCCCGCTCCGGGGCCTCCCGCAGTGCAGCTGGCGCTGCGGCTCAAGGTGCAGAACCAGAAGATCACCGAGGCGGAGCACACCTACGCCGTGATCACCGCGCCCGGTCAGCTCGCCAACCTGCAGGAGCCACGCAAGGCGTTCTTCCAGCCGAGGCGGCGCCCTTTGCCGCCGACTGCGGCCGCCGCGAGAACGGCATGCACACGGCCGGCGTGGGCGCGCCGCCCAATGCGCCGACGCCGTTCGGTCCGGTCCAGGGCTGCGCCGAACAGCTCGATTCGCGCGCGATGAGCTACATCACGAGCATCGACCTGCGCCGCGTCTGGATTGCCGACGAGGAGCGCGGGCTGGTCTTCGGCCTGACGATGTTCCGTCACCCGATGACCGAGAAGAGCGTGACGATTCTGAACAAGGACGGCAGCACCAGCGAGCGGCCGATGCCGTTCAATCCCTTCGATCTCGAGGCCGCGCACATCTTCAAGATCAGCGGCGAGCGGATCCACGAGATCGAGGCGATGGGGTTCACCCTGCCGCTCTACTCGAAGAACGGCTGGAGCCCGTTCCTGCACTAGCGCGGGTGCGGCACGAAGGGAGAGGCATGGCGTTGAAGCTGATTGGGGCGGGCCTGGGACGTACGGGCACGCTGTCGCTGAAAGTCGCGCTCGAGCAGCTCGGGTTCGGCCCCTGTTACCACATGGCGGAAGTGTTGATGGCGCTCGACGTGGCCCCGGATCTCTGGATCCGTGCCGGCGAAGGACGGCCGGACTGGGAGCGCATCTTCCAGGGGTTTTCCTCGACCGTGGACTATCCCGCGTGCATCTTCTGGAAGGAGCTGGCCGACTACTACCCGGACGCGAAAGTGCTGCTATCGGTCCGCGATCCGCAGTCGTGGTTCGAATCGACGCAGGCCTCGATCTTCGGGCCGATGAAGGACCTGCTTCGCCAGACGCCAGCCGGTACCTTCCTCGATCGAGTCTTGTTCGATCCGTTCGGCGATCGCCTGCACGATCGCGACTTCATGATCGACCACTTCAACCGGCACACGGAGGCGGTCGTATCGGCCATTCCTGCGCAGCGGCTGCTCGTCTACGAGGCCAGGCAAGGATGGGAGCCGCTGTGTGCGTTCCTTGGCGTGCCCGTGCCGGACGCGCCGTTCCCGCGCATCAACTCCCGCGAGGAGATGGCTGCCACCATGGCCGCGCACGGTCCGATCACGAGCGGCGATCAGCTCGTGCAGATGGTGAAGGGACACCTGGGGCGCGCGTAGCTAGCGGCGCGCGGGTGCGGCGGCAGCGGCGGGAGGCGGGACGATCATGATGATCGTCGGATACCGCGCGGGCTGCGCGCCCGCTTTCGGATTCGGGTAGCCCTGCGATCCGCCCCACGTCCAGTCCTTCACCGTGACGCCGGGCGGAAATGCCATCGTCTCCTCGCGGAACCGGCCGACTTCGAACACGTGCGTCGGCGGTTCGCGGAACACGAGATCACCTTTGTCACCGAGCTGCGTGCGGTAGTAGGCGACGATCTCCGCGAAGCCCGTGGTGGTGCCGTAGAGGAGATAGCGCTGCCCGCGCCCGGCGTCGTACGCCGACAGGAACTGCGACGTCGGGTACACCGGGAAGAACGCTTCCTCGGGTCGCGGGGCGCCCGGATCCGAGGGTCCGGCTGGTGCCGCCGGGGCGACAGGCGGCGCCAATTGTCCGGCGGCAGGTGACGGTGTAGTGGCGGTCGGAGCCTGGCTGACCGGGGTCTGACGAGGCGCCTGGGGCCGGGCTTCTCCTGGGCGGGGAAACGGCTGCGGGGTCTGGCCGGAGGCGGCAACCGCCCAAACGCCCAGGACGAACCCCACAGAACCCAGCCAACGCGACATTCACGCCATTATACGGGCCGTCGAATACGGGGTCCGCCCCAGGGACGAGAATTGGCACCTCGTTCAAGAGCCTGTCGCCGAAACCGGGCACATCGGCCCCCTTGACTCTGGCTCGCCTCTTGCTCTGAGGGTGTGCAGACCCCCTCAGCTAGTCCGGGTCCAGGAGGCGATGATGTCGTGGACGACTTTGACATCGCTCAAAGCAAGATAGGCGAATCCGCCCAACGGGTCGTGGACCGTGCGGTCGACGAAACCCGGCGCCGAGAGCACGGTGAAGTCACGAGCGAGCACCTGTTCCTCGCTTTTGCGCAGTTGGAGTGGGACACCTTCTCCGAGGTCATGCGCGACCTCAGCCTGAACCCGCACGAGATCGTCCAGGCGCTCGAGGATCACCTGCACGGCCTGCCCGGCGGCGACGTGGGCAAGCCGCGTGTCGCCGGGGCGACGAAGGACGTGATGAAGCTCGCGTTTCATCACGCCAGCCGAGCCGGTCGTCAGACCATCGAATCGTCGGACCTGTTCGTGGCGCTCTTCGAGGAGAGCCGTGGACCGTCGGCGTCGGTTCCGGTTGCCATCATCCGTCGGCACGGCGTGGAGCCCGACGCGCTGGTATCGAAGATCGCCACCCGCATGCGCGATCACGAGCTGCGCGAAGAGCAGTTCCGCAAGCGCTTCGAGCTGCCGCCGTTCCTGCGCAACTTCGCGACCAACCTGAACCTGCTCGCGCGGCAGGATCGGATTCCACCCGTCTTCGGACGCGACCCAGAGATTCAGCAGGTGCTCGAGATTCTCTCGCACCGCGAACGCTCGAACTCCGTGATGCTGGTCGGTGAGCCCGGCGTCGGCAAGACGGCCATCGTCGAAGGGCTGGCGCGGCGCATCGAGTTCGAACCCGAGACGATTCCCGCGCGGCTGCGCGACTGCCAGATCGTCAACCTGCAGATGAACAGCATCGTCGCCGGCACCATGCTGCGCGGCATGTTCGAGGACCGCCTGCACAACGTCATCCGCGAGGTGAAGGAGCGGCCGAACCTGGTGCTGTTCATCGACGAGGCGCACACGATGGTGGGCGCGGGCTCGGCCATCGGCGCGCCGGCGGACGCGGCCAACATTTTCAAGTCGGTGCTGTCGCGCGGCGAAGTGCGCATCATCGGCGCCACCACCCGCGGCGAGTACAAGGAATACATCCAGGAAGACGAAGCGCTGTCGCGCCGCTTCCGCGTGGTGAACGTGCCCGAGCCGACGATCGAGGAGACGCGGCGGATCCTGAGCAGCCTCAAGCCGCGGCTCGAGCGGTTGTATTCCGTGCGCATGCTGGACGAGGCGATCGAGGCCGCGCTCGATCTGTCGCCCCGCTACGAGCGTCATCTGCGGCTGCCCGACAAGGTGATCGGCTGGCTCGACACCGCGTCGGTGCGGACCGAAATCGACAAGCGCTGGGAGGTGAAGGCGGCCGACGTCGTGGACGTCGTCTCGCACACCACCGGCATCCCGAAGGACATGGTGTTCCGGGACGTCGGCGAACGCCTCAAGGGCATCGAGCAGCAGCTCGGCAAGCGCGTGATCGGCCAGGAAAAGGCCGTCGAGGCCGTGGCGCGCCGCCTGGTGCTCAACAAAGGCCCGCTGAAGGACGGCTTCGATCGTCCCGACGGGGTGCTGCTGTTCCTCGGCCCCACCGGCGTCGGCAAGACCGAGCTGGCGAAGGCCGTCGCCGAGTTCCTGTTCGGCGACGAGAAGAAGATGATCCGCGTGGACATGTCCGAGTATCAGGACGGCGGACTGTCGGTGGACAAGTTGATCGGCATGCCGCGCGGCATCGTCGGCAGCGAGCGCGGCGGCATCCTCACCAACCAGCTGCGCGACAATCCGTGCTCGGTGGTGCTGCTCGACGAGGTGGAGAAGGCGAGCCCGACGCTGCTGAATCTGTTCCTGCAGGCGTTCGACGAGGGCTGGCTCACCGACGGGCGCGGCAAGCGCGTGTATCTGTCGGACGCCATCGTCATCATGACCTCGAACGCCGGCTCCGAGCACTTCCGCAAGCTCGAAAACAGCCTCGGCTTCCGCTCGGGCCAGGTGGCCACGACGCAGGTGCAGAACGAGATTCACCGCGAGCTGGAGCGCCGCTTCAGCCCGGAGTTCCGCAACCGCATCGACCAGGTGGTGGTGTTCGATCCGCTCACGGAGGACCAGGTGCGGGCGATCACCGTCAAGTACCTGCACGAAGTGACGGCGACGCTGCGCCGCGCGGAGAAGTGCCTGGTGGTGGACCCGGCCGTCGTGGACGCGCTCGTCACCGAGGGCTACAGCATGGCCAACGGCGCGCGCTTCCTGAAGCGCGTCATCGACGACCGCATCAAGCTGCCTCTGAGCCACAGGTGGAAGGAGGCGTCGAGCTTCCACGCGCGGATGCAGGACGGCGCCATCGTGGTGGAGGCGGCGTCGCCGCGGCTGGCGAAGCGCAGCGCCTAAACATTCGAGTCAGGGGCGATATACGCCTCAGGCATCGAGCGCGCGGGTCGGGCTGTCCGGATATCACGGAAGCTCGGCCCGTGTTTTGTACGCAGACCTGCCACGACTCTCTTGACCTCGTTGCAATACGATGCCGGCGCGTAGTCCCGCTTGTACAACTCGCTGTACCCCGCCACCAGGTGCGGGAACTCGCGCGCCAGCCACGCCGTGAAGTGCTCGCGGGTGCCGCCCTGCAGGTGCATCACGTTCGACCCTACGATCGGCACACCGGCCGCCGCCGCGTCCTTGATGGTCTTCTCGATCAGCGACGGCTTCGACGAGATGCCGGGGACGATGGGGCTCATGAGCACGCCGGCGTTCACGCCGGCGTCGAGCAGCTCGCGCACCGCGCGCAGCCGCTGACGGGGAGGCGCGGTGCCTGGCTCGAGCCGCGCGGTTACTGCCGCGTCGCTGCACGGCACGCTCACCACCACGCTCGATCCTTCGACGGCCGAGAGCCGCGCCAGCAGATCCTTGTCGCGCACGATCATCGGGCCCTTGGTGATGACGCCGGTGGGCGTGCGCGCCTCGACCAGCGCTTCGAGCGTGCGCCGCGTGAGCTTGTAGTGCCCCTCGATCGGCTGGTAGATGTCGGTGGCGGTGCCGAGACCGATCATCTCGCGCGTCCACGACGGCTTGGCGAGCTCCCGGCGCAGGACCTCGACGAAGTTGGTCTTCACCAGGATCACCGAGGCGAACTCGTCGCCGGCGCCGAGCTCGAACTGCGCGTGGTAGCGGCGGGCGTAGCAGTAGTGGCAGCCGTGCGTGCAGCCGCGGTACGGGTTGAGCGTCCACTCGAAGTAGCGCATCCCCGGCACGTGGTTCAGCGCCGAGCGGCAGCGGACCTCCTGGTAGGTGGCCGCGTCGGCCCGCCGCTCGGCCTCGGTGAGCGCCGCCACGCCGCCCTCCTTCACGAGGTCGGCGACGCGCCGCGTGGTCGGGGGCCCGAGGTCGAAGAGGAGCGGCTCGTTTTCCACAGAATCCCCGTCAGATTCGTCGTATCTTCGCCAAGTGTAGCGCACGTACAATCTGGAGTGTGGAAGCGAGGCTGAGGTTCTTCAGCGAGCCGCATCGCTGCGAATACCTTCCGCACGAGACCGCCCGCCTCGAATACCTGATCGTCGACCGGATGTCCGCGGCCGAGTATCTCGAATGGCTCCGGCGCGGCTGGCGGCGGTTCGGCCACGCCCTCTTCCGTCCCGCGTGCCTCTCGTGCCGCGCGTGCCAGTCGCTGCGGGTGCCGGTCGCCTCGTTTCAGCGGCAGCGCACGCTGCGCCGCGTGTGGAAGGCCAACGCCGGGACCGTCACGGTTGCGATGGGGGAGCCGTTGCCGTCGGCGGAGGTCAGCGCGCTGTACGAGAAGTTTCACCGCTACCAGCAGGCCGTGAAGGGTTGGCCGGAGCCCGACGAGGAGGGCCCCAACGGGTTCCTCGCGAACCCGTTTCCCACCGAGGAGTGGCGGTACCTCCTGAACGGCCGGCTCGTGGGCGTCGGCTACGTGGACGCGCTGCCCGATGGCCTGTCGGCGATCTACTACTTCTGCGATCCCGACGAACGCCGCCGCTCGCTCGGCACCTTCAACGTGCTGTCGATCATCGAGGAGGCGGGCCGGCGGGGACTGCCCTGGGTGTACCTGGGCTACTACGTCAAAGGCTGCCAGTCGGTCGAATACAAGGGGCGCTTCGCGCCCAACGAAGTCCTGGGCGCCGATGGGAGCTGGGAGCCGTTCAAGAGCTGAGGAGGTGGCCGGCTTCGGGTGTCAGGCTTCAGGAGAACCACCTCGCGATCGATACCCTCACGATGGAGTTCGACCTCGAGACTGAGGCAGGCCTGAAGGCCTGCAGCCACGAACTCCTGGCCCGAAGGATCCTGGACGGGCCGCCTGAAGGCGGCCCCTACGACTGTGCTCTCCAGTAGGCGAGCAGGTCGTCGAGCATCTGCTCGAACGGGATGCGCGGGCTCCAACCGGTATCACGCCGCAGACGGGCGCAGTCTCCAACCAGCGCAGCGGTGTCGTTGGGGCGCAGCAGCGCCGAGTCGGTCTCGACGGTGACCTTCACCCGCGAACGGGCGACAAGCGCGTGCAGGAGATCCCCGATCGGGCGGCCGATCCCGGACGCCACGTTGTAGATCGCGCCGCTCAGGCCGCGCTCCATGAGCGCCGCGTAGGCCCGGACGACGTCGCGGACGTCGGACAGATCGCGCCGCGGCGATAGATTGCCGGCGCGGATGACCGGCTCCTGCTCGCCCCGCTCGATGCGCGCAATCTGACGCGCAAAGCTCGGCGCGGCAAACGCCGGCGCCTGCCTCGGCCCGGTGTGATTGAACGCGCGGACGACGACGACGTCGAGGCCGTCCTCGATCGACGCCCGCAGCGTGCGCATCTCCTGCGCCAGCTTGCTCAGCGCATAGGGGCTTCCGGGCGCGATGATGCCGTCCTCCGCAATGGGCTGGTCCGAGGGGGCGTACACCGTGGCCGACGCGGTGACGAGCACGCGGGCGCGCGCGCCGGAGCGCCGCAAGGCGTCGAACAGGTAGTGCGTCGCCAGGACGTTGCCCGCCAGCGTCGGGGTGGTGGCGTCCCACGACCCGCCCACGTGCGGCACGCCGGCCAGGTGATAGATCTGTGCCGGCCGCAAGGCGCTCACGGCGCTGCGGACCTGCGCGCGGTCGAGAAGATCGATCTGCTCCCACCGGGCCGACGGGACGAGGCCGGGGGCCGGCGCCTCGCGCGACCAGCAGACGAGACCAGGCGTGGAGGCGAGGAGCTCCGCCAGGTGGCCACCGGCAAAGCCGGCGCCGCCGGTGATCAGCACTGGCCCGTCGAGGGAGCCTGCGGCCACGGGCCTCTACGGCCGCGCGCCGTACTGCGTCTGGTAGTACGCCTTGTACGCCGCGTCCTGCTCCTTGATTGGCCGCCACCACCATGCGTTGTCGCGGTACCACTCGGCGGTCTGCTGCAGGCCGCGGTCGAACGGCACCTGCGGCGCCCACCCGGCCGCACGCAGCTTGGTGGTGTCCAGGCAGTAGCGGCGGTCGTGTCCGGGCCGGTCGGCCACCGGCTTAATGAGCGTGCGTGGCTTGCCGAGCCCGTCGAGAATGCGGTGCGTGAGCTCGACGTTCATGATGTCGTTCCCGCCGCCCACGTTGTAGACGTCGCCGTTCACGCCCTGCTCGATCAGCAGATCCACCGCGCGGCAGTGGTCGTCCACGTGCAGCCAGTCGCGCACATTGCGGCCGTCGCCGTAGAGCGGCACCTGGATGTCGTCGATGGCGTTGGTGGCGAAGAGCGGGATGACCTTTTCCGGGAACTGGTACGGTCCGTAGTTGTTCGAGGCCCGGGTGATGACGATCGGCAGCCCGTAGGTGGCCCAGTAGCTGTAGGCCAGCCGGTCGGCGCCGGCCTTGCTCGCCGCATAGGGGTTGCGCGGTTTCAACTCGTCGGTCTCGACGCTGGCGCCCTCGGGCACCGAGCCGTAGACCTCGTCGGTGGAAATCTGGATGAAGCGCTCGAGCCCCTTCGCGCGGCGCGCCGCCTCGAGCAGCACCCAGGTGCCCTCGACGTCGGTGCGGATGAAATCGCCCGCGTGCAGCAGCGAACGGTCCACGTGCGTCTCGGCGGCGAAGTGCACCACGACGGCGGACCGCTCGACGAGCGGCCCCGAGACCGCGGCGTCGGCAATGTCGCCGTGAACGAACTCGTGCCGGGGATCCGGCATCACGTCGTGCAGGTTCTCGCGCCGCCCGGCGTAGGTGAGCTTGTCGAGTGTGGTCACGCGCCAGTCGGAATGGGTGCGCAGGGCGTAGCGCACGAAGTTGCTGCCGATGAACCCGGCACCGCCGGTGACGAGAATCTCCCGCACGTTACCTCACTGTCCCTGTTCCGCCGAAGGCGCCGAAGAAGTTCGAGATGCTGCCCAGGCCGGCAAGCACCAGCGAGATGTTGAAGCGGCGGTCGGCCGGAATGATTCCATACGACGTGGTCGTGGGCTGGTAGTTGAAGTTCTGGAACTCGAACTGGACACCGCAGCACTGCGCCATGTAGGACGTGGCCACAGTCTGGTTGACGACGTAGCCGCGCGCGATATCCCAGCTGATGACGTACTGGCTGGTGACGCGCCCGTCGCGCAGGCGCAGGCCGGTGGAGCCAGTGAGAAAGCTGCTGGTATCACTCAACCGCGTCGGGCGGTTGCGGCTGAATGTCACGTTGCCCGACGCCTTCAGGCTGTTCATGCTTGCGCCGGCCGAGAAGACCTGCAGCCCGTCACCGTTGACGTCGTACTCGACACGGGTGTTGGTGTCGAAGGAGTTCGTCGGCGAGAAGCGCGCGGTGACGGCCACGGGCGACAGCGCGACGGATTTGGCGCGCCCGGAATAACTCACGTAGCTCGTATCATATCGGCTCGCCAGGGGGTCGGTGTAGTACGACTGCTGCACGCCGACCGTGACGAATTCCCGCGTCAGCCCCTTGGCGTTCTCCGTCGGTCGCCCGCGATAGAACAGTCGGTTGGTGACGCCGTAGGTGACGCGCGCGGCCCCGCCCACGATCACATCCGCCGCGTCGTTGGTGTTCGGCACGAGCGACTGGTTGGCAAATTCCGTGGTGTAGTCCACCGCGAAGGTCGGCTCGATCACGTGCTTCATGCGCTCGGTTCGCTGGCTCTCCGGCGTGTCCCAGATCTTGGTCAGCACTGGACCGATCACTTCGGTCCGCACCGTCAGGAACTGGCGGAGGAGGCTCTCCGAAGTCAGATCACCTTCGGCATCCTTGCTGCGGGAGTAGAAGGTCGAGCGGTACGAGGCGCTCGTGTTGGCCGAGAGATAGGTCAGGCGCGACAGCGGCACCCGCAGCGACGGCGCGACGTCCCACTTCCCGAGCGACGTGTCGCTCAAGACCTCTCGGTGGCCGTTGACGTCGCCCAGCTGACGGTTGGGGATGAAGGCGTACTCAGTGTTGGCCGACGCGTAGATCGGTGTCCCGAACAGCATCTGGGGCGCGATGCTGGCGGCGAGCCGCGGCGTGCTGCCGTAGACACTGGACGAGGTGGTGCCGGTCAGGTACTCGTTGCGCGAATACTGAGCGCTGGCCGACATCAGGCCGAACGTCCCGCTCAGGCTGCCGTCGATGACCCGGGTGCTGCGCGTAGCCTGGTAGATGTCCTGGTGATAGAGCTGCTGCGTGAGAATGTCCGAAAAATAGTCCACGCGCGCGCGGGCACGGAGCTGCTGCGTAATCCTGTGGTTGACCGCTGACTGCACGTCGATGCTCGTGTTCGCGGGCAACGAGACGGTGGCGCCGTTGGAGTCGTACTCGGTCTGCTTACGCGCGAAGCGGTACACCTTGACGTTGCCCGACGACTGCCCGTTTTCGATGTAGCGGTATTCGGCGCCGCCACCCTGACCCGACCGCGTGAACCAGTCGTGCATCAGCGTCAGGTCACGGCTGCGGTCGATCGCCCAGAAGAAGCCGTTGCTGATCGCCTGTCCCCGGTAGGTCGACGTGCCGTAGGTCGGCAGCAGGAACCCGGTGGCGCGCTGGCTCTCCTGCAGCGGGTAGTACATGACCGGGAGGTAGAGCAGCGGCATGCCCTTCACGCGCAGCACCGTGCCGCGGGCAAAGGCATAGTCGTCGAGCGTGATGTTCACGCTCCCGCTCGTGAGCTCCCAGCGCGGCGTCGGCTGCACGCACGTAGTGAACGCGCCCTTCGTGATGCGGTACTTGCGATCGGGCAGCTTCTCGATCTTCTCGCCGTAGAAGTAGACGTCGGGCTCCTGCCCCGCGAACTGGCGCTGGTTGGCGAACTTGCCCATCGCCATGATGCCGGAGGCGTCGTAGAAGGTGCCGGTGCCCTTGCCGAGGTCGAACTCGACGCGCTCGGCGGCAATGCGGCCGTCGGGCTCGGCGAAGACGACGTTGCCGCGCGCCTCGAGCCGGTTCTCGTCCAGATAGACGACGACGTCGTCGGCGAAGAACTTCGTGGGGCTGTTCGGTGGCTGCAGCTCCACCGAGGTGACGAAGTGCAGCCGGTTGCCCTGCAGTTCGTACTTGCCGGCGATGGCGTTGAGCAGCTTCACGAGCGGAGTGTTGGGATCGACCGGCTGTGCGTCGGGCGGTGCGTCCCCCGGTCCCGCCCCGGCCGGCGCCGGCGGCAGCTGCGTGGCGGGCGGCTGGAGCTGTTGACCGGTGCCGACGCGCACTGCCGCCAGCAGGCACGTGAGACAGAGCGCCGTGAGCCGGTACCTCATCGAACCGGGGGTGGCGCGGCCGCAACCGCGCGCGACAACAGGCGTTCCCGAAGTGGACCCACCAGGAAGATCGAGCCCGCCACGCACACGAGATCGGCGGACGACAGCGCCCGCTCGACGGCCTGCAGCGGGTCCTCGTCCACGTCCACCGTCAGCGACGTCAGCCCGAGCCGCTCGGCGGCGCTGCGCACGCGAACGGCGAGCTCCTCGGCGGGCAGCGCCCGCGGCGTCGGCGCGGAGGTGGCGACCACGTGGGAGGTGAGCGGCAGGAGCGGCGCCAGGATGTCCTGCACGTCCTTGTCGCGCATGATCCCGACGACGAGCGGCAGCCCGTCGGGATGCCAGCGCCGCAGGTGCGCGGCGAGCGCGCCGGCCCCCTCGGCGTTGTGGGCCGAGTCGAGCAGCACGCGGTGCCCGCCATCGAGCCGGATGTACTCGAGTCGTGCCGGCCACTGGGCCGTCGAGAGGCCGCGCTCGATGTGGGCCGGTGTGACCGCCACGCCGCAGGCGGCCGCGGCTTCGAGGAGCCGCGTGGCGACGACGGCGTTGCCAATCTGGTGCTCGCCCCGCAAGGCCAGCGTGAGCGGGCCGTAGCGGCCCCGCGGCGTCTCGATGGTGACCCGCGACGCGCCGTCGACCGCTTCGGCGGTGACTCGCGAGTCGGCCGCCGACTCGACCAGCGTCGCGCCTCGTTCGCGCGCCACGCGGCGGACGACGTCCATGGCGCGTGGCACCAGGGCGCCCGCCACCACCGTCATGCCGGGCTTGATGATGCCGGCTTTCTCGAAGGCGATCTCGCCGAGCGTCGAGCCCAGGTGCTGCTGGTGGTCGAACCCGATGGTCGTGATGGCGCCAGCCACGGGGGTAATGACGTTGGTGGCGTCGAAGCGGCCGCCAAGGCCCACTTCGATGACCGCGACTTCGACCCCCGCCCGCCGGAAGAGCTCGAAGGCGATCGCCGTCGTGGCTTCGAAAAACGTGGGCAGGACGCGCAGCGTGCCGGAGGCCACCAGGCGATCCGCCAGATCGAGCACTTCGTGCGCCGCGGCGTTGAAGGTGGCCGTGTCCACCGGGCTGTCGCCGATGACGAACCGTTCGGTGATGTCGGCCAGGTGCGGCGAGGTGTAGCGGGCGGTGCGAAGCCCGGCGGCGCCGAGCGCGGCGTGGGCCATCGCCGTCACCGACCCCTTGCCGTTGGTGCCGGCCACGTGCAGCGTGGTGAAGCTCCGCTCCGGATGACCGAGCGCCTCGCAGAGGTGCGAGATGTTCTCCAGCCCCAGCTTGATGCCGAAGGTTTCGAGCGAGGAAAGCCGGTCGAGCAATGAACGGTCAGCGCGTGGGTGCCGCCACGGCGACGCCGGTCTGTTCCGGCACCGGGGTCGGCGCCAGCTCTGCTCCCATGAAGCGCAGGGCGCGCGCCACGACCGCTTTCATGTCGCGGCGGTCCACGACGAGATCGAGCATGCCGTGCTCGACCAGGAACTCGCTGCGCTGAAAGCCGTCCGGCAGCTTCTGCCGGATGGTCTGCTCGATGACGCGCGGACCGGCAAAGCCGATGAGCGCCTTCGGCTCGGCGATATTCAGGTCGCCGAGCATGGCGAAGCTCGCGGTGACGCCGCCCGTCGTGGGGTCGGTCAGGATGGAGATATAGGGGAGCCGCGCGCGGTCCAGCCGCGACAGCGCCGCCGACACTTTGGCCATCTGCATCAGCGACAGCGCGCCTTCCATCATCCGCGCGCCGCCGGAGCAGGAAATGATGATGACCGGCTGCCGCCGGCCGAGCGCCATTTCCACCGCCCGCGTCAGCTTTTCGCCGGCCACCACGCCCATGCTGCCGCCGATGAAAGCGTATTCCATCGCGGCGATCACGACATCCAGGCCGTCGAGTCGTCCCGTCGCGACGATGACCGAGTCGTTGAGGCCGGTGCTTTCGATGGTCTTCTGGAGCCGCTCGCGATAGGGCTTGGTGTCGGTGAACTGCAGCGGATCGGTGGAGCGGAGGCCGGAGAAGTGTTCCTCGTACTCGCCGCCGTCGAAGAGGGCCGTCAGACGCTCGGTGGCGCTCAGCCTGAAATGGTGCGCGCACTTCGGGCAGACGTTCAGGTTGCCTTCGAGATCTTTCTTGTAGACGGGGTTGCCGCAGTCGGGGCACTTCACCCACAACCCTTCGGGCACCCGGCTTGGCTTTTCAGCCGTTACCGAGGCCATCGGCTTGCGGGTCTTCTTGAACCACGCCATCGAACGGACTGTAGCACGCTACGCGTGCCTGCTGGCAGGTAGGCAGCTGGGGGGCTGGGGAGCTGGGGAAAGCTCTTGCTTTGAGATATTTGCGCGGAGCGAAGTAGGTGCGCGCGGCCTACCCGCCCACCTGCTTACCTGCCCACCTGCCTACGGCCGGGGCACGTAGTAACGAGTGCCCCGGCTCATGGTGGCCATCTGGCGGAGCAGATCGTCGAGCGCCTCGTCGCTGCCCGAGAGATCGATCTCCGACGTCTCGACCACCAGCAGGGGCGTGGCCGTGTAGTGGAAGAAGAAATGCTGATAGGCCTCGTTGAGCTCTTTCACGTAGTCGGGTGACGGATCGGGCACGCGCGGCTCCTCATTCGGGTCCGGCGTGCGATCGCGGCGGAGACGGCGCTCGAGCACTTCGGTGGGCGCCTGCAGGTAGACGACGAGATCCGGCGCCGGCACGTCGGCCGCCAGCAGGTCGAACAGCCGCTGGTAGATGAACAGCTCGTTGTCGTCGAGATTCAGATACGCGAAGATCTTGTCCTTGTCGAACAGATAGTCGCAGATCGTCGTCTGCGCGAAGAGGTTCGACTGGCGCAGCGACAGCTGCTGGCGGTGGCGGTTGAGCAGATAGAAGAGCTGCGACTGCAGCGCCGCGCCAGGCCGCCCGTTGTAGAAGTCGGCGAGGAACGGGTTGTCGGTCTCCTCGAGCACGGTCGCGGCGTCCAGACGCGTGGCGATGCGTTCGGCCAGCGCGGTTTTACCGACGCCTATGGGGCCTTCGATTGCAATCGACCGGAACGGGAGGGAGTGGACGGGCTCCAAGTGAGCTGCAGGCCGCATGCTATCATCCGAGCCCTCCACCCCTCACAACGATGTCCACGGCGCGCGCAGCGCTTTCCCTGATCGTTGCGGTGCTCGCGGCCGGCTGCATGCCGAAGGCGCCCGAGACCGTTCCCACGCAGGTTCCGAAGATCGCGTGGGAGCAGAAGCTGGCGTGGATCGCCCGGCTCGAGGACCAGCGGCTGCTTCGCGATCCCAATCCGGTGGCGCCGGCGATCATCCGTCCAGCCACCAAGACCCTACCTGCCCTGGTTGCGCCGCCACCGCCGACCGACCTGCTGGTGCTGCTCGGCGATGCCGAAGCGCGGGTGCGGCGCCGGGCCGCGCTGGCGATCGGGCGTGTCGGTCTGCCCGACGGCGTGGAGCCGCTGACCAAGGCGCTGGGTGACGAGGAGCCCGAGGTGCGGCAGATGGCGGCGTTTGCCCTTGGTCTGATCGGCTCGCCGGCGGCCCGGCCGGCGCTGACGCAGGCGTTGAGCGGCAACGACGTCGTGCTGCAGGGGCGCGCCGCGGAGGCGCTTGGGCTGATTGGCGACAAAGCCGATGGCCCCGCGATCGGCCAGATGGTGCGGACGCACATTGCGGCCGGCGCGCTGGCCAGCGTGCAGCCGGAGGACCTGACGTCGCCACTCGCGCCGCCCGTCGAAGCCGCCCGCCTCGGCCTCTTTGCGCTGGCGCGACTGGGCACCTACGAACCGCTGTCGGCGGCCGTAATCGGCGCCGACGGGCAGCCCGTCTCGCGCTGGTGGCCGGTGGCCTACGCGCTGCAGCGCGTGGGGGATGCCCGTGGAGCGCCGGCGCTGCTCGCGCTCCTGTCCACCCCCGGCCGCTACACGGCGTCGTTCGCCGTGCGCGGGCTGGCGGCGGCCAAGGCCACGCAGCCACAGGCGCTCGCCGCCATTCGTGCCGAGATCGAGCAGCCCCGTGACGCGGCGGTGATGATTCAGGCGATCCGCGCCCTTGGCACCCTCAACGACCGGGGCGCGCTGCCGCTGATGACGCGCATCGTCGGCGATCCCGCCTCCAACCCGGCGATCCGGCTCGAAGCCATGAATACGCTGGCGACCCTGGCCGACGCGCGCACGGCCGACATCCTGGTGGAGCTCGTGTCTGATTCGGCGCCGGCCGTCCGCGGTGCGGCGATGCGGGCGCTGGCGCGGGTGGAGCCCGAAACCTTCACCGCTACGCTATCGGGGCTCGACGCCGATCGCGAGTGGACCGTGCGCGTGGCGCAGGCCGGCGCGCTCGGCGGTCTGCCCGACGGCCAGGGCTTCGCTCGGCTGTCCACGATGGCCGACGACGCCGACGTGCGTGTGGTGCCGGCGGTGCTGGCGGCGCTCGCGGCGTCGAAGGCGCCCGGGGCCCCGGCGCTGATTCGGGCCAAGCTGAAGGCGCCGGACGTGGTGGTTCGCTCCGCGGCCGCGCAGGCGCTCGCGCAGCTCAAAGTGGCCGACGCGGCCGGCGATCTGCGCGCGGCCTATGCCGCGGCCGCGGCGGATGCCGCTTACACGGCGCGGGCGTCGATGCTCGCGGCGCTGGCACAGCTCGATCCGGCTGGAACCCGGCCGCTGCTCGACGAGGCGCTGCGCGACAAGGACTGGGCGATGCGCGTTCGTGCCGCCGACCTGCTGCGCGACCTGAAGGTGACCGACGGCGTGGCCGCGGCCATGCGGCCGGCCACGCCGGGTGGGGACGTCGAGAGCGCCGCGTGGAAAACCATGGTGGCGCCGCCGTTTTCGCCCCACGTCTTCATCGACACCGACAAGGGGACCGTCGAGATCGAGCTCGCGGTGCTCGATGCGCCGATCACGTCGCGCAACTTCGTGAACCTGGCGCGCAAGGGCTTCTTCAACGGTGTGGCCTTCCACCGCATCGTCCCCGACTTCGTCGTGCAGGGCGGTGACCCGCGCGGCGACGGCGAAGGCGGCCCCGGCTACACCATCCGCGACGAGCTCAATCAGCGGCCATACCTGCGCGGCACCGTGGGCATGGCTCTCGACTGGCGCGACACCGGCGGCAGTCAGTTCTTCATTGCGCTCTCGCCGGCCCCGCACCTCGACGCGCGCTACACGGTGTTCGGCACCGTGGTGGCGGGAATGGACGTCGCCGATCGGCTGTTGCCGTGGGACGTCATTCGTCGCGTCCGCATCCGCGACGGCGTCACGCCCGAATAAGAACCTGTCGGCTTTGGGCCGTACGCGTGTCGGGCCACCTGAAGGTGGCCCCCACGACAGCATGTCCGTACAAAGCAAAAGGGGCGCGTCAACACGCGCCCCTTTTGGAAGGCTAAAAAAATGGGGTGCTTCAACAAGCACCCCATAAAGCCTTCAGAAGAATTACCGCTTCTTAGCAGCCTTCTTCTTCGCGCCCTTGGCAGCCTTCTTCGCCATTTGCTTCTCCTTAGGAGTTAGCGACCCAGCCTCAGACGACCGCTCGGCCGTCACAATTGGTGGGCTGAGCCATCCACCCTCATACCAGATGTAGATTACGGGTGAGATTCTTGCTGTGTCAAGCACAAAATCGAGCGCGTTGTCAAAAACCGACGCCCGCAGCCACGTCCAATCTCACCTCTGATGTCAAGTTTCGGATCGATCGCGCAGCTTCTGCAGCACCGCGTGCGCGAGGCTCGCGCGACGTGGGCAGGATACGCGATCACACGGGCTTCACGAGGCGCGCGAGCGCGCGCTGCGCGCTGTTTTTCGCGCGCGGGTCGACGCCGAATGCCGCGACCGTGAGCTCGTAGAGCTCGATCGCGCGCGCGATGCCGCCCTGCCGCTCGTACGCCTGCGCGGCGTCGAAGCACGCGGCGGCGTAGACGTGTGGTGGCGTGCCGGGCGAGGCAATCACGCTCTCGAGCGCCTCGATGGCCGGCCCCTCGTTCCGCTGCGCGAGGAGCACCCGTGCCTTGCGGTAGCGCGTCACCTGATCGCCGGGCGCGCGCGCGAGAGCACGGTCGAGCGCCTGTGAGGCCGCCAGCGTATCGCCGCGCTCGAGCGCGCGCCACCCCTCGATCGACAGCCGGTAAGCGGGCGATTTCATGCGATCGAGGGCCTCTTCGAGCCGCCGCTTGGCGGTCGCTTTGACCCCGGTGGCCGACGGCCCACTCGCTGCCATCACGACTCGCAGCTGCTCGATGGCGAGGTCGGTCTCGCCGAGGTGGTCCAGCTGCACGGCCGTGCCGAGGCGGGCGCGCGCTTCCGTGAGCTCGGGCCACGCCACGCGTCCGGCGCGCGCATCGGCCAGGACCGCCTGCCACGAGCGCAGGCTCGAGGCGTGGTCGGAGAGATGCACGTCCTCGATTTCGGCTGCCGCCTGCGCGAACACGGGGTTGTGAGGGTGACGCGCCTGCAGTCGCCGGACGATGGCGAGCGCCTCCTCGGGGCGCTTCTCGTACCAGACGTACAGCGTGTGCAGCTGATAGTCGGCCTCGTCACGCAGGAGCTGCGCCCCGTCGCGTGCGCGCCACATTTCCCTCAACCCCGCCTGCCGGTCGCCGCCGGGGAGGAGCAGGAGCCAGCGCA
Source organism: Vicinamibacterales bacterium (assembly GCA_036004405.1). Taxonomy (GTDB): domain Bacteria; phylum Acidobacteriota; class Vicinamibacteria; order Vicinamibacterales; family UBA2999; genus DASYRM01. The sequence continues at coordinate 36,534 of DASYRM010000179.1, forward strand.
GCATCCTGGCGGCCACCGGCGCCACGTCCGCGTAGTAGTGGTAGAGCCCGATGCCGAAATACGCGTCCTGCATGTCCGGATCGAGCGTGAGCGCCCGCTCCAGCGCGTCCTTGATGCGCTTGCCGTCGCGCGCGGCCGCCAGCCGCTGACCGCGCAGGACACGCCACTGCACGCGCACGCTGTAGGCCGCGCCGGTATAGAACCAGGCCTGCGCGGTTGTGGGCTCGGTCAAAGTCCACGCCTCGGTCTCCGCAATCGCGGCGTTGACGCGACGCTCGAACTCGCCGTCGTTCTGGCGATCGAGCGGGTCGGCCTGGAGCTGCCACCAGCGCGACACCGCGTCCATGACCTGGCACACGGGCGGTGGCGCCAGACCCTTGCCGCAGGCCGCGGCCAGAAGCGGCGGCACGCGCTGGAAGTCGGCGTCGAGGATGGCGTCGTAGGCGGCCGCGAGGGCGGCGACGTGGCTCAGACCGGCGCCGGCGGCGGATGTGGCAAGCGCGAGCAGGCACGCCGCGGCCGCCGCGGCGGGCTTCATATCACGCTAGTGCGGAGTCGCTGCTTCTCGGCGTGGCGCTCGAGGGCCAGGGCAATCAGGCGGTCCAGGAGCGCGGGATAACTCACGCCCGTGGCTTCCCACATCTTGGGATACATCGAGATGGTGGTGAAGCCGGGAATGGTGTTGACCTCGTTCAGGAACACGTGGCCTGTCTGGCGCTCGACGAAGAAGTCCACGCGGGCCATGCCGGCGAGCTCCAGCGCCTTGAACGCCTCGACGCTCAGACGGCGCACGAGCGCGGCGACCTCGGCGGGGATGTCGGCCGGGATCTGCCACGACGCACCGTTCGGGTCGAGGTACTTCGCCGCGTAGGAATAGAACCCGTCGGGGTGGGTGACGATGATCTCGCCCGGCACCGACGCTTCAGGGTCGTCGTTGCCCAGCACGGCACACTCGATCTCGCGCGCCTGCGGCACGCCGGCCTCGATTACCACCTTGCGGTCGAAGTCGAACGCCAGCTTCATCGCCTCGGCCAGTCCGGCGTCGGACGTGGCCTTCGAGATGCCGACGCTCGAGCCCAGGTTGGCCGGTTTCACGAACACCGGGTACCGCAGGTCGCGCGCCACCGCCGTCGTCGTGCTCGCGGCGTCGCGCTCCCAGTCGCGGCGCAGCACGGTGAGGTGCGGCACGATCGGCAGGTTCGCTGCGGCAAAGAGCGCCTTCATGACCGCCTTGTCCATGCCGACGGCCGACCCGAGGACACCGGCGCCGACATACGGCACGTTGGCCAGTTCGAGCAGCCCCTGCACGGTGCCGTCCTCGCCGTAGGGGCCGTGCAGCACCGGGAACACGACGTCGATGCGGGAATCCTCCAGCGCGGCCGACGGGTCCACGGCCACCAGGGCATCGGCGGCGCCCTGCTTGTGCACGTCCGCGGCCGACAGCGCCTTCGGCGTGTCGCCGCTGAGCGACCACCGTCCGTCCTTGGCAATCTTGATGGGGACGGCGTCGTAGCGGGCCGGGTCGAGGTGCTTGAAGATGGCCGCCGCCGAGGCGATCGAGACCTCGTGTTCGCCCGACCGCCCGCCGAAGATCACGCCAACGCGCAGCTTTTTCACGTGAAGTAAGAATAATAGCGGGTGTCTCGTTTCGAATTCCGCCTGCGCGCATCGGACGGCCGGGCGCGTCTCGGCACGCTCGTCACGCCGCACGGCGAGGTGGAGACGCCGGCGTTCATGCCCGTGGGCACGCAAGGCAGCGTGAAAGCCACGCTGCACCGCGACCTCGAAAGCATCGGCGCCTCCATCATCCTGGGCAACACCTATCATCTCTTCCTGCGGCCGGGCGACGAGCGAATCGCGCGCTTCGGCGGGCTGCACGCGTTCATCGGGTGGGATCGCCCCATCCTCACCGACAGCGGCGGCTATCAGGTGTTCAGCCTGGCCGAGCGCCGCGTCATCCGCGAGGAGGGCGCCGAGTTCCAGTCGCATCTCGACGGCTCCCGTCACCTGCTGACCCCCGAACGCGCCACCGACATCCAGGCCCGGCTCGGGTCGGACATCCAGATGGTGTTCGACGAGTGCCTGGCGTATCCGGCCACGCACGAGGACGCGGCGCGTTCGATGGAGCGCTCGGCGCGGTGGGCGGCCCGCTGCCGGGCCCGGCTCGACGGGCTGCGACAGGGCCCGCCGCCCGACGTGACGGTGACCAATCCGGGTCAGGCTCAGTTCGGCATCGTGCAGGGCGGCGTGTTCCAGGACCTGCGGGACGCCAGCGCCGACGCGACGGTGGCGGTGGGCTTCGAGGGCTACGCCATCGGCGGCCTGAGCGTGGGGGAGCCGGTGGACGTCATGTATGCCGTGGTGGACGCGACGGCGGCCCGGCTCCCCGAGGGGCAGCCGCGGTACCTGATGGGCGCGGGCACCCCGGCGGATCTCGTGGAGTGTGTGGCCCGGGGCATCGACATGTTCGACTGCGTGATGCCCACCCGGCACGCCCGGAACGGTCAGCTCTTCACCAGCCAGGGCCGTCTGAACATCAAGAACGCCCGCTATGCGGACGACCTGTCACCTCTTGATCCCGAGTGCGGCTGCTACACCTGCCGGCGTCATTCCAGGGCCTATCTTCGCCATCTCTACGTGGCGGGCGAGATGAGCGCGGCTGCCCTTAACACGTTGCATAACCTGACCTTCTACCTTGACACCATGCGGAGGATCAGAGACGCTATAGCGTTTCGGAGCTTCGAAACCTTCAGGCAGGAGTTCGTCCGGTCGCTCTCCCGTCTGGCACTCGATTCATGAATCTATCTGCAATGGGACACTGGATGCAGGACGCGGCCTTTCCGTTCCTGATGGCTATGGGCGCGCCCGCGGGCGGGGCGCCGGCGTGGGTGCAGTTCGTGCCCTTCGCGCTCGTCCTCGGCATCTTCTACTTCGTGATCCTGATGCCCATGAAGAAGAAGCAGCAGAAGGTGGACGCCTTTCTCTCCGCGCTCAAGGTCGGCGACCGCGTGGTGACTTCGGGCGGCATCTTCGGCAGCATCACGGATATCAAGGAGCAGGCCATCCAGCTGCAGATCGCAGAGAAGGTCCGCGTGCAGGTGTCGCGCAACGCCATCGTCGGCTACCAGGGGCAGGAGCCCGTCTCTACTGAAGGCCAGTCATGACCCAGAACGTAATGTGGAAGCTTGGTCTCATCGTTGCGGTCATCGCCCTGTCGGTCGGTTCGTTCTATTTCAAGGGCATGAACCTCGGTCTCGACCTCAAGGGCGGCGTCCACCTGGTGCTCAAGGTCCGGACCGACGACGGGCTGCGGGCGGAGACCGAAACCGTTGTCGAGCGTCTTCGCGACACGCTGACGCGGGGCAGCATCCAGTTCTCCAAGCTCGAGATGAAGGACGCCAAGACCTTCGTCGTTGAAGGCATTCAGAACGACCAGGCTTACCGCGCGGCCGCCACCGATCCCGACACGGTCTTCAACCGGTCGTCGGGAGTGGGCAGCTACACCTACGCGATGAAGCCGAACATCGAGAACCAGGTCCGCGACGAGACGGTGAATCAGGCGCTGCTGACGATCGAGCGCCGGGTCAACGAGTTGGGCGTGGCCGAGCCGATCGTGGCACGCCAGGGTGCGGTGGACCAGATTCTGGTGGAGCTGCCCGGCGTCAGCGACGTGCAGCGCGCCAAGGACATCATCCGATCGACGGCGCAGCTCGAGCTGAAGATCGTCGAGCAAGGGCCCTTTGGCACCGAAGAGGCCGCCAAGCAGGCCTACAACAACAACGTGCCGGCCGACGTTCTGCTCCTGCCGGGGGCGAGCGAGGCAGGGGCGGTAGCTGGCACGCCGGGCACCGTGTTCTACGCCGTCCGCCGTGCCTCGGTCGTGACCGGCCGCGACCTGCGCAATGCCCGCCCGTCGCTCGACGAGAACAACCTGCCGGCGGTGGGCTTCTCGCTCAACTCGGATGGCGCGCGCAAGTTTGGCGCGGCCACCGAAGCAAACATCGGGAAGCAGCTGGCCATCGTGCTCGACGGGCGCGTGCACTCGGCGCCCGTCATTCAGAGCCGCATCAGCGACGAGGGGCGCATCAGCGGATCCTTCACACAGCAGGAGGCGCAAGACCTGTCGCTCACGCTGCGGTCCGGCGCCCTGCCGGCCACGCTCGATTCGCTCGAAGAGCGCACGGTCGGCCCGTCGCTCGGCGCCGACTCGGTGCGCGCCGGCGTGGTGGCTTCGATCGGCGGCCTCGCGTTCGTCGTGCTGTTCATGATCTTCTATTACAAGCTCACCGGCCTCAACGCGGTGATTTCGATTGTCGTGAACCTGCTCATCCTGCTGGGCCTCATGGCCTACCTCGGGTCCACGATGACGCTGCCCGGCATTGCCGGCTTCATCCTGACCATCGGCATGGGCGTGGACTCGAACGTGCTGATCTTCGAGCGCATCAAGGAAGAATTGAGCGGCACCCGCGGCGCCCGCGCCGCGGTCAACGCCGGGTTCGACCGCGTGTGGTGGACGATCGTGGACACGCACGTGTCGTCGCTCATCTCGGCGCTGCTGCTGCTGCAGTTCGGCACCGGTCCCATCCGTGGCTTTGCCGTGACGCTCATCATCGGCCTGGCCTCGAACGTGTTCACCGCCGTGTTCGTGTCGCGCACGGTGTTCGAGCTGGTACTGGGCCAGCGCAAGACCCAGGCGCTGAGCATTTAGCCGTTTCGGACTCTTATGCAGATCTTCCACAACCCCAACTACAACTTCATCCGGTGGCGGTGGCACGCCCTGGGCTTGTCGGCCGCCGTCATCATCGCCGGCGCCGCGCTGATGGTGACGCGCGGCGTGCCGCTCGGCATCGACTTCTCGGGCGGCACGCTGGTGCGGGTGCAGTTCGAGCAGCAGGTGACCGAGGATCAGGTCCGCCGCGCGCTCGACTCGATCCCCGGCGACAAGGTGGTGCAGCAGTTCGGGCCGGCCAGCGACCGGCAGATCATGATCCGCCTGCCGCAGACCATTACCGCGGAGCAGGGAAGCAGCCTCGAACAGGGCTCGCGCCAGATCGAAGAGGCCATCACCAAGGCCGGGCTGCCCAAGTTCCAGATTGTGCTGCGCGACATCGTCGGCCCGGTGATCGGCGCCGACCTGCAGCGCAAGGGCATCTACGCCACGCTGGCCTCGATCATCGCCATCACGATCTACATCGCGCTTCGCTTCCGTCCGAGCTTCGCCGTCGGCGCGATTGCCGCCACGTTCCACGACATCCTGGTGACGCTGGCGTTCCTGCAGTTCTTCAAGTACGAGCTGTCGCTCAACATCGTGGCCGCCATCCTGACGATCACCGGCTATTCGGTGAACGACACCATCGTCATCTTCGATCGCGTGCGCGAGAACATGCGGTCCAAGCGTCGCGAACCGATCGCCCAGGTGGTGAACACCGCCGTGAACCAGACGCTCGGCCGCACGATCATCACGGCCGGCACCGCGTTCCTCTCGGTGCTCGCGCTCTACCTCTTCGGCGGCGACGCGCTGCGCGGCTTCTCGTTCACGATGCTGGTCGGCATCATCAGCGGCACGTATTCGACGATCTTCATCGCCTCGGCCATCGCCATCATCCTGAGCAAGAAGCAGCCGACGGCGGCGGCACCGGCGGCGGAGGCCGCGGCCCGCACCACGCGCAAGCAGAAGGGCGCCAAGGCTTCGTAGCCCAGCCTCGCTCGTGGAATTTTTCAACGCCGCGCTCCTGGGAGTGGTGCAGGGGCTCACCGAATTCCTGCCCATCTCCTCGACCGCGCACCTGATTCTGGGGGCGCGGATGCTGGGCTTTCAGGACCCCGGCGGCGTGTTCACCGTGATGATTCAGCTCGGTGCCATCCTGGCCGTGATCTGGCTCTATCGCGCCAAGGTGCTGAGTGTGGTCCTGGGCCTCCCCACGCAACCGGAGGCGCGCCGCTTCGCCGCCCTCCTGCTCATCGGCTTCCTGCCGGCGCTCGTGTCCGGGGCGCTCTTCTCGGACTACATCACGCAGGTGCTCTATTACAGCCCCCGCGTCATCGCGGCTGCCTTCATCCTGGGCGGCGTGGTGATGCTGCTGGTGGAGCGGATGCGCGCGCGGCCGACGGTGACGAACATCGACTCGATGCCGTTCTCGAAGGCGCTGGCCGTGGGCGTGGCGCAGATGCTGGCGCTGGTGCCCGGCGTCTCGCGATCGGGCGCCACCATCGTGGGCGGTCTGTTGAGCGGCCTGGATCGCACCACCGCCGCCGAGTTCTCCTTTTTCCTGTCGATGCCGACGATGACGGCCGCTTTCGTCCACGGTCTGTGGGGAGTGCGCCACGACCTGTCCACCGCCCGCGCGGGGGAGATTGGCATCGGCTTCGTGATGGCGTTCATCGCGGCGCTGCTGGTCGTGAGACCGTTCCTCCGCTATGTGGGTCGGTCGGGATTCGCGCCGTTTGCGTGGTACCGGATTTCGGTAGGCGCAGCGCTGGCGCTGGCGATCGCCGCGGGCTGGCTCTGATGGCGTGGCTGCGCCGGACGTTCCTCGCGGGGTTCTTCTTCACCGTCCCGCTGTTCGTCAGCCTGGCGGCCCTGGTCTGGATCTTCGGTATCATTGATGGTTTCACGGCGCCGCTGGCGACGCAGATAATGGGCCGCGAAACCGCCCTGGCGCGGCTGGTCGCGGTGGCGGTGGGCGTGCTCGTGACCGGCGTGTTCCTGCTGGCGGTGGGCGCGGTGGCGACCAACGTCATCGGCCGGCGGGTGATGGCGCGTGCCGAGAGCTGGCTGATGATGGTGCCGGGATTCCGCACCATCTATGCCCCGGTGAAGCAGCTGGTCGTCGCGTTCTCGCCGGACAACGAGTACGGCTTCAAACGCGTGGTGATGGTAGAAGATCACCGGCGCGGCTGGGTGATGGGCTTCCTCACCAAGGAGTTCACGGTCGACCGCGGCCGCGGCCCCGAGGCGTTGATCACGGTGTATGTGCCGACCAATCACCTGTACCTGGGCGACATCGTGGTGTTTCCGGCGGAACAGGCGTTCTTTCCCGACCTGACCGTGGAAGAGGGTGTGCGGATTTTCCTGACCGGCGGCATGTCGATGCCGGCGGATCTTCGCCGGAAGCGGGACTGAATTCCCGGCCAAGGCCAGTGTTGGCTTGCCCGCCTCCGGCGGGGGATGACGAGAGAGGATCAATGAGAGCGATGCGCGAGATGTCCCGGGCGCTCAGCCGTGTGCTGACGTGCTTTGTGCTGCTTATGGTGCTGATGCCGGCGCTGGCCTTGGCCCAGGCGCCGCAAGCGCCGGCCGGCGAAACGCGGGCGGGCGGTGAAGTCAACCTGGTGCTGCCTGACCTGTCGTCCGTGGACGTGGGCGGCTACGACAGCCGGATGCTGCTGATGATCGGCCTCGGCGTCTCGGCGCTCGGCGTGCTCTTCGGCCTGGTCATCCTGACGCAGCTGAAAAATCTGCCGGTGCACCGCTCGATGCGGGAGATCTCCGAACTGATCTACGAGACCTGCAAGACCTACCTGCTGACCCAGGGCAAATTCATCGCCATCCTCGAGATCTTCATCGCCGTCGTCATCGTGCTCTACTTCGGGTTCCTCACCGGCCTCGAGCCGCTGCGCGTCGGCATCATCCTTCTCTTCAGCGTCATCGGCATTCTGGGCAGCTACAGCGTCGCGTGGTTCGGCATCCGGGTGAACACCTACGCCAACTCGCGCACCGCGTTTGCCAGCCTGGAGGGCAAGCCCTATCCGGTGTACGCGATTCCGCTCAAGGCGGGCATGAGCATCGGCATGCTGCTCATCAGCGTCGAGCTGCTGATCATGCTCTTCATCCTGCTCTTCATTCCGCGCGACTACGCCGGGCCCTGCTTCATCGGCTTCGCCATCGGCGAGTCGCTGGGTGCTGCGGCGCTGCGCATCGCCGGCGGCATCTTCACCAAGATTGCCGACATCGGGTCGGACCTGATGAAGATCGTGTTCAACATCAAGGAAGACGACGCGCGCAATCCTGGCGTCATTGCCGACTGCACCGGCGACAACGCCGGCGACTCGGTGGGCCCGAGCGCCGACGGCTTCGAAACCTACGGCGTGACCGGCGTGGCGCTCATCACCTTCATCCTGCTGGCCGTGTCCGACCCGGCCGTCCAGGTGAAGCTGCTGGTGTGGATCTTCGTCATGCGCGTGATGATGATCATCGCCAGCGCCGGGTCGTATCTGATCAACGAGGCCATCGCCAAGGCCCGCTACGGCAACGTGGCGAAGATGAATTTCGAGGCGCCGCTGACCCAGCTGGTGTGGCTCACCTCGATCGTGTCCGTCGTGGCGACCTATGTCGTGTCGAACCTGCTGATCTCCGACCTGGGCGACGGCACGCTGTGGTGGAAGCTCTCGACCATCATCACCTGCGGCACGCTGGCCGGCGCCATCATTCCCGAGCTGGTGAAGATCTTCACCTCGGTCGAATCGAGTCACGTGCGCGAGGTGGTGACTTCGTCGAAGGAAGGCGGCCCCTCGCTGAACATCCTGTCGGGCCTCGTCGCCGGAAACTTCAGCGCCTACTGGCTGGGTCTCGTCATCGTGGCGCTGATGTCGATTGCGTTCTTCGTGAGCGCGAGCGGCGTGTCGATGTCCGATCTGATGCTGGCGCCAGCCGTGTTCGCCTTCGGCCTCGTGGCCTTCGGCTTCCTCGGCATGGGTCCGGTGACGATTGCCGTGGACTCCTACGGCCCCGTCACCGACAACGCCCAGTCGGTCTATGAGCTCTCGGTCATCGAAACCCTCCCCGGCATCGAGCAGGAGCTGAAGAAGGACTTCGGTCTCAACGTGCAGTTCGGCAAGGCGAAGGACATGCTCGAGGAGAACGACGGGGCCGGCAACACCTTCAAGGCCACCGCCAAGCCCGTGCTCATCGGCACCGCCGTCGTCGGTGCCACCACGATGATTTTCTCGATCATCATGGAGCTGACCCACGGCCTGACGCAGAACCTCGACAAGCTGTCGCTGCTGCACGCGCCCTTCCTGCTCGGGCTCATCACCGGCGGCTCGATCATCTACTGGTTCACCGGCGCCTCCATGCAGGCCGTCACCACCGGCGCCTACCGCGCGGTGGAGTTCATCAAGGCCAACATCAAGCTCGATGGCGTGAAGGCGGCGTCGGTGGAAGACAGCAAGAAGGTGGTGGAGATCTGCACGCAGTACGCGCAGAGGGGCATGTTCAACATTTTCCTGACGGTGTTCTTCGCCACGCTCGGCTTCGCGTTCGTCGAGTCGTTCTTCTTCATCGGCTATCTCGTCTCGATCGCCCTCTTCGGCCTCTACCAGGCGGTGTTCATGGCCAACGCCGGCGGCGCGTGGGACAACGCCAAGAAGATCGTCGAGACCGAGCTCAAGATGAAGAACACGCCGCTCCACGCCGCGACGGTCGTCGGCGACACCGTGGGCGACCCGTTCAAGGACACGTCGTCGGTGGCGCTCAATCCGGTCATCAAGTTCACGACGCTGTTCGGCCTGCTGGCGGTGTCGCTGGCGGAAGGGCTTCGCGGCGGCGAGTACGCCGGGCTCACCAGCATCCTCGCGGCGGTCTTCGTCCTGATTTCGATGGTGTTCGTGTATCGCTCGTTCTACGGGATGCGCATCGGCGGCGGATCCCATTAGGCAAACCTGAAGGTCCGCGTGGGCGAAGGCCGCTGAACTACCAGAAACGGGGGATTTCGGGCCGATCTTGTCCCTTGCGATCAGGGGAACAGCGATCCTACAATCCCCCGGCCCAGCCCTCCCTAGCGGGGAGCTAAGCGGGGAACCTTACGGGGAACCGAGTGTCTAAATTCAAGCTGGGTGAGCTAGTCCGAGGCCAGCCCGAGCGGTGGCCATGTCGGGGCTTGGATCAGAGGCTGGTCAGAAGCTAGATAACGCCCAGGTTTCGTTGACAGTGTTTTTTCGGGCTGGCATACTTGGCCGCTCGGCTGGGCTAACGGACGATCGCAGGGAGGAAGAACACCGGTGCCACGCGAAGAACGCATGTTCGGCGATGTCGTCGAGTCGTCCGTGAAAATCGGCAATCAGCAGTGGTATACGGTGCCGCTGTCGATTCTGGTCCACACGGCGGTTATCGGCGCCATCGTCATTATTCCCTTGCTGGCGACGGACATTCTGCCGACCCCGCCGTCGATGATGGCGTTTGTCGCGGCCCCGCCGCCGCCCCCGCCGCCTCCGCCGCCACCGCCCCCCCCGGCCGCCGCGAAGCCGCCGGAAATACCGCCGGCCAACCCCAACGCCGCGCCCACCGAGGCGCCGGCCGAGATCAAGCCGGAAACCAAGATCGACACCAACTTTGATCGCAGCGCTGGCGTCGAAGGTGGTGTGCCAGGGGGTGTCGTCGGTGGCGTCGTGGGCGGTCTGCCCGATCCGCCGCCGCCGCCGCCCCCACCGCCGCCGGCCGCACCGGTGCGCGTGGGCGGCAACATCAAGCAGCCGACCAAGGTCAAGAACGTGCCGCCGGTCTACCCGCCGATCGCACAGTCTGCGCGCGTGCAGGGTGTCGTGATCATCGAGGCGACGATTGGGCCGG
>DASYRM010000180.1:0-21153 GCA_036004405.1 Vicinamibacterales bacterium
TGAAAAAGCGTATGGCCTCTTCCTCGAGACCGTGGCCACCCCACTTGTCCGTCAGGTGGCAAACGCGCTCAAAGTCGCTGGCATCGGCTTCACCGTCGGCACGCCCGGCGGCGGGCTCCGCCTGACGGCCGACCGTGGGCGTGACGACTTCATCGAGTTCGTGCTCGACTCCTCCGCTGACGTTCCGCTGGCCGCCGGGCGCGTGTGCGTCAGCCGCGGGTCGCGGACCATCGACCAGACCATCCCCATCAAGCCAGGTACGGCCATCGAAGATCTGACCGACGAGGATCTGCTCGACTTCATGATTCGCGCGCTCGAGCCCTGGCTCGAACGCTAGCTATTGAGCTTTGAGGAGCAGCACCGGCACTTTGACCATGTGCCGGACCTTGCTGACGGTGGTGCCGCGGATCAGATCGTTCAGAAAGCGGTGGCCATGCGTGGACATCGCGAGCAGGTCGGCCTGGCGTTCCTCGACCAGCCGAATCAGCTCGTTGGCCGGATCGCCCATCGCCAGCTCGGTGGACACGCGCAGCCCCGGCAGGCTCGCCGCCAGACCTTCCAGATAGGCACGGTCGGCTCTGATTTCCTCGGACTCGCGCAGCTGCAGGTCGTCGAAGTGCCGCGCCGCCCAGCCGTCGGCGACGTGCACGAGCAGGATTTCAGCGTTGGTCAGCGTGGCGAGCTGGCGCACGTGGTCGAGGATGGTGCGGTCGGCGGCGGAGTTCTCGACGGCAACGAGGATGCGGCGATACATGGCGCGCGCGGCTCAGCCCGTGAATATTTGGTACAGCATCCAGACGTTCAGCGCCGCAATGATAACCGCGACGACCCAGGCCAGGACTCGCATCCAGACCGGCGCCACGAACGCCCCCATCTTGCTGCGGTTGCCGGTGAAGCTCACGAGTGGAAACACCGCAAACGGCAGCTGCAGGCTCAGGATCACCTGGCTCAGGATGAGCAGCGAGCCGGCCCCGCGCTCGCCGTAGAAGATCACGACAATGACCGCCGGCACGATGGCCACCAGGCGCGTAATCAGGCGCCGCAGCCACGGCCGCAGCCGGATGTTGACGAACCCCTCCATCACGATCTGGCCGGCCAGCGTGCCGGTGAGCGTGGCGTTCTGGCCGGCGAAGAGCAGCGCGACGGCAAACAGCGTGCTCGCGGCGCCGGCGCCCAGGAGCGGCGACAGCAGCTTGTAGGCGTCGGAGATGTCGGCCACCTCTTCGTAGCCGGTGCCGTTGAAGACGGCCGCCGCCACGATGAGGATGGCGGCGTTGATGAACAGCGCCGACATCAGCGCGATGGACGAATCGATCGACGCGAAGCGAATGGCTTCGAGCTTGCTCGGCTGCGTGTCGAGATACTTCCGCGTCTGCACGATCGACGAGTGCAGATACAGGTTGTGCGGCATGACCGTGGCGCCCAGGATGCCGACGGCGATGTAGAGCATTGCGGGATCGCGCAGGATCTGCGGGCTGGGCACGAAGCCCGCCGCCACGGCGCCCAGCGCCGGCTTCGACAGCCACAACTCCACCGCAAAGCACGCGGCGATGCCGACGATGAGGCCGACGACGAGCGCTTCGACGTAGCGGAAGCCTTTGTTCTGCACGTAGAGGACCACGAGCACGTCGAGGGCCGTCAGGCATACGCCCCAGATGAGCGGAAGGCCGAAGAGCAGGTTCAGCGCGATGGCGGCGCCAATCACCTCGGCAAGATCGCAGGCCGCGATGGCGATCTCGCACAGCACCCACAGCACGAGGGTGGTGGGCCTGGAGTAGCTGTCGCGACAGGCTTGCGCCAGATCACGGCCGCTGCCGATGCCCAGGCGCACCGCGAGCGCCTGCAGCAGGATGGCCATGAGATTGGAGATGAGGATGACGCTGAGGAGCGTGTAGCCGTAGCGCGCGCCGCCGGCGAGGTCCGTGGCCCAGTTGCCCGGGTCCATGTAGCCGACCGCCACCAGGTAGCCGGGGCCGGCAAACGCCAGGAGCTTGCGCCAGAACCCGGCATCGTGCGGGACTGCGACCGAACCGTGGACCTCCCGAAGGCTGCGGGCGTTCGGCGCACTGCGCCAGCCAGGCTGCTGGTTGGAAACCTCTGACTCCAACGACATTTTGAATGGTCAAAATTATATTGTTCTGGCGTCAAAAGTCAAGTTACACTCCACTCAAATGCTCCCTTCGAGCACGGTCGAGAACTACCTCAAGGCGATTTATCAGGGCGCGAGCATGTTGACGCCGCCCCAGCGGCTGCTGCCGATGGGCCAGCTCGCCTCCGCGCTTGGCGTCGTGCCCGGCACCGCCACCACGATGGTCAAGGCGCTCGCCGAATCGGGCCTCGTCGAGTACGAGCCGTATTCCGGCGTGGCCCTCACACCGGCGGGCCACAAGCTCGCGGCGCTGGTGCTGCGCCGCCATCGGCTCGTCGAGCTGTTCCTCGTGCGCGTGATGGGCTACGCCTGGGACGAGGTGCACGACGAGGCCGAACAGCTCGAACACGTCGTGTCGGATCGGCTGATCGACCGCATGGACGAGATGCTCGGGCGTCCCGAGGTCGATCCGCACGGCGACCCGATTCCCAACGCGGACGGGCAGGTGAAGCCGCAGGAGTCGCAGACGCTGATGACGTGCCCGATCGGCGCGCCGGTCAGGGTGACGCGCGTGGTGGATCAGGACAAGGCCTTCCTGCGCTTTGTCGATCGCCACCATCTCAAGCCCGGCGCCGCCATTCAGGTGGAGGAGCGCGATGCCTCGGCCGACAGCGTGCGCGTCCGCGCCGAAGGCGACCGGCTGATCACGATTGGAACGCGTGCCGCGTCGAAGCTGCTGGTACAGGTGGCGCTCACCGCGCTGCTCCTGCTTCTCGCGGGCCTGCCCGCGCTGGCCCAGGACGGTGCGGAGCAGTCTGCCCAGACGCGCGGCCCGCGCACCAGTCTCTCGGGCTACATGGACTTCCACTACAACAAGCCCCAGTTTGGCGACGGCTCGCTGGACTTCCATCGCTTCGTGCTGCTGGTCACCCACTCGTTCAGCGATCGCATCCGCTTCGTGAGCGAGATCGAGATCGAGCACGCGCTCGTGGAGGGCGGCGAAGAGAAGGGCGAGCTCGAGCTCGAGCAGGCCTACGTTGACTTCGTGCTGTCGCGCGGCTTCAACGTGCGCGCCGGCATGGTGCTGATGCCGGTGGGCATCATCAACGAGCGTCACGAGCCGCCGGTCTACTACGGCGTCGAGCGGCCGTTCGTGGACACGGTGATCGTTCCCACCACGTGGTTCGAAACCGGCGTCGGCGTCTACGGTGAGGTCGGCCGCGGCTGGCGCTATCGCGGCTTCGTCACCGCGCCCCTCAACGCCGCCGAGTTCAGCGCCGAGGATGGCCTGCGAGAAGGGGTGCAGCACGGGTCGGAGGCCAACGCGGGTCGCGTGGCCACGACGGGCCGCGTGGAATACGTCGGCGTGCGTGGGCTGACACTTGGCGTCAGCGGCTGGTCGGGACGGTCGGGCTTCGAGTTCCGCCCACGGTTCGACGTGCCGGTGAAACTCGCCGAAGCCGACGCGCGCTTCAGCCGCAACCGGTTCGAAGGACGGCTGCAGTTCGCACAGGTGTGGATCGACAACGCCGACCTGCTGAACGATGCGCTCACCCGCCGCGTCGGCGTGGACCCGAACATCGGCCGCGTGCTGCGCGGCATGTACGCCGAGGGCGGCTACCGGTTCATCGAGGGGGCGCGATTCGGCGACGTCGGCGCTTTCGCACGCTACGAGAACTTCGACACCCAGCACCGGATGGCGCCGGGTGGCATCCGCCTGCCGCAGTTCGACCGCGATGCCTGGGTGTTCGGCGCCACCTACTGGCCCGACGCCGACATCGCGATCAAGGCCGACTACTCGCTGGTCCGCAACCGGAGCGCCGTGATCCGGGCGCCCAACTCCTTCAACCTCGGCCTCGGATGGTGGTTCTGATGCCTCGCCTGCGCGCCTCCCTGCTCATCGCCGTGGCCGCGACCGTCACCGCTGGGGTCGTCTCGCTGGCGCGCGGCGCCCAACCCTCTGACACGCCGCGACAGGTCATCGAGATCACCGCTGAGCGCTTCACCTTCACTCCGTCGGAGATCAAGACCAAGGCCGGCACCACGCTGGAGATCCGTCTGCGCAGCGACGACACCGCGCACGGCTTCCACATCGTGGGCACCGACGTGGACCTCGAGCTGCCCAAGCGCGGCAAAGGGGTGGCCACGGTGACCTTCACGCCCAAGGCGGGCCGCTACACCTTCGAGTGCTCGCAGCTGTGCGGGGCGGGGCACGAGTTCATGCGCGGCGTGATCGTCGCGAGCGAGTAGGTATGCATAGCTTTCGTAGGGGCAGGTCTCTAGACCTGCCCGCGGTGGCCGCGGTCGCACTGCTGGTTCTCGCGGGAGGCGTGATCCTGACCGCTCAGCTCCGGGGGCAGGCGCCCGGCGAAGCGCTTCCCGGCGTGACGCCCGCCGAGTTCGAGGAGTTCCGGCTCGGTCTCGACGACTTTCTCGAAGTCGAAACGGCGGAGGAAGGGCTCGGGCCCGCCTTCAACGCCACGAGCTGCGCCGCCTGCCACAACGTGCCCGCCATCGGCGGCGCCGGGACCATCGCGGAAATCCGCGCGGGACGCCGCGCCGCCAACGGCCGGTTCCAGACCCTCGACGCCACCGGCGAAACGCTCTTTCACCTGTTCTCGATTCCCACCCACGGCTGCCAGGCCATCGTGCCGCCCGAGGCCGACGTCTTCGCCCGCCGGGTGCCGATTCCGCTCTTCGGCGCCGGCCTGGTCGAGGCGATCCCCGACGACATCATCGAGGCGCTCGAGGACCCGTCCGACCGGGACCGCGACGGCGTGTCGGGCCGCGCGGCCCGCATCGTGGACGCGGCCACCGGCGAGCGGCGGATCGGACGCTTCGGCTGGAAGGGGCAGCACGCGACGCTGCTCGCGTTCAGCGCCGACGCCTACCGCAACGAGATGGGCATCACCAACGACATCTTCTCTGCCGAGGTCGCCTACGGCGTGACCGCCGAGCGGATGCGCGCCTGCGACCGGATCGGCGATCCCGAGGACATTCGGGACCCGCGCACGCGCCGGCGCGGCATCGACAACTTCACCAGCTTCATGCGCTTCCTCGGTCCGGTGACGCGCGAGGGATCGAGCGAGGTGACCCGGGTCGGCGAACAGGTGTTCGCGGCCATCGGCTGCGCGGCGTGCCACCGTCCCGCGATGACAACCGGGCCGAACAGCAATCCGCTCTTCGACCGCAAGCCGGTGCCGCTCTTTTCCGATCTGCTGCTCCACGATGTCGCCACCGGTGACGGCATCGTCCAGGGTCCGGCGGACGCCGATGAAATCCGGACGCCGGCCCTGTGGGGGCTGCGCCTGCGGCGGCCGCTGCTGCACGACGGCTCGGCGGCCACGCCGGAGGAGGCGGTGCGCCGGCACGGCGGCGAGGCGGAGCTCGCGCGGCGCGGCTTCGAGCAGCTGCCGGATGCCGACCGCGCGTCGCTGCTGGCGTTTCTCAGATCGCTCTGACGATGGACGGGCCGCCTGAAGGCGGCCCCTACGTACGAATGAGGGCGGCCCCCACGGACGTGGGCCCGGGTCTTTTAGACCCGGGCGACGAATGATTCGATCTCGCGCACGAGCGTCGCGACGTCCCTGACGATCGTCTCGCCCTCGATGGGCGCCTTGTCCACGCTCTCGAAGCCGTAGCCGAACGACACCAGGCAGCAGCGGACGCCGGCCCGCCGCGCGGTATCGAGATCGACCTTCGAATCCCCCACCATCAGCGTCTCCGCCGCCGTGACTCCCGCGCCCGCCATCATGGCCAGCAGCGCCTCCGGCGCCGGCTTGCGACCACGCGGGTTGTCGCCGCCCACCACCTCGTCGAAGAGCGGCGCCCAGCCCAGCGACTCGACGATGCGGGCGGTGTGGTGCAGCGGCTTGTTGGTCAGCATCGTGACGCGGGCGCCGCGTCGCGCCGCCTCGATCGCCTGCTCGACGCCGGGATACGGGCGCGTGTGATTGAGCAGGCGCGTGTCGTAGATCTGCAGAAAGCGCGGCAGGGCGTCGCCGGGATCCACGAGCCGCGTGGCGGCCAGCGCCCGCTCCACCAGCACGCGCGCACCGTCACCCACCATGCGCCCTACCGCCTCCTCGGGCAACGGCGCGCCGCCGAGCTCGGCGATCAGCTGATTGGCCGAGTCCGCCAGGTCGCGGCGCGAGTCGATGAGGGTGCCGTCGAGATCGAAGGCGATCAGGCGCTGTAAGTGGCCCACGAGTCCGGCGTTTCCCACACGGTGACTTTCGCGACCGGGAGCCCCTGCTCGCGCGCGACGTCGAAGATGAGGCGGGCAATCCGCTCGGCGGTCGGATTGCTATCGAGCTTGTACACGGGCTCGCCCAGCCCCTCGAGGAGGGGCGTCAGCGGATCGTCGGCGCGCAGGATCATTCTGTGATCGAGCTCGCGATCGACCCACGTCTTGATGGCGCGCTTGATGTCGCCGAAGTCCATCACCATGTTGCGGCCATCCAGCGCCGCCGATTGAATCTCGAGCTCCGCCACGGCGTTGTGGCCGTGCGGGTGCGCGCACATCCCGTCGTAGTCGAGCAGGCGGTGCCCGTAGCAGAACTCGATACGCTTGGTGACGGAGTACATGGGAGTAATGTTACCCTCCAGGCTTCGGGCTTCGGGCCTCGGCTTCAGGACTTGTCCAGAACACAGACCGCTGTTCTTCTTTCCGCGGGGCTCGATAGCGCGGTGCTCGCGGCGTCGGAGGCGCGCACGTCGCGCGTGCAGCCGATCTACGTGAGCACCGGGCTGGCGTGGGAGGCCGAGGAGCTGGCGGCGCTGGAGCGCCTGCGCGCGACGCCGGCCTTTGCCGGCATGGAGGCCCCGGCGACGCTGACGTTCACCGTGCGCGACCTGTATTCGCCGAATCACTGGGCGCTGCGCGGCGAGCCGCCGGCCTTCGACACCCCGGACGAGGACGTGTACCTCACCGGCCGCAACGTGATTCTGCTCACCAAGGCCGGCATCTACTGCGCGCAGCAGCGCATCGGGCGTCTGGCACTCGGGCCGCTCGCGGGCAACCCGTTTCCCGACGCCACTCCCGAGTTCTTTGCCGCGATGGCGCGCGCTCTCTCGCTGGGCCTCGCCCACGACCTGGCGGTGGACACGCCGCTCGCCCGCATGCACAAGGACGAAGTGATCCGGCTGGGCGTCGAGCTCGGCGTACCGCTCGAGCTCACGCTGTCGTGCATGAACCCGAAGGACGGCGCCCACTGCGGCCAGTGCAGCAAGTGCCGCGAGCGCCGCGATGCGTTTCACGAGGCTGGCGTGCCCGATCGCACCCGGTATGCTACGGTTCCTGCCCGATGAAACGCGCGCGCCTGATTCTCGGCATCCTCGCCGGCGTGATCCTCCTCGCCAGCAGCGTGGCGCATACGTGGCTGGGATCGAAGAGCCTGGCGGAGCAGCTGTCACATACCAACGTCCCGCCCGACCTGCAGGCCAGTCTCCACATCGGCTGGGTGTTTGGCGGCGCGGCCATGGTGATCCTCGGCATCATCACCGTCGCCACGTTCGTGGGACGGCTGCGCGGGGCCAAGCCGCCGCTCCTGCCGGTGGCCGTCACTGCGGTGATCTACATGGCGTTCGGCGCGTGGGCCATCGCGGAGAGCGGCGGCGACCTGTTCTTCCTCGGCGTGTTCGTGATTCCCGGCGCCCTGCTCGGCATCGCCGCCAACGGCCAGGACAGGTGAACTTCTCGCGACTCGGCGCCGCATGCCTGCTCGCGACGGCGGCACTCGGGTCACTCGCCCGGGCGGCGACCGAAACGCACCAGTGCGCGCTGATCCAGACCCTCGACGGCTCCGCGCCGTTCGTGAGCGACGCGGCTGAATGTGTCGTGAAGACGGCCCCGGCGTCCACGTTCAAGGTTCCGCACGCGCTCATCGCGCTCGAGACCGGCGTGGTTGCCGACCCGCTGGCGCTCGTGCCCTGGGACGGCACGAAATACCCGTTTCCCGCCTGGGAAAAACCGCACTCGCTCGACTCGGCGATGAAGAGCTCGGCGCTGTGGTTCTACCAGCGAACCGCGCGACTCATCGGGCGCGAGCGCATGCTCGCGTCGCTGAAGCGGCTCGGCTACGGCACGGACTCGTACGAGGGCGAGCAGACCACCTTCTGGTTGACCGGCGACCTGGCCGTGTCGCCGCTGGAGCAGCTCGATTTCGTGTCGCGGGTCGTCACATACAGGCTGCCGGCGGAGCGTCGCAACATCGACGCGGTCAAGGCCGCGTTCGTCATGCCGCAAGGGGCGATCACCAACGCCTCGGGCACGCACCCGTTCGCGCTGACGTGGCCCGGACCGCTCGTCGTCCACGCCAAGACCGGAAACACGACGGTGGCGCGTGAGGGCATCAGCTGGATTGTCGGGTATGTCGAAGCGAACGCGCGCCTCACCGCGTTCGCGGCCCGCGTTCGCGGCGGGGAGCTGTCGATGCAGGCCGGCGCCGACCTCGCGCTCCGGACGCTGAACGCCCACCGGCCCAGGTAACCCAACCAGCCGCCGCGGCGTATCGTCTACCGGCAGAGAGCCCAGGAGGGGTCATGAAGCTGAAGATTCGCCTCGTCGCCTTGGCAGCGTTCTTCGTCGTGCTGCTCGGCGTGGCGGCGTGGAGCCGCGCCCAGACGGCCATCGTGCCGAATCCGGTGCCGCCAGTCGTGCTTGCCGGACCCGACGTCGGGTTCAGGATGACCGGCGTGAAACGCGGCACGCCGGTCGGCCAGCTCGTCGTGCGGATCAACGGCGAGTGGAAGGTGGTCGAGTTCAGCTCCACCGCCCTGTCGCTGGCCAAGTAGCGTTGGGCCTGCAGGCGCACCTAAAGGTGCGCCTCTACGTACACTCTCTATTGCAGGTGGATGATCCCGCGCCTCAGGGCTACCGGGATCACCGCCGCGCGGTCGCTCACCCCGAGCTTGGCGAGGATGTTCTTCACGTGCACCTTCGCCGTCTGCTCGCTGATGCCGAGCGTGACCGCAATCTCCTTGTTCCGCATGCCCTCGGCGATGAGCCGTACCACCTCGACTTCGCGCGGCGTGAGCGGCGGCTGCTTCAGGCGCCCGGCGAGCGCCGCTTCGACGTCGCGGCCGAGCGGCTTGCCGCCGGAATGCACTTCGCGGATCACGCGCACGAGATCCTCCGAGAGCGCGTCCTTCAAGAGATAGGTGGCCGCCCCGGCCTCGAGCGCGCGGTAGATGTCCTCGTCGCCCTGGTACATCGTGAGGACGACAATCCGCGCGTGCGGATCGCTCTGCCGGATCTTCCGGATCGCATCCAGACCGCTCACGCCCGGCAGCTGCAGGTCCATCAGCGTGACATCCGGTTTCATCCGGACCACCTGATCGATCGCCTGTTCGCCGTTGGTGGCCGATCCCACCACCTCCATGTCGGCCTGGCGGCCGATGAGGAGTGCGAGCCCCTCCAGCATCACACGATGGTCGTCCACACAGAACACTCGAATTCGCTGGCCCGATTCCGCCATGATCTGATCCATGCTCCCTCTCAAACCGTCGGTACGACCGCTTCCACGAGCGTTCCACGTCCCGGCGCCGAATCGATCCGCACGCGCCCTTTGACCTGTTCGGCCCGTTCGCGCATGCTGATCAGCCCATAGTGCCCGTTGGCCTCCGCGAGGCTGTCGGGATCGAACCCGCACCCGTCGTCGCTGACGCGCAGCCGTGTATGGCTCTCGTCGTAGGCGATCTCCATGTCGACCCGCGTGGCGCGGCCGTGTTGGACGGCGTTGTTCACCGCCTCCTGACCGATCAGCAGCAGCTGCTCCTCGACTACCGGTGCGCACCGGTGCGGGGTACCGGTGACCGTGAAGTCGAGCGTCACCGGCCGCTCACCAATCGCGCGCCGCCCCGCCTGCTTCAGCGCGTTCGGCAGATCCGACTGCGCCAGCCGCGGCGAGCGCAAATCCCAGATCGACTGCCGGGCCTCGCGGATGTACTCCTCGACCATCCGCCGCATCTTCACCACGCGGCCACGCGCCGACTCACGATTAGCGTCCTCGAGCGTGTGCGACAGGTCGTCCACCTGGAGCGCCAGGCCGGCCAGCCCCTGCAGCAGCGTGTCGTGGATGGCGCGGCTCATGCGGATCCGTTCAGCGAGCACGAGGGCGAACTGCCGGCGGACGCTGCGCACCCGCAACCGCCAGACCGCGGCCACGACCAGCCCCGCCATCGTCGTCATCAGCGCGGCAAACCAGCGCGTTTGATAGAACATCGGCTCGACGCCGAAGCTCCAGGTCGCCCCAGGCGTCCAGACGCCGTCGCCGTTGGTGGCCTCGACCACGAAGCGGTACTGCTGCGGCGGCAGGTTCGTGTAGATCGCCTCGCGGCTGGCGCCCGCGTCGATCCAGTCGTGATCGAAGCCGTCGAGCCGGTAGCGGAACCGGATGCGCGTCGGATCGGTGAGCGTGAGCGCCGTGAACGCAATGTGCAGGTGAGACGTCTGTGACGGCGCGAAGAGTCCCGACTGCGGATCGTACTTCTGCGCGTCGGCCGTCACCGATTCGATGCGCACCGGCGGCATCACCGGCGGCGGACCGACGCGCTCGGTGTCCACGATCGTGAGCCCGCCGCTGGTCACGAACCAGATCCGTCCGTCCGCGGCCCGTACGCCGGTGCAGGTGCCCTCGGCAACCGGGATGCCGGCCACGCCGTCGGCGGCATTGAAGAAGCGGTAGCGCAGCTTTCTGATGTCGCTGGTACGGGCGGCGTCGACGAACTGTGCTTTCTCGAGACGGATGATGCCGGTGCCGATGCCGATCCAGAGCTGACCGGTCTTGTCTTCGACGATGCTCTTCACGCTGCCGGGGAAACCCTGCGCCCGGGTGAGGCTGACGACTTCGCTGCCGTCCATCCGGCTCATGCCGTCGTCGCCGCCGATCCAGAGCACGCCTTCACGGTCTTCGTACAGACGGACCGCGCCGCCAATCGGCAGCTGCCGGACCGTGAGCCCGCCTTTCACGTCGCGCACGGCCAGCTGCCCGTCTCCGGCACCGAACCATACCCGTCCGTTCCGATCGGTGTGAACCGAGCGGACGTTGGTGCGGAACGGCTCGGGCAGCTCGTCCACCGGCAGCAGCCTGCCGCCGCGCCAGTGGTGCAGGCGGAAGAAGAAGTCGCGCAGCCACACGTCCTCACCGGCGGTGGCGATGGCGAAGATGCGCGGCAGGTTGGCGTCCTTGGGCAGCGGGAGCCTGGTGAAGCGGCCCTTCTCGTAGATCGCGACGCCAAGTTCGGTGGCGATCCACAGCTCGCCGCGCGGTCCGGCGTGGAGCGCCAGCACCACCGAGCCGGGCAGGCCATCCGCCTCGGTGAAAAGCCGGCGCTCGCCGCCGGAGAAGCGCGTGAGACCAGATGACGTCCCGACCCACATCGCTCCGTCGGGGGTGACTTCCAGCGCGCGCGACACGCCGAAGTCGCGCAGCGGGGTGACCCGGTGCGGCGACAGCCGCTGCAGCCCGCCGGGCGTGCCCAGCCAGATGTTGCCTTCCGGATCCTCGAGCAACGCCTGCACCGCCTCGCTCGCCAGGCCGTCGCGCATCGTGGCCACGGCAATCGACGGCGCGCCTGCTTCCGGGTTGGCGACCACGCGCCAGAGCCCCTGTCCCTGCGTGGCCACCCACATCGCGCCGCGGCGATCGTGAAGCAGCTGCACGCCCCATCCGTGCAGCGATTCCGCGCCCGCCGGCAGCGGGCCTGTATCGAGCCGATGGAAGCCGTCGTGGAAATCGCTCACCCACACCGCGCCGGCGCGATCGCGGGTGAAACTGAAATGGACGTTGCTCGCCACCTCCACATGGGCCACGAGCTCGAAGCCGGCGTCGGGCGACGCGCGGCGATAGACGCCCATCGGCGTGGCGGCGAGCAGCCGGCCCTCGCCGTCTTCGTAGACGCCGATCACCGACGATGACGCGGGGTCGCCGACCTCGACCTTCTCCCATCGCGTGCCGGTGAAGCGGAAGAGGCCGGAGAGCGTGCCGGCCCAGATGACGCCCTTTTGATCCTGGTAGAACGACGCGGCCAGCGTGTTGGGCAGCCCCTCCGCCGCACCGAAGAGCGTGGTGCGCCCGTTGTGCAGACGCGCAATCGGCGTCGCGCTCGAGAGACCGACCCAGAGGCTGCCGTCGCGGGCGTTCAACAGCGACCACACCGACGTGGGGAGATGGCTCGCGTCCCAGGGGACGAAGCGAAGACCATCGAAGCGGACGAGACCTGTCTCGAGGCCGAGCCACAGGTAGCCTTCGCCGCTCTGCGCCATCGCGCGAATGCGACCAGCCGGCAGTCCTTCTTTCTCGGTCCATGTGGTGACCGAGTAGCCGGACAGGCCTCCGCCCGTGTCGGCGCCGGCCGTCGCGGGCCAGGCGAGCAGACAGAGGAAAAGCGCAGCGCGAACGTGGCGCACAGTCATGACGCTGCCGGAGGGGGGCGTCGGATTCTGAATCGGCGTCGAGGCCCCGTCAACCAGCCCGGCCAGCTCCACCACGTTGCATTGAACGAAGCTCGGCTGGCATACCCAAATGGAGTTAGTCGCGGGAGTCGATCCGGGCGTTTTCCGTTCGACGTGATGATAGATGCCGCTTCCAAGGAGAACATTCGAATGAAATTCGTCATTACCGCCCACCCGGGCCCCGAAACCGCCGCCCCGAACCCCGAGGCCCCCTTCGATGAAAAGCTGTTCACCGCCTACATGCAGTTCAACGAGGAGATGCACCGGGCCGGTGTCCTCGTGGCAGCCGAGGGGCTCAATCCCGCCGGCAAGGGAGCGCGGGTGGAAGTGAAGCGCGGCCGGCGCAGCGTGGTGGACGGACCGTTTGCCGAGTCGAAGGAACTGGTCGGCGGGTTCTATGTGCTCGACGTGGCCTCGCTGGACGAGGCGATCGAGTGGGCCATGCGCTGCCCGACCGGCCTCGGCTTCGACGACGTGCTGGAGATCCGACAGCTGACGGGCGAAGAGGACATCCCGCCGCAGCTGCTGGAGCTCGTGAAGCGCGCGGCGCCCACATGGAGCGCCACGTTCAGCAAGCGTTGAGAGTTGGTGGGGGGCCGGCGTTCAGCCGGCCCGTACGTGGCCCGGGTCCTTTGGACCCGGGCACATTCACTCGACGTCCAGCTCGATGCCGCCCACCATCGACGCCACGACGTTATAGAGCGCGCAGCTGATGAGAGCCCCGACAAACCCGATGCAGGCGTAGAAGATCGGAGCGATCACGATCGCGCCCACGCCCACGAGGCCGGCAATGCCGGCCGCGACACCGGTCTCGTCGCTGCTGCCGAAAGCGCCGGCCACGGCGGCCAGCGAGAACATGCCGCCCACGATCAGGCCGAGAACCGCGTAGAGCACGGCGGCGTTCTTGGCAACCGATAGCGGACCCACACGCTTTACGATCATCTGTGCCTCCTCCTATGACGCTGGTGCTGCTTCTAGGTTGTTGACCAGGGTCGCCTCATGGTGGACCTCCGTGGTGCTTCGAGGCGAGAGCATACTCGAAGACCAGCCGCGTGACTTGCGGACTCGGTTGGGGATGTCACCTGGTCAGTTGGCGCCCTTGTGTTGCAGCAGCGGCCATGCGAGATCCCAGTGCATCGGTCCGTAGTACTGCGCTCGGCGCGCCGCCGATGCGTACTCGTAGCTCTGATCGTCCCGGCTGTCGTGGATGGGCGCCATCGGCAGGATCTGATGGGTGAACTCGTGAACGGCCGTCCGGCCGATGCCGCGGCCGATGGCGGCCACGAGCTCCGCGCGATCGGCGTCGTCCGGCGCCCACGCCATCGCGCCGTTGGCCAGGAAGTCGAAGCTCACGCTCCCCGAACCGCCGAAGGCCGCGATCCCGCGCGACTGGCCGGCCACGCCCACCGGACGTTTGAAGCGCAGGTCGCGCACCGCCTGCACGACGCGGAGGGTGTAGCGCGCGTCGTGGCGATCTGAGATCTCAATCGGCAACCCGTCGAACGCCGCGCGCAGCTCGCGGCGCGCCACCGACTCGATCGTCGCGATCTCGGTTGCGGTGAGCGGCGCACCCAGGCGATGGGATTCAAACGCGAACGGTGGCTCGAACCAGAAGCCGGCTTCGATCGAGGAAGGGCGCGACCGCGCAAACGCCAGCAGGCACGCCGCCGCGCCGGCGATCAGGATCGCGACGATGGCGGCCTGTCTCAGGATCTGATCTCCGACGGGCCGCCTGAAGGCGGCCCCCACGACTGCCCACCGCCCGGCGGCCCCCACGCCTGCACGCCGCCGACGAACGTGCGGACGACACGGAAATTGCGATCGAGCACGGCCAGGTCGGCGGGGGCGCCCTCGGCGATGACGCCGTGGCCGGCAAGACCGAGCGCACGCGCCGGGTTGGTGGCGCACATCAGCGCCGCGTCCACCAGCGACCCTCCGAACAGGTTGACGACGTTGGCAAACGCGCGATCCATCGTCAGCGTGCTGCCGGCGAGCGTCCCGTTCTCGAGCTCGGCGGCGTAGGGGCCGACGCGAATCGTCCGCGGTCCGAGCCGCGCCGACGAACCGACGGGCAGGCCGGCGCCCGCGGTGCCGTCGGTAATGGCCAGGATGCCGCGCGGACCCTTGGCGCTCATGGCCAGACGGCACATGGCCGGGTGCACGTGGTGGCCGTCGCAGATCAGTTCGGCCACGACGTCTTCGCGCGCGAGCGCGGCACCCGGCAGTCCGGGCGCGCGATGAGCCAGCGCCGGCATGCGGTTGAACAGGTGCGTGGCGTGCCGCGCACCGGCGTCGAAGGCGGCCATCGCCTGGTCGAAGTCGGCGCCGGAGTGGCCGAGCGACACGCGATGGCCGTCGGCGCACAGCGTGCGCACCAGGTCGATCCCTCCCTCGAGCTCCGGCGCCACGGTCACGATGCCGACGTCGGCGCGACAGGTGGCGATCACGTCGAGAATCTCGCGGCCGGAGAACGTGGTCTCGGCGCCCGGCGCCAGCGGCGTCGAACGCGCGTCGAGATCCGCCGGCACCCGCAGGCATTCGAGCGGCTGCGCGCCGGCGTACTCCGGATTGAGGAAGTTGCTCTCGAGGTGCGCGGGCAGCACGCGCGCCACGCGCGCGGACGGCGCCAGACGGGCGCGGCCGACGGCCGCCAGGAAGCCGCGCAGCGCCGCCGGATCGCACGCGATCGACGTCGGACAGAAAGCGGTCACGCCAAACGCCGGCATGCGGCCGGCCATCTCGGCCACCGCCGCGTCGCGATCGAAGAGATCGATGCCGTCGAGCCCGTGCACGTGCACGTCGATGAATCCGGGCACGACGTAGCACTGGCGGGCGTCGACGACCTCGGCACCGGCTGTGTCCACGCGCGCGTTCGACTCCACCGCGGCGATGCGCGAGCCGTCGAGCACCAGCGATCCGCCGGTCACGATGCGATCGGGCAGGACGAGATCGCCGCCCGACAGAATGATCACCGGCCCGTGGCCTCACCGGCGCGCCAGTCCACGTGCACGTGAACCTTGTGCCCTTCGAACGGCAGCGCGGGTCCTTCGGGCGCGGCGCGGAACGCATCACGATCGAGGCGCTTCAGCAACGCCGCCAGGCCGTTCTCATTGGGCGCCGTGAGCACGAGCACGCCCGGGCTCTCGGCCGGCGGGAACTTGCGGTCGTCGAGGTAGTCGCGATCGAGCGTTACCAGCGTGCGGCGAAACTGGCCGGCGAGCCGGAAGTGCAGGGTGTCCGCCGCGCGGCGGAGCTCGTCGTGCTCCGTCACGAACAGCACGTCCCACTTGAGCAGCGTACGCATCAGCGCAACGAGACGCGCGGGCATATT
The DNA here is from genome assembly GCA_036004405.1 of Vicinamibacterales bacterium. Classification (GTDB taxonomy): domain Bacteria; phylum Acidobacteriota; class Vicinamibacteria; order Vicinamibacterales; family UBA2999; genus DASYRM01. The sequence goes on from DASYRM010000180.1 coordinate 15,877, forward strand.
GGCGTCCACGTAGACGCGCGGCTGGCCGGCAATGCCGGCCACGTGCGGGCCCAGTTCAGAAGAGAGTGTTCCCATTCAGAGCCGGCCATGGGCCGCCTGATGGCGGCCCCTACGTACTCACTCGATCTCTGCTCGCGTAACTTCCTTCGCTTCTTTCCTCAGCGCCGACACCAGCGCGTCGCGCTTGTGGACGAGCTCCTTGCGCGGCCGGCGGTTGTTCGTCGAGCCGACGGCGTACTCGCAGAATAGCGGAAACGCGATGGTCGAGTCGGCGTACGCCACGACGGTGTCGGGCAGGACGCCCGGGTTCACTTTGCCCCAGCTCACCGCCTCGGCCGGAGTGGCGCCCGACAGCCCGCCCCACACCACCTGATCGGTGGTGATCTGGATGAAGTAGTCGTTGCCGCCCTTGGGGATGCCGTAGACCTCCCACAGCGTCGGCTGCCCCTGCAGGTAGAAGTTCTTGGGCGAGCCGCCGCCAAGGATGACGCACCCGTTCTTCTTCCCCGCAAGGATGAACGCACACACCTCGTTGACGTCCTTGTTGGGATCGATCATCAGCCGGCTGTCGTTCATCAGCTCGTGGTAGGCGATGTTCATCCCGATCGAGCTGTCGCCGGGCGACGACGTGAAGATCGGCACGCCGGCTTTTGCCGCCGCCGCCACGACCGAATACTCCTCGCATCCGGGCTGACGCTGCATCAGGTCGAGGCCGAGCGCGTAGTGCAGCTCCGAGGTGGACACCGGGCCGTTCATGCCCCAGCGGACGAGGAAGTCGCGCACGTAGGCGTCGGTCTTCAGCAGCACCGTGGCCGGGAAGAGCACGTCGTAGATGCGGATCACGCCCTCTTCATAGAGCTCGACGTCGTTCACGAAGGGCGAGCCGCGGTGCAGTGTGAAATTCAACGCGTAGTGCAGGTCGTGATAGAGATTGGCTCCGGTGCTGATGATGAAGTCGATCAGCCCGCGCTCCATCATCTCCACGATGCAGCCACCAAGCCCAGCCGGCGTCATCGCACCGGCCAGCGTGAGCGCGATGGTGGTGTCGTTCTCGGGCGCCAGCATCTTGTCGCTGAAGATGCGGCACGCCTCGCCCAGCCGGGCGGCGTTGAACGCCTGGAAGCCCTCGTCGATCAAATGACGCACATCTGCACTGCCGCGGGGGCGGTAGTAGCGGATCGGCTTACCGGAGAGTGTCTTGGATTTCGGCGGCTCGGGAGCACCAGGTGCACGGTACGGCATCGCTCAAGAGCTTAGCATCGCGAAGCTGCGCCCGAATTCACGCAGCGCAGCTTCGCGTAACCAGTGTTTGATTGCCCGCCCTTCGGGCGGGCGGCTCGTGGAAAACCTGTCGCAGCGTCGTGGCTGAGCCGATACGCAAAGTGGTTATATCTGCGTGAACGAGATCAGCTTTTCCGCGCAACGCGCCGCCGCCACCACCCGTCCCGAACCGGACGTCGCCGAAGCACGCTTTCGCGCGCTCGTGCAGTCGCCGCTGCGGGCGGGCCTCGTCCGCTTCCTGAACGCGCAGCCTAACGAAGCCTTCGACGTGGAGTCGTTGATGGCCACGTTTGGCCGCATGCGCCTCGACGTCGAGAACTGCCTCAAGGAGCTGGTGGACTTCGGCGTCGCGCGCCGTCTGCCCGAGCGGCCCACGCACTTCGCCGCCGCCCGCCCCGAGCGCCCCGGCGTCGCCAACCAGCTCGACGCCTTCCTGGAGCGCCGCGCGGCCATCAGCACCGAGGATCAGTCGCCGTCGGTGCAGCGGTTCCGCGAAATGATCGGGCGCGACGAGAAGATGCTGATCGTCTTCGAGTGGATCCGCACCGCCGCCAAGTCGGGCATCTCGGTGCTCATCCTCGGACCGACCGGATCGGGCAAGGAAGTGGTGGCGCGCATGATCCACGAGCTGAGCGCGCGCAGCCGCGAGAACTTCCAGGCGGTCAACTGCGCCGCGCTGCCCGACACGCTGTTCGAGTCGGAGATCTTCGGCTACGAGAAGGGCGCGTTCACCGGCGCCGTGGACCGCAAGCCGGGCCGCGTGGAGCTGGCGGACCGCGGCACGCTCTTCCTCGACGAGGTGGGCGACCTGTCGCTCGTGGCTCAGGCCAAGCTGCTGCGCGTGCTCGAGGACCGCCGCTTCGAGCGCCTGGGCGGCCAGAAGTCGATCGAGGTGGACTTCCGCCTCATCTCGGCCACCAACCGCCCGCTCGACGAGTTCGTGCGTGACAGCCGGTTCCGCGAAGACCTCTACTACCGCGTCAACGCGTTCTCGATCCGCCTGCCCTCGCTGCGCGAGCGGCCGGTGGACATCCCGGTGCTCGCCAACCGCTTCGTGGCACGCTACTGCGCCGCCAACGGGCTGCCGCTCGACGCGAAGGTGTTCTCGGACGAGGCGGTGTCGCGTCTGATCAGCTACCACTGGCCGGGCAACATCCGCGAGCTGGAGAGCACGGTGTCGCGCGCGGCGCTGTCGTCTCCGGGCCGGGTGATCCGCGAAGGCGACATCGAGTTCCTGCACGCCCACACGCCGGTGCCCCAAGCCGCGGAGGCGCGCCCGAAGCTGCCGACGCTCCGCGACGCCGAGCGCGCCCATATCCAGCGGGTGCTCGAAGCGGTGTCATGGAACAAGAAAGAGGCGGCGCGGGTGCTCGAGATCAGCCGCGGGACCTTGTACCGCAAGATCCTCGAGTATCAGCTCGAACAGGACTCGAGGCTGTCCCGCGTCGAGACCTCAGCCTAATTTCGCACTATCTGCGCGCAAAAGCGTTCGGGGGGTGTGCCAATTCTGCACACGGCCGATAACCCCTCTGACAAGGCGCGGCGCGCTTGCTCCCGCAACCCGCGTCACCACTGCAATTTGCATTTTGTGCACTGCCTGGCTCCCGGCGGCAGGGCGGTTGCGAGAGCGAGGGTCCCATGGTTGCCATCCACGGACGTTACGTGCGCACGTTGGCGCTGTTCTTCCTGGCTGTCTTCGGCCTCCCAGCGCTGTCAGCGGCACAAGCCGGCGCCGTCGATCGTGCGGCATCCAAACTCGATCGCCTGCTGAGCGTCCGCGCCCGCCAGCTCACCGGCCGCTCGCGCGTGATCGTGGAGTTCTTCGGCTCGCCCGACGTGCGCGCCATCACCGCCGCGCACGGCGTGGCCACGCGGACCATGCGGGGACGCCCGGCCCACGTGGCCGACATCAGCAACCTCGATCTTTCCACTCTGGCAAAGGATCCCCGCGTGGCGCGCGTCATGGCCGACCGCCCGGCGTTTGCCATGCTCGAGCGCACGGGAACCGCCATCGGCCTCCGCGCCACGAACCCGGGCGAGCCGGAGCCCCCTGAAACGGGATACGGCATCGGCATCGCGGTCATCGACTCCGGCGTCAACACGAGCCACGACGACCTCTGGCACTCGTCGGCCGGGCAGCGTGTGGTCGCGTTCATGGATTTCACCGTGGCCCAATCCAGCAACTGGAGCAACGTGCCCCCGCGCGACGGGTTCGGACACGGCACACACGTGGCCGGAATCCTGGCGGGGAACGGCTACGACTCGTCCGGGCGGCGGAAGGGCATCGCGCGCCGCGCCGACCTGATCGCGCTCAAAGCGCTCGACGACGACGGCCTCGGCTTCATCAGCAGCGTGATCGAGGCGATCGACTACGCGATCGCCAACCGGACCGCGCTCGGCATTCGCGTCATCAATCTCTCGGTCGGAGCCGGCGTCTACGAGTCGTACCACACCGATCCGCTGGCCCAGGCCACCAAGCGGGCCGTCGATGCCGGCATTGTCGTCGTGGCATCAGCGGGCAACCTCGGTCAGAACGCGGCGCACGAATCGCAGCTGGGCGGCATCACCTCGCCTGGCAATGCCCCGTGGGTGCTCACCGTGGGCGCCTCAAGTCATCAGGGCACGGTGGCACGCGGCGACGATACCGTGGCGGCTTTCAGCTCGCGCGGGCCCACCTGGCTCGACTTCTCGGCCAAACCCGACCTCGTGGCGCCCGGCGTGGGCATCGAGTCGCTGGCCGATCCGCACAGCGTGCTCTACAGCGAGTTGCAGAACTACCTGCTCGACGGCACGCGTGCCCTTCCCTACAAGCCGTATCTCAGCCTGACAGGTACCAGCATGGCGGCGCCGGTGGTTGCCGGCACGGTGGCGCTGATGCTCGAAGCGAACCCGTCGCTGACGCCAAACGCCGTGAAAGCCATCCTGCAATACACGGCGGAGGCGCGGCCCGGCGACTCGCCGCTCGTCTCGGGCGCCGGCTTCGTCAACGCCCGCGGCGCGCTGCGGCTCGCCCGCTTCTTCGCCAGCCCGCAGAACGGTCTGGGCGCACCCGTCGACACGATCGCCTCTCAGTCCATCACCTGGGCGCGGCATCTCATCTGGGGCAACTACCGCGTCACCGGCGGCGTGCCGCTGCCGGGCAGCAACGCGTGGGCCACGTCGGTCGCGTGGGGCGACATGCGCACGCCCGGCGGCAGCCTCGTCGTGTGGGGCGCGGCCACTCCCGACAACGTGGTGTGGGGCGAATCGGCTAACGGCAACGTCGTGTGGGGCGAGCTCACGGGCGACAACGTGGTGTGGGGCGAATCCGGCTCCGACAACGTGGTGTGGGGCGAGGCAGACGGCGACAACGTCGTCTGGGGTGAAGCAGACGCGGACAACGTGGTGTGGGGCGAAGCGTGCGGCGGCGCCAACTGCGACAACGTCGTCTGGGGCGAGAACACCACCGACAACGTGGTCTGGGGCGAGGCGGACGGCGACAACGTGGTGTGGGGCGAAGGCAACGGCGACAACGTGGTGTGGGGTGAAGGCCTCGGCGACAACGTCGTCTGGGGCGAGGCGCTTCGCAGCCGCCAGGTGTTGTGGCCCCGGTGACTTGCGAACGGGCCCGAAACAGTCAGGAGACGATCATGAGAAAAGCGCGCATCACGATCATCTGGCTTCCGTAGAACCTGGAGGCGGAGGGGGCGGAGTAGGCAGAGTGGGCTGAGCAGGCTTCAGCCCCGCCGCACTCCCAACCAGCGCGGCACGCCGGCCCGGTAGCGGGTCCAGGCGTCGCCGTGCGTGCGCGCGAGCCACGGCTCCTCGCCGAAGACCACGCGCGCGTGAAACGCCAGCATGACGGCGAGCGCGTACACCGCGAGCGCTCGCGACCGGAATCCCACGGTCCAGCCGCACAGGATCAGGACCACCGAGACGTACATCGGATTGCGCGAGAAGCGATACAGCCCGCCCACCACCAGGTGCCGCGGCGGCGACCACGGCGCCAGCGTGCCG